>OZ251704.1:0-55000 GCA_965244045.1 Candidatus Pelagibacterales bacterium
TTTTGATTTTTCAACATCAAGAATTGGCATTCCATAAATAGGACTTGTTTTATCTGTTTTGGCTGCTGGATTAGTTACATCATTTGCACCAATTACAAAACTTACATCAGTATTAGAAAAGTCATTATTAATATTTTCTAATTCAAATACATCATCGTACGGAACATTTGCTTCTGCTAATAAAACATTCATGTGACCTGGCATTCTGCCTGCGACCGGGTGTATGGCATAAGAAACTTTAACACCATTTGCTTTTAATTTGTCGACCATCTCTTTTAAGGCATGCTGTGCTTGTGCCACTGCCATTCCATATCCAGGAACAATAATAACGGAAGATGCATTCTTCATTAAAAAAGCTGCATCTTCTGCTCCTGCTTGTTTAACAGGCTTGCTCGGATTATTTTTTGAAGCAGTTGCAGCATCTCCCTCTGATCCGAATCCTCCTAAAATTACATTAAATAACGATCTATTCATTCCTTTACACATGATGTAGGACAAAATTGCTCCTGATGATCCAACTAATGCACCGGTAATAATTAGAGCAGTATTTTCTAAAGTAAAACCTATTCCAGCTGCAGCCCATCCTGAATAAGAATTGAGCATAGAAACAACTACTGGCATATCAGCTCCACCAATAGGAATGATAATTAAAAAACCAACTACGATAGAAAGTATAGTTAATGTCCAAAATATATTTTCTGATTGATTTATCGTTAAATATCCAATCAAAAAAATAATAGCAATTCCTATGAACAAATTGATGAAATGTTGACCTTTAAAAGTAATGGGCGATCCAGACATTAATCCTTGTAATTTTAGAAATGCAATGCAAGATCCTGAAAAAGTTATAGCACCAATCGAAACCCCAATCGACATTTCAATAATGGATGCAAATTTAATATTGCCAAAAGTTCCAATACCAAATGAATCTGGATTGTAGAATGCAGAAACAGCTATTAAAACTGCACTTAATCCCACGAGACTATGAAAACCAGCAACTAGTTGTGGCATAGAAGTCATGGCTATTCTTGCTGCAATTATAGCTCCAATAAGACCGCCTATAACAAGTGGCACTAAAATATAAACTGAATTATTAATTAAAATCGTTAAGTCTTTTACCGAAAGAAGAGTAACGACTATTGCTAGTATCATTCCTACAATACCAAATAAGTTACCAGTTCTTGAGGTTTCTGGAGATGATAAACCTCGTAATGCTAAAATAAAAAATATGCCTGACACTAAATATAAAGAGGCAGTTACATTTCCTGAAAGCATTATTATTATTTCTTTCCTTTTTTGTACATTTTAAGCATTCTGGCTGTAACTAAAAATCCTCCAAAAATATTTATAGCTGCAAGTAAAATTCCAAAAAAACCAGACCACATAGAAATGGTTGAACTTGCAGAGCTTGAGACTGCAACTGCAACCAATGCTCCCACAATAATCACCGATGAAATAGCATTCGTAACTGACATTAATGGAGTATGCAAAGCTGGGGTTACGCTCCAAACTACATAATATCCTACAAAAATAGAAAGTATAAAAATTGCAAACCTAAATACAAACGGGTCTATATCCATTACATTGCTCCTGTCATTAATACGTTTTTAATAATTTCATCTTCTTGATCAATCTTAATTGATTTTTTCTCCTTGTCATAAATAAGGTCTATAAAATTAAAAATATTTTTTGATAATAAATTTGAAGCAGTTTCAGAAATTCTAGAAGCAAAATTAGTGTAACCAATAATCTTTACTCCTTGTTTTTCTACTATTTTTCCTGGTTCAGAGAATGCAGAGTTACCACCTTGGGCTGCTGCTAAATCACAAATGATTGATCCTGGTTGCATCGAAAGTACCATCTCTTCAGTAATAATTCGTGGGGCTTTTTTACCTGGAATTAGAGCAGTGCAGATAATAATATCTTGTTTTTTTACTGTCTCTTTTAATAATGCTTCTTGTTTTTTTTTAAAATCTTCACTTGCCTCTTTTGCATAACCTCCGGCGGTTTCTAAATTTTCTGAACCCTCTACAAATACAAATCTACCACCTAAACTTTCAACTTGTTCTTTTGAAGCTAATCTAACATCAGTTGCTGAGACTACTCCACCCAATCTTTTTGCGGTTGCAATAGCTTGGAGACCTGCAACGCCTGCTCCCACAACAAAAAATTTAGCAGGTGAAACTGTTCCTGCAGCAGTCATCATCATCGGTACCGCTTTATTAAATTCATAAGTTGAGTCTATCACCGCTTTATATCCAGCAAGGTTTGCCTGGGAAGACAAGACATCCATAGACTGTGCTCTAGTAATTCTTGGTAAATAATTAAGTGCAAAAAGATTAATATGTTTATTTTTTAATTTATTAATGACAGTAGTATTATTTTTATCAAAATAACTAACCACAATACTTGAATTCATTTTAAGTTTATCGCTAACATGATCATGATCCAAAGATACCATTAACAATATATCAGTTTTAGACATGATCTGTTCTACTTCTTCAATATTAGCTCCGCTATTTATCAAAGCCTCATCGTTAATGTTAGACTCTAAACCATAGCCCTTTGGCAAATGAACTGCTACACCACTTTTGATATATTTCTTAATTACGTCTAACGAGAATAAAATTCTATTTTCATCTGCATTTTTTTCTAAAATTGAACTGATTATCATCAAGTCTTATTACCTTTAGATTTGGGTAATCGCAAAAAAAAAATAAAAATTGACTATTGCTTTAATTTACTAAATTATAAAAGAAAAATTGCCATTAAAACTAGTACTGAAATAACTCCTAAAGATGCCCAAACTATTAACTTTATAAAATTAGACCAAGTTTTTTTTTGTTCGTGAATATCCATGAAGGCTTCTTAGCCTTGTCTGGCCTTCATTCGAGGATTTTTTTTATTAATTACGTAAAGCTTTCCTCTTCTCTTTACTAATTTATTATTAATATCTCTTTTTATTAATGACTTTAAAGAACTTACTACTTTCATAATTTTATTTCATTTTTAAGCCTGGCAACGACCTACTCTTCCATACCTTAAGGCAAAGTACCATCGGCGCTGAAGAGCTTGACTTCCGAGTTCGGAATGGGATCGGGTATAACCTCTTCGCAATAATCACCAGGCACGAACTTATACTCATTAAAGGCCAATATGTAAAGCAGAAGAGTTTTCAAAAAACTATGATCATTACATAAATATTCACTAGCACAACTAAATAGGATGGGCATTTTTTAAATGAATCTATATATTGCTTTAAATTCATTTTACATGGAAACAAGTAAATTTTTTGCTTTCCTATTTTTTTTATAATTGATGATTTTTTTCTTTCCCCGAGTCTTAGCTGGCACCATTTTTATATTGTTAGTAAAAAGTTTAGCCACCTGTAAAATAGAATAAGATCTCATATTAGATAAACTATAATGTCTATTTTTATTTTTTTTCCAAGCATAGAAACAGCCTCTAACTGTATCGTTTATATGCGTAAATTTTCTAGCTTTGTGTCCCTGGACGAACAACTGTAAGTTTTTTTTTATTTTGATATTGATTCTCAAAAATTCCTATCACAGTAGCCATGGCCCCAACTCTAATATGTCCTGGTCCATATACATTGTAAAAATAAAGATGCTTCATATGATAAACCAAACCATTTTTTTAAATGACTTAATAATTGTAAATTTTTTGATTTTGTAAATGCATATGGAGACAAACTTTGATCATTTCCCTTATTACCAAGACTTGCAGAGGTTGCTGAGTAAATAATTCTAATATTATTTCTGAAGACAAAAATAAAACACTTCTGAGGTTCCTTTAATATTAGATGCAAAGCAGTTTTTAATATTAAATAAAACTTTCGATGAATTCTTGAAAACTCTCCAAAGTGAAACATGACTATAATTTTTTTTTTAAATTTATCTAATTTATTAGAAATATTACATGTATCTTCTATTATATAATTTACTCTTTTATTTATTAAATGATTAATTTTTGATCCTGAAGAATAATTATCTATACTGATTATTTTATATTTTGTTTTTAATAATAAATACTTAATTAAGTTTGAACCTATAAATCCTGCTCCGCCTGTTACTACAATATATTTGTTCATTTTAAACTAATTTTTCTTAGATAGTTTTTACTGTTACAAATTCAAAACCTTTTTTAAAAGAAACTTTTAGGTTTCCAACCCATATCGTCTTGCCAATGAACTATCTATAATTTTTCTTATAGTTCCATCTGGCTTTGACAAATCAAATTTTATTTTTAGATCAATACACAATTCACTCATTATAAATTTAGCATAATCAATAATTTTCATTTCAATGTCCACTGCCAACATTTATTAGTGTTTCTTTAGTTTTTTTATTTAAAAAATAAATACAAGCGTCGGCTAAATCATCAACATACATCAACTCTCGTTTTGGTTTTCCCGTGCCCCATAAAGTAAAGGTGTTTTTTTTATTAATTTTAGAAAAATGAATTTTAGATATCAATGCTGGTAAAAAATGTGAATTCTTCGAGATCATAATTGTCATTTGGTCCATATAAATTGCAAGGCATTAAACACTTGTAGTTAGTTTTGTATTGAAAATTATAACTTTCACACATTTTTATTCCTGCTATTTTTGCAATTGCATAAGGTTCATTTGTTTTTTCCAAGTTCACCAGTTAATAAATAGCTTTCTTTAATTGGCTGCTTAGCTATTTTTTGGATAAATACAACTAGAACCTAAAAAAATTAAGTTTTTAATATTATTTTCATAACAAGAGTGAATAATATTATTTTGGATAGACAGATTATCATAGATAAAATCTGCTTTATATTTATTATTTGCATAAATGCCACCGACTGTCGCAGCTGCATTAATTACAGCATCTATTTTATTTTTTTTAAAAAATGATTTTACTTTATTATGATTTCTCAAATCTAGTTGTTTTTTAGGTATTGAAAAATAATGTTATTATAACCAAAAGACTGCTAATCTTTCTTAGCACTGCGAAGAGCCAACTAGACCCTTGATGGCCTGTTATAAATATTTTGCTATTTTTTTTTAACATTTAATAAAATTAATTCCACTTGGCATCATTTCTTTGACTAAAGATTTTCAAATTAGTTTTTGGTTTCCAATTCAATTCTTTTCTGGCTTTTGACAGAATTTCCTAAGCAAGGTATCAACTTCTAAAGGTCTATAGTAAGCTGCATCACATTCTATTAATAATTTTGCCAGTATTATCAATAGCACTTTTCATTTATTCCAGATCCCTTTCCAATAAAAATTCAATTCCCAATTCCTTTAAAACTAAACTTGCAAATTCTTTAACACTATACTGGGTACCTGTCGCTAAAACATAGTCGTCTGGCTTTTTTTTGTTGCAACATTTTCCACATTCCTTCGACATAATCTTTTGCATGTCCCCAATCTCGTTTTGGCATTTAAATTTCCAAGATATAACTTTTTTTGTAGTCCTAAATAAATTTTACATAACTCCATTATAATTTTTCTTGTTACAAAAGTTTCTCCTCTAACTGGACTTTCATGATTAAATAATATTCCATTACAAGCAAATATATTATATGCCTCCCTATAATTTACTAGTAATCCAATGAGCATAAAGTTTTGCTACTCCATATGGACTTCTTGGATAAAACATAGTTTTTTCTGTTTGAGGAATTTCTTGAACTTTACCAAACATTTCTGATGTACCTGCTTGATAAAATTTTGTTTTTTTTTCTAGTTTGTGAAATTTAATAGACTTTAAAATTCTTAAGAGCTCCCAGTAGCATCTGCATTCGCAGTATATTCCGGAACGTCAAAAGAAACCGCAACATGAGATTGTGCAGCTAAATTATAAATCTCATCTGGTTTTACTTCTTTTATAATTGAAGAAACTGAAAAAGTATCCGTCACATCACCATAGTGCAAAATAAATTTTCTATTTTTGGTGTGTGGGTCTTGATAAATAGAATCTATTCTTTGAGTGTTTATAGAGGAGGATCTTCTTTTTACTCCGTGAACAGTATATCCCTTACTCAAAAGTAATGCCGCAAGATAAGAACCATCTTGTCCGGTAACACCAAAAATTAAAGCTTTTTTTTTCATTATTTTAAAAAAATTTCTTTACTTATCTTAATACAATCTTTTTTTAAATCAACAATTAATATTTTAAAATTTATAATTTTTTTTAACTTATTATTACTTAAAGTAAACTTAATTGAGATTTTTATTTTGATTTTCCATTATTAAATTAATTTTTTGTTTATTAAAAAAATTTAACCATTTTACCATATTTCATTTTCTTAGGATTCTTTGAAAAATCAGTCAGATTCTTTTTCATCAGTAAAAAAAGGCAATAAATAAGTCAGTTGATCAAAAAATCTTTATAGGTTTTTCTACAAAAAATAACATTATTTTTTAAAATATTTTTACAGAAATGATCTAAAAATGTAGTATGAACTTTTCTTTTGGTATCTATAACAAGGGCGAAGGCGATAAAACTTTCAATGAAGCAGGTGCTTTTTTACACAATATATTTTTCCCTCAACTGTATCCTCCGTGAGTGGCCACCGAATAAAAGTTTTTGTTTTTTCTGTTATATTAAATTTAGGCCTATATACTTTTCTTGTAGATATAAAAATATATTTACAATTAGTAAATTGTATTTTTTTAGCTAACAATAAATCAAAATCATTAATTTCTTTATATTTTTTAAAAATGGGTCACAAGCAAATAGAACAATTAATAATAAATTTAAATTTTTTAAAAAAAATTTTTTTTTTTTTTTGCAGTTTCGAAACTTAAGCAAACTATATCTAATTTTTTTTTTAATTTTTCATAAATATTTTTACCTATAAAACTATTTTTGCCTATGTATCTTTTTTTAATTTTCATTTTTTTTTAAAAACCTTTGTTAAATATCAATTAAATAATCTAAATTAATTGGTTTTTTATAAAATTCGATTTGAAAAAAAATTTAATATATTCGTGAGCTTGATATCTTCTGCGCCACCAATTTAATCCTAAAAAATTAAAATTAGATGATACTTGACCGCTAGACCTTCTGTAATACGTAAGAAATTTATTTATTATATAAATATTATCTTTATAATAAGCATAAGTGGCAATTCTAAAATCAAGCCAAATTATCTGGAAATTTTTTAAAATTTACTTTTTTAAACACTTTATAAGCAAAATCTCTTTTCATTGAGATACAACTTTGTGGAGAGAAATTGGGCCAGTAATTCCTAAATAATCTTGGTTTAATTTTTTTTTTTATACTTTTGGTTGAATATTTGTAAATAGGCATGTCCATTATTATTTTTTGATTTTTATTTTTGCTATAAATTTCTGTAATTATTTTAATTTTATTTGGTTTAAAAAAATCATCACTATCTAAAAAAAATATGATTTCACCACTACTTCTTTTTAATGCTCTGTAAAAACCATTTATTTGATTATATGATCCACATTTAGTGTTTTTTTTATTTGCAATTAATAAAAAATTTTTTTTACAAAACTTTTTTGCAACTTTAATTGAATTATCTATTGAATTATCATCAAAAAAAATTATTTCATAATTTTTGTATGTTTGGTTTTTTATTGAATTAAGGCATCTTGGAATGAACTTTTCATTATTATGATTAATAATTAATATTGAAACCCAGGGATCAAAATTTTTTTGTATTTTCATATATATATTCAAATGTTTTTCTAAATGGCATTTTTGCCTTAAAAACTTTTTTAAAATTATTTAGGACTAAAAAATCGTTAATTTTTTTATAATTATAATTTTTTACAATCATGTTATCATAATGATGCTCAAATAAAATTAATTTAGTATTTTTTAATATTTCAACACTACCTTTTAAGACTTCATACTCATAACCTTCTGTATCAATTTTGATTAAATCTACATTGCCATAGTTTTTACCTATCATCACTTTGTCTAATGTTGTAATTTGAATTTTTTCTTTTTTATGAAAAAAATATTTATTGTATTGTCCTAAAAATTTGATCTTTTTTGTGATAATACTTGGATTTTGTATTTATAGAGTTAATTGTAGAAGAAGATGTTTCAACTGGAACATTTAGATGCAACTTTTGATCACTTGATCCTAATCCTAAATTGAAAGCCTCTAAATTTATATTTTTTTTTTCCAAATCGCTTTGTATTATATTATAAAATTTCTGAAATTCTCCGGTGAAGGTTCGAAAAGAAATATATATTCAAAATTTTAAAATTTTTAATAAATAATTTTAATACTCTCGCCATGAGATGAGCGCCTATATCTATAATTGTTTCAATTCTATTTGCTCTTCTTTTTGATAAAGTTTATTATTTTTTTTTTATGAAAATAATCAAAAAATAATAGAATTAATAACTGATATTTTTCTCATTAAATATTAACCCTAGAATGCTTTTTTATTAAAAAAATATTTATTATATAATGTGCCTACTTTTTTATTTATAGAGATACAGTATTTATCATGTAAGTCGTAATTACTTTTGCACAATGTTCAAATTCAAATATTAATTTTTTAATTTGTCTAATTGTTGTAAAATAATTTTCTTTTCCATCTTCATTAACATAGTAAAAAGTATAAACAAAAGGTTTGTAATTGTATTGTTTTATTTCAGTAGATATTCTTTTGAAATTTCTTCCCATAAATATGAAAATTGTAATTAGTAACAATACTACTAGTTTTGTTCTTGTCTTTTCCTGAGAATATCGTTCTAACAAAACAGAAGTAGGTATAAAAATTAGCAAAGCCCACAAACAAAACCCTCCGTATCTCAGTGCTGGATGTTTCCAAAACCATTCTAAAAACAAAATAAAGGTGATTAATAAAACCAATTTGTAAGTTCTTTGCTCGTATTCTTTTTTCTTTTTAGAATAAAAGGTGATAAAAACAACTAACGCAATACTTGATATCCCAGCCAATGTGTTAATCCCCTTTTCTGCAAAATAAACTTTCAACCAATTGCCTAGCCAATTAAAGTTTTGAACGTAAATTTCTGGACTAGCTACACTAAACCCTGGTCCAGCGCCTCCCTTAGCCCAGTTTTCATAATGAATACTCATTAACTTCAACTCTTGGTCGGTAAATGACCATGGCAAACTGGAAATGCATGTAAATTTTATAGGATAAAGAAGCAGTGCCGAGTTCTTTAAATTTATTATTAAAACTAATTTGCTCTGTTAATAAAATAATATAAATAATATTTTACTATTAGCTAATTTTATTAAACTAATTTTTGTATATAAAAAATATATCAAATAAATAATAAAAACTAGGTAAAGAATATAAAAAGCTTTTAAGGAAACAACAATTCCAGTTAGCACTAAAATTTTTTGAAATTTACTTTTATATTTTATAATATCAAAAAAATTAGTTGGATTATATTTCAATTACTATAATTAAAATTAAAATTTGTGCAGATCTGTCTGTTCCGTGTTCTGCAATTCTGTAAAATACAATATTTACAAAAATAAAACTTAATAAAGATATAGATATGTTATGAAGTTAAATTCATTTTTGCGAATAAAGTTTATTAATTTTTGAATTAAAATTAAATTAGCAAATCCCATAATCATAATAGCTGCAAAGTGAAAAGAGTAAAATTTAATAAGGAAGAAAAAATAATGAATTTATGTAAAATAATGATGATGGTGTTCTAAATCCGTGATTAAACGCTCCAATTCCTAACATTGATACATTTTCGGTAAGAAGCATGGTGTAACTAAAATGATAATATGGAAAATCTTCATTTGTTTTATATGCAAAAATATTATATATAAAATTGAAAAAATTAAAAATAATAACCAAAATCCTTCCTTATTAAATTCTTATTGATACAATTTTATATAAAAAAAATAATGCTCCAATGTATATAATTATAGTGTTGTGATTGGTACTATGAGCAATAAAAAAAGAGGATAAGTAAGAATAAATTATTAAAATAAACAGACCAAATATTCCTATCTTTTTAAAATTTATTTTTTTATTTGAATTTTCAAATGATTTAAATAATAGGCCATATCCTATGACTGATATTGCAATTAAATAATAACTAAAAGTAAATATTATAATATTCATTTTGTTATATTGTTATATATTAATATACAAAATTGATACTATTAAATACTAATTATTAAAAATATAAATATGAACGATTTAACATTAGTAATACCAGCTAAGAATGAATCGGAATCTCTTCCTCTAGTTCTTGCTGAACTAAAAAATTTTAAGGTCAAGAAATTGATAGTCCTAGATAAAAATGATAAACAAACAATTGACTCAATTAGAAGAATACCAAATATTGATATTCTTCATCAAGATAAATTAGGATATGGCAGCGCTATAATTGAGGGTATTAAAAAAGTGCAAACCACTTATTTTTGTATATTTAATGCTGACGGATCTTTTGATCCCAAAGACTTATATAAAATGCATATACTATTGAAAAAATATGACTTTATTTTTGGATCTCGATATCAAGCTTTCGGAGGCTCTGATGATGATAACATTGTAACATACGTGGGAAATTTTTTTTTTTCTAAGATTGGAAAATTTTTTTTTAAACTACCAATTTCAGATATTCTGTATACTTATGTTATGGGAAATACAAAAAAAGCAAATTTTTTAAAACTAAATAAAAAAGACTTTTCCTTTTGCGTCGAATTACCGATAAAAGCTTATAGAAGTAAAATGAAACTAATATCAATTCCATGTTATGAACGTAAGAAGAATTGCAGGCAAGAAAAAAGTAAATGCAATTAAAGATGGTATATTAATTCTATTAGAAATGATAAAATTATATCTTTTCAAATGAATAAAAAAATAATTTCTTTTTTTAAAGAAGACAAAATTTTATTTATTCTAATATCTTTAATTTCTTTTTTTCCTTTAGTGATTTTAACAAAATCAGCAATAATTAATGTAACGACTTTATTAATAAGTATTTTATTTATATATAAATTACATAAGGAAATTGAAAATTAAATTTTTAAAAATTATATATTTTATGCTCTACTTTTATTTTATCTGACTTTGTTAATAAACTTACTACTTAGCACAAATATTCCGTCTAGTTTTTTCAGAGCATTTGGATTTATCAAATTTATTTTACTCGCATTTTCAATTAAATATGCTCTCAATTATCAAGATAACAAATATCAAAATTTAATATTTAAATGCTGGTTTTTTATTTTTTTACTAACGACTTTTGATTTACTATTTGAGTCTTATTATGGTTTTGATTTACTTGGTTTTCAATCTCCTATGCAAGGTCGACTTTCTGGATTTTTACAAGAAGAGCTAAAAATAGGAAACTACTATTATGCATTTGCATTATTTTTAACCTTTAATTTTTTTTATAACTATAAAAAAAATAATATGCTTTTTTTTCTAAAAGTTTTATTGAAGAACAAAAAAAAACTTGGTCTAATTTTATAAAATTAATAGAAACATGCTACTTTTTTCTTTTTTTATTTAATAAAAGTAAATTTATATTCAAAATTTTATTTATTTCTGTTTTATCTTTTGTGGTGATAATTGGGATTGCAAAACTTACAAAGACCTATCATGAACGGTATCTAGACCAAATAAAAATTGCTAAAAATTTAGGAATAGTTAATTATATAATGCAATCTCCTTATGGGGCGCATTATCATACTGCAATAAAAATATTTGAAAGGCATAAATTTTTTGGTGTAGGATTAAAAAATTTTCGAACTGAAAGTCAAAAAGAAATATATATAAACTCGAAACTTGAGTTTAATGATGAGAAGAGCATCTACTCACCCTCATCAATTACACTTTGAGCTTTTATCCGAAACTGGGCTGTTTGGCTATATAAGTTTTGTTTTGCTGATTGGATTTTGTTTAATTTTAAATATAAAAAATTATATCAAAAAATTATAGCTTGGTAATCTTATTATTTGTTTTTGTCTCAACACTTCCAATAATTCCCTCTGGAAGTTTTTTTACAACTAATGTTGCTGTAATAATATTTTTAAATTTCTGGAATTCCAGTAGTTGATAATACAAAAAAATTAGTTGGAATAATTGCGTATTGTATTTATTATAAAAAATACAATAAATCAAAAAAATTCGAATATGTTATAGGTACAAGAGAACCAAAAGAAGAAAAATCTTAAACACACAACAATTATAACAATTTATAAATAAACCTGTTATTGTGTTTTGATAATTTGTGTCAAATAATTTTTTTTTTTAATTAAAAAAAATAAAAGATGATGAAAATGCAAAGTATCGGGGGTAGTTGGGGAATTAAAATATTTCAATTTCCTTATGATTCGTAAAAAAGATTTTCCAAACGCCGGGTACCAAAGTAATAGTATGATACACAAAGGAGATACAGTCCTGTATTTAACAAATAGAAATCTATTAAACCAACATCTATAAACAAATTACCCAACAAATAGGCTCTCGTGAATCTCCAAGATATAATTTATTAAAAAAATTAAAAAGAAACAAAATAAATAAAATCTCTATTAAATAAAGTTATTTCTATTTTTTTGAAAATAATTGATTGCTTTGTATCTATTAAAACAAAAAGGAATAAGCGAAATTATAAGAAAGTAGCCAATTGAGCTAGTGTTAACTCCATCTGTTAGATTAACTCCATTGATAATTATCAAAATACAAAAGGTCGTAAAAAATAAACTAAAAAAAATATTTGTTAAAAAAAAATCTATGAAAGGAACTCTTACATACTGAAGTTGAATATTAAATAGAATTATAAAATATATAACTATAACAAATTGCAATAATAATCTTAATTTGGGGGAATTCATTTTTTTAATATCTGCAAGAAAGCCAATTAAAAAGATTAATACTAAAAATAAAGTTATTAAATCAATATTAATAGACAATCCAATAATTAAAATTATTCCAAATAATACACCGGTTGCTAGTAAATCTTTAGTATCATTGTCTTTGTATTAAAGATCCATTTTTTTTTAGATGAAATAAAATTGCAGAATTATTGAAATAAATATAATTAAAAAAGGAAAATAATAAATTTTATTAATCATAAATATTTTTTTTTATATAATTAATAGAAAGAAGTATCAGATAATAAAATGATTTTATAAAATTAAAACTCATATATTGATTATAAACTCTAAATCCATCTATCAGCTTTTGTTTGGTATTACTTGACAGTGAATTTTTAGTTTTTCTCCACAACAACAAAAATTCATTAAGACCATACAAATTAGTTTTGTATTTTGTAATTTTAAGCCACAGAACAAAATCTTCTTTTGTTTTTAATGAGGCGAATTGACATTTTTTATCTATTAGACTTTTTGATAATATCACCGAAGAAAGAGCAATATCACAAGACTTCAATAATTCATGATGACCAAGTACAGGTTTTGCATTTCTAGATGAAAGAATTTTTCCTTTTTCATCAATTATTTTGTAAGAAGTGAACTTTTAAAAGAATTTTCTTTTTTTTCATAAAAGTTAATTGTTTTATTAATTTTTTTTCATGCCAAATATCATCACAATCCAAAAAGGCTATAAAACTTCCTTTTGATTTTTGAATTCCAAAATTATCTAGAATATCCTGCGCCCATATTTTTTTTATTATTATAAATTTTAAAAAGTATCCAAAAAAGATAATTTTTTTAAAAAAAATAAATCTTTTTTTATAATATCTTTATGAATAGTTATAATTTCAAAATTTTTATAGGTAGAATTAAAAACAGACCATAAAGTTTTTTCAAATTTCTTTTTTTGTAAAATGGCATTATAATACTTACCAGTGTCATTAATTTTATATATATAAGTTTTTAAAAAAATTATACTAATATAAAATAAATCAAAATGAAAAAAAAATTAATAATTTTCATGCCTTCTATTGAGGGTGGAGGCGTAGAAAAAAACTTATTTATAATTTCTAATTATTTAGCAAAAAAAATTAATAATATTACACTCATCACTGCAAGTAAAAAATTTAAAAATAAATTTGAGTCATTGAACTTTGTAACACCATATTTTAACATTTGGGATTCATTTGGCAGAAGAGTAAAATACTTTATTTGTCTTTTAATTCTGTTCAAAATAGTTATTTTTAATAAAAATGTGTTAGTTTTTGCTTTTCAAGCAAATTTATATTGCATAGTTTTTTGCAAACTTTTTAATATCAAAGTTATAACAAGATCAAATTCTTCTCCGAGTGGTTGGTCAAAAAATAAAATTAAAACATTTATTTATAAAAAAATATTAAATTTATCTGATCAAATTATTGTTAACAGTTTAGAGTTTAAGAAAGAGCTTAAATTAAAATTTAATGTAAGGGCAAAATGTATTTATAATCCATTAAATAAAAAAGAAATTGAGACTAAATCTAGACATAAATTTAAATTTCCTTTTTTTAATAAAGAAAAAAATTATCTTAAAATAATAAATGTAGGAAGATTTGTGGATCAAAAAGACCATTTTCCGTTATTAACATTAGATAAATTTTGGAAAAAATAAATTTAAATTATTATTAATTAAATGCCTACTTAATAAAAATAAAATAATAGGATATTGAAGAACATAATTTAAAAAAATTTATAAAAATTATAAATTTTCAAAGCAATCCGCTTTGTAAAAAAAATCTGATTTATTTATATTAACTTCAAAATTCGAGGGTTTACCCAATGTATTGCTTGAGGCGATAGCATTAAAAAAATTCGTAATTTCTAGCAATTGTCCGACTGGTCCTAATGAAATTTTAAGTGGTGGAAAAGGTGGGCTACTATTTTTAAAGTAGAAAATTATAAAGACTTATCCAATAAAATTTTATTGTATTATAAAAAAAAAAAACAATTTAATAAAAAAAAAATTGTTGCATACATAGGTTTATTTAGATTTGATTTTCAAAAAAATTTAGATGAATACTTTAATAAAGAGCAAACTTTAAGTAAAATATTTTTAAATAAAAATATTATCTATTGATTATAATTAGTTTCTAATTATTAAGTTTTTATAAAATTTATTTAAAATTTTTTATGCCTCTTTTAAATAAGTTATTATTTTATCAATGTTAGTGATAGAAAAATTTGGATAAATGGGTAATGAAAATATCTGTTTTGAAATTTTTTCAGTTTTCTCTAAACAATTACAAGATTTACATACATATTTTTTACTGGTGTTGTAACTTCTAACTTAGGAAAGGATAATTAATGTTTAGATTAATTTTTTTTTTCTTTAAATTTTTAAAAATAGATTTTCTATTGTTAGAATGTGTATTAATATGAAAAACATTATTTTTTAACTGAGGTAACTTAAATTTAGTATTTGCCAAACCAGAAATATATAATTTAGCTATTTTTTGTTTTTACTGAATAGATTTATGTGAAATTTTTCTCATTCCTATAAAGAATATTAATCTCCTTGTATTCTAGCTTGAAGTTGTTCACATGAAAATGCATAGTATTGTTTTAAAATATCTTGATTTTATGGTCACTGATCCATACTCTTAGTATTTTTTTATATAATGTTATTTAAACGTAAATAAAATAAATTCTATCGAACTGAATATATTAATTGATAATGCAAGCATCCAATATCTCCCCAGGTACCACACTTTTTTCCTTCAAAGTGTAGCTCCGCATGACTGAGCGCAATCCTCAATTATTCTTAATTTAAATTTTTTAGCTATTTTTTATTTAAAGAATAAGTTCTTGCATGATATCAAGTTCTGTCGATTCGGCTTCCTATGTGCACATCAGGTCATGGATGGTATTTTTGATGGATCAAGGCAACAAACACCAAACCATCAACCGCAAGATTTCTTCCCTAAAGGCTTACTATCTTTTTTTGTTATTGGATACTGTAATTACCTCATCCCCTGACCCAATATTTAAACTTTTTAGTGCCATGAACAAAGCATCGGTGCCATTTGCAATACCCAATCCATATTTGGCTTTATTATATAAGCAAAAATTTTTTTCAAACCTTGCCCTTTATTTACGAACGTTTGGGCGAGACCTTTACCCATTATTTTATCGATGAGTTTCAAAATTTTTGGTTTATATTTTTTATATTCACTTAAATATTCCCAATTATTAATCATATTTTTTTTTAAAGATATTGCTTAATTTATTTATATTTAATGATAAATATACGAGGAATATTAACTCGACAAAACTATTTAAAAATATTTTTTTAACACTTTTATTTTTCTTTTTAATAAAATTATAAACAGTCTGTGACTTTTCCTCCTACGTTAACAACACCTCGAGCATCTAAAATTTTGTATAAAATTTTTGCAACATCGCGCTGATAAAGAAAACTATTTACCGCATCTGCAAAAGCTGCTTTATGAACAAATGGAAATTCTGTCATAGATACTCTTAATATAAGTGAATTTTTATAAAGTCTGCAGCAGAACATTCCCCTCCTAATTTTGACCATGCGTAATTGTTAATTGGAAAAAGACTATCAGAACTCTTTATAATTACCTTTTGTTCCGGGATAAACGTAATTAGTTGAAAAATAAACTAATTTAATGTTCATTTCAGAGCATGCCTTAACAATATTCGCTGTTCCTATAATATTTAAATTAATACTTTTTTTGATATTATCATCATGTAAATTCATTGGTCTAGACAACCCCGCAAGATGAATAAGATAATCTGGCTTATGTTTTTTTAAATACGCTCTAATTGTTGATAAATACAATATGTTTAAATTTTTTTTTTTTGGAAATAAAACTTGGTAAGAACTTTTTTTCTTTTTAAGAATTGATCCAAATCTTCCAGAACCACCAGTTATGATAATTTTTTTTTTCACTTAATAACTATATTTTAACATGAGAAAACCATTCTCCACCATTTTTCAAAAATTGCTTTTCTTTTTTAAAAATTTCTTTTTTATGATTCCATGCAAACAGATCACAGAAATATCAAACATATTAAATTTTGATTTATTCATCTTAACAATTGGTATGTGCATTCCTGGTGAATACTTGTTATTTTTTTCTTTTGTTGTATCAAATATGCAATCAATTATATCTGGTCCAATTTTACAATAGTTTAAAATAGTTGTACTTTTAGATGTCGCTCCATAACCGCATATTTTTTTCTTATTTTTTTTAAAATAAATAAGTTTGTTTAAAGTTCTGCGCTTTGACATTTCGCAATTATTCTTAAAATTTAGACATAAACTCAAAATTATCTAGTCCACTTTTTTTTTCAAATTCCAATAAATTTTTTAATCTAGATGTTAATGCATACTTTTTTTTTCGAGAAATAATATATCGCATTGACCCACCGTGTGTAACTTGGGGAATGGCGTCTATTAACTCAAAATCAAAAAGTTTAAAAATTTTTAAAACTGAACTAATAGAAAGTATATAAATATGCTCATCGTATATTTGATCATATGAAACTTTTTTAAACATCGATCCCAAATACGGCTCTTCAAAAATAAAAAGGCCATAAGAATTTAAAACCTTATCCAAGGCTTTTGCCAGATCTTTAATATCAGGAATGTGGCATATGACATTTGCTGCGTAGACAATATCTGTATTATTAATAAAATTTTTAATTTTATTAATATTTTGATAGTTAAAAAATTGATTTAAAGTCTTTATTTCTTTATTTATTGCTGCATCGGCAACACTTTTGGATGGTTCAAATCCTACGTAATTATCTCCAAACTTCTTAAAATTTTGAAGCATAGTACCATCATTTGATCCAATTTCGATAATATTAGAAAATCCATTTGCATAATTTTTCTTTATCCACTGAGAATATTTTTGAAAATGATTAATCATATATTGAGAGCTTCCTGAATAAAATGGGTAGTTTTTATTAAACATTTTTTTTGGATCAGGGAATTCATTTAATTGAAACAAGGAAAGACTTTCAGACCACCCTACGCTAAGATTATAAAAATACTCAGAGTTAAAATCTTTTTTTTTCAAAAAACCATTTGCTAACGGCATCTTTCCAAATGATATTATTGGAATAATGTTTTTGTTTGTAATTTTGCATTTCATAATATGTTCTTAAATAATTTAAACGTTTTCTCTATATCAAAATCTATATTAGAATTAAGAAAAAGACCTTCTTTTCTTAGTTTTTGATCATCCACATGATAAGAAAGTTGGTTCATTATTGGTGACCGTACATATTTTATTTCTATTTTTTTTTTATCCTTTTTATTTTATCTAAAATTTGGCTCACAGTATAATTATTGCTAATAGCATTATAAATCTGATTGGTAAAAAAATTTTTTTCTATGCAGAACTTGAAAACTTTAAAAGAATCTCTAATAGATAGATATGGTCGATATTGATTCATAGCAGTTTCATAAACTGCAATTTTTTCTCCAATGCACGCATTAAAACAAAAACTATTTACAGCTGTATGAAACCTCATTCCCTTTGAAGGACCAACAATAGTTCCAGAATCTTAAAAGTTACATAACGTAATTTTTTTGTTTTTTTTTTGCAATATTTTTTCTTCTATTAATTTAATTGAAGCATAGGGACTTTGTGGTTTTAAATATTTTTTTTCACACGACTTCATTAACAATACCTTTAGTTTTTCCATAAATACTAGTGGAGGAAATGTGCAAAAGCTTGGTTTTGTTTTGTATACAATATTTTACCACGTTATTAAATGAATATAAATTATTTTTGTACATTTGTTTTTTGATTTCAAAACTTTTTGGTGAGGATGAGTTTGTATATGAATAATTATACTAATATTTTTAAAACTACTTAGAGAATTTTTTTTACTAAGGTCAATTTTGTAAAAATAAAATTTTTTACTATTATTTAAATTATATAATGAGTATGTTTTGTCTTCAAATAAACTATCAACTAAATGTACATTTTTGATTTTTTTTATTTTGTATATATTTTCAATCAAATATGATCCAATATGACCACATGCTCCAGTAATAAAATAACATCATATTTTTTTTTCAAATTTTAAAAATTCTTTGGATGACTCAATATAATCATTAAAATCATACTCTTTATCATTTAAAACCATAATAACAGAATTTTTATCCAAAAAATACTAACTGTAATACATTTGTAGAAGTTAAGGTATATCGCCGTATATATTATTTAAATTAAAAAATTTTTCTTTATTTTTAAATCTTAAATTAATTTTAAATTTTCCATGAATTGGAATAAAAAATTGCGAGCATTTTTTATGAGCATGATCTCCTCTTTTGAATTTTTTTTTTCCATAAATAAAGATAAATTCTTTTTACCTTAATTGGAAATTTATTATTAAACGTAACTGGTATTAAAGTTCCTGATTTTTTTGTAAATTTTTTTAATGAAAATAGTTTTGGTTTATTCATGACAAATTACAAAAAACCTGGTCCATTCCAACTAGCGTATGAAAAATGTAATAATAATTGGAGCTGGTATAACTGGTTTAAGTGCTGCCTGGAAATTAACAGAAGCTGGATATAACGTAAAAATTTTAGAATCTGACACAAATATTGGCGGATTAGCTAAAACCGTCAAAATAGATAATTTTTATTTCGATATTGGACCTCATTCATTTTTTACAGAAAATAAAAAAATTTATGATATGGTAAAAAGTCTATTTAAAGAGGACCCCGAAGACTTTCCAAAAAAAACAAGATCTGTAAAAATGTACTTTATGGGAAAATTCGTTGAATATCCTCTTTCAGCAAAAGGAATCTTATTTAAAATGGGACCCGCTATTCCCATTTTATGTTTTATTAGCTTTTTAAAATCTTATTTTGTAAATTTATTTAAAAAGAATACTTATCAAAAAAATAATCAATTAACAGTCAAAGATTGGGCAATTAGTAATTTTGGTTATTTTTTATACATTAATTTTTTTAAGCCTTATACAGAGCAATTTTGGAAAATAAAAACTGAAGATTTGTCACATAGAGTTATTCCATCAAGTAAAAAATTAGATTTTGCCCAAACACTTAAGCATTTAGCATTAAAGAAATTCTTAGAAATTACTAAAATAGAACCTACAGATCTTAATATTGTTCAAAGAGAAAGCCTACCTACTTTTTACCCTAAAAAAGGATTTGGAGAAATTGGAAAAAGAATAGCTAAAAAAATTATTCAAAACAATGGAATTATACATAACTAAAAAAGAAGTTATAAAAATTAATTATTTAGAAAAAAATAATCAATTTGAAATAATTACCAACCTAGAGACATATAATTCTGATATTGTAATATCTACAATTGCGATTAATAGATCAGTTCGCAATGCTCAATTTAATGAATAAAAATCAAGAGATATTAAATAACTCACAAAATTTAGAGTATCTTTGTTTAATTGTCGTAAATATTATTACTATAAAAAAAAATTGGAGATAAAAATGAAGTCAAAAGATATCGCAAAACAAATAAGAAAGAACTTAGCAGGGATTCAGCAATCGATTAAGTCCTAAAAATTTAAATATTTTCTCTCTTGAAATATCATGTCATTTCAATAGCCAAATGTGGCTAAAAACTGATAAAGAAATATTTGATGAATGTCTAAGAAGTCTAGAAAATGATAAATTACTTACTAGTAAAGATATTTTGGATTATAAAATAATTGTAAACAGAAGTTGCTGAACATGTAAAAGATCACAAAATACCTTCACATAGTTTTTTAGATAATATTAAAAAAATAAAAAATTTTTATTCTATTGGTAGACAGGGTCAATTTTACTACGGTGATATTGATCAAATGATGGAAATAGGCTTTAATACTGCAGAAAGTATTATAAATAATGAAGCTAATTATTAAATTTCTTTATTGTCTAATAAATTAGATAAAAACTTGTAATGACGGTATATAGAAAATTGTTGGGTTTGTTCTTTAGCATTAAGAACAAAGCTTTTAACTTCTTTAATATCAAGACTAACAAATTTATTTAATGCATTTAGTAAACTTTTTCTCGATCATTACTTTCAAATAAAATTCCATTTTTTCCATAATTCAATATTTCCTCAGGACCATTTTTGCAGTTACTAGAAATTATAGGTGTGTTCATATAACAAGCTTCGACTAAAACAAAACCTGGGTCCTCCCACAAAGAAGTCAGTACAAAACACTTGCAATTTTGGTGGTATCTAATTATTATTTGTTAGTTAAGTATCTTACTATGTAATTTTCCATTTTGTTTTTTTTAATAAATGTTTCAATTAATTTTTTTTGTTCACCCTCTCCGACAATAACAAGCGTATAATCTTTATTGAAATTAAATTCCTTAAAAACCTTGAGTAAAAAAATAAAATTTTTGTTGGTAGTTTAATTGCTAAAAGATAGTTGATTACATTAGAGGAATATTTTGGTTTATCTTTAATAATTGCTTTAGGGCTGATAATTGGATCAAACAAAACTTCTATTTTTGTATCATTAACAAAATTGATTTTTTTTAAAAAAAAATAATTTTGCTTGGTAGGACAGGTAATTAAATAAATTTTTTTAAGTACTAGCATCCATCACAAGTCTTGAAGAAGTTCATTTCGTAAAATTGATAATCTTTGACATTAGAGTTCAAACTAGAATCCTTTTTAGACAACATGATTACTCAGTAGGGAATTGAGTATATGATGAATATGAAGGATGTTTTTTTAATAATTTGAGCAGTTGTCAGTCAGCTAAAAATGCGGATCAATATCTATGCATTGTTACATTTACGCAATCTATTTTTTTATTCCAAATTTTATAAATATTAATAATTCAGCTGTTTTTTCTAATATAGAAAGTAAATTCTGGGTCTTGCAATATTACAAGGCGGTTCATATTTATTATTAGAAATTGATTCATCTCCCTTACTTGAGCAAACGATATCAAATTAAAAGTCTAGAACATAAAAGAACGCCTAATAATAAATTATCAATTTTAGGGTTTTGTTTATTATTTTCAAAAAATAGATCCAAAAAAAAGAGAAGAAAAAAGATTACTGAACAAATATCTTGTAAAACCCATACCAGAAAGTAAAATACAATCATTGGATTATTGACATTTCTATACGCAGCTTTTTGAGCTCTTTAATTTTTATAAATTTAAAAAATCCAATTCTTAACTAAAAATAATAAAGAATAAAGAATTATATTTTTTTTATTCTTTTTATTAATTCTTTTTTAAGAAAATCACCCTTGCCTGAATATTCATAAAAATAGTGAATATAAAATTGCCGCAATTGGTATTAAATAAAACCTAATTATTTTTAAAAAAATTAATGGATTTTCTATAATATAAATTAAAGATGTCTTAACCATATAATTTAAATATTCTTTTTTTTCTAAGAATTATCTTCAAAATTTAGCAGCAATGATTTATTATTTAATAAATTTGTTATGTTTTATATTTTTACTAAAGCCCAATTTACGCTTCTTTTTTTAAAAATTTATTTGCTATTTCTATAGGTACTTTTTGTTTTTCTGAAAGAATTCTTGGGGTTAAAACAACTATGCAAATTTTAACCATTGTGCCCTTGCGTTTGGATTATTTAATTTTTGATGCTTCCAAGAATAGCACAAGTTCTAATAAATATGTACATAAAAATATATTTACCTATGATAAAAAATTTTTTTTAAATCTAAATATTAAATACAGAATAATTACAAAAAAATATAATAAATATTCTTGACTAATTAAATACAAACAAGCAACGCAAACTCCTAAAAAAATATTGTCCATAGGCTTTCTAGATTGTTTTATTACAAAAAATATTACCATTATTTGAAATGTAAAAAATAATCCTTCGTTCCAAAAAGAAGAATGATATTGAAGTATATCCGGCAATAAAGCCAAAATTGCCATTGTATAAAAAATTAATTGATTTGAAAATAAAGTTTTAAGTGCCTTACTTAATAAAAATAGATTTAGATAATAAAAAAAAACTCTTAAGAATAATATAAAAAAATTTTTTGTTATTAACTTTGATTATCCCCCCCTCGTACATTTCCTCATTAATTGCCATATAATAAAATGCTGAGAATTAGTGGTGGCAGAAATTCATCTCTATCATTTGATATTTGATTAAGATTAAAAAAACTCTTTCCTTGCTTATAATCTTGAATTATCAAATTAGCCTCATACCAACTATTTTCTACTGCTATTTTAATCATAGGATGCTTATTATTTTTATATTTTGAATAGTCGTCATATTTATTCTAAGTAATAAAAGCTTAAGATAGCTGAAAAAATAAAGGAAATTATAATAAGTAGGTTTATTTTTTTTGAACAATAATTCATAAAAAATTAATATATATTAAAAAATATTAAATCAATTATTAAAGATAAACTTTTTCATGTTAGGATCAAATCAATAAAATTTTTTTTTAAGCATCATGCATCTAACAAGTTTCCATAACCACTCCAAGATATCAATAACAAAAATGGCTTAATTAAAACTATAAATAGTATTAAAAAACAAAAATATAAAAATTTTGAATATATAGTAATAGATGGAGGATCTACTGATGGAACTTTAGAAGTGATACAAAAAGAAAAAATAATTACAAGATGGATTAGTGAAAAAGACTTAGGAATTTATGATGCAATTAATAAAGGGATCATTCTACAGTAAGGGAGTTTATATCAATACTATTAACTCAGGTGATGAAGTATTACAACGAAAATTCTTTCAATATTATCAGGGAAGTATTTTGAGCAAAATGAAGTGTCGTTTGTTTTTGGTAGCGTAAAAAAAAATAAAGTTTATTACAAATATGAACCGAAAAAAATGAATTGGTCATTTAATTTTTATCCTTCACACTCGGGTGGCTTCTTTGTTAAAAAAAAAGATTCATGATGAAATTGGCTTGTATAATATTAAATACAAATGCTCATCAGATTATGACTTTTTTTGGAGAACTAATAAAAACTCATAAACATATTGGCATTTCAACTAAAGAGTCTGAAATAATTAGTGTTTTTGAACCAGGAGGATTTTCATCTAAATTATCTTTTTTTGAACACGTTGTAGAAGAAACGCTTATTAGAATAAATAATAAACAAAATAAATTTTTAGTATTGTTAATTTTTTTCTTAAGATGCGTGATACATATTAAAAAAATTTAGAATAAACTCTTTATTATTAATATACCACTCGTAGGTATTTGTGAATTCCGTCTTCTATTGAATAAAATGTTTTTTTATTTATATAACTTAGTAATTTTCTGTTATCACCATGAGTCTTTATTACATCTGCTTGTTGTAGACGAGTTTTCTTAATTCTTACTAAATTTAATGAAAAGCTATTCATTACTTTTATTAATTTAATTAAACCAATAGGTTTATTTGAGCATATATTTAAAAGTAAATGGCTATTTTTAAATTTAGCTTTCATTAATTTTAACAAAATTTCAACAACATCTCTTATATATGTAAAATCTCGAAGATGTTTTCCTTTATTGTACACGCTTGATAATTTTTTTATTATTCATGGATTGAAAATACTTTAGGTAAAACATATCTGGTCTGCCCCACTCTCCATATACAGTAAAAAATCTTAGTCCAACTAACCTCAGATTGTAAACCTTTGAATAAATTTCTGCCAAATCTTCATTAAATTTTTTGCTAAGTGAATAGACATTTTTTTGAACTCCAGTAAATTTTTCTTTGGCAGGATATTTTTTTAAATCTCCATAAACCGAGCTTGAAGATGCATAATAAATTATTTTTGGTCGACATATTTTTGAACACTCTAAAATATTAAAAAAACCTATTAATATTATTTTCAATATAACTTCTAGGATTAAATAGAGCAATATCTAACCCCAGCTTGGGCAGCAAAGTGAACACATTTTGTAAAATTTATATTTTTTAAATAATTTAAAAATACTTACTACGTGTTTTTTAAATCTTTTTTATAAAAAAACAAAATTTTTAAATTTTTTTAAAGTTATTATAAACTGGCAAATTTTAGTTTTGTAGAATAGTAAGAATCAAAATTATCAACACCAACTACTATAATATTTTTATTAATGAGTAATTTTTCAGCTAAACTAAATCCAATAAAGCCAGCAACACCGGTAATAAAAATTCTATTTTTCATTTTAATTAATAAATATTTTTCTTATTATGTTTTTAATTGAATATTTCCTAGATTTAATTTTTATAGGTTTGATAATTTTTTTTTCGCTTTTTTTATAAATTTTTGCCATTCCAGATGATTTAAAAGAAAAATACACATCAATAATATCATAATTAGCATTCAAAATTTCTAGTAACTTTTGGAAAGTTTCTTCATTATTAATTTCGCAATTAAAATTATCTCGATAGTTATCTTTTGAGTAGGGTAACCAAGAAATATCATCAAAATAAAAAAAACAATTTTTTTTTAATTTAATAAAAAAATGATAAAATATTTTTTCTATATGTTTTGCGTTATGAAAAGAATCTAAATATATTAAGTCAAAAAATTCTGGAAGGATGTTGTCCAGAAATTCAAAATTATCATCTCTTGATTGAATAAATTTCCATTTATCACTTTTTAAAATTTTAGAACAATCATTAATGTCCACTGAATAGACCATGCCACCATTTTGTTCGCAATGCCCTACAAAAAGTTTTGTAGATACTCCGTCTCGCACTCCAAACTCAAGAATTCTTAAATCTTTTTTTTCCCTTTATGTCATCAAGCATAAAATCTTTAATTTTTTCAAAATATTCACTCATTTATGCTATTTTTTTTAATTTTTCGGAATAATCTAGATTTTCTGTTCTTTATAATTATTTTTCCAAAATTCAATCATCTCATCAACTAGATTTTCAAAACTGTATTCTCTGAGCATCGAACAAGTACATTTCTTATTTTTTTTGAGTTGCCTCTTAAAAAAGGTAATTCCTCAGGTCTCATAAATTTTTCATGACTGTCTACATATTTTTTATAATCTAAATCTAATTTATTAAAAACATATTCACAAAATTCTCTACATTGTTCTGGTTTCTCCTGTTGATACAACGTAGTCATCTGGATGATCTTGTTGTAACATCAAATACATTGCCTCAACATAGTCTTTTGCATGTCCCCAATCTCTTTCAGCATTTAAATTACCTAATTTAATTTTGCTGTTTTTTCCTTTTAGAATTTGTGCAACACCGTCTAGTAACTTTACGTGTAACAAACTCTATACCTCTAATAGGAGATTCATGATTAAACAAAATACCTGTGCAAGCAAACATATTATAACTTTCTCTAAAGTTGCGTGGTAATATGATAACCATAAAGTTTTGCTACACCATATGGACTTCTTGGCATAAAAGGAGTTTCTTCAGTTTGAACTCCATTGATATTAGCGTTACCAAACATTTCGCTAGTTCCTGCTTGATAAAATTTCAGTATTTGGTGAATTTATTCTTAATAGATTCTAGAGCATTTAGAGTTCCAATTCGCATTAACTTGCGATGGTAAAATGTGGAATTTCCAGAGCTAACCTTTACATGAGATTTGTGCTGCCAAGATTATAAAATTCATCTGGTTGGATTTTTTTAATCTGATCATCAATAGATGACGATGTCAGCAGATCACCATAGCACAAATTAATTTCACCAGTAATATGGCTTAATCTATTTGTTTGATGTTCAGTTATAGAATTTCTTCTAACTATTCCATATACTTCATAGTTTTGTTTTAGCAAAAATTCTGCAAGGTAGCTTCCATCCTGACCAGCAATTCCAGTAATAAATGCTTTTTTTTTCATTAATTATATCTAATTTAATAATTTCTTTTGCTACAGATTCTTGGATTAACACCTTTGCTTTTTATAAAATTTAGATTTTTTATCATAGGAGTATTCATTCTTACTGGATTAAATATTTTAACATCAATATTAGTATTTTTAAACATTTGATTTGCTCCTTGGCAAAGATTGTTTAGAGCACTTTTCGAAGCTGAATAAAGCATATAATCTTTTTTACCATATTTATGAGCTGTTGATCCAATAATAATTATTTTGATATCTTTTTTAATTTTGTCTTTTTGTGAAAAGTAATACTTAAGGATTTCCCAATTTGAACCAAAGTTAGTATTAAAAACTTTTACATAGTTCGGAATCTAACCTCACAACACCTGAGCAATTTATGCATTACAGTCAGATTTATTTTTTTTAGATATCGATAAATTTTAATTTCAAATTTTTTTTTATTAAAATCTATATTTGATTTTCTTAATTTAAAACCTTATAAATTTTTTTTTTAATAAAATTTTTACGATATTTTTTCCAAGACCTCCGGAAAAACCAAATATTAAAACTTTCTTAGTTAATAATTGTTTCAACTCTAAACGTATCTTTTTCATAATCTTTGCCACCTCTTAATCCTTGGCTAAAAACTATAAACTGATTTCCCTTATTTAAAATTTTAAGAGCATGTATTTCAAAAGGAGGGGTGGTAATTATGTCTCCCTCTTTTGCTATTTTTTTTTTGGACTTATTTTGATGTATTTTTTTATACCAATATTCTAATGATCCTTTTGTAATCAAAATGTGTTGGGTTGTTTTTTTATGGTAATGATTGCCCCTAATAGTATTAGGTTTCGAGTCTATAATTGCAACATGATTTATTGAAGTATTATAAAATAAATCAAAAATTTTTCCTCTTTTATCTTTATAACATTCTAGTGGCTTTTTTATATTTTTTTTGAAATTTCTAATTTCTTTTACAAATTTATGTATTTAATCTCTCTGTTATTGCAAACCTCATGGAATCCTGTGCAGGTGGGTTCCAACTTAAAATCAATGACATATATATTTTTATAATTTTTTACGATCTTCGTTAAGATCTATAGACCCAGAGATACCTGTGGTAAATTTTCCTATCTTATATTTTGAATTATCTGTTACAAAATCAACTTCTTTATTTGTTAGCCCAAAAGTATTTAATAATGTGTTTGCCTTCGCGGCAGCACCAATGCCAACAATTATACAATTTTTCTTTTTAAAGGTCTTGTATTTTTTTTTTAATTTTATTTTTTTTATCATTAATATAATGACATCTAATTTTTAATTGACTCTATTTAGACATATCCATTCTGTTTCTTTATTTATTAAATATTTAATTTTATTTGATAAATTGGGATTTGTTTTTTTTTTTGCAAAAACTCTAATTGAGCCTCCATGATAGTTTACTATTTGCAATTTAACTATTTCTAAACCCACTTCCTTTAATAAATTAAAGGCCATTTTTACTGTAAAATAGCTGACATGTTCATGATATATTTGATCGAACCTGCAAGACTTTATAGTATTATAGCCAATAAGGAACTTCAAACACGAAAAGTCCATCGTCACTCAAGATATTTCTTACTCCTTTTAGAAAGATCTTTAGGCACATTAGAATGATTTAATACATTGTTAGCAATCACGATATCAGATAGGCCATATTTTTTTCTAATTTTAAAACTAGATTTATAGTCGGTACATCATACATTCAGTTTTAATATTTTTTTTATTAGCAAGTTTGGTCATAAACTTAGAGGCATCAATACCTAAAATTTTATGACCAAGTTTTTTAAAGTTATTAAGTAAATACCCGTCATTAGAACCAATTTCATAAATTTTTAAGTTTATTTTTTTTATTTTTGAAGTTTTCTTAAAACAATTTTTGAAAAATTATTCCAATGATTTTTTGAAAAAATTGAATTAGAGGAAGTATAAGAATAATCATACATATTATATCTTTTAGCAGGAGATGTTTTGAAAAAAACTCTCAATGTTATCCATTTTTATTATTTAATAAAACTTTAAGTGGATAAATAGGTTCGTTAAAAGATAGCTGAGTTTTACTAATAAATGTATCCGCAAATGGATGTTCATACCTAAATCAAGAATTATTTTTTTTTTGAAATTTTTTTATCATCAATTTTAAATGTATTGGGTATCTTTTTTTTTTCCGTAATAAGGACCATTTTTAATCTCATATATTATAATTCCGACTACTTAAAACTTTCATAGAGTGTCCTCCCCTAAACAAAATAGAAATATCATTTTTTTTGAAAATTTTTTTTGCCAACAAACTTTTATCAAAATCATAACAATGTCACTTCTATTTTTCCTTTAATAACAATCCAAACTTCCTGTGTAGTATTACTAGTACGCATAATAGCGCAAATGTCTATGGGGATTTAGATAAAAGTTTTTGTGTTTATGAATAATTGCTGCCTGAATAAATTCATTTTTAGGAGATAAGTCTAGTCTATTATTATTTTTTTTTTGATTATCTATAATTACTTGCAAGCAATAATTTTTTTATTATTTTTTTTTGAAAAAATTAACATTTAAAAAATTTTTTAGTAAAATTTAATTTTAAATTATTTTCAAAACCGCCCAGAAATTTAGGTAGTTTTTGTTTAACAAACCATACAAATTGCGAATATACAATTCTGTTTGTGTTAAAACCATTGTCAATTTCTAAATAACTTATTTTGTTTTTTGAGGTCATTATAGCTAATTCTGATAAATTTGATCTTGAACAAATTAAAAATTTTGTTTTAGATAATAACAACATTTCTTCCAAAGAATCTCTTCCCATTTCAAATCTATGATTTTTTCTTAGGGTTTAAATCAAATATTTTATACTGATTAGATCTAAAAGATTCTGATCCTATAACAAACTACATCTACCATATTTTTTCACGAAACATCTTTAAATATTGCAACTGATCAGTTACTAAAAAAATTTTATTGAATTTATATTTTTTCAACACTTGATCTATCCATGATATCAAAAACCTGCTCAGGTGTTGGTGGAAGTGGGTGGTTTGGGATTATTTTCATACTAGTGCCGCTGAAATGCACTCCTAAAACTTTTTTGTTCTATCAAAATTATTTTTATAAAACTTGTTAATATTCCTATAAAAGATTGATTTTAATTTTTACATATTTTTTAAAAATATAAATAAAATTTTTGATCTTCTTTATAAGATCTTGACCATTGTCAGGAGAAAAAGAACCAGTGCGTTAAAAGTGACATTTTTGCTCTTATAAACTTCAGATCAAATTGTAATTAGATACTTGTTTAAAATAATATAACCAACTGAATTTTTATTATTATTAATTGGAGTAATATTGATTATATCGCGTATAGAAAATTTTCCATATCCACTAACAGGTATAAAATTAAATCTGATCACAAACTTTTAAATGATTTAAAACAAATAAAAGATTAGAAAAAATACCGCCTCCTCCTTTATCAACCTTAATAACATAAAAAAATTTTTTTGGATTTTTTTTTTCCAAAACTATGTAAGATATAATTTGGATTATTTCTTAGAAAAAAAAAATTTTGATTTTTAAGATTGCTAATTGGTTTATCCTCAAAGCGTCTTACAATTTTTTTAATAATTATTTTTTTTATACTTTCATTTATTTGGCACAATAAAGGATTTATTCTAACATGGATATCAAACTTTTAGAATCAAACTTATTTTTTGCCCAATTACTGATTATATCTTGTGTAAATTTTTTATTAGTCAGACATAGCTTTATTGCATTAGAAAAAGTTTGATCATTATTTTCTTCACACAAATAACCAGTTATTCCATGATCTATAACACTGCTTAAACCACTATTGGCAAAAGCAACACATGGTGTGCCACAATGGATTGCCTCATAGGCAATCTGACCAAATGCCTCTTGTGTGCTAGGAATAACAACAACATCACTGGCTGAGTACAATAATTTTAGAGTGTATTCATCATAGATTTCGCCTAAATTAAAAATATTTTCATTAATTGAAGAAAAATCATAATCTATATTCGGTTCCAAAAAAAATAATTTTTTAGCTTCATCAAAATGTAAAATTATCTAAATATTTTTTTTATAAATTCAAAATTCTTTCTTTTATTTTTTAAAAAATTTTCAGCTCCAAATAGTATAACTTTTTCATTACTCTTGATTTTAAATACTTCTTTAGAAAATTCTTTATTAATTGGCAGCCAGAACTGCTGGTCAATTAAGGCATAATATTTTTTTTATATCTTTATTTTTAAATAAAAAACTTTTTTTTGCACACTCAAACATCCATTATGAGCTACATTGATTTTTTTTATATTTAAATAATATTTAACTTTTTTATCAAAAATAATTTTATTTATTATGGATCTTTATCAAATTCTGGCCTATTAGACTTGCTATATCCTTCAACAAATCTTTCATTATCAGTATAATGTTCCATTCCACAAAAAGGCCACATATCATGTAAAGTCCACACAACCTTAGAATTAATTTGAGATATTTGCCTTATTGACAACGTTTCATTTCCGATCCAGTGTAAATTTACAATATCTGGATTTAGTGAATTTATTTTTTTTAGAATACCTGAGGGTAAAACATTTAAAGAATGAGTATTATTGTTACTAGTTTTAAAAATAAATTTAATTTTTCTATGTCTGGATTTTTTATTCAATTTTAAATTTTTCAAATAAATTTTTTTTAAGAGAAATAGTATTCTTGTAATTTTTATGATTTTCACAAACGATTAATACAGAATCAATTCCTTCTTTTAATAATAATTTATGCAATCTACTTACTGCTATTGCAGCACCTCCTGCTGAGTCTGAAAAATTTACATGAACTATTTTCAGCGGCAATGGACGGTTTATTATCAGAAATTAATAATTAAATAAAAAAATATATTTATTTAAAAAATTTTTTATTATAATTAGTCGTATCTAAATAATAATTTTTAATTATATATTCGGTTTTATTGAAATTTTTTATCACAATTAAAGTTTTTATTATCACCTTTAAATTAATAATGGAAATGAAAATAGCCCCACTATAAATAATTGAGAAAATTTATATCAATTATTAATACTGGAGATTTAATTATAACAAATTATTTAGCTTCAAAAATAGAGTTTATTAAAATTATAATTTAAGATTAAAGATTATATAAAAATAAATTTTTTTAATATCGGTAATAATTTTTTACAATTCTTAATTTTTTATTGTTGAAAATGAATTGATTTATTCATTATTTTTATAAAAAAATTCATTTTATTTCCTTCTTTTAATAACTTCACCATAATTTTTATAAATATATCCATGATCGGTTGTTTTTCGTTTAATCGATCTTTCGAAAATTTTTTTATTATCGCTTTTAATAAAAATAATTTTACCAGTTTGTTTATAAATTTTTTTAACTTTTCTTAAAAATTTTATATTACATCCATTTAATGTAAAAATAATAAAAATTCTGTATTAATTTGAATGAATACAATATCTAATATTTTTTATTTGAAAAACTTTTTTTAATTTTTAGCAAAATTAAATTTTCTCTAATCCAATTTTTTAAACTAAGTTTTAATTCTTGACTTTGATTAAGATTATTAATTTCTAAAAAAATAGCTTTTGTTAATTTATTATTTTCTATTTTTAATTTATTGTTTAATTCATTAATTATTTTAATTTTTTAATTATTAAATTTTAATATTTTTTTTTAAGTTTCTTCTTGTTTTTTTGGTTTGGTAAAAATAATTTTATTACTTTTTTTTTTATTAAATATTTTGGCTTAATAAATTTTTTAAAAAAAATAATAAAATTCGAAAAATATAAATAAAGTAATAAAGTATAATTTTGATCAACTATTAGGTTAATTTTATATTTTTTAAATAAAAAATTATTATTAATTGTTTACCTGTATTGATTTTGATTTTATTATTTACTTTTTTTTTTATTAATTCTTTCGTTATTAATTCATTTCCCTTTTTATTAAATTCCAAATAATTCTAAATACTGCATAAAAATAAAAAATTATAAGTTAAATGAATTTTGGATCACCTACAAACTTAATTGTACCTTTGTGTAGGTAAATAATTTGATCGCATTTATTAATGGTAGTTAATCTATGCGAAACCATTTAAAATTATTTTATTTTTTTTTTATTTTTTTTATATTTTGTCTTTTAAACTTATAAATAATGAGGAAACTACGATTGCCTCATCCATAACTAACACTTCATTATTTTTAAAAAGAGCCCTTGCAATACCAATTCTTTGTCTTTGACCTCCAGATAATCTCACTCCTCTTTCACCAACTTTTTCTAAATATTCATTTGGTAATTTTTCAATAAAACTATCTATTTGAGCAATTTTAGCTACTTGTTTTACTTTTTCTAAATTAATTTCGTCTTCTTCAATAGTGTCGTAAAATATAAATGTATCTTGGGGCACGTAAGAAATTTTTTTATACCAATTGTAATTATGTTGAAGACATTTTTAATTTATTGTTGAGATTATGTATTGCGGTTTCATGGATTAAAAAAAATTATATCTAATAATGTAGTATCAAATAAAATTAATTATAATCTGTCTTGTATATCCCTCTAATGAGTTAATATTTATTTTTTTTAAAATTTTTTTGTCTCCGTCCTCATACCTATAGCTGATATTTTTAAGATTTATGCTGTTTATGTTAAAGTTATAATTATCCTTCTCATGCTCAGCTCTTAGAATATTTTTTTCTGATGTTTGAGCATTATTAAAAATATTCAGCAAAGATGGTTCCAAATAATTTAAATTAGTAAAAATTAGACTTATATTTGAAATTACAGGTATCAATCTTATCGATATTAGCGACAACGTTATAAAAAAAGGTAAAACGCTACCTAGTGCACTTGTTTTATTCACTAATATAAACATTAACATTATTAGTAAAAACATAAAAATTACTTCTATAGCTAATCTTGGAATCTTTGAAATTAGAAAATATTCCATTTCTTTAGTTTCTTTCTCACTAAGACTAATACTGAATTTTTCCTGAAATTGTTTTTTTTTTAAAAAAATTATAATTTTTAAAAATTATCATTCTTTTAAAGTTCAATTTATTGACTTTGCAAATTTCTAACCGAATCTCCCAAAGCTCTAATTTTTTTGGATGTAAAATAATAAAAAAATAATCCAACTAAAAAAGAAAATAATAATAAAAATAAAGGAGCTTTGAAGTTTAAAAATAATAATGATGCTAAAAAAAATAATGATATTAATAAATCTTTAATTAATCCTATGACATAAAAAATATAAGATGATATTTTTTTTGCTTGATAAAGAATATTATTTTGAACGTCAGAAGTATTTAAATTTTTATGATATATGTATTTAATGACAAATGATTTTTAAATAGTTTATTTGTATTTTCTAATATTAAATTTTTAGATATTTTTTTTTCAAAATAAAAATATAAAAAAAGTATAAAATTCTTAAATAACACAGCACCAAATACAAAAGATGATAATAATTTTAGAAGAAAAATTTTATTTTCGTTAATTAAAAAAGTTTTGATGCTTCTGATACTTTATTTTTTAAATATAATTCAAAATCTAAAAAGAAAAGAATTAAGGCCGATAATGAAGCAATACTAATCAGTTCATGAAATGTTATCTGTACAGAAAAGTTTGGAACGGAAATAAAAAATATTTTTTTTTTCTTTTTCATCGTGACTTAACTCTATTAATTTTTTTTAAAATTTTAATAATTCAAAAATTTTTTTTATATTTTAAATAATAGATAAATAAAAATTTGTACATTTTTTTTTGTGCATATTGTCATCGATTATTTATCTTATTTTTGATTGAGGTATTTTTTTATACTCTATTTGCCACTACTAGAAAAGATAGGAATTTTAAAATCTAAGTTCATTTATTTGTATATATTTTTATTGCACTATTGATTGTTGTTTTGGATTTTATTTCACCAGCAATGGATATTTCCAATCATTTGGACTCAGGTGGTGCTTTGGTCGATGCAATATTGGCATTATTCATTAGTTGAAAATTAAATTTTTGATAAAATTTAATATGTCTTTTTTTACATATAAGCAAAATTGGCATATTATTTTTATTTGAAAAAAAAATTCCTTGATTTATTATTTTTTTTGAAAAATTTTTATTTCGAAATTCTCTATCCACAATCAATGTATCGAAATAAAAGTATTTTATATATTTTTTTTTCATATATAAATTTCGTATTCTTAAACAATTATATGCTACTAACTTATTTTTTATGAATATAACTAAATGAATATCATTAATTTTAATATTTTTTGAAAACCACAATAAATGACTTTTGAGTGAAAAGCCGCCAAAATTGTTTCTTTAAACGGCATATACTTTTAATCATATCAGTATTTAGTTTGAAAAGTACGAAATGTACTTAAAAGCATTTGGTTAATATCCTCTTAATATTAAATTAATTTAATAATTCTATAAAAGATTATTGGTATTTTAATAAATAAAATATACACATTGTTAAGTATGCAGAATAAATAAATTTCAATAAATTTTTAGTATTTATATCAATGTTTAATTTTCTTTCAGAGAATTTTCTACAAAATATTTTCATTTTCAATAATTGAACATTTGAAAGATTTCTTACTTTTATTATGGATTTTGCTAATTCAATATGAGAAATTTTTTTTAATAAAAAACCATTTTTTTTATTAAATATAATATCGTTAGCCACACCAACCTTAAAAGAAATCACGGGAACACCACATGCCAAAGCTTCATTTATCATTACCGGGCCAGCATCTTGCAAACTACAACTTATCATAAAATTTGAAGTATTATAAAAATTTGCCAAACTTTTATTTGTAGAGATATTTTTATAATAATTATATTTAATTTCCAAAGAATCAAAAAAATCACAAATACTGCTATCGCCAACAATATTAAATATTATATTATCAAAAAAAAATGGATTACTATTTTTTAAATGCTCAATCGATTTTATAAAAATTTTCTGTCCTTTTCTTGGATTTAAACTAGATCTATAACAAAAACTTACAACATTTTTTTCTTTTATTGGATTTGGACTAAATTCTTTTAAATCTAGACCCAAATAATTTAAAAGTATCTTGTTATTTTTTTTACAAATTTTTCCTAAATAGTTAATACATTCTTCTTCATATTGTCTCTATGGATTGAAAATAAAAATTTCGATGAATTTGAAAAAATTTTTTCTTGTAAATTTTTATATGGAATATTCTTTATAAAAAAACTAACTGCAGGACAATTTTCACATCCTGACTTGTATCTAACTTAAGATTTGCTTTATCAGTATGCACATTAGCGGAGTCAATCAAAAATGAAATATAAAATTTTTTTTTTATTTAATTTGCTTATGACATTTTGATAATATTCTACTCCGTAAATATCATAACATCAGGATCAAATTTTTTAAGTTTATTAAGTTCGTCTATATTATTAATTTTATAAAAACCTTTATTATAAAAAAGAATATTTATTTTTTTCTGTTAATAAAAAAAAAATAATTTTTTTATAATTTCTACAAAATAATTTTTTCTAAAGTTTAAATGAGCTAACTGCCAATTTAATTAAGAAAATTTTTGAAAACAAAAAAAACTTAATATATATTGTTTTTTAAAAAACTATTATGCTGTCTTGCAGCAAATATAGATGCACCTTCCTGGTATAATTACTTCTACAGCTGATATTTTCATTTATTTAAATTTTCATAATAAGCTAAAGTTAGTATCATTTTCAAAATTAAATTTTTTTAGATTCATAATTGTTTTGTTATTAAATAAATCTATTTTATCAGCATTGCTAAAAATATTATTTTCAAAAAAATTTTGCTATGCATTTGATTACGATATAATTTTTTACTTATTTTATTAGGATACATTGTTTCTAAATAAAATAAAATTTTTCTTGCAATAAGAATTTTATTTTTTTTTAAAGGCGGATATTTTGAAAAAAATTTTTTATATAATTAAAATATTCATTAAGATTTTTAGCGTATCCATGTATATTAGGATTAATTCTAATAAAATTGATCCTGCAATCAAAGGTTTTTTTCCAAAACAAGCAAATTCAATTCCCACTGTTCCTCTACCTGTAATAACATTGTCACAAATTTTAATTAAATTTTTAGTACTTATAAGTTCTCTGGGGCAATACAATCATATTTTCTAAAGTTCCAGACTTATTGCCAATCTATCTTTTTTTACAATACCTTCTTCTGGTGTATGTAATAAATTCTCATCCCAAACTAACCAATGATTGTGATAGAGATTATTCTTAATTTATAAATTTTAAAGTTTGGAGAGGAAGTTTTGAAATATCTTAAGCGATACTTCCTCGCGCTCAGTGCGCGATTTAACAAACCGAGTTTTAAATCAATATTTTTAAAATCTTTTTTATTTATATTTTCATCATTAAAAAAACAACTACTTGAAAAAGAATTAAGAGAATTTGCATTAATTAAATCTAAATTAGATGTGTACGATGTATTTACTTTTCCAAAAAATCTTTTATCGATGAAATTATCAAGATTTTTTTTTTTATTTTGATATTATTCAAAGTACTTTCAGAGAATTTTTAAACTCCTTAAACTAAAAGATCCTAACTTAATGTTAGAATTTTTATATTTAACTATATTTAAATAAAATTCATTTCCTATTATCAAATAACAAGGTATTTTTTTTTTAAACCCAATCTTAATAATAAAGAATGATTCGAAACATAAGCTTCCGTTGATGTAAAAATTTTTTTAATATTATATAAATTCAAAAATAAGATTGTATTATAAACTCTAAATATTGATTTAAATAATATATTTAAAAATCTTAAATCGCACCTTGGTTCAACAAATTTTAATTGATGTCGGATATATTCATCATAAATTAAATCTCCAACTGCCACATTGCATATTTTATAATACTTAATAAAATAATCAAAATTATTTTTTTTTATAAAAAAAATTGAATAAAAAAAATATAATAAACTTTTTATTAAAATTATAAATTTAAATGAAAAAATTTTTTTTGAGCCATTATAAATTATTAAAAAAAAAATCCAAAGCTTTGGAAAATTTTTTTTGATTTTATGTTAATTCCATCAGTTACAATAATCGGCTTATATTGAAATTTATTGCAATATGCGGAAATTAAAATACTTTGTAAAATACTTTGGGAGGCTTTTTCTCTGTCAGCTACTGCAATATAATTTGTATTACTTTTGATCGGCTTTAGTAAAATTTTATTATATTTTATAAAATTGTTAATTTTTTTGTTAATTATTTCTTTCATAAAAATTTAAAATTTTTTTTATAACAAAATCTTGCTGTTTATTTGTAAGTTGATAAAAAATAGGCAGACTTATTGCTCTACTATAATAAGAATTAGAGTTTGGAAAATTTTTTTTATTAAAATGCCTTTTGTAAAATGGATGCAGATATGTTGAAATTACAAACTAAATTTACTATCCATTTTATCAGCTTCTAAAACATATTCAATAGTTTTATCTGTAAATACGGATCAACCAGTATTAATCCATATCGCTGATATTCTTGTTCTTCTCCCCAACCGTCGATACTGACAGTTAGGGCAAATTTTTTAATTTTTTTATCTAACAATAAGTCGTTTTATTCTATCTATTTTTTCTTTAAATTTATGGAACATGAATATTACTGACTACATTTAACACTAGATTTCTGTGGCCGTACATAGAAATCACTGTTAGCAATTCTTCAAAATCTTTTTGAGTAAAATGGTTCCCTGCCTAATACTATTTCATTTTTTCAATACAAGTTAATATTGTTTGTTAATCCAATCGCACTTCACAAATAGTGTATAAATTTAACTGGATGTGAACTAAAAACTGCTATATCTGAATATTTACAGCAACCTACTTTTTTATTATTAAAAAGTAGCACCCAAGGCATGAGAGGCATCCTCTAAAATTTTAAAACCCCATTTTTGGGCAAGTTTTTTTATTGCAATCATATCACAAGATAGGCCTGCCATATGAACCGGGATCACCACTTTAGGCAATTTACTTTTTTTTGTTTGTTTTAATTTTTTTTCTAAATTTATTATATATAGATCCAAGGCTTTTAAATCAATGTCTACAAGGTCAATTTTGGCTCCACAATAAACTGCGCAATTTGCTGATGCAACAAATGATATTGAACTTGTCCAAATATAATCTCCTTTTTTAACTCCTAGGGCCAAACAAGCTATATGCAATGCTGAAGTCGCACTATTAGCACAAACAGCATATTTTGAGTTACAAAATTTATTTATAGCTTTCTCAAAATAAATAGTTTTTGGACCGGTGGTTAGTAATCTTGAATTTAAAACTTGATAAACACAGGTAATATTATATTTATCGATGTTTGTCTTAAAAAATTTCAGCTGACATTTAAAAAATTCAGAATATTTTTTTAAAATTGTGCTTACGAAACATTACAGCTAGATGTAATGCTGAAACTGGGTACCATACTACCACAAACTTATGTGTGTTATTTAATTACTCTAGCGTCCAACCAACCTAATGCCTCACTTACAACCTTTCATAAAATTATCCTTGTCTTGTTCGCTATCAAATAAATAAGTTTTGGTTTGTTGTCTGCTAGTTCCCCATACTATTTTAATTTTAATTTATTTCGTTTTTATATTCTTTTATATCTTACTACTGAACTTATTGAACAAATTGCTCCTCCAAAATTATCCTTACAAATGACAGTCTTCTGTTATCATGCGATACAGCATTGTCAAGACTTCGGTTACTGCGAATTGAAAACCTTGATGAATTTTTTTCAGAAAAAAAGGTTCTAAGATAATCTTGCTTCTCATATCTCATTGTAAAGAGGTCTCACTACATAAATTTAATTTTTTTTTTCCTTTAAATCATTAATTCCATTTTGAGCTGATCAAATAAAGTTTTCCAGTTCGCATCCATATAAATTAATTGGGGAAACAGCTTTATCAGTGGATAGTGCAATCACATTTTCAACTCTATTATCAAGACACGCTTCAATTAAATTTTGTGCACCCAAAATATTAGTTTTAATATACTCGAAAGGGTCATATTCAGCTTCTGGATCCTGCAACCTTCTGCGTGTGCTACCACGTCAATATTTTGAATAGCTCTATAAACTCTTTCTCTATCTCTTAAATCTCCCAAAAAATATCTTAATTTTGGATACTCACCCAAAGAAAATTGTTCTGACATTTCAAATTGTTTTAACTCGTCCCGACTAAATACAACTAATTTTTTTATTAAAGAATGCTTTTTCAAAACCTCTTTCACGAAAGCTTTTCCAAATGATCCCGTGCCTCCCGTAATCAAGATAGATTTATTTTTAAAAATGCTGCTCATAAATTTTTAGATTTTTTCATTTCTCTTTTTAATAACTCAAATTCTTTAGCTCTTTTTTTTAAAAATGATATGGTCATGTTTGTTTTTAATGAAATTCCTTTCGGGGTTAATATATATAAATAACTAAGTTTATTATCGTTTCTTTTAAAATTTTTAATCTTAACCAGTCCTTTTTTTCTCAAACCTCTTAAACAATAATTTAACTTACCTAAGCTATATCCTAACTTTTTAGCAATACTTCTTTGGGTAGTTCTAGATTCTTTATCTATTAAACGCAAAATATTAAACTCGTTTTCTTTATAAATCATAGTATCAATAAATGCTGTATATGTTTAAATATTGAACATGTCAAAAAAAAATATAAATATACAGTATTGAAAATAATATCTATAAATTTAATAAAAATTATCAATAATTATAAACAAAAATGATTATAGCAATTTTACCTGCAAGGGGCGGCAGTAAAAGAATTAAAAAAAAAATATAAAAAAATTTTTAAATAATCCAATCATCAAATATCAAAAAAATCACAAAACCAGTTGCAAAAATATTTGATAAAGTAATTCCAAATGAAATTAAACCTATACCAGGAGCAGATAATATCGAACAATGGTGTTATCGGAACGTCCTAAAAAATTGTCTAATGACTATGCTACTACTCAGCAAGTCATAATTCATAGTATTAAATGGTTAAAAAAAAATAATTTCAAACCAAAAATAATATGCTGCATCTACCCTACCTCTGTTTTTTTTAATGCTGAATGATTTAAAAAAATCTTACAATTTACTTTTAAAAAAAAGAAACGGCTTTGTAATATCAATAACAAACTATAATAATTCGATTGAAGGATAGTTTTTTTAAAAAATGGCAAAATTAAAATGTTTTATCCTAAGAATTATTTAAAAAGATCTCAGGATTTAAAAAAAAGCTACCATGATGCAGCACAATTTTATTGGGGCACAACTAAATCTTGGCTAAATATTAAAAATCTATTTAGTAAAAGCACTACACCTTATATAATACCAAATAGCAAAACGGTTGATATTGATAATCCCAATGATTGGATAATTGCTGAAAAAATTTATTTAATAAATAATAAAAAAATTTACAATGAATAATACTACTCAATATATGCAAATTAAAAGATGTAAAATTTGTATAATGCCCTCAACAAAACCAGATTTGGAATTTTCAAAGTCTGGGATATGTCAAGGGTGTATAGCATACAACAATAGAAAAAAAATAAATTGGAAAGAAAGAGAGCAACAATTTAAATCTATAATACAACAATATAAAACAGCTAGTTATTACGACTGCATAATTCCCGTAAGTGGTGGAAAAGATAGTCATTATCAAGTAATTAAAAGCTTAGAATATAATTTAAATCCTCTTTGCGTTACTGCAACAACTGATAAATTATCAGAACTGGGAAGATACAATATTGAAAATTTAAAAAAACTTGGTGTCGACCATATTGAGGTCTCGACAAATCCTTTGGTCAGAAGAAAAATAAATAAATTTACACTTAAAACTGTTGGAGATATTTCTTGGCCAGAACATTTAACTATTTTTACAATTCCTTTTAAAATTTTCTTTTCGTTTTAAAGTACCCCTAATTATCTGGGGAGAAAACTCCCAAAATGAAAATGGGGGACCTGCTCAAAATGAAAATGCAATTGAATTAAATAGAGCTTGGCTAGAAGAATTTGGAGGATTGCTTGGACTAAGAGTTGGAGATTTGTCAAATTTGTTAAAAATATCAAAGGGAACTGGCCTTGTATAAATATCCAAACGAAGAAGATGCTTATTAAAAACAAAATTTTTGGTTTATTTCTTGGTCAATTTTTTGAATGGGACGGACAAAAAAATGCGCAAATAGCCATAAATCATGGTTTCAAAACATATGAAAAAGAACTGGAAGGATCCATTGTGGACTATGAAAACTTAGATAACGCACAAATGAGAATTCATGATTACTTTAAATATTTAAAATATGGATACGATAGAGTTACAGATTGGTGTTGCTGGCATATCAGAAGAGGACGGATGACAAGAGAGCAGGCAATACAAATTGACAAAGAAAAATCAGGAAAATATCCTTCAAGTTATTTAGGGTACGACTTAAAAGATATTTTGAAAGATGTAGATTGCTCTATTGAGGAATTTGACGAAATATGTGACTCATTTACTAATAAAGAAATTTTTAAAGTTGATAACTATGGAAGTATTCTCAAATTGCCTGACAAATCCTTGATTAGAAATTTTTAATGAGTTTTGTAGTAGTAATTAATTACAATACTGGTAACGTAAATTCGATTATTAAAGCAGTAAAATTATATAATAAAAATGTTATTTTTACTGATGATTTGACTCAAATCAGCAAAGCTTCAAAAATTATTTTACCTGGTCAAGGATCATTTGATAAAGCAATGGAAGAATTGGAAAGAAAAAAAATAAAAGATTTAATAATAAAAAAAAGTTTAGATGAAAATATACCTATTTTAGGTATATGTCTTGGAATGCAAGTATTAGCATCGATTGGCTATGAAAATAATAGAAAAACTATTGGACTAAATCTCATTGAAGGAGAAGTTATCAAATTAAAGGAAAAGCCGCAAAAGCTTCCACATATAGGATGGAATAAAGTTAAATTTAAAAAACCTAATATTTTATTTACAAACATAGAGGATGAAAAAGACTACTATTTCATTCATAGCTTTAAGTACAAGCCTTCAAAAAAAGAACATATTATCGCTGAAAGTTATTACAATGAAACTTTTCCATCAATTATAAATAATAAAAATATATATGGCATACAATTTCATCCAGAAAAAAGCCTATCAAAAGGATTGGCACTAATTGAAAATTTTTTAAAAATTTAAAAAAATGAAAATTAGAATTATACCAACTGTACTATTTAATTATAATAACTGTGTAAAAGGAAAACAATTTAAAAGCTGGAGAGTATGCGGTAGCTTAAAACAAACTATTAAACTTTATTCAATGCGTGAGGTCGATGAATTAATTTTTTTAGATATTAATGCAAATAAAAATGGTATTAATTTAAGACTTATAGATGATTTTGCTGACGATTGTTTTATGCCAATAACAATTGGTGGAGGAATTAAAACACTTTTTGACATAGAGAATGTTTTAAAAGTAGGTGCTGATAGAGTTTGTATTAATACTCAGGCTTATTTAAATAATGACTTTCTAAAAAAAGCAATAAACCATTTTGGCTCACAGTGCATTGTTGTTTCAATTGATTATAAAAAAATTCAAAATGAAAAAAAAGTTTTTATAAATTCTGGGACCAAAAATACTAACTCCAATCTGTATGATTATATTAAAATAATAGATGAAATTAAACCTGGAGAGATAATATTAACTTCAATTGATAATGATGGGATGTTGAATGGTTATGATTTTGAAACAATTTATGAAATTGAAAAAAAAATAAAAACAAAAATAATTGTTGCAGGTGGGATGTCGAAAGCAAGCGATATTCAAAATATTTCTATAAAAACATCTATTAAAGCTTTTTCAATGGGAAGTATATTTCATTATACTCAAAACACTCCGTACGAAATAAAGCTTGAATTAAAAGACTTAGGTCTTAACGTCAGAATGTAATATTATTCCTACAAACTATCAGTAAGATTGTAAAAAAACTTTCTTTATCGAAAAAGATTTTAAAATTGTTAAAAGATAAATTTTAAATAAAAATTCCCAATTTTTTTAATACTAATTTTTTTATAGGAGTTTCGCTTTTTATATAATAGGGTGATATTTTATTTATTAATTTTTCAAAATACAGAGGCTCAATTCCAAATCCAGGTCTAATTACCTTTATATTTTTTTTTGTAAATCTTTCACCTTTTCTAATATCTGCAACTGCATAAATCGATCTTCTAAATCTTAAATTATGGTTTTCATTTTTGTTTCTAAAAAAGTATTTTTTTCCCATAATCAAAGATGTATTTTTAATAACCTGGATATAATTTTTAATTTCTTTGCCTCTTGATGAAAATTTAAGATCATAACCCTTTTTTTGACCTTCTAAAGCTATATGCCTTTCAATAATGTTCGCTCCAGCAGCCACTGCGGCGGCGGCAATTTTACTGTCTGTAGAATGATCAGAAAAACCAACCTCACATTTATATCTATCTTTTAATATTTTGATGTTATTAAAATTAAAATCTGATGGATTTGCTAGGATAATTACTTACACAGTACAATAAGGCTAAATCTCTGCAACCATTTTTTTTTGCAGTAATAAACGCCAAATCAATTTCCTTCAAACTTGCCATTCCAGTTGAAATAATCATTGGTTTTTTTGTTTTAGCTATCTTTTTAATTAAAGGAATATGATTCATTTCAAATGAAGCAACTTTATAAAATGGACAATTTAGACTTTCTAAAAGATCAACCGCTGACTCATCAAACGGGGAGCTAAAACATGTGATTTTAAGTTTTCTAGCATAATCAAATAAACCTTTATGCCATTCAAATGGAGTTTGGGCCTCTTTATATAAATTCCATAAAGTTTTACCTTTCCACAATCCATTTTTTATTCTAAAATCTTTTTTATTGCTATTTATTGTCATTGTGCCAGGTGTATAAGTTTGCAATTTAACTGCATCTGCACCAATTTTTTAGCTATATAAATCAATTTTTTTGCATTAATAAATGACCCATTATGATTTGCTGAAATTTCTGCAACAAAAAATGGTTTTTTTATATGAAAGTTTTTATATATCAATTTGATAAATCTTATATAGCTTAATATTATATAAGAATACGAAAAGTTCTATTAATACATCTAGATTAGAAATATCTAAAATAGAAAATATTAGAAAAAAAAATAACATTAGCTGGATGAATATTTTAAAAATTGCTTTTAAACATGATGCAAAAAAAACTGCTCAAGTAATGGCTAAAATATATACCGCTGATCAAAAAATATCTGGATTAGTTAAAGAGCTGCTATCAAGTAAATAATGAAATTTAGAGTTAGAAAAGCTTGTTTAATGGATTCAAATCTTATCTATCTTTTAAATAATGAAAAAACATCCAGAAAAAATTCAATAAATTCAAAAATAATAAACAAAAAAGAGGTTTAGTTATGCTGCCTATAAACAAATCAATAATAAAAAAAATTTTTTTTTTATTATTATTAGTACCAGTTTTGGAAAATATTGGAATTGTTTGATATGACTTTGAAAATATATTAGGATATGTGTCAATTAATATTCAAAAAAAATTTAGAAATTTAGGTTATGGTACAAAAATTTTAAAAAAGACTGAAAAATTAATAAAAAAAAATGTTGTTTTAGTAGCCTTTGTAAAAAAAAATAATACAAGTTCAGAAAAAATTTTTATTAAAAATAAATATAAAATATTAAAAAATGGTAAACTATTAATATTTTATAAAAAGATTAAAAAATAATTTAATAATTATTTTTAAAGTATTAATTTTATTAAAAATTTTTAATTTAATTCTTGTAAATTTTTTTAAAAACGTAAATATATATTAAATCATATATGATAGATTTTATTTTAAACAAAAAAATTACTAAATTATTCATCCAAGCTATCTTGGTAATTTTTTTTATAATTGGAATAATATCTGCAAAAAATTATGGGATAAGTTATGATGAATTAGAATATAGACAACAAGGTTTTATAGTTTTAAATCATATCGCTAAAAAAATTTTTCCTAAAAAAACAGCTCAGATTAAAAAAGAAAGAAATTTAAATTATCCTTCTTTTGATGAATATTTTGGAGATATAAAAAATAATTTCAAAATTCAACATACAATTTATAAAACTTTTTAGTTTTATGTTTTTAAAACTTAAAACTTTTTCAGTGCATAAATCAAGCCAATTGAGCTATTAGTACTGGTTAGCTTCATGCGTTACCGCACTTCCACACCCAGCCTATCAACGTCGTAGTCTACGACGGCTCTATAGGAAGAACTAGTTTTGAGGCGGGTTTCCCACTTAGATGCTTGTGAAATGCAATTGTAGGTTAAGCATAAAATATGCCGAACGGCTTAAAAAGCAGTTTTTACTTTGCTTTTATATTAAAAGTTAAATTTAAAGGTCTTTTAAAATTTGAAAATTTAAACTCTTTAAAATTTCTAATTAAGTAAATAACCAGAACTATAATAATCCAAATGTTTTTTATCGTTATAATTTATAATTAATTTTTTTTTAATTTATTTTGAATTTTTTTACTGGAATAGAAAAAGAATAGAATTTATATTTATCAAGTTTTCAGTGATTTGATTTAATACATTTTCATCAATATTAAATATTTTTTTAGCTAGACTAGAATAAAAGATTAAGTGTTAGTTTAAGTTCTTCTATTAGAAGTTATATTCTTTACGCTATTAATAAAATTAAATAATTTTATGAACTTATTTTTAATAAATAGTTCTAGATTATAATTTGATAATGATTAAAATAAATTATTATAACTAATAAATTTAATTACTAACAAAAAATGTTCAAACTTCAAACAAACTATTTTCACTCTAGATCTCTGTTTTCATTTTTAATATTTTTCACAATTGGATTATTTAGCGTCAAAGACTATGGTATTAGTTATGATGAGCTAGAATATAGACAACAAGGCTTTGTGGTTTGTGACGCAATATTCAGGACAATTAGGTGTAATAATTACCTATGATAAAGATCAGGCTAAATGGTATCATTTGAGAAATATTTTGAAGATAGGGTAAGGAGAATAAAATGACAATCACACTATTTATGCTTTTCTAGAATTTGTATTTTTTAAAAATTCAGACAAATATACTGTTTTTAAGTTTAGGCATTATCTAAATTTTATTATGAGTTTTTGTTTGGTTTTAATTCTTTACAAAATCCTAAGATTTAATTTTAATAGGACAATATCAATTTTAGGCTGCTTTGCATTCGTATTGTCACCAAGAATCTTTGCTAACTTTTTTTACAATCCAAATGATATATGGTCTACTTTTTCATTAGCCTCTTGTTTGTATTTTTTGTTAAAATTGCTTTAAAAAAAAATGACATTAAATATATTTTTTTGTTTTCTTTTCATTTTGATCATTCCAATTAATGTGCGATATGTAAACATATATATTTACCCTCTATTATTTTTATTCTTAGTTTTTAATCATAAAAAAGATAAGCCCCTATTAATAAAAAATATTTTTTTTCAAATTATTTCATTTGTTTCATTTTTGTACATTGTCACACCAGACTTATGGATAAATCCAAGCCAATTTTTGTTAAAAATTTTCGGCCAATCCAACTTTAATGTTGCTAATCCTACAATCATGTTTGATGGCAAACTGATCCATTCTAATAACTTGCCTTGGTATTATCTGATCAAGTGGTTTGTGATGATTTTAAACTTATTTTTATCCTTTGGATTTTTGGGAATTTTTTTTTCATTATTCAAATTTTCTTTTAAAGAAATTACATACAAGAAAATAATAGTGCATCAATGTAATTTTATTTTCCTGTTCTTGATTTCTCTTCCCTTAATTGCTTTTATTGTAAACAAACCGGCTCTATTTAATGACTGGAGACACTTTTATTTTATATATGTTTTTTTTATTTATTTTTTTTGTTTGGGTATTCATGCAATTTATCATGCAGTTAACAGCAAATGGATCAAAAATATATTTTCAGCTGCAATTTTAATTTCCTTTATAATTCAAATTTTCTGGATGATCAAAAATCACCCCTATCAAAATATATATTTTAATTCTTTTTCAAAAAGCAATGCTAAAAATTTTGAATTAGATTATTGGGGACTTTCCAACCTTGAATCTCTTAAATATCTTATTAGCAATGCATATACTGGATCTCCTTTAATTGTCTCAGAGTTTAATGATAGATCACGAATTAACTTTGCTTACTTAATGTTAAGTATTGATGAAAGAAAAAAAATTAAACTTGGAAAATTTAACGATGAAACGACTGAGTTTTACATAACTAACATTAATAATGGACTTGACCTAACAGACTACCAATCTCTAGGATTTGATATTTATCATCAAATAATAGTTGATGGTATTGTCATAAATAAGATACTTATTAAAAAATAAATTATTAAATATCAAAATATTTTTTTTTACAAATATGAAAAAAATTTCAATAAAACCATTATTAGAAAAAGAGTCCAAAATTAGAAAATTTATAAAATTAATTGACAAGAACAGATACTACTCAAACTTTGGTCCTCTATATTACAAAGCAACAAAATTGTTAGAAAAAAAATTGAAAGCATATGCGGGAACGATACTTCTTACTTCATCTGGTCACTCATCATTGCAAGCCTGCTGTAATCTCATCAAAACGCAATCCAAAAAAAAATATATAATTCTTCCCTCATTTAGTTTTTACTCTAATCCGCAGGCAATTATTCAGTCTGGATTCGAGCCCTATTTTGCTGATATAAATCTTAATAATTTTTCATTAAATGATGAAGAAATAGAAAAAATAATTGAAGATACGAATAACAATGTTGCCGCAATAATGTTCGTATCTCCAATGGGCTTTCCGATATCAATAGAAAAGCTAAATAAAGTAAAAAAGAAATACAATATTGAAATAATTTACGATGCGGCAGATACTTTTTTAAATTTAAACAATATAAAAAAGGCAAATTTTTTAATAACTGTAAGCTTTCACCCTACTAAAAATTTGCCTGCCAACGAATCTGGAATGATAATTTGCAGAAAAAAAAATATTAAAATTTTAAAGTCCATAATATCTTTTGGTTTTGATAGGGAGAGGATGGATGCTAAATATATTGGTTTTAATGGAAAGCTTTCTGAATATGATGCGGCAATTTTACTTGCTAATCTTCAATCGCTTGGTGTAAGAAATAAAATAAAAAAAAATTCTGTTTATTTCCTTAAAAACTTTTTAAAGATGAGACCAAAAAATTTAAATCTTATTGAAAATTTTGGTCTAAAATGGTACTCTACCAAAGTTTGTATGTATCATAAAAATATTAGTATGAAAAAAATATACAAAATATTAATTAAAGAAAATATTTTTTATTTTTTCACCATGGAGTACAAAACCGATGCATTTTCATAGTTTATTTAAAAAATATATAAAAAGGAAGGTTCAAAAAAACATGATATTATATAAAAAATTTTTTGCAATACCTCTTTCCATAGATTTAAAAGAGACAGATATTAACAGAATAACTAACTCTCTAAGCAGCATAGATTGAAAAATCCTTATTATATAATTATCTAAGCTATTAAATGAGAAAAGTATTAAGTATTAGAGATTATATCGAAAAAAAATTTCCCCATAAATTATTAATTAAAAAAAATTGTAAAAAATGCCTATGGTTTTACGAAAATCAAAAAGCTGAGGCAATAAATGGATATTATTCTATAAAAAAATATTTAAATAAAAAAAAAGAAATTTTAGAAAGCCTTGGTGGTGGAATTCAGTTTTTATCTAACTATTTGGCATATTTAAAATACTCGATTATTTCACTTGAGCCCGGTGGATTTAGAAAGGAAATTGACTTAATAATAAATAAAGCCTTAAGACTAAAAGAGAGTAACCTCATTATAAAGAAGATAAGTTTAGAAAATTTTGCAAAAACAAGTAATTTAAAATTTGATTTTATTTATTCAACAGTACATCGCAGATTCAACTACTTGGCGCACTAGAACTCTTCAACATTTTGTGGAGAATCTGGAATTATCAAGATAAATTTAGATGTCTCAAATTATACTTTTCCTTTTGAATCTCATGAATACTTGCTTTTTTATTCCATTTCTTCCTAAAGAAACTTTTAAATTTTTTTATGAAAAAAAATTAATTAAAAAATATGGAAAAAAACACTATTTTTCAATTATGAATTCTCTTAATTTTAGTTGCTCATATTTTAATATTAAAAAAATTGGCTTAAATATAACCTTCACCAGCCCAATAAGAGAAATCTTTTTAAGAATTAATAGAGATCATGTATTTAGAGCAAGAATATTGAGTAATAAACTTATAAAAGTTTTTTATTATTTTACTAAATTTTTTCAAATTCAAAAGTTAATTTCTTTAATATTTCCTAAATTTTTATCACCTTACTTAATTTTTAATTTAAAAAAAAAATAATAACTATTTATTTTTATTAATAATCTTTTCAACATTGTAAAGGTCGTAGGAATTAATTTTTTTTAAAATTGTTGATATATATTCAGAGATAGTACCTAAAAAGAATATATTCAAACCACCAATAAACAATGAAATTAATATTATAGGAGAATACCCTTGAAAGGAGAGTGTTATTATTGAAGTATGAATAAATTACAACAATAATGTATAAAAATGACAAAAATAATAAGAAAGTTCCAAATTGCGTTCCCTTAGAATTGAAAAATTAGAGTGAATAATCATTTCAATTGCCAAATCTATTCTTTGTTTAAAAGTCCATTGCGAATTTCCAATTATTCTTTTTTTACGATCATAAAAAATAGCTTCATATTTACATCCATAATTTAAAATTTCGAGAGGTAATAGAGATATTTTATTACCTCTTTTTTTAATTTTCTCAGCTAGAGACCTGCTAATGCACCACACTGTAAAACCTTCAATTGGATATTCTTTAATCAATATACTTAAAATTTTATGCTGCACAAAAGATGTAAACTTTCTTAAAAACGGATAAATGACTATTTTCTTTTTAGTTTCTGTATTTTTATTTTTAATTTTATCGTAAAATTTTTTGATCAGTTCGGGGGGATCTTGCAAATCTGCATCTAAATTGATTACATAATCTCCTGAAGAATACTCTAAACCTGCAATAGTTGCAAATCTTTGACCAAAATTTTTAGTAAGCTTGACACAAATAACATTTTTATCAACATCACAAATATTTTTTATTTTTTTATAACTATTGTCAGGACTACCATCATCTACAAAAATAATTTCATAATAAATTTTTATTTTTTTAAAAACTTTTTTAATTTCGCTATATAGCAAGTTTATAGTTTGCTCATTATTAAAAACAGGAATTATAATAGAAATTTTTTTAATCACTATTTAATTTTCATAATAGCTATAACAGAATGAATTAAAAACAAATTTTTTATCAAAAGTTTTTTTTTATTATGTATAATTCGTTTAATTATATTATTATATACTAATTTATATTAATTGTACTTAATATTTATAAAAATAGAATTTTAATAAATCAAAAAATGAAAACATATCAATGTTTACTTTGTAATTCAACTTCATTAAAACCGAGTCATCAGATTAAATATTTAGATAAAATTTATTTTTATGATTTTTGTATGGATTGTCAGTTGACTTTTCAAAATCCTTGGCCAGCTATTCAAATTGAACAAATATATAATGATCCCAAATACTGGAATTCTTCGGATGTTTATAATGATGATAAATATTCAGAAAAACATTGCAATTCATATTCTGCCTATCAAAATGACCGGACAAAAGAGGCTAAGAAAAGATATAATATTTACAAAAATACTTTTCATCTTGTTAAACTTGCAGAACGAAATGCAGCATTAATAGAGTTTTTTAATTTTGTTGAAAAAAACAAAGATGCTTTCCCAGATATTAATATTAAAAAATCAAAACCTAAATTAATAAAATTAGAAAGAAAAGAATTAGCAAATGGGAGGATCTTGAGTTGAATAAAGAATCTCTCGATTTTATATATATGTGGGGAACTGATGGAAATTTTTATGAATTTAAAAAAAGTTTCCAAAAAATTCATGATAGTTTAAAAAAAAATGGCATTTATGCTTTAACTTATCAAGATTTTAAACATCCAATCAGAAAAATTTTTAAACAAATCAAGCTTCAACATCATGTTTTATATAATTTTTCAGAAAAATCTATTTGTTACCTTATGAAACATTTGGGATTTGAAATTTTAGATCACTCTCTTACCTGGCAAAACACAAAATTTTCTCATGTTAAGAAAATATTAGGCTTAAATACAAGGGGATTGGATTTTAACATAACCTTACCCAGCGCTATCATATAATATGATGGTTCTTAGAAAAATTTAAAAGTAATTTTTAAATTTAAAAGAAAATTTAATAAGGCATTAAATGAAGTAGAAACAATTACTATCATCAAGTTAGATAATTGTGTGTTTGTGTTTAATATATTGGCTAATATTAAAGTTAAAATTAAAACAATTAAATTATTCTGTAAAAAAAATAAATATTTCTTTAAAGATATTTTTTGCTTAAAGTTTAAAATAGAATTTAAAGAATAGGATAAAAAGCTAAATATTAAAAAAGAAGAAGAAAAGGTGATATTTAAATCTATGTTTATTTTATCAATTAAGATGAAACTATAAATAATAGATAAAATAGTCACTATTACTGATAACAAAAAATATCTTGCAGAAACTTTTATTAAATCTTTGGAAAATATTTTTACCATTGCATATTTTTAATATTTTACAAAACTCAGAAATTTAAAAATAATTTAAATTATTTATAAAGTTATATTCTTAAGCACTAAGTAACAGTCTGGATCAAAAACAAATTTTTTATTAAATTTAAATTTGATAAAAAATGAAATTTTGAATTTTAGAAAAATTTTCAAGTTGTTTTCTTTTTTTTTTGAAGTTTTCTTTCGTTATTTGAGTTAATCAAATTATGTTCTAACAAATTAGCCAATCTACTATCTGAATAATATTTAATCGCATGATCGTAATTTCCCCAAGAGTAAATTTTTCTATCAGGTCTAAAATTTTTAAATACTTTATCTATTTTTTTATTACCACAATTTGAAATCATAATTTCGTCTTCATAAGGAGACCAAGAAAGTCCCACCCTATTAGTACCGGATATATAAAAGATATTATTATTATTTTTAACGGTTCCAATTGATGGCATATTATCAACGCTTCTAGGCCTATAACCTAATAAATTTATAACTTGGGACTCATATATAACCTTTCTTGGCAACAATTCCTCTGACAAAAGTCTAGATAGATAATTAATTGTTTCTATTCTGCCTAGTGGCTCAATTTCATTAGATAAATAATTTCCCGCTCCAACATATATTGTATTTTTATCATAAGGAACGATATGCAATCCACATTGTGTTCCACCACGATTTGGTGTTCTAACAACCTGTTTTAAATTCCTTGTGAAATAATTATGTTTTAATAAGAATGCTGTTCCAACACCTTTTACAACTGGCACGGCTTTAAAAATATTTTTAACTAACTTTGAAGAGTTGTACCCTGAGGCCATAACCAGCTTTTTAGCTTTAACTACCATATTTTTTCTTGATTTCTTAAAGTCTATCTTTAAGGAAAATACATTATTTGAATAAATAATATCCAGAACCTCACCTTGATATTTTATTAAATTATCTCTTTTTTGTGAGATTTTATTTAAAGTTTCCATAACTTTAGCTGGATTTAATGAAAATTCTGATTTAAGAACAACTACATCAAAATTTTTAGGACCCAAATATCCCCTGAATATTTTTTTTTTATCTTTATTCTGAATTTTTTTCAAAATTTTATATTTTAATGCAATACTACATGCCATATCAAAGTTAGACTTTTCAAATTCATTATTTGATTTGCTACATGTAAAAAATAGTATTTTTAGAGGTAATATGTTTTTCGATTTTGTATTTTTTTAAAATTTTTTTCCACTCTTTTTTAGAATTTAAGCCTATATTTAGGAAATCTAAATTATTTGGAGAGTTATAAAAATCTCCCTCCACTTCTCCAAACACAGCATGCATAGCTCCTGCTGCTCTTGAAGCAGAATTACAATTCGAACCTATCCAGCATACTTCTAAATTAGAAAATGCCCCAGATATCTCTGTGGCAGCAAGCGAACCATTCATGCCATCTCCAACAATGACCACATCAAAAATATTATTATTTTTTGAATACATGCAAGTAAAAAGCTGGATTATTATTATTTATTTTTCTATCTTTAAATGTTGTAATTAATTCAAATTTATTTTTTTTAAAAATTTCATAAATATAGCGTAATTTTATTGGGAACATCTTTAAAAAAAAAAAAAATTCTTATCAAAAGAATATTTAAAAAGGGTTATTTTTTCTTTGCTGTATTTAACTATTTTAGAATTTATTTTTACATTATTATTCAAGTAATAAAATTTTTTTGTTTTTATAATTTTTTTTTGATAATTTTCATAATTTCTATGATCTATAATCAAAATTCCATTTTTTTTTAACGCTAAATAAAAATTTTTTACTGCTTTAAATCTTGCGGAACTATCAAGTTCACAGGCTAAAGAATTTCCTAGACAAACAATCGCGTCAAACTTTTTATTAATTTTATTTAAATTTTTCCAATTCATCAACCTTAACTTGGGTTTAATTTTATAAATCATAAAATTTTTTTTAGCCACTGTTAGCATGTCATGTGAGCTATCGATAGAGGTAACATCAAAACCTTGTCGAGAAAGCATTACTGAATCAAATCCCGTTCCTGTCGCAACATCAAGAACAGAATGACAAGAATATTTTTTTAAGATTTTAGATAAAAAAAAATTTTCTGTTTTAAATCTTTTGTCCCAATTTATTAATTTATCCCAATTTAAAGCAACTTTGCTATTAAATTGATTTTTTTCTAAATTCATGTTTTTTAATACTCTATTTCTTGTTATTTAAAAAGTTTAATAAATTAAATTTTTATAATCTTTTGATATTTTTCATTAATATGCAAAACACCAATAGTTCTCTAGAAATTTATCGAGTATTATTTTAATTTTCTTAAGATATTTAAATTTAAACTCGGTCGTATTATTATTTACTATTTAAAAACTTTTTCAGTGCATAAATCAAGCCAATTGAGCTATTAGTACTGGTTAGCTTCACGCGTTAC
>OZ251704.1:57500-665765 GCA_965244045.1 Candidatus Pelagibacterales bacterium
TCTAGGTACTTAGATGTTTCAGTTCCCTAGGTTATCTCTTTACACCTATGTATTCAGTGCAAAGTAACTCTTAAAGAGTTGGGTTCTCCCATTCGGAAATTTTCGGATCAAAGCCTACAAACAACTCCCCGAAACTTATCGCAGTTTATCACGTCCTTCATCGACTTTCAGTGCCAAGGCATCCACTATATGCTCTTAAACGCTTGATTTATGCACAGAAAAAATTTTTCTGTGTATGTAAAAAATTATAAATAATTTTTTATGATTATGAATTTTTAAATTGTAAGAACAAATAAATTTGTTCCTACGGATATAAAAAAAATATTTTCTTCAAATTAACAATGTATAAAAATTTCTCATGGTTTGGTGGAGGATAGCGGGATCGAACCGCTGACCTCCTGAATGCAAATCAGGCGCTCTCCCAGCTGAGCTAATCCCCCAACTAAAAAATAATGGTGGGCCGAGAAAGACTCGAACTTTCGACCCCACCCTTATCAAGGGTGTGCTCTAACCAACTGAGCTACCGGCCCATTGACATTACATTTAGGCTCTTCCAATGATTATAAAATTATAATCGACCAGAGATAAATGGAAGAGAAACGAGGACGGTCATATTTGTCTATGTTAAGTGAGAACTAAAAAATAAATTTTTTAGTTATCCTTAGAAAGGAGGTAATCCAGCCGCAGGTTCCCCTACGGCTACCTTGTTACGACTTCACCCCAGTTACTGATTTAACCGTAGTCAAGCATTTCCCGAGGGTTAATAACTTGCCTTAAGGTAAAACCAATTTCCATGGTGTGACGGGCGGTGTGTACAAGACCCGGGAACGTATTCACCGTGGCACGCTGATCCACGATTACTAGCGATTCCAGCTTCATGCACTCGAGTTGCAGAGTGCAATCCGAACTGAGGTAAGTTTTTGAGTTTGGCTAAACATCGCTGTTCGGCATCTCATTGTACTTACCATTGTAGCACGTGTGTAGCCCAACCCGTAAGGGCCATGAGGACTTGACGTCATCCCCACCTTCCTCCTGTTTATCACAGGCAGTTCTATTAGAGTGCCCAGCATAACCTGATGGCAACTAAAAGTAGGGGTTGCGCTCGTTGCGGGACTTAACCCAACATCTCACGACACGAGCTGACGACAGCCATGCAGCACCTGTGTTTCGTCCGGCCGAACCGAAGAGACTAATTTCTTAGTCTCGCGACGAACATGTCAAGGGTTGGTAAGGTTCTGCGCGTTGCTTCGAATTAAACCACATGCTCCACCGCTTGTGCGGGTCCCCGTCAATTCATTTGAGTTTTAACCTTGCGGTCGTACTCCCCAGGCGGATTATTTAACGCGTTAGCTATGATACAGAGAAATAATTCCCCACATCTAATAATCATCGTTTATGGTATGGACTACGAGGGTATCTAATCCTCTTCGCTACCCATACTTTCGTATCTCAGCGTCAGTAATGATCCAGAAAGCCGCCTTCGCAACTGGTGTTCTACATAATATCTACGAATTTCACCTCTACACTATGTATTCCGCTTTCCTCTATCATACTCTAGCTAAATAGTTTTAATTGCAATTCCAAAGTTAAGCTTTGGGCTTTCACAATTAACTTATCTAGCCGCCTACATACTCTTTACGCCCAGTAATTCCGAACTACGCTAGGTCCCTTCGTATTACCGCGGCTGCTGGCACGAAGTTAGCCGGACCTTATTCTTCGGGTACAGTCATTATCTTTCCCGACAAAAGAGCTTTACAACCCAAAGGCCTTCTTCACTCACGCGGCATCGCTGCATCAGGCTTTCGCCCATTGTGCAAGATTCCCCACTGCTGCCTCCCGTAGGAGTCTGGGCCGTATCTCAGTCCCAGTGTGGCTGATCATCCTCTCAAATCAGCTATTGATTATCGCCTTGGTGAGCTTTTACCTCACCAACTAGCTAATCAAATGCGGGCTCATCTTTTGGCATTAAAACTTTCTCCGTAAGGACTTATCCGGTATTAGCACAGGTTTCCCCGTGTTGTTCCGAACCAAAAGGCAGATTCCCACATGTTACGCACCCGTCTGCCGCTAGGTATTGCTACCCCGCTCGACTTGCATGTGTTAGGCGTGCCGCCAGCGTACGTTCTGAGCCATGATCAAACTCTCAAGTTTAATAACGGCGTACACAAGCTTTCGTGTATTTAAAAAAATACACAACTTGTACAAAATTACTTTTGTATAAGTTTACTTAAAGCGTGTACGACAAATTTTTTTTTGACAAAAAATAACCGTCCACGCTTCTCTTCCAAATTTACGATTTCAAGAGCTCAACAAAACTACTGAAAATTCTCTAGTTAAAGAAAGAATTTTCCTTAATTTTGTTATGTTTTTTGTATAAATTGCACCTAAATAACTTAATTATTCAGTGCAAGGAGTCGTGTAAATATTGATAAAAGTACTACAAGTCAATAGTTACTGCTTCAAAAAAACATCATTTTACTGGGTTTTTTTGCTTTTTTAGATACTTATCAACTATAAATTGATGAATTATCAAAATAATAAATGAAAAATATAAATTTAAATAAATTTACTAAAGAAATATTTATTTTAATTGGCATATTATTAATTGGAATAACTATATTTGTTCTTTCAAAACCAGCTTTAATTAATAATAATGATACTGTCATTCACGAAGAACTAAACAAAGAACTAAATAATATTTACTCTTTTTTTGTAAATAAAAATTCAAAAGAACAAAACAAAAAAATAATTAAAGTCAAAAGCGGAGAATCTCTTCAAAAAATTTTATTAAATGAGAGGTATTGCTCAGTCAGAGATTAATAAAATTTACTCGAAAATCACAAAAAAAATTGATTTAAAAAAAATACAACAAGGTCAGGACATCACAATCATTTTAGAAAAAAATAATAATCAAATTAAAATTTCTAGAATTTCATTCCAAACAAATCAACTATCCACTGCTTATATTTTGGCAAATGAAAACGATTATGATTTTAAAATAGTTAAAAAAAATTTAGAAAAAGTTAATTTTTTAGCAAAAGGTACAATACAAAATAGTCTTTACAGCTCTGCAAAAAAAATTGGAATTGATCGCTGACATTATCATTGAATTTGCACGAATATTTGGTTTTGAAATAGATTTTCAAAGAGACATTAGAGCAAATGATGAATTTAAAATATTTTATGAACGATATGAAGATGATGATGGAGAATCTCAAAAAAATGGAAATATTATTTTTGCTTATATGAAAAATAATGGAAAAGAAATTACACTTTATAGATATAAAGATGAAAAAAATATTGATTGGTTACTACACGCCAGATGGAAAAAGTATTGAAAAAGCTTTAATGAAAACTCCTATCAATGGAGCAAGACTTATCTTCTGTTTTTGGTTTTAGAAAACATCCTATTTTGGGTTATAATAAATTACATCAAGGAACAGATTTTGCAGCACCAAGGGGAACTCCGGTAATGGCATCAGGATCTGGAACTATTGAAAGAGCTTCTTGGTATGGTGCTTATGGAAAATATGTCAGTATACGACACAACTCCACTTATAAAACTGCATATGCACATTTATCTGCTTTCGGAAAAAATATAAGAGCAGGAAGCAGAGTTCAGCAAGGGCAAATTATAGGGTACGTTGGAAGTACAGGAAGATCTACAGGACCTCACCTTCACTATGAGGTTTTGGTTAATAACAAAAGAGTTAATTCACAGCGTCTAAATCTACCTTCAGGGCGAAGTTTAACGAAAAAAGAATTAGATGATTTTAAAAAAGAAATTAAAATAATTGATGAATTAGCAAAAAACTCAAAAACAAATAATTAAATTATTTAACTGAAATATTATTGTCAGTTTCTTCTGTTGCTATCTCTGAATTTTCTTCAGATGAATTGATTTCTTCACTGGTATCTTGATCAGAATTTTTATTATCTTCGACTTCTTCAGTATTATCTGCATGCACTATTGGTTTTTGTTCAGGCAATTGTCTTACAAAATGGTCTGCATGCTGAAAGTAGCTTTCTGCTAAGATGATATCTCCCGAAGCAAGCGCATCATTTGCAAGTGTTCGGTATTTTTCCAAAAGTTTTAAAATGTTTCCTGTATTACGATTTCCGTTATTACGATTTCTTCCAAAAGGATTGGAATTGCCAGGCTCTCCTAAAGAAACCACCTGTCCTTGACCGGATCCACCATTTCGATAATTGTTATTAGGCCTTCTATTATTAGACCTCATATTATTACGACCTCTCGGTCTTCTTACAAAATTTGTCATTTAGATTGTTTATTCTATTTTAAAAAAATTTATTAATAGATGAACTTAAATTCACACATTATTTATCAATTGTCAAAATATATTTTCATACTTTAGTTGCTAAAATACAACGAATTTCTCCATTTACTAATTTTAATTTATCTATCTCTCTAAACGAATGAGATGTTAATATTTTTACTATTTCATTATATTGTCCGTCACCAATTTCTAGAGCAAGAAAACCATTTTCCTTTAAAGATTTTTTAGAAAAATCAATAATTGTTTTATAAAATTCTATTCCGGTAGCTCCACCAATCAAAGCTTTTTTAGGCTCATATTTTTTTATATCACTAGATAAATTTTGCGTACTCTGATCTTGCTAGATAAGGCGGATTGGAGAAAATGATATCAAACTTTTTTCTAATTTTTATAGTAAATAAATTTGCTTTTAACAGTTTGGCTCTATTGTCTAAATTGTGATTTTGAATATTTATTTTAGCAACCTGCAAAGCTGAACTGCTTATATCTACTCCCAGCCCAAATGATTTACCTAATTCTTTTAAAGATGAAATCAACAAACATCCCGATCCACAACCAATATCAAGTATATGAAATGTTTTATCTTTATTTTTAATTTTTTTTAATAACATTTCGATTAAAACTTCCGTTTCTGGTCTTGGTATTAAAACTCTTTTATCTACATAATAACTTTCATTCCAAAAATCTTTTGTATTTAAAATATAAGCCACAGGTTCATTTTTTTTTCTCCTTGCAATTAATGAATTGTATAAATTTTGCTGCTTGGTATTTAGATTTAAATTTTGTTTTGTTATTAAATTAATTCTATTTGTCTTAAGTACACTGGCTAAAATTACCTCTGAATCAAGTTTAGCGGTGGATATATTATGACTTAATAAGTCTTGATAACTTTTATTTAAAGTTTCTAAAACAGTAGCCATGAAAATTTACTTAACACTTTCTAACAATTCTTCTTGATGCTTAATTTGCAAAGCATCAGACATTTCTGCAAAATCATCTCCCGCTAAAAACCCTGTAAGTTTATGCATAGTTAAATTAATTCTATGATCGGTTACTCGTCCTTGGGGAAAATTATACGTTCTAATTCTCTCCGATCTATCCCCGCTTCCAATTTGACTTTTTCTAGCGACCGATCTTTCTTTTTCTATTCTCAATCTTTCAGCTTCATACAATTTAGATCTCAAAATTTTCATTGCTTTGGCTTTATTCTTGTGTTGAGATTTTTCATCCTGCTGCGACACCACCACTCCTGTGGGAATATGCGTAATACGCACAGCACTATCAGTTGTATTTACAGATTGTCCACCAGGACCACTAGATCTAAAAACATCTATTCTAAGATCATTTTCATCGATCTTGATATCCACTTCTTCAGCCTCTGCCAAAACTGCAACTGTTGCTGCGGAAGTATGCACTCTACCTTGTGTTTCAGTGTCTGGAACTCTTTGAACTCTATGAACTCCTGACTCAAATTTAAGTTTAGAAAATACGTTTTTGCCGGTTATAGAAAATATTACCTCTTTAAATCCGCCGGCTTCACTGGCAGAAGCGGACAAAACTTCTACTCTCCAATTATTAATAGAAGCCACTTTTTGATACATATTGAACAAATCAGATGCAAATAAAGATGCTTCGAGACCTCCGGTTCCCGCTCTAATTTCCACAATAGCATTTTTTTCATCTGCTTCATCTTTTGGCAAAAGAAATACTTTAATTATTTTTTCATATTCTACTTCTTTATTTTTTATTTCTTCCAAATCTGCTTCTGCCATTTCACGAATTTCTTTATCTGATTGTTTGTCCTCTAATATTTTTTTTAAATCTTCCCTATCATTATATAATTCTATAAATTTTTTTACTGTTTCTATAATCTCTCCAATAGAGGAATATTCTTTAGAATTTTTTACAAATTCTTTTTTATCAATGTCTGTTTTAGACAAAGATTGTTCTAAATCATTATAACGACTCAAAATATTTTGTAATTTTACAAGAGGGATCATGGATAGGTTGTTAATTTTCTGCTCTTATTTCTGCAGCTTTTTTTTCTACTAAAGAAACTATGTGATCAATGATTTCATTAGATGGAACTTTGTGATCTGGAAGTCCATGTAAGTAAATCATGTTATTTCCTTTGCCTCCACCTGTTAAACCTATATCAGTTTGAGATGCTTCTCCAGGTCCGTTCACCACACATCCTATGATCGACAAAGTTAAAGATTCTTTTATATGGGATAATTTTTTTTCAAGAACTTCTACCGTTTTAATCACTTCAAATGCTTGTCTGGCGCAAGATGGGCAAGAAATAATTTTAACACCTCTATTTTTTAAATTTAAACTCTTTAAAATTTCTAATCCTGCTTTAATTTCATCTAATGGATCAGAAGATAAAGAGACACGAATAGTATCACCAATTCCATCCATTAAAAGCATCCCCATCCCTATTGAAGATTTTACTGTGCCCACAAAGTAACTTCCGGCTTCAGTAATTCCAAGGTGCAAAGGATAATCACATTGTGTTGCTAGCAACCTATAAGAGTTGGTTGCTAAAAAAATATCAGATGCTTTAACACTAATTTTAAAATTGAAAAAATCTAAATCCTCCAAGATTTTGATATTTAACATCGCGCTTTCTACTAGGGCTTCCGGACAGGGCTCTTTATATTTTTCAAGCAAGGTACTATCTAGCGAACCTCCATTTACGCCAATTCTTATGGAACAATTATAATCTTTAGCTGCTTTGACTATATCTGCCACTCTATCTTTAGATCCTATATTTCCTGGATTAATACGCAGGCAACTTGCTCCTGATTGTGCTGCCTCAATCGCTCTTTTATAATGAAAATGAATATCTGCAACGATTGGAACATTAACTTGTTTTATAATTTGACTAAGTGCCTTAGTCGACTCCTCGTCTGGGCAAGATACTCTAACTATATCTGCACCGACTTCTTCAAGGTCATTAATTTGTTTTATCGTTCCTCTGATATCTGTTGTCAGAGTATTGGTCATGGATTGAACAGAAATAGGCGCATCTCCTCCTACCAAAACTTTTCCTACATTTATTTGTCTTGATTTTCTTCTATTAATTGTTCGAAAAGGTCTGATCTCACTCATTATTTATTTATCTAGTTCAAAGGCTGCATGAATGACCTGAACTGCTTCTTTAGTATTTTCTTCATTTACCAAAACAGAAATTTTAATTTCAGAGGTGGATATAACCTGAATATTAATTTTTTTAGAAGATAACGCATTAAACATTTTATAAGCTACACCTGGATGGGTAATCATACCTGCCCCAACAATAGATACCTTTGCTACTTTATCGTCTGTTAATAAATTATCAAATGCAAGCTCAGATCGTAATTTCTCTATTACATTTTTTGTCTTTTTTAAGTCATCTCTTTTTACCGTAAAAGTAATATCTGTTTTGGAGTTATCAGCAGATATATTTTGAACAATCATATCTACCACAATACTATTTTCATATAGTGGTTTAAAAATTGCAGAAGCGACACCCGGCTTATCCTTAACTCCTTGCAAAGTTATTTTTGCATCATCAGTAGAATAAGCTACCCCGGTAATTACCTTATCATAAGAAATTTTATCTTCTGAAGCAATTAATGTCCCAGAATTTTTTGAAAAAGTTGACTTTACATAAATATCAACATTGTTAATCATGCCATTTTGTACAGAGCTACTCTGCATTACTTTAGCTCCCAAGGTTGCCATCTCTAACATTTCTTCATACGAAATTTTTTCAATTTTTTTTGCCTTTGGCTCTATCGCTGGATTAGTAGTGTACACTCCTTCTACATCGGTATAAATTTCACAAAAATCTGCCTCGAGGCATTTTGCAATTGCTACTGCCGATGCATCTGAACCTCCTCTACCAATTGTTGTAATTCTATTATCTTTGGATAGACCTTGAAATCCAGGAATAATAGGAACTATGCCTTGTTGAATACAATCATTTAACACTTTGGAATTTACAGAAACAATTCTACTATTTTTATGATCACCCTCTGTAACAATAGGTATTTGCCAACCAAGCCAAGATCTAGATTTAATTCCTAACTTTTGTAATGCAGCTGCTAAAAGCGTTGAAGTGACCTGCTCACCTGATGACAAAAGAGCATCATATTCATCCCCGGGAAATTCGTCTGAAATTTTTTTAGATTTTTGAATTAAATCGTTGGTAACACCTGCCATGGCAGAAACCACAACGGCTACTTGATGATTATCATCAATTTTTTTTTTTACTAAATTAGCCACATGCAATATTCTATCTGTATCTGCGACAGAGGTACCTCCAAATTTCATTACAATTTTAGACATATAAAGTATATTTTGGGTACATAATTACTCTGGTAGATAAAAATAAGCAATAACACAAAAGAAATTATGAATAAAAAAACAGCCAATGATAATGAGATTAAAAAATTTTCCGACATGGCAGCTGAGTGGTGGGATCCAAATGGAAAGTTTTCTCCATTACATAAATTTAATCCTGTCCGACAGGAATATTTAGTAAATAAAATAGCTCAACATTTTTCTTTAGACCTAGAAAAAAACTTTTCTTTTTCAAAACTTAATCTTTTAGATGTGGGTTGTGGTGGTGGATTATTATGCGAGCCTTTTGCAAGATTGGGAGCAAAAGTTACCGGTATTGATGCTTCTAAAACTAATATTGAAGTGGCAAAAATACATGCCAAAAAAACAAAACTTCATATTAATTATTTACATAAATCACCCGAAAATTTGAAAGGAAAAAAATATGATGTTATTTTATGTATGGAAGTCATTGAACATGTCGACAATGTAGATTTGTTTGTAAAAAGTTGCGCCAATCTTTTAAACAAAAAAGGTATTATTTTTTTTTCTACTATCAATAGAAATCCAAAATCATTTTTATTTGCCATAGTAGGAGCTGAATATGTGTTACGCTGGTTACCTGTGGGTACCCATGATTGGAAAAAATTCTTAAAACCTCAAGAAATAATTAATTTTGCTTCTCCGTATTTTTTACTACACAAGGAAACAAAAGGAGTAACTTTTAATCCTTTGCTTAATAAATGGAAATTAAGTGACGACATCTCTGTTAACTATATGTCGTGTTTTACTAAAAATTAGCTATTCGTTTTTTTAACCCAGGGAATAGAACTGACTTCTATTCCTTCTTCTAATAACTCATTGGTTTGCTCAGGACTTGCATGCCCATAAATATTTCTGGCTTTTTTTTTATCATAATGAATAGATCTCACCTCAGATACAAATTTATCTCCAACGTACTCCGCATTTTTTTCAATATAATTTCTGAGATCCTCTAATTTTTTTTGAACATTTTGATAAACTGCCTGTTGTTTATCTCCTGTTATTTTTTTACTTATAGAAACCTGAGGTGACATAATTTGTTTCGTGATTTTATTAGATGTCCCACATATGCAACTAAGCATTTTTTTCTTTTCTAGCTTATCAAACTCAGAGGAAGAACTGAACCAGCTTTCAAACTCTTTGCCACATTCACATTTTAGTTGATATTTAATCATACTACTTATTTAGTTATTCTTTTGTAAAATTCAATAAGCTTACTAACTATTTGTAAAAACTAAATTTTATCTTCATTATAAATAAAAATTGTAATAATCTGAATTTAATCTTTCAATAATAATTTTGCTTCCTTCTAAAAAATTTAATTTTTTTAAGTCAGATTTTGATACCCATTGAATTTCTTGGGACTCTTTAGCTGTTATAAAACCTTTCCATTTTTTAAGAAAAAAAACTGCTAATATGATAATTTGATTTCTATGATAACTATGAGAAATATTGTCTATTACAGTTAAATCTTTTATTTCAACTCTTATACCCAGTTCTTCTTGCAACTCTCTTATAATCGCCTGCTGAAAACTTTCATTTTTTTCTAATTTTCCACCAGGAAATTCCCAACAATCCGAATATATTTTTTGTGGTTTTCTTTTACTTACTAAAATCTTATTTTTTTTTTGTAGGATACAACACGATACTAAACTAATTTTCACAACTAACTTCGATAATCAGCATTTATAGAAACATACTCTTGTGTTAAATCGCAAGTGTAAACAGTAAAATCTTCTTTTCCCGATCCCATTTCAAGATCAATCACAATGCTATCATTTTGCATGTGGCTTTTCACATCTGACTCTTTGTAGTTTTTTGCTATTTCACCATCTTTAAAAATTACAAAGCCACCAATTTTCAGAGTAATTTTATCTTTATTTATAGTTTCGCTTGTTTTTCCCACAGCCATAATAATTCTTCCCCAATTAGGATCTTCAGCCGCAATTGCAGTTTTAACCAAAGGAGAGTTTGCAATAGAAAAACCAATAGCTTTTGCTAAATTTTTATTTTTACATTTTTTAACATTAATCGTAATAAATTTTTTTGCACCCTCGCCATCAATTGCAACTTGTTTTGCAAGATTAAGCATGACATCTTCTAATTTTTTTTCAAAAATTTTGGCTTCTTTAGAATTTCTATTATTTATAGGTTTATTTTTAGATTTGTTAGTAGCAAATAAAAGAACCATATCATTGGTCGAAGTATCCCCGTCTACCGATATAGCATTAAAAGTATTTTCTACTTTTTTCTTAAGAAAATAATTCAAGACAGATGGAGAAATAGCAGCATCGGTAAAAATAAAACCAAGCATTGTACCCATGTTGGGAAAAATCATTCCAGAGCCTTTTGCAATACCACAAATATTAACTGTCTTACCTCCAATAATAAAAGTTTCAGCTGCCATTTTTGCTATGGTATCTGTGGTCATTATAGTGTGCGCAGCTGCGACCCAGCTATATCTGCTTGGTTCCTTCACATTGTCTAATAATTTGTCTAAAGAATATTTTACTTTAATAATAGGGAATTTTTCACCTATCACACCGGTAGATGCAAACAGAATATCATTGGTCGAAATATTTTTATTTCTTGATATTAAGTAAGCTAACTCATTAAGGCTATCATACCCTTGCTGACCATTTAAGGTATTGGCGTTTTTAGTATTAACGAATAAACTTTTTATTTTAGTTGATCTAATTTTTTTATTCCAGATAATGCAATGCGATTTAGCTGAAGATTTGGTATATACTCCTGCAAAAGAAGCGCCATCTTTAAAATAAAAAAAACATACATCGTTTCTTTTCTTTTTATAAAGATCAGCTGACGCCCAAGATAGCTGCAAACCTTCTATATTGGGTAATTCAGGAAAGTTTTTAATCTTATATTCTGACTTTTTGCCAAAAATTTGCTCAAAACTTATTGCCATAATTAATAATTTGATAAAGAACAGGTTTATAAGTTAGAAATGCAAACTTTACTATTAATATTACAATAAACTTTAGAGAAAAATGTTTAAAAATTTCAATTTTTTAAAAAGAATTTTTGGGTCAACAAATGAGAGAAAGATATCTTCTTTACAACCTATTGTTGTCCAAATTAATCGGCTTGAAGAAACTTTTGAAAAAATAACAAATGAAGCGCTCAAAAATAAGACTTTAGAATTTAAAAAAAGATTAAAAAATAAAGAAAGTGTAGATCAAATTCTTCCTGAGGCTTTTGCAGCTGTAAGAGAGGCAAGCAAAAGAACTATTGGCCAAAGACATTTTGATGTTCAATTAATGGGTGGCCTAGTTTTGCACCAAGGAAAAATATCTGAAATGAAAACGGGAGAAGGAAAAACTTTGGTGGCTACCTTACCTGTTTATTTAAATAGTTTATTAGAAAAAGGAGTTCATGTTGTTACTGTAAATGATTATTTGGCAAAAAGAGATTCGGAATGGATGGGAAAAATTTACGAATTTTTAGGTTTAAGTGTGGGCTGTCTAACAAACAATGTCGCAGATGAAGAGCGAAAAAAAATTTATAACTGTGACGTGGTGTATGGAACTAACAGTCAATTTGCATTTGATTATTTAAGAGACAACATGAAGCTTTCTACGCAAGAAATGGTTCAAAGAGATTTTCATTATTGTATAGTTGATGAAGTAGATAGTGTTTTAATCGATGAGGCTAGAACTCCATTAATTATTTCAGGTCCTGCAGAAGGGAATACGTCGGAATATTTTTTATGTAATAAAATTGTAAAAGAATTAGATAAAAGTAATTATCAAATAGATGAAAAAGATAGAAATGTTAATTTAACAGATAATGGAATTGACAATGTAGAAAAAAAATTATCACAACTAAAGCTTCTACAAGGTTCAAATTTTTATGATCCACAAAATTTGTCCTTGGTTCATCATATCAATCAGTCATTAAAAGCAAATCTTCTTTTCACTAAAGACAAGGATTATATTGTAAGAGATAATCAAGTGCAGATTATAGATGAGTTTACAGGAAGAGTACTAGACGGAAGAAGATATTCAGATGGTTTACATCAAGCAATCGAGGCGAAAGAAGGAGTTCCTATTCAAAATGAAAATCAAACCTTTGCATCTATAACTTATCAAAATTATTTTAGATTATATAAAAAATTATCTGGAATGACAGGAACAGCTATGACCGAAGCTGAAGAATTATTTGATATTTATAAATTAGATGTTGTGGAAATCCCAACTAATGTTGCGATGACCAGAAAAGATTTAAATGATCAAATTTATAGAACTGAAAAAGAAAAACTGAATGCCATTATTAGTGATATTAAAAATGCCCATCATAACAAACAGCCGGTCTTAGTAGGAACTACAAGTATAGAAAAGTCAGAAAAGATTTCTGATATTTTAAAAAAAGAACAAATAAAACATCATGTGTTAAATGCAAAACAACATGAAAAAGAAGCTGAAATTATAGCATTGGCAGGGTGTCCAGGTGCAGTGACCATAGCAACCAATATGGCTGGTAGAGGAACAGATATTCAATTAGGGGGCAATTTAGATGTCAGACTTAAAAATACACAAGATCATGATAATGAAAAAAAACTTCATCAAAAAGATAAGGAACTCGTAATTCAATCTGGGGGCTTGTTTGTAATTGGAACGGAAAGACACGAAAGCAGAAGAATAGACAACCAGCTTAGAGGGAGATCCGGAAGACAGGGAGATGCGGGCAAATCTATTTTTTACTTAAGTCTAGAAGATGATCTAATGAGAATTTTTGGATCAGAAAAAATTGACTACATGCTGCAAAAATTAGGTTTCAAAGAAGGAGAGTCTATTGATCACCCATGGATTAATAAAGCATTAGAAAAAGCTCAACAAAAAGTTGAGGCTAGAAATTTTGATATTAGAAAAACTCTTTTACAATTTGATGATGTCATGAATGACCAAAGAAAAGTTATTTATGAGCAAAGACTGGATGTAATGAAAAGTCAAAATATTTACTCAATAACGGACGGTATTTTTAAAGAAATTACTGATGACATTATTCAGACTAGCAATAATTTAAGTGCTAATGCTGACGATAGAGAAATTTTTAAAAATAGAATAGAGCGAATTTGTGGAATAAAACTTTCTAATGAGGATTTCTCTAATTTTATTCAATATTCAAAAGATAAAAAAATTGAATTTTTAGAGAAAAATTTTAAAAATAAAAGAAAATCTAGAATTGAAAAAATATCAGATGAGCATAATCAAGATGTAGAAAAAAAGATATTTTTGCAAAACCTAGATTTTGAATGGAGAAGTCATTTACAATATCTTGAACAGCTAAGACAAGTGATTGGCTTAAGGGGCTATGGTCAAAAAAATCCTTTAGACGAATATAAAAGAGAAAGCTTTCAATTATTTCAAGTTCTGTTGGGAAAAATTAAAGAAAATCTAATTCTTTTTTTATCTAATTTAGAGGTTTCGTTAAATGAGCCAAATCAGGCTACTGATGAGAATGAAAGGAAAGAAACAGAAAAAACCAAAGGTTGTTTGCTAACCACAAAAAGTAAAGAAAAAATTTCCCGTAATGAAAAATGTCCCGCAACTGGAAAAAAATTCAAACAGTGTTGTGGGTCTTTAATTTAATAACCAAATAAACAATATTAAAACTAACAATATAAAAAAAATAACAATTTTTTTATTTTGAAGAAATTTATTTTTAGAAAATCTAAATACCTGTTCGTGGTCAAAAACACTAGTTTCCTCAGGTAATTTAGTTCCGATAGCCAAAAATTTATCTTTTCTTTGCTGAATAATTTCACTTTCATTTTGATTGGAAAAAGACTTTAGATTTCTAATTAAACTTTCTTTTATAAAATTCGATGCTTGTTCAGGATTACGATGAGCCCCGCCTAAAGGCTCTTCGATAATTTCGTCTATAATTTCATGTTTTAATAAACTTTGAGCAGTAATTTGCATGGACTCGGCTGCCTCTTTAGATTTTGAAGCATCTTTCCACAAAATAGAGGCACATCCTTCTGGAGAAATTACAGAATAAATGGAATGTTCTAACATTAAAACTTTATTTGAAGTTGCTAAAGCTATGGCTCCTCCTGAGCCACCCTCTCCAATCACTACAGAAATTATAGGCTGAGAAATAGAAAGACAGCATTCGATAGATTTTGCTATGGCCTCAGCCTGCCCTCGCTCTTCCGCTCCTTTCCCAGGATAAGCACCCGGAGTATCAACAAAAGTGATAACTGGGATCTTAAATTTTTCTGCTAGCTTCATTAAACGAATGCATTTTCTATATCCCTCAGGACGCATCATGCCGAAATTTCTTTTTATTCTGCTTTCGGTATCATTTCCCTTTTCCTGTCCTAATACCAAAACAGATTGATCTTCCAATTTTGCAAATCCAGCTATAATCGCCTGATCTTCTCCAAACAATCTATCCCCTGAGATTGGTTGGAAATTATTAAAAATGTTTTTAATATAAAATTCTGATTTAGGTCGATTATCATGTCTTGCTACTTTTGTTTTTTGCCAACCATCTAATTGGGAATAAATTTCTTTTAGCTTCTTATCAATCTCTAATTGTATATTTTCTATTTCTTGACCATCTAATGATGTTAAGCCACTGCTTTCAAATGGATTTTTTAAATTTTCAATTTTAGTATCAAGATTTTCTAATTCTTTTTCAAAATCTAAATATTGCATTATTTAATTAATTATTTTCACTTTGCGATTTAAAAATAACTATATAGATGTGAATGAAAATAACAATTCTATTTCATTTTAAAAAAATGCGCAATTTATAAGTAATTTTTAATAAATTGACTTTTGGATTTTTTAGTCCATTTTAACCCTTCAAAAAAAATATGAGTTCAAAATACGTTGCTATAGAAAAATCTAAAATTAACGAAAATTTATATAATTTCGTTAATAATGAAGTTATTCCAGAAACTGGAGTTGATAGTAAAAAATTCTGGATCAATTTTATTCAGGCTGCTAACCAGCTTGCAAAGAAAAATATTTCTATTCTTAAAAAAAGAGATGATTTACAAAAAAAAATTGACGAGTGGCACTTAGAAAATAAAGGAAATTTTAATCTTGAGAGCTACAAAAATTTTTTAAAAGATATTGGTTATCTTGTTAATGAAAAAGAAAGTTTCAAAATTGAGACTGAAAATGTCGATGATGAAATTTCAAAAATTGCTGGACCGCAATTAGTGGTACCCATAGACAATGCCAGGTATGCTTTAAATGCAGCAAATGCTAGATGGGGAAGTTTATACGATGCTTTATATGGAACTGATGCAATTTCTAATGAAAAGGGTTTAGAAAAAACCAAAACATACAATCCTAAAAGAGGCACTGAAGTAATTAAAAAAGGGAGAGAACTATTAAGTCACATCGCTCCTCTAGAAAAAGGAAATTGGGATGATGCTATTCGATTTTCTATAGAAAAAGGAAATTTGGTCATTCATTTATCTGACAAATCTAAAACAAACTTAAAAAATAAAGAAAAGTTCATTGGATATAATGGTGCAAAAGAAGCTCCAACATCTATTCTTTTAAAAAATAACTATTTGCACTTAGAGCTAAACATTGATGCAAAGCATGTTATTGGCAAAGATGACAAAGCTCACATTAGCGATATTGTTATTGAATCGGCTATTTCTACTATTATGGACCTTGAAGACTCGGTAGCTGCGGTCGATGCTGAGGATAAAATTAAATGTTACAGAAATTGGCTTGGAATTATGAAGGGAAGCCTTCAAGCTGAAATGGAAAAAAATGGAAAAAAAATTATTAGAAAACTAAATAAAGACAGATCTTATTTAGATAATAAAGATAAAAAGATATCTCTTCACGGAAGATCTTTAATTTTAGTTAGAAACGTTGGTCACTTAATGAAAAATCCATCTATTCTTTTGGATGATGGTTCAGAAATCCCTGAAGGAATAATGGATGCTTTTATAACTGTTCTTTGTGCCTTACACGACTTTAAGCACAAATTAAACTCGAGAACTGGGTCCGTATATATTGTAAAACCAAAAATGCATGGTCCTGAGGAAGTTGCTTTTGCTGATGAAATTTTTTCACAGGTAGAAAAAACTCTAAGTTTAAAACCAAATACTATCAAAATTGGTATTATGGACGAAGAAAGAAGAACTACAGTAAATTTAAAAGAGTGCATTAGACAAGCCAAAAAAAGAATAGCTTTCATCAATACTGGTTTCTTAGACAGAACCGGAGATGAAATGCACACTTCTTTTTATGCTGGACCAATGATCTTTAAAGGTGAAATGAAAAAATCAGCCTGGTTATCTGCATATGAAAATTGGAATGTGGATACAGGTTTGGAGTGTGGTTTGTCTGGAAAAGCTCAAATTGGAAAAGGTATGTGGGCAATGCCAGATAAAATGAAAGATATGCTTGACCAAAAAGCAGGTCATCCTCTTGCCGGAGCCAATTGTGCTTGGGTTCCTTCTCCTACTGCTGCTACACTTCACGCAACACACTATCATAAAATTAATGTATTTGAGAGACAGAAGGAATTGTCATCAAGAGAAAAAGCAAACATTGATGATATTCTAACCATTCCTACAGCAGATAGACCGAACTGGTCTAAAGAAGAAATTAATAAAGAAATTGAAAATAATGCCCAAGGTATACTTGGATATGTAGTGCGATGGATTGATCAGGGAGTGGGCTGTTCTAAAGTGCCTGACATTAATAACGTAGGTTTAATGGAGGATAGAGCCACCTTGAGAATATCATCCCAACATATTGCAAACTGGCTTCACCATGAAATTTGTTCTAAAGAAAAAGTTTTAGAAATAATGAAAAAAATGGCAAAAGTTGTTGATGGTCAGAATAGTGCTGACAAAAACTATACTCCCATGTCTGCATAATTTTGAAAAATCTGTTTCTTTTAAAGCGGCGTGTGAACTTGTATTTGAGGGAAAGCATCAACCTTCTGGTTATACGGAACCTATTTTACATCAAAAAAGATTAGAAAAAAAATCAGCGTAAATTAAATTAAAAAAAACTCAGATTTAACAAAATCTTTTTTTATACTATCAAAACCTAGTCGATCTAATATTTTAGTAATTACCAAAAAGTTTCTCACATACTCTTTGTCTGTCTGTAAATTTTTAGCTAACAATAAAAGCTCTAGTGTAGCTTTGTCATTTTCTTTTTTATCTAACATATTATAGATTTTATTTGGTATATAAATCTCATCTGTACTAACAAATTTTTTTAAAGATCCTGGTAAATCAATTTTATTTTGTGCAAGTAAATTAATAAAAGCTATGTCTTTGACATTCACTTCATATTTTTTGTCACTTACCAAATCTCCAAAATTTTCAAGAATTTTTTTATGTTTAGAATTAGAGCTCTTATCTATCAGTAAAAAAACTGCGTCTGACTGGTGCAAAAGTTTATTGTTAGTCTCTAAAGCGCTGGGATTTTTTTTCAATTTTTTTGCATAATCTGCAATTTCACTTAAAGTTTCCTTAGATAAATATTTTGAATCAATACTAGAAATAAAAGAAAAATATATTTTATCTCCTAAATCGCTTAATTTATTTTTTTGATAATTGCTTCTTAAAAGATTGATTAACTTCAGCCTTGCTTCTTGATCTCTGGTCAATAAGACCGACTGATACAGCAATGCCCTTCCCTTTACCGGATGATATTTTAAATAAACTTCCTGAGGTAGTAATAAGTCATCAATACCAAAAATGATTTTTTTATAAATTGAGTAAATTTTATCTACTGAAAAATTCCCTAAATTGGATCCTTCCTCCAAAAATTGAATTAACGAGAAGTCCTCATCAGTAGAAAATTCTTTTTTTTCTGTCTTGTTATCCTTATTGGCAATTAAAGACTTTGTTACAAAAGGACTATTAAAAAAATATCTTGTTTTGTTTACATCACCTTGAAAAACAGAAAAGCTAGGATTGAATTCTGGGTCCGTCAAAGATGAGAGGTGTATATTTATCAGGGTATCAGTTTTTGGTTCGCCCGGTCTAGATAATAACATTCCTAACAGATAATTTATTTTTTGAATAAAAAACTCATCCTTAAATCCACCTTCTCTAATTAATTCCAAATTCGCCAGAGCTTTTTTATTTTCTTTAGCTTTCACCAGACAAAATATTTTAATTTTTTGCAATTCATAATTTTTAATCTCAGCTCCTAAATTCACTGCATACTTGCAAGCTTTATCAATTTGATAGGATGAAAAATTACTACTCACTAAAAAGTCTAATAATTTTTCGTTATTTAAAAGAAGATCATTTTGATCAATGACAGAGTCAATTAATTTAGTATTTTTACTTTTTGCTAAATAACTACTCGCAAAATTTAAATAGCCTAGACCTTTATCGTCTAAATTAGATAAATTAGTTTTACTAAAAAATATTTTTTTTATTAACTCATTGGTAGATAAAGAATTGTCAGATTTAAACATTTCAGATCCCAAATTATCAAACACGTTGGAGGGAATATTTCTCCAAAAGTTAATTGGAATATTAGTTGTTTTAGGATCGTAGATTCCAAATATAACTTCTCGGTCTTGCTTTTCTATTGCTGACTGATTAATGCTGGAAATCTGCAATTCAGTTTTAGGAATGGATCCAATGGTTGTAGGTGGCAATTCAATTTTATTTTGAATTTCTAGGTTTTCTTTATTTTCTATAGGTTTAATATTTTTAGATTGTTGCCAAATATCTTTGGTTTCAGACAAGCTAGGTTGCGCTAACAGCACACAACAAAAAAAGGAACTTAGTAATAATTTATTTGATAACTTCCAAAATTTTTTCATTAGGCAACTTTTTTTCCACAGGTTTTGATGCTGGTGATATATCTAAAGTATTGACTAGCAGCATCACTCCTAAAATGACTGAAATAATCAAAAGAATTATTAATACAGGTTTATTTTTCAACATTGATGAATTTAGTATATAAAAATTTAAGTCTAAAATATGTTAATAATTTATATAATATTAAAGATCAATGAATAATACCATTGTTTTGACGGGAATGATGGGGTCTGGAAAAACCTCAATAGGCAAAGAACTTGCTCTTAATTTAGGAATTAAATTTTTTGATAGTGATCACGAAATTGAAAAAAAACTTAATATGAAAATTGAAGATATTTTTAAAACCAAAGGTGAAAGTTATTTTCGTAAAATTGAAGAAAAAATTTGTATAAATCTAATTGATGGTAAAAAAAAAGTTGTATCCTTAGGGGGTGGCGCTTTCTTAAATAGCAAAGTTAGACAAATCGTCCAAAAAAAATCAGTATCGATATGGATTGATGTAAACTCCAAAACAATAGCCAAAAGAATTAATTCGTCCAATAAAATTAGGCCGATGTTAAATTATGAAAAACTTGAAGATTCTGTTAAAAGTATCCTTAAAGAACGAGCCCCTATTTATCAATTAGCAACAGTAAAAATTGAAGCTAGTGAAATGAATAAAAAAAAAGTTGTTCAAGAAATAAAAAAATATTTATGAAACTATTAAAAAAAATTAATATTCCATTAAAAAATAACAAGTACCCAATTTTTATTGGAAAAAACATTTTAAGTAATTTTAATAAATTTTATTCTAAACACTGTAATCTTTCAAAAAAAATTTTATTTATAAGTAATCTTCAAATTCCAAAATCTTACTACCAACAAATAAAACTTTCTTTACCCAAATCTCATGTTCATTATTTATTAATGATACCAGCTGGTGAAAAAAATAAGAATTTGTTCGAAGTGAACAAAATATTAAATTTTTTAACCAAAAATAATTTTGATAGAAATGATACAATCGTTGCGATTGGTGGCGGCGTAGTTGGAGATGTCGCAGGATTAGCTGCAAGTATTTTTAAAAGAGGTGTTAATTTTATTCAAGTTCCTACCACCCTTCTTGCACAAGTAGATTCTTCAGTGGGTGGGAAAACTGGAGTAAATAATGACTTTGGTAAAAATCTAATTGGAACTTTTTATCATCCAAAATTTGTACTTATTGATATACAAGTTTTACGTTCCTTGCCAAGAAGAGAAATGATTTCAGGATTTGCCGAAATATTAAAATATTCACTAATTATGAATAAGAAATTTTTTGGATGGCTTTGCAAGTATGGGTCAGATATTATTGAACGATCAAACGACGCATCTCTATCAAAAGCAATTGAGATAAGTTGTAAAAGTAAAGCAATTGTTGTTGGAAAAGATGAAAAAGAAAAAGGCTTACGAGCTATCTTAAACTTTGGTCATACGTTAGGACACGCCTTAGAATCTCACTTAAAATACTCCTCCAAACTCAATCATGGAGAAGCTGTCATCATAGGAATGTTTGCGGCAAGTAAAATATCTGTACATTTAGGATTTTTAAAAAAAACTGAATTTAATAAGATTAAAAATTTATACGAACAGCTTAAGTTAAATTATTCTATCCAAAAATATTTAAAACTTAATCAGCTCAAACAATTTTCAAATATTTTGCAAAAAGATAAAAAAAATAACTCCAATTCTATTAATTTAATATTACTCAAAACAATTGGAAAAGCATTTATTTTCAAAACAAAACTGGAAAGCTCACTCATCCCATTTATTAAAAATGAATTAAAAAATGTCTGAGGATCTTTTATTATCAATTTTTATAGTAATCATTTTACTTCTTCTGTCTGGGCTTATGTCGGGGTCAGAAACTTCTATTACCTCTGTTTCTAAAAGCAAAATTCATAAATTAGCTATTCGTGGAGACAAAAGAGCAAAGCTACTGTTACGACTAATTGAAAAAAAAAATGACTTAATCAGTTCTCTGCTGATTGGTAACAATTTTGTTAACATATTAGCTTCCGTTCTGGCTACGGCAATTTTGATTAAATATTATGGCAACAAGGGAATTCTTTATTCAACCATTGCCATGTCTTTATTGATAGTTATTTTTTCTGAAGTTTTGCCTAAAAACTATGCATTATTAAAACCAGACCGATTTGCCCTAGCGATAAGCAAATATTTATATTTTTTCTCTAAAATAATCACTCCCATTATGCTTCTTTTAAAATTAATTAACTGGTGTTTCTTTAAAATCATGAGAATAGACACTGAAACTAAAGTTACCTCTAAATCAGCTAGGGAAGACATTAGAAATATTATTAATATGCACGAGGATGAGGGAAGATTGTTAAAAGATGAAGGAGACATGCTTAATGCAATTTTAGATCTAAAAGAAATTACCGTTGAAAAAATCATGACTCATAGAACTAATATTTATTCAATCGACTTAGATAATAATGAAGAATTTTTTTCTAAAATTTCACAAAGTTCTTTTAGTCGAATTCCAGTTTGGAAAAATAACCCTAATAATATTTTAGGATTAATTCATGCAAAAAATGTTTTGTCTAATTTAAATAATGAAGGTCAACTAGATATAAATAAAATTAGAGAAAATCTGATCAAACCATGGTTTATTCCGGAAACCACTAAAGCTAAAGATCAATTGAATGAATTTATTCAAAGAAAAGAAAAGTTAGCTTTTGTGGTAGACGAATATGGAGAATTGATGGGATTAATTTCTATGGAAGACATTATTGAAGAAATTGTAGGAAATATTTTTGATGAAAAAGACTCTTCTACTATAGGAATAAGAAAAATTGATAGTCTAACATACCGAATTCGAGGAAATGTGAACATAAGAGATATCAACCGAGAACTAGATATTCGAATTCCTGATGACACATCTTCTACCATAGCTGGCTACATTATTCACAAAACCGAATCTTTTCCAGAAGTTGGACAAATTTTTTCTTTTGATAATATTCGCTATGAAATAATGAATAAAAATAAAAATCAAATTACCCAAATTAAATTAATCTTACCAAAAGAAAATTCTATTCATTAATAATAATTTCTAAAGAATGAATATACTCGCTAAGCTCTTCTTTTAGTTCCTCGTAAATTTTTCTATGAATCTGAATGCGACTAAGTCCTTGCATTTCTTTACTCGATATTACTAGTTTAAAATGACTATTGCCAGTTTTGGGCGAAGAGACGTGATGCTGATGTAAAGAAGAATTATTAATAACTTCAATAAATTGCAATCCCAGTGAATTTTGTAATTTTTTCTTGATAAAAGGTGCAAGATTTTTTTCCATATTTTTTTTATTTATTATAGTATCAGTTTTTAGTGGTTATGAAAAAAAATTGTGAAAAATACCAATGCAAAGAAAGGGCTTTCAAACAAGTTCTTATTAAAGATAAAAAAAATAAAGAATATCACTGGTACTGTTTCGATCATTATGATGAACATATTCAAAAACAAAAGATTGAATGTGACTGGGAAGAATGCAAACAAATAGGAGAATTCAAAGCCCCCAGTAAAGACGTCGACACTTTTTTGTGGTTTTGTGAAGAACACATCAAAATTTATAATCAAAAATGGGATTTTTTTGACGGCATGACACAAACAGAGATAGAAAATTTTATGTATGACGATTTAACTTTTCATAAAAAAACACAAAAATTTGGAAATCAAGATGCTTTTTTTCAAAAGTTATGGAACAATGCAATTGAAGATGAGCTGCTTTTTTTTAACAAATTTAAAAATTCTTCTACTTACGCTGGAAACAAATATAACCACACACAAACGATGGCTTTAAAAAAAATGGAATTAAATACCGACGTAAACTGGAGTGATATCAGGGCCCAATTCAAAAAACTTGTGAAAAAATATCATCCTGATATTAATGCTGGAAATAAAAAATACGAAGAAAAATTAAAAGAGATTACGCTTGCTTATACTTTTTTAAATAATTCTATTAATAAAAACACAGAGGTTGCATGAGTATTGTTACTACTTTTGAAAATACGCCAGATATCAAAATATCTGTTAAACAAGTGTTTGGCATTGATAGTGACTTGACGGTAGATGCATTTTCCCAAAAAAACGAATATGTCCCAGAATTAGATACGAGTTACATTTTTGATAAAGATACTACTTTAGCTATTCTGGCAGGATTTGCTTATAACCGAAGAGTATTAATTCAGGGTTTTCATGGAACTGGAAAATCTACGCATATTGAGCAAGTAGCTGCTAGACTAAATTGGCCCTGTGTTCGAGTAAACCTAGATAGTCATATCAGCAGAATAGATTTGATTGGAAAAGACGCAATAGTCATTAAAGATAATAAACAAATTACAGAATTCAAAGAAGGTGTTCTTCCTTGGTCTCTACAAAATCCAGTGGCCTTAGTATTTGATGAATATGATGCAGGAAGACCAGATGTTATGTTTGTCATTCAAAGAGTATTAGAAAGTGACGGAAAATTTACCTTACTTGATAAAAACAAAGTAATTAAACAACATAATTGTTTTAGGCTGTTTGCAACCACGAATACTATTGGACTGGGTGATACGAGTGGTCTGTACCACGGAACGCAGCAAATTAATCAGGGTCAAATGGACCGATGGAATATTGTAACTACATTAAATTATTTATCTCCCGAAAAAGAAGAAGCTATTATTTTGTCAAAATGCAAATTCTTGAATAATCCTGACGGAAAAAAACTAGTTAGCAATATGGTAAAGGTAGCCAACTTGACTAGAAAAGGTTTTGCGAATGGAGACATTTCTACGGTGATGAGTCCTAGAACCGTCATAACTTGGTCTGATAACTATAATATTTTTAAAAACTTAGCACATTCCTTTAAAATATCTTTTTTAAATAAATGCGATGAGCTTGAAAGATCAATTGTTGCAGAATATTATCAAAGATGTTTTGGGCATGAGATCAATTCCACTTCTACTGAATCCTCAGTAGGAAAAAATAATGGAAAATAAACAAGCAATAGAAAATTTTAAGAACGCTGTATTTTCAACTGCAAAAGCAATCGCTAGAAATACTATTACCGCTGATGAGCAAAAAAAAATAGCAAAAATCACTATTCCAAAAATTCACTCTATAAATAGTACTGATGAAATTTTAGAAGCAAGAGCTATAGCAGACTCTGAGGCTTTGCGTATTCGCTATAATGACGAGTCTATATCTAAAAAAAATGAACCCAAGGGAAAAGTAAGCAAAAGCCTTTATAAAATAGCTGAAAAAATTAGATATGAAAAAATAGGATCAGATGAATATTTAGGTATCCAAAAAAATTTAAATAACTTTTATAAAAAAAGAATTTTGCATAGCGAAGTACATTCGCAAAATTTTATAGCAGATGCATTTGAAGCTTATTTACGAAAAAATATGATGAATCTTGTCATTGATGAAAGTAAAAAACAAGATTTTAAACGCTGGGATGATTTGTTTGATAAAAAAATATTAAACAAACTCAAAGATCTCCATACTTCTATCAACAACCAGCAAGCTTACACCCAATTAGTAAATTCTATTATTGAAGAGTTAGAAATAAATGACCAAAAAAGTGAACCAGAGAATATAGAAAATGAAAATAGCGATGAAAACAATCCAGATAATCAAAATCAGCAACAATCTATGGAAGAAGAAAATCAACAATCAAAAAATCAAGAATTTGAAATGGATAATATCGTTCCAGAAATAGAGTTTGACCCTAGTATGAGTGATCAGGAAGCGATGTTGGAAGAAAGTGACGATGAAAATTTACCTGAAGGTGTTCGTCCACCCCTAAAGGATGGGGATCCTAAAAAATATTCTATTTTCACTAATCAATTTGATAAGATTATTGACGCTAAAGATTTAATTTCTGAAGAAGAAATTAGAAAACTCAGAGGTAATTTAGATATGCAGCTGTCTAATTTACAAAATTTTATATCTCGATTAGCCAACAAATTACAAAGAAAACTACTGGCCAAACAAAATAGATCCTGGAATTTTGATTTAGAAGAAGGAATTTTAGATGCTTCTAAATTACCGAGAGTAATTATGGATCCATTTAATTCTTTATCTTACAAAAAAGAAAAAGATATTGAATTTAAAGATACGGTCGTAACTTTATTAATAGATAATTCTGGTTCTATGCGAGGACGACCCATTAGTATCGCAGCAATATGTGCTGATATTTTATCAAGAACTCTGGAACGATGCTCTGTAAAAGTTGAAATTTTAGGATTTACTACACTCAATTGGAAAGGTGGAAAAAGCAGAGAGCTATGGATGAAAAATAAAAAAAACAATCCGGGAAGACTTAATGACTTATGTCATATTATTTACAAATCTGCAGATACTCCCTGGAGACGAGCCAAAAATAATTTAGGTTTGATGTTAAAAGAAGGAATTCTTAAAGAAAATATTGACGGAGAAGCAATCTTGTGGGCTTTTCATAGATTAAAAAAAAGAAAAGAAGAAAGAAAAATTATCATGGTTATATCGGATGGCGCTCCGGTAGATGACTCCACTTTATCCGTCAATTCCGGAAACTACTTGGAGCAACATTTAAAAAAAGTAGTCGGATGGATAGAGGATAATAAAGATGTTGAAATTAATGCTATTGGAATTGGTCATGATGTTTCTAATTACTACAAACAAGCTATTAAAATTGCTGATGTTCAAGAACTAGGAGATGCTATGGTTGATAGATTGGTAGAATTATTTTCAGCTGATAGACGAACTCTTAACTGATACAAAATTTGCAATAATAATTCTAAAGGGAATTAACATTACTACTGCCATAATCATTTTTACACAAAAATCCCCCAAACCTAGTGTTATCCAAGGAACATCCGTTCCATAAAAAGCAATGAAAAAGAATAAAGCAGTATCTGTTATGGAAGAAAATAAAGAAGAAACAAAAGGAGGAACAAACCACTGCTTACTATTTCTCAATTTATCGAAAATTTTTGCATCCATCATTTGAGCAATTAAAAAAGCGGTCCCGGAACCAATCACAATTCGAATTCCAATTAAATCAATTGGGCTTAGAGTAAAAAAATATGAAACAATCACTCCCCAAATAAAACCTATAAGAATTACTTTTTTAGTAAAAGTAAACCCATACAATCTATTGGCAATATCTGTCACTAAAAAAGCAACAGGATAAGTAAAAGCTCCCCAAGTTAAAATATTATCAAGTTGTAAAAATTGAAAAGGAAACTGCACTAAATAATTAGATGCCAAAACTACCAGCATCATTAAAAAAACAAATGGAATAATTTTAATATTATTCAAAAAATTATTGAGTTTTAGCTAATATTGCTTTTTTTATTTTTCTTACTCGCAAAGCTAATTTTTTATTTTTTGCTCTAATTAAAAATTCGTCGATACCACCTCTGTAATCAACAGCTTTTAAAGCTCTAGTAGATATTTTAAATCTTATATTTTTATTAAGAATTTCGCTTCTTAAAGTTACTTTTTTAATGTTGGGATAAAACTTCCTTTTAGTTTTATTATTCGCGTGACTGACTTTGTGACCACTCATTGGTCTTTTTCCAGTTAATTCACATAAATTTGCCATAAGCTTCTCCGGCAAGGGGTATATTTTGATAAAGTTTTGTGGTCAAGTTATTATTTTGCCAATTTGACATTTAACTCCTTGAAGAATATTGCATATTTAATGAGTTTTCGTTTAAATTAATGCTACAGATTTACTTACCAATTGCAGATGTTTCCATCAATGTAGTCAACCCTTTTAATTATAAGTCTCGTGGTTGGTTTTTTTGCTGGCCTGTTAGGCATTGGAGGTGGTTTTTTAATTACTCCTATTTTAATTTTTCTTGGAATACCCCCGATTTATGCTGTTGCAAATGGAGCCAATAATATTTTAGCAGCCTCTGTATCTGGCACGTTGGCGCATTGGTTTAAAAATCAACTTGATATTAAAATGGGTTTGTTAATTATCGCAGGAGGAGTGGTAGGTTCTTTTACTGGAATTATACTTTTTAAATTTTTTCTAGCGAAAGGTTCAGTAGATAATATCATTTCTATTATGTACTGCATTTTGCTCACTACCATTGGCCTGTCCATGCTAATTGAAAGCTTAATTGAAATAAGAAGAATTCAATTAAACCGATTTATTAGAACTAGATTGCACAAACACTACTGGGTACACAACCTTCCTTTTAAAACAAGAATCAAAAAATCAAAATTATATATCAGCATTATTCCTCCTATTTTTTTTGGAATAGTAGTAGGAGTCCTTTCATCTATGTTAGGGGTGGGTGGAGGATTTTTGCTAGTTCCAATTATGATTTATATTTTAGGAATGCCGGCTCGTCTGGTTCCCGGAACGTCACTTTTTATCATGATTTTTATTATGATGATTGTAACTTTTTTACATGCCCTTAGTAACAATACGATAGATATATATTTAGTTCTTATTTTAGTGGTAGGTTCTGTTATAGGAGCACAACTTGGAACAAAAATAAGTGGCCGACTCAAAAGTGAAGAGCTTAGAGCCATGATGTCTATTTTAGTTTTAATTTTTGGATTTAAGTTTGGCTATGACTTGCTATTTCAAAAAATTATTCCTAGTGCTGACATTACTATTTCACACACTAACCAACCATCGTTAAATTTTGTTACTGAAATAATTGTTCACTTGTCACAAAATTTTCCCAGTCTGTATGCAATTAGTTCTATGATTATAGCTATTTTAGTTGGGGTGATTGCAGCCTATGGGTTCAAAAGATTTATTTAATGAACTCACATAAAATTAATAATATTTTAGGATATTCTGGATTAATCCCATTTTACACCTTTTCTCTATTAACAATTTTTGAGAGTTATACTTTCTTTCTTGATATATTTTTCTTGTATTCAGTAATTATTCTTTGTTTTTTATCGGGCTCTTTGTGGATGAAATTAATTACATTACCTAAACAAAAAGAAAATTTATTATTTAAATTTGTATCGGTAAGTTTTCCATTAATAGCGATGATTTCAGAATTATTTGTAACTTACCTTCTTAAAATCATTATTTATATTTTAATCTATATATTAATTTATATTTGTGACCAAAAAACTACTAATAATCATTTGCCAGAATATATGCGAATGAGATTAATTCTTACTGCAAATGTAATTATCAGTCATCTGATTTTAATCTACGCAATCTTTACCTACGGCATCCTGTAAACTCTCGAACCCTTCAAGTTCTAAAAGTTTTACTAATTCTTCATTGATTTTATTTACGATATTTGGTCCTTTGTAAACTAAAGCGGTATACAGCTGCAATAAGGAAGCTCCAGATTTAATTTTTCTTAAAGCAGATTGTCCGTCATGAACACCACCCACACCAATAATTGGTATTTGGTTTTTTAATATTTTATAAAATTTTTTAATGATGGTGTTAGAAATTAATTCTAGCGACTCTCCAGACAAACCACCCACTTCTACTTTATTAGAACTAAGTAAATTATCGCTTCTATAAATGGTGGTGTTGGTGAGTACTACCCCATCTATTTTTTGATCTAAAAGAATTGTTGCTAGCTCAGAGATATTTTGATCATTAATATCTGGAGATATTTTAAGAAGAATTTTCGTTTGACTATGTAATTGTTTTTGTTTGTTCTTGATAGAAACTAATAATTCTTGAATTTTATCTTTTTCATGCAAATCTCTAAGATTGGGAGTGTTGGGAGAAGAAATATTAATACAAATATAATCGCAAAGGTTACAAAAATTCTCAAAACAATTTAAATAATCTTCAATTTTTGAACTACTCTCTTTATTGGGTCCTATATTAATACCCAAAACTCCCTTGGGAGTTTTTTTTTCTATAATAGATCTAACTTCTTTCATCCCCAAACTTGGGAAACCTAATCGATTAATAATAGATCGGTCCTCGCTTAACCTAAACACTCTTGGTTTAGGATTTCCTGGTTGTGGCAAAGGCGTGACTGTTCCTACCTCTGCAAAACTAAATCCTAATTTAAATATAGAGTTATAAATTTCAGCATTCTTGTCAAAACCAGCTGCCAATCCTACAGGATGTTTAAAATTTTTTCCTAAAATATTAATTTCTAATTTTTTAGAAAATTTTTTTTGAAATAATTGTAAAGGCAAATAATCATTTTTTAAAAATTGAATTGCTAAATTATGAGCAAGTTCTGGATCTGCTTTTTGAAGCAGTGAGCTTATCATTTGATATATCATCTGCAATTAATCTCTATTTAATGACTTATTAATCAAATCTATAGTTTCTTGTTTACCAAAAAAACAAATAAAAGATCCCATTCTTGGTCCTTGTTCATCACCAAACACAATCTCATAAATAGCTTTAAACCAATTTCTCAATTCTTCTTTGGGGTAGTAGTTTTTTCCCACTGTAAAAACAATGGTTTGTATTTCCTCAGGTGTCATCCCCTCTGGCATTTTTTTTATTTCTTCATTTAACTCTAATAAAGCTTTCTTTTCTTGATCATTAGCTGCTCTATATTTTTTATGAATTTTCACGTGATCGTTAAAATAAGAAATGGCATTTTTAATTAAACCTTCCAGAATAGGATGTTTGGATCTGTCAGTATCTGGTCTGAAATTTTTAACAAATTTCCATAGCACCTCTTCATTGTTGGCGTTACTGGCACTTACTAAGTTTAATAACACTCCAAAAGTAATAATAGTTTTTTCTTTGGGAGGGTTGCCATTATGAATGTGCCAAACTGGATTACCTAATTGCTCTTTCATAGGCTGTTCTTGAAATTTATCTAAAAAAGACAAATATTCATCAACCGCTTTTGGAATAACCTGAGGATACAATTTTTTTGCACGTTGTGGATTTTGAAACATATATAAAGATAAACTTTCTGGACTTGCATAAGTAAGCCAATCTTCAATGGAAATTCCGTTTCCTTTTGATTTAGAAATTTTTTCACCTTTTTCATCTAGAAACAATTCATAATAAAATCCATTAGGCGGAGTGTGCCCAAGAATTTTACAGATCTTTTCTGATAATTCGGCACTAGGAATTAAATCTTTTCCATACATTTCAAAATCAACTTGTAATGCATGCCATCTCATGGCCCAATCCACTTTCCACTGTAATTTACAATGACCGCCCGTAACTTTGGTTTTAAATTTTTTTCCATTCACTTTCGTAAACAATCTCACTATTTTTAATATCTCGCTCTAAAATTGCGACCTCAAGAACTTTTCCTGTCACAGGACAAACTGGCAAAAAAGGGCTGTATGATTTTTTTCTTTCATCACCCAGGGTCGGTAATATGACATTCATAATATCATCATACTTTTCCAAAACTAATTTAAGCGCTTCATCAAAAATTCCTGATTGATACAGTGCAGTGGAGCTTTTAAATTCATAATGAAAGCCAAATTTATCTAAAAAACTTTTTAGCATTTGATTATTGTGTTCTCCAAAACTATTAAATTTTCCAAATGGATCAGGAACTTTAGTTAGTGGTTTGTGCAAATTATCCTCTAACACTTTTTTATTTACAATATTATCTGGAACTTTTCTCAAGCCGTCCATGTCATCTGAAAAGGTAAATAACTTAACAGGAATATCAGAAATTTTTTTAAACGCCTGGATTACCATGGTTGTTCTGCATACCTCACCAAACGTTCCAATATGCGGCAATCCACTGGGACCATAGCCTGTTTGAAATAGAACGTATCCCTTTTTTTCTAAAAGTTTTTTTCTTTTGGACAATAATGCTTTTGCTTCTACGAACGGCCAAGCTTTTGATTCTAAATACTCGTTATCTATCATTTAAGAAATTCATTCCTTATAACTCAAAAAGCAAAATTTTGTCATGTATTTTCCAATGAATCATCATTTGTTTTAAAAACAAATTAATATATTTTTGGATTCGTTAGTAAAATTATGAAAGATGGAACAAAAACAGTTTTTTTAGTTATAGGTGCTTTACTTATTATTCTTGGGTTGTTTATGCTTATTCCCTATTTAGTGGAAATTACTATAGGAGATAAATCTCATAATTTTTTATTTTGGTCTTTTTTTTCAATTTTTATTGGATACTTATTACTTGTTAGCAATCAAACTGAACGTAAAGTATTAAATATTAAAGAAGCATTTATGATGACTTCTTTTTCTTGGATTGCGGTAACTTTATTTGCAAGTTTTCCTCTAATGTATTCCTCCTTAAATCTTTCTTTTACAGACGCTTTTTTTGAGTCAATGTCTGGTATCACTACTACGGGTTCAACCATATTAGATAAAATTGAAGTTGCTTCTAAAGGAGTATTAATTTGGCGAGCACTACTTCAATGGCTGGGTGGTATTGGAATCGTGGTAATGGCTATCACAATCCTTCCTCTTTTAAATATTGGTGGAATGTCACTCTTTAAATCAGAAGGTGCTGAGTTTGAAAAAATATTACCAAGCTCAAAAGAAATTGCTTTGGTTTGTGCTAAAATTTATCTTGCTCTAACAGCTATTTGTGCATTTAGTTTTTATTTATATGGCATGAGTGTATTTGATGCCATAGCACATTCATTTACTACTATTTCGACTGGTGGGTTTTCTACCTACACAGACTCTCTTGGTCATTTTGACTCTGTTCCTATTGAAATCATTACAATAATTTTTATGATTTGCGGAAGCGTTCCTTTCTTAACCTATCTAAAGTTTATTAAAGGAGATATTTTTGTATTTTATAAAGATCCTCAAATTAAGGGTTTTTTAATTTTTCTCTTTTGGAGCTCTATAATAGTCATTACCTACTGCTACTTTTTTGTAAAAGAATCTCTTCCGCACAATATTAGGGAATCTCTTTTTAATATTGTTTCAATTACTACTGGTACAGGATTTACTACTGAAGATTTTGGATCTTGGGGAAACTTTACTTCTTTCTTTTTTATTATGTTAATGCTGGTTGGTGGCTGCACAGCCTCTACTACTTGCGGAATTAAAATATTTAGATTTCAGATATTAAATTTATTTATCAAAAAACAAATTAAACAAATTATTTATCCAAACGGAGTGTTTCCCATGAAGTATAGGGGTGAAATTATAGGAGATACTGTGGTCACTTCTGTTTTAACATTTGTTTTCTTATATATATTTTCTTTTTTTATTCTTATTGCATTACTTTCTTTTTCTGGACTTGATTTTATTACTTCTCTATCCGCTGCTGCTACCAGTATTTCAAATGTAGGTCCTGGAATTGGAGATGTGGTTGGACCGAATGGAAGTTTTAAGTATCTACCTGATATAACCAAATGGTACCTCAGTTTTGCTATGTTATTGGGAAGATTAGAGTTTTTTACAGTTTTAGTTTTATTTGTACCGTCTTTTTGGAAAGACTAATCTAAGCACCAATCAATAATTGCTTTTTGTCCATGCAATCTGTTTTCTGCTTGTTGCCAAACAGCAGATGGTTTGCCGTCAATAACATCAGAGGTAACTTCTTCTCCTCTGGCAGCAGGCAATACATGCATAAAAATTGCACCTTTATTGGCGTGGCTCATTAGTTTTTTATTTATTTGATATGGTTTTAGATCTTTCTTTTTTTTCTTTTTATCCACTTTGTCTCCCATGGAAATCCATTTATCTGCCATAATACAGTCAGCGCCTTCAACAGCTTTTAATGGATCTTTAAAAATAACTATTTTACCATTCTTAGATTCTGCCCAGTCTAATACTTTCTTTGGAAGGCATATAACCTTTGGGACAAGAAATGTTTAATTGAAAGTCAAATTGAACTGCAGCCTCAATTGCAGAGTTAGTTACATTATTTCCATCACCAATCCATGCAAGTTTTGCTCCTTTAATAGAACCTTTTATTTCTTCAAAGGTCATGACATCGCTTAATAATTGGCAAGGATGAGAGTGATCAGTAAGACCATTAATCAATGGAACTGTTAATAAATTGGATAATTCAATTAATGATTTATGAGCAAAAGTTCTAAACATGACAATATCTGAAAAAGAGGAAATAACTTTAGCGGTATCCTCAATACTTTCTTCACCTTTTCCTAAATGCATATCATTAGAATTCATAACTATAGTTTGTCCACCCAACTGTCTCATGGCTAAATCAAAAGATAATCTAGTTCTGGTAGATGGTTTTTCAAAAATCATTAGTAGCAATTTATCTTTGGCATTGCTTGGATCAGTAACTAAAACTTTACTAGTTTTGGAGGAATTTTTTTTTCTTCTTTTAGCTTCTTCAAGAATAGTTCTGAGTTCTTTTTTATCGATATGAGCCAAATCTAAAAAGTGTTTCATTAGATAAATTCCTTTGCAGTTTTTTCCAAAATATTAATTCCTTCATCAATTTCTTTTTTAGTAACTATGAGCGGAGGAAGTAATCTGATAACATTTTCCGAAGCTTTCACGCCCAACATTTTATTTTTAAATAATTGATCTAAAAATTGTACACTATCTCCCTTAATCTGTATTCCTCTTAACAACCCTTTTCCTCTAACATCACTAATAACATTTGGATATTTGTGTTGAAGTTTTTTTAATTGCTCTTCAAAATAATTTCCTACCACTTGCACTTTTTCTAAAAAACCTTTTTCTAAAATAATATCCAGCACTGCATTTGCTACGCTCATTGCAAGTGGGTTGCCACCAAAAGTGCTACCGTGGGTACCTGGCTTCATTCCAATAGAAACTTTCTTATTAACCAAGCAAGCACCAATTGGAAATCCTCCCCCTATGCCTTTCGCAATTGGAACAATGTCTGGCTCAATTCCAGCCCATTCAAAAGCAAAGAATTTTCCTGTTCTTCCTACCCCGCACTGAACCTCATCTAAAATAAGTAAAATGTCATGTTGTTCGCAAAGTTTTTTTAATCCCACTAAACACTCATTAGGCAAAACTTTTACTCCACCCTCACCGAAAATACTTTCCACCATAATCGCAGCGGTACTGGAATTAATAGCTTTTTTTAACGCATCATGATCTGCGAAAGGTACTTGATCAAATCCATCTACCTTAGGACCAAATCCTTTAACATGTTCCGGATTATTTGCTGCAAACAGTGCTGCGAGAGTTCTTCCATGAAAAGCTCCTGCAAAAGTTATAATTCTATTTTTTTCTGGTTTTCCCAATTCATGAAAATATTTTCTAGCAATTTTAATACTTGCCTCAGTAGCCTCGGCTCCAGAATTCATAAACACTGCATAATCTGCAAATGTATGATCTACTAATCTTTGTGCCAATCTTTCTTGCTCTGGAATAATAAAAGCATTAGAGACATGCCATAAATTTTCTGCTTGCTTTTGTACTGTCTTCACCAAATGTTCATGACAGTGACCAAGAGAATTTACAGCAATACCAGAAACAAAATCTAAATACTTGATCTCCATTCACTGCATAAAGATAACATCCTTTTCCTTTGGAAAAAGAAACATCTCTTCTGTTATATGTTCCTAGAACAGCGCTCATAATATTATTTTAAAATTTTAATTTATAACCCTTGTTAAATAAAAAGTAACAAAAATACCAAGTAATAATATTAGTAATTATCAACACAATCAATCCCGTTACTAAAGAACCGTCAGAAGCTCCTAAAAAACCATACCTGAAACCATCTATTACATAAAAAAAAGGATTCAGACTGCTAATCGTTTCTATATAAATATTTAAATTTCTAATAGAATAAAAAGTTCCAGATAAAAAAGAGAGAGGAACAATAATAAAATTTGTAACGGCTGCCATATTATCAAACTTTTCAGACCACAAGCCTGCTAAAAAACCAAGACTTGAAAGCAAAGCAGATCCTAAAAATCCAAAAATAAAGATAATAAAAATATTATGAATAGGGCACATGAATAAAAAGAATAGAAACACAAATAGATACAAAACCAACTACCAGACCTCTAGTAATTCCTCCTGCTAACATCGCAACGGTTACCTCTGTAGCTGATAAAGGTGGATACAATAAATCAACAATGTTCCCTTGCATTTTAGAAATCATGATTGAAGAAGAAGTGTTGGCAAAAGCGTTTTGCATCATCTGCATAACAATTAATCCTGGTACTAAAAAAGTAGAAAAATTATGACCAAGCACATCAGCTCTGCCATTGCCAACCGCTAAACTAAATACAGCCAAAAAAAGAAAGAATGTAACTACCGGAGAAAGAACCGTTTGTATCCAGACATTAAAAAATCTTAAAACTTCTTTAATATAGAGAGTGTACAATCCAACCCAATTTACTTTGCCAAATCTTCTCGTTCCAATTTTGTATTTTTGATCAATTGTCGTCATAAAATATTCTAGTATCAATTATAGTGAGAAAAATGCACAAAAATGTGGATATAATTGAAATTAATCGTAAATCGCTGAAAAACATGAATTTTTTAATCAACATCTTGTGTTTTATTTTCTTGTTTATCCAATATATAGTACTATAACCCTGCAAAATGGCTTGGACAGAAGAAAAAACAGAAGAACTTAAGAAACTTTGGGCAGAAGGACATACTGCCAGTCAAATTTCTAAGATGCTAGGAAATGGTATCTCAAGAAATGCTGTCATAGGAAAATCTCACAGACTTGGTCTTCAAGGTAGAGCTCAATCTAGAATGATTTCGGCTCCTAAAATTAATAATCGAGTTTTTAATGAAAATTCTGTTTCTGGTGAAAGAAGACAAAGACGACCTAGAGGTCTAAGAGCAATTGTCATTGAAAAAGATTTTGAACCAGAAAATCCAATTCCATTAGAAAAATTAACAGACAAAACTTGCAGATGGCCGATCGGTCATCCTGATGAAAAAGATTTTTATTTCTGTGGAAGAAACCCTATGGAAAGCAGAGTATATTGCAAATTGCACGTTCTTCATGCTTACCAGCCTAAGGGATTTAAGGACGATAAAGATAATAATAACCAACAAGAAGAGCTTCCAGATTTTATCGAAAAAAAGATAAAAAGCGCCTAGTTTAAAAAAATAATCCTTTATTTTAAGGCATTATTTGGCTTCGTTTCTACCAGCTACCTAACTAAATCTTAAAGAACTATATTTATCAAAGTTTAAATTAACACCATCTTTAGACATTATTTTAGAAATTATACTTCCCGTAACAGCTCCCAACGTCCAACCTAAATGATTATGACCGAAAGCATAAAAAATATTATTAAAATTTTTAGACTCTCCTATGACCGGTACAAAATCTGGCAAAGTTGGCCTAAAACCCAACCAGCTATCATAAGGATCGGGAAGACCTAAAATCATATTTTTAGCTTCTCTAATTACGTAAGAAATTCTTTTAGGGGTTGGGGGATTTTTTAATCCCGCAAACTCCACTGTTCCTGCTGCTCGAAGTCCTTGATCCATAGGTGATAAATACACACCTGAGTCAAAAGAACAAACCGGTCTTTTAATTAAGGTGTCACTATCTTTAAAATGAACATGATAACCTCTCTCGGTTTCCAGAGGTATGTTTTCTCCTAGCTGATTGGTAAATTGTTTGGAGAAGGCACCTGCAGAAATTAGCAATTGATCAAAAGAATATTCTTTGCTGTTTGATTTTATGGTTGAACTTGTAATATATTTAATTTCATCTTGAATAAAACTTGCACCCATCTCTATACATTTTGCAAAAATCATATCCGATATTTTTTTAGGATTTCTAGTATGTGTAGCAGTAGGAAAAAAAATTCCACCAGCATAAACAGGATTAAGATTTGGTTCTAAATCATGTACTTCGTGTTTAGTTAATAAAACTTGTTTGACTTTTAAATATTCTCTTAACTTGGTAGACTCTGTTACTCTTGGATCATTTTCATGATTATAAATATACATAACACCAGTTCGCTCCATGAGATGACTAGCTCCAATTTCTGAAAAAATTTTCTCATATTCTGCTATAGAAAAAGTAAGCAAATGGTGCATTTTTTCAGCAGTATCTCGCATAGATTTGGGGTTACAATTTTGTAAAAATTTTATTGCCCAAGGTAGAATAGAAACTAAATAATTAAATTTAATAGAAAGAGGTGAGTAAGAACTAAATAAATATTTTGGTAAATTTTTAAAAATAGATGGTTGATTTAATCCTACCGCCCCATAATTAGAAAAAGAGCCAGCATTTCCATAAGAAGCTCCACTTCCAGGTTCGTTTCTATCAAAAAAAGTAACTTTGTTTCCTTTTTTTAAAAGATGATAACCAGAACAAAGTCCCACAATACCAGAACCTACAATAGCAATATTTTTATTCATGCAAAATTTGTCTTTATCACAATGATTAATAAAAATTATACTTTTTTAGATGTTGCGACTATATTTTTTCTAGTGGCAACATAAACACCTAGCGTTGCAACAAAAAATCCCACAAGATCTTGGACCGTTAAAACTTCTTCTACAAAAGACCAACCTATAATAGCAGTAACAGAGGGTACTAAAAAAAATAAAGCAGAAGTCTGACTGGCAGATCCAGTTTTAATTAAATACATAAGAATGGTAAAAGCTCCAAAGGATACTGCAATAATTGTCCATGACATGGCCAAAATAAAAGAAGTAGTAAAATGAATAAATGGCTGTTCCAATATGTAGCAAGCAACGAGAAGAAAAATACTTGCTCCAAAAGATTGATAAATATTACTAACTGAGAGAGGCATATTTAAACTTATTTTTTTTTGCCATAAGGTTCCTGCAGTAATTGCGAATAAAGCAATACTGGAAGCAATTAATGCCATAATAGAAAATTCATTTAATGCATCAAATCCCAATACTAATAAAGTTCCACTAAAACCTAAAAAAATTCCCACCCATTGCCTCCAGGTCACCACCTCCCCTAATAACGGTCCTGCAAGTAATGCTGTTAAAATAGGTTGTAAGGTTACAATCAAAGCAACAATTCCTGCTGGCATACCTTTAGAAAAAGAATACCAACAACCACCTAGATAAATTCCATGAAACAAAATTCCTGTAGCCATCGCTTTGCTAGATTCAGCAAGTGGGTACAATATTTTTTGCTTAGTAAATAAAGAATAAAATACAAAACCTAAAGTAACTATACTAAAGCGAAACAGCAATGCAGCCAGAGGAGATGAGTCTGCAACAATTACCTTGCCTGTAACAAAAGCTGAAGACCACAACAACACAAATGCTAAAGGAAAAAATCCTACCATTTTAAAATTCTTTTAGATAATTAATCAGCCAACTTATAATTCAAACCTTTTAACAACAAAAGCAATATAAAAAGCTTTATTAGGAAATAGTAAAGATGGTTTATTTGATAAATTTAAAACCAAAAAGACCGTTCGGTATAATAATATAATGAATGGCTAAAACAATTGCTACAGATACAGTCAAACCTACAATCATTTTTAAAAAATCTTTTCCAATAATTGGAAATGCATATTTGAAGTGATAGTCTTTATTAACTGATGCAATCGCAAGCTCTCTTCCGCACAACAAGCCAACAAATACCCAGGTAGTTGACATCGGTAGATCATTTAATTCTTTAAAATAATAAAGAACAAATGCATAAATTACGTCAATAATTGCTGCTGATCTTGCGTACCTAGTTCCAGTTTTATGAAGAACAACATCCTGAATATGACCGCCCTTAGTATAAAAAAGATAAAAAAGTAAAATGGTAAAATAAACAAGAACAACAATAAGCAACCATGGCTCTAATTTTCTAGGAAGATATACTGCAATATTTGCCACATCATGCATCAACCAAGTACTCCACAGTAATGCCGAAGTGCACCACTTTATATTACGCCAAAAAGCTCTTTGGGAATCATTTTCAATATGATCTTTTTTCTCATTAATAAATTTTGCAATCACAACCCAACAAGCATAAGCAAAAATAGCTGCAACCCCATAACCAACAACGCTTTTAAGAAGCATTTTTTCTAACACAACTGTAGATGCAAAAGCAGAAAGAACTAAAAAGGTAGTTGAAACTGGTATTCCTTTATTGGTTAAATATAACAAAATTAAAGGTGCAACCGCATGATACCAGTATACTTCTTGATAAGGAATTCGAGTTAATCTACCGTAAGAAATATCTCCATCATAAACATACCATCCATAAACAATGGTAATGATCATGGCAATTGATGCGACCCCAGCTAACGTATACCACTTAAACCACTTCATTTTGGAAGCCATGTAGGTGCCAAGTGTTTGAATGGAATCGTTAGCAATAACGGACCAACCTGCCAAACCAAAACCTACAATGGTATAAAACAAAGATAAGCTCATAAAATAACTCCAATATTTATAGGTAAACTTTTTTTAAATCATAGGATAAATATCGAAAGTTATTCACTTGCGCATTAGTTGTGCTAAATTAACTTTAATTATCAAATTTTATGCAAGAAATTATTTTTTTTCTATCTGGTTTTATTTTATGTTTTATCTACTTTAATTTTTTTAAAAAAAATAAAGCAAATGTAGTTTTAAATAATAATTCTGAATTTAATAATATAATTGAGAGTGAACAAAAAGTATTAGATCAGATTCCTGATCAAATTATTATTATTGATAAAGAAAAAAATATAATTTTTGCAAACAAAACTGCTAAAGAACGATTTGGGGAAAATCTCATAGATCACCATATTGCAGAAATACTAAGAAAACCTGAGCTCTTAGATAGTATTGATCAAGTAATATCTAATAAAAATTCTATCGCTATTAAAGTTGAAACTAAAAATCCTACTTATCAGGTCTACGAAACTTGCATTTTTTTATCACCTTCATTTTTTTTAGGAAATCGACAGTCAATATTTATTTTAATGAAAGATTTAACAGATATGTTTAAAACTCAGAAATTAAAATCTGATTTCGTTGCAAATGTGTCTCACGAACTAAGAACGCCCCTACAAACTATCAAACTAGGTCTTGAAACTATTAATGAAGATCGTGTTCAAAAAGATGAGGAAGCCAAAAAAAATTTTTTATCTTTGATGCTTAAGGAGTCTGTCAGAATGGAGGACTTAATTAAAGATCTTTTAACGTTATCTAAAATTGAACAACAGGAACACATCAGACCTAAAAATAAAATTAATATTCAAGAGGTTATTGAATATGTTCAAAAATTCTATCAAAATTCTTTAAGTAAAAAAAATATTTTAATTGAAACTAATTTGGATACTCAACATCTTCATGTGATAGGAGAACAAGATAAATTAATTGAAATGTTTTCAAATTTGATAAGTAATTCAGTCAAATATAGTTATGATAATAAAAAAATTTATATTCATTCTTTCAAAAAATCTAATGAACTATTAGAGATACATATTAAAGATGAAGGAATTGGCATTCCGAGAGAGTTATTGCCAAGGATTAGTGAAAGATTTTTTAGAGTTGATAGTGAACAATCTAGAAAAGTAAATGGGACTGGACTTGGATTGGCTATTGTAAAACATCTAGTGAAGCAACACCGGGGAACATTTACTATTCAAAGTAATGAAGGTGAAGGAACTGAAATAATCATTCAACTTCCTATATATAATTAAAACTATTCACTATCTAAAGCATAACCAGTACCACGAACGGTTCGAATTAAATCTTTAGTATTAGATAAGTTAATTGCCTTTCTTAGTCTTCGTATATGAACATCAACTGTTCGTGACTCAATATTAATGCCAGCGGTCCAAATATTTTCTAATAGCTGTTCTCTTGAGTATACTCTACTTGGGTTTTTAATAAAAAAATCAATCAATTTATATTCGGTGGGACCGAGATTAATTTCTTTATTTGCCCTAAAAACTTTTCTTTTAAGTCTATCAATTTTCAAATCTCTAAATGAAACTACATCTTCTGATACGTTTGGATTGGATCTTCTTAATAATGCCTTCACTCTAGCTATTAGTTCAGAATAACTAAAGGGTTTTGCTAAATAGTCATCGGCCCCAGTATTGAGGCCTAATACTTTATCTTCTTCTTGGTTTTTAGCAGTAAGCATTATGATTGGTAAATTTTTAAATTTTGGGTCTTTTCTTAATGCTTTGCAAATTTCAATTCCTGAAAGATCGGGTAACATCCAGTCTAACAAAATCAAATCGGGTTCTGCTAGCTTAATTTCCTTAAGTGCCTCCTCTCCATTGGCACATACTAAAACTTTAAAATTTTCTTTTTCTAAATTATATTTGACTAATGCAACAATTGAAGGCTCATCTTCTACAATAAAAATTTTTGCCCTCATAAGTATTATTTTTTATAATAATCGCCCTCTACTAAAAAATAAATATTTTCCGCAATTCTCCTTATGTGATCTCCAGCTCTCTCTAAATTTTTTGCGACAAACAAAAGATTAGTGGCATATTCTAAGTTTTTGGTATCCTTGGATAAAAAAGATAACATTTCCTTAATTGATAAGTAAGTAAGCTCATTCACACTAGTATCTAATTTAATAACCTCTACCGACAAATCTTTAGATTTTTTTATATATGCATCCAATGATTTGTTTAGCTGGCTTTCAACAATAGCGCCTAATCGTTTGAGACTTTTTAATAATTCTTGAGATAAGTCTTGTGGTAATGGCAACATTTTTTTTGCATTGCCTTTGGCCAAGTCTCCTATTCTTTCCAAATCTTGAGAAATTCTTAAAGCAGTAATTGTAATTCTTAAATCGATAGCCATGGGAGCTCGTTTCACCAATAAAGTCATAATTTGAGTATCAATTTTTGCTCTATATTCATTAATTTTTTTATCACTTTGGATAATTCTTGATACCGCTTCTTTATCTAAAATTGTAATTGCGTTCATTGAGTCAGCAAGTAAAGACTCGGTTAAACTTCCCATCTGAATGACACTATCATTTAAAAATTGAAGCTCTTCTCCGTAAGATTTTACAATATGTGTATCGTTCGTCATAATTTATCCAAATCTACCAGTTATATAATCTTGTGTCATGTTGTTAGTTGGGTTTTTGAAAATTTTTTCAGTTGATCCAACCTCTATGAGTTTTCCTAAATGAAAAAAACCTGTTTTTTGAGAAACTCGTACCGCTTGTGACATAGAGTGAGTAACGATCACAATAGTAAAAGTTTTTTTTAGTTCATCAATTAATTCTTCAATTTTTGCAGTTGCTACTGGATCTAATGCGGAACAAGGCTCATCCATCAAAATTACTTCTGGGTTTACAGATATTGCTCGAGCAATACACAAGCGCTGTTGTTGACCACCTGATAAACTTGTTCCTGGTTCTTGCAGTCTATCTTTAACCTCATTCCATAGCGCTGCTCTTTTTAAGCTGCTTTCAACAATTGTATCTAATTCATCTTTACTTTGTGCGATGCCGTGAATCTTGGGACCGTAGCACACATTTTCATAAATACTTTTAGGAAAAGGATTTGGTTTTTGAAATACCATCCCCACCTTTTCTCTTAAACTTACAACATCTACTTTGGGGTCATAAATATTTTTTCCATCAATTGCGATTTCTCCTTCAACTTTGCAAATGTCAATCACATCATTCATGCGATTAATGCATCTTATAAAGGTAGACTTTCCACATCCTGAAGGTCCAATTAATGCAGTCACTTCATTTTGGTTTATGTCCAAAGAAATATCAAACAAAGCTTGTTTTTGTCCGTAAAAAACATTGAGATGATTAGCTGATATTTTTACTGACGTGCTCATATTAAATCCATTTCTTTTCAAATTTTTGCCTTGCGTATACTGCCAAGGAATTCATTACAATTAAAAATCCCAGTAACACCATTATAGTTGCAGAAGTTTTTTCTACAAATCCTCTTTCTGCTGACTCAGACCATAAATAAACCTGAATAGGTAAAGATGCAGATGGATCTAAAGGGTTACCAGGAACTTGAACTACAAAAGCAACCATACCAATTAACAATAATGGAGCTGTTTCGCCCAAAGCTTGGGCTAATCCAATGATAGTTCCTGATAACGTTCCCGGCATAGCTAATGGCACAACATGGTGGATGACCGTTTGAACTTTAGAAGCTCCAACTGCAAGTGCAGCTTCTCTAATGGAAGGAGGAACTGCTTTTAGCGAGGCTCTACAAGGAATTATAATTCTTGGCAAAGTCATTAGTGCCAAAGTGATACCTCCTACTAAAGATGTAGATCTTGGTAATTCAAACACATTTAATAAAATTCCAAGTCCTAAAAGACCAAACACAATAGAAGGCACGGCTGCCAAATTATTAATATTAATCTCAATAAAATCTGTAAATTTATTTTTTGGCGCAAATTCTTCTAAATACACAGCTGCCAACAAAGCAATCGGAAATGATATTATTAAACAAACTAAAATAGAAAAAAGAGATCCTAGCATTGCTCCACCTATTCCGGCAATTTCTGGGTTTCTAGAATCACCTTTTACAAGAAAATAATTATTAAATGTTTTGTTAATTTTTTTATTTTCTAATAATTGATCATAAATTTTTAATTGAAAATTAGAAATTTTTCTTCGATCTTCAGAAATATCTCTTTGATAATTTCCCTTGTGTAACTGATCTAAATCAGAAGATGCAGTTATGGGTAAAGTAATTACTTTATTTAGAATATCTGAATTATTTAAGAAAAATTTCTTCACTTCAAATTCAAAATCGGAAGTAAATAACTTAATCAATAGTTTTTCTTCATCTCTATTGTTAGTAGGATAAACTTTCAATATATGCTTAAGAGTAAAATCATAAAAATCAATATCAGCAATTTCTTCTTTGGTAGGTTGATTAGAAATATTTAATAACTTTGTGTCAAAATTTAATTCTAATTGAATAGTGGTTTTCACAAAAGCACTGCTACCCTCTGATAATACTTTAAATACTAGAAGGCCAACGAATAAAAGAGCCATACAAATGGATACAATTCCATATTGCTTAAATCTTTTTTCAGCTGAATATCTTTTTTTTAATCTTTGTTCTTTAGTCATATTTTTCTCGGTATTTATTCACCACTCGCAAAGCTATAAAATTCAAAATTAAAGTTACTAAAAATAAAGTTAGTCCTAATGCAAAAGCTGCTTGTGTTTTAGCACTAGTAAACTCCTGGTCTCCCACCAAAATCATAACAATTTGAGTTGTTACTGTTGTTGTAGAATCTAATGGGTTTATAGTAAGATTAGCAGCTAATCCTGCAGCCATAACCACAATCATGGTTTCTCCGATTGCCCTTGATACTGCGAGCAAAATAGATCCAATAATTCCTGGCAATGCTGCCGGTAATACCACTTGTTTAATAGTTTCAGATTTTGTTGCTCCTAAAGCATAGGAGCCCTCTCTTAAAGATTGGGGCACAGCATTGATTACATCATCAGATAAAGAAGATACAAAAGGTATAATCATAACGCCCATTACCAGTCCTGCTGCTAGCGCACTTTCTGATGAAACTTCTAAGCCCATAATATCTCCGATACTTTTGATCAAAGGTCCCACAGTTAAAGCAGCAAAAAATCCATAAACAACCGTTGGTATCCCAGCTAATATCTCAATAACAGGTTTTCCAAATTTTCTTACAGTTGGGCTTGCATACTCAGCTAAATAAATTGCAGAAAAAAGGCCAATAGGAACTGCAACTGACATTGCAATTAGAGCAATAAATCCTGTGCCTGCGAATAGCGGAATTGCCCCAAAGGCTTTTCCTAATTCTTTAGATTGTTCAGCGGATAAAGCAACAGATGCATCTCGAACAAACGCTTTTTGTGGACTCCATTCTAATCCGAATAAAAAATCAAAAAAATGAATTTGACTAAAAAATTTAATGCTCTCTAGCAATAACGAAAAAATAATTCCAGCTGTAGTAAGTACAGCCACCACTGAGCAAATAATTAAAACTGATTTAAAGATTAATTCTACTCCCTCTCTCGCATGAATATTATTTTGAATTTTTTTATAAGCTAATAGTGAGAATCCAATGATAGAAGTTACAACCAAAACAATTTTGGCATTTTGAGCCATGGCAACAAAGGATGCGTATTTAGCTGCACCTATTTTAATTTGTTCCGAAGCTGTCCCACTAAATGTTCCAAAATAAAAAGCTTTAATTTTTTGATATGTTAAATTTAATTGATCAGCATTAGACTTTATATTGGTCGATACTTCTAAACTGCTAATAATAAAATATTTTGCAATAAATGGCTCAAAAATAGTCCATAAAAAAATAATAAGTAATGCCGGCAAAGCACACCATAACGATAAATAAAAACCATAAAAATGAGGTAGTGCCTTAGGCTTAAATTGATTTATAGATGCAATCTTTTTTATTCGGGATTTTCCAAAAAAGAAACAGGATAAACTAAAAATAATTATAAAACCTAGTATCAGTATATTCATTTTTTTTTCTTAAATAACTAAGGGTCGAGCGATAGGCCCGACCCTTAATAGAAGCTACAAGATACTAGCTAAAACTTATAATTGAATTAAAGTAAGTTTTGTTGCTGAGTTTCTTGTCACTTTATATTTTTCTTCACTCAAAGGAACTAAACCAATATCAGTTAAGTACCCTCTGTTTCCCATTGCTTTAGTTGAAGTAAATTCATTTAAAAATTCTTTAATTCCAGGAACCACCCCAATATGAGCTTTTTTCACATAGAAAAATAATGGTCTTGCAATTGGATAAGAATAATTTTGAATTCTTTCTAAGCTGGGTTTAACTCCATTTATTGCTGTTGCTTGAATTTTATCTTTATTACCTACTAAGTAACTAAAACCAAACAATCCAAACATTTCAGGATCTGCAACTAATTTATTTACTATTAGAGTGTCATTTTCTCCAGCTTCGATAGCTAAACCATCTTCTCTAAAATGAAGACATGATTTTTTATGAGCATCTTTTTTCTTAGCATCAAAAGCTGCGATAGCTACTTTCGAACAACCTTTTTCCATAACTAAAGACTCCCATGCATCTCTAGTACCTGAAGTTGGTGGCGGAACCATAATTTTAATTCCAAAATCTGGAAGACTTTTATCAATCTGACTCCACTTGGTGTATGGATTTTTTACAATTTTTCCGTCTACATCGACTTCTTTAGCTAAAGCTCTCCACAATTGTTCTTTAGTAAAGTTTACGTCTTTTGCTTTTAAAGAATGAGCAAAAACAATACCATCATTTCCAACTACAATTTCAATGATATCTTTAACACCGTTTTTAGCACAAAGAGCTTTTTCACTACTTTTAATTGCTCTTGAAGCATTCGTGACATCTGGATGCTGAGTGCCTACTCCTGCACAGAATAACTTCATTCCACCACCAGTTCCCGTGCTTTCAATAACTGGGGTTTTAAATTTTCCACCTTTACCAAATTTTTCTGCAACTACAGTCGCATATGGGTAAACAGTTGAAGAACCTACAATTTTAATTTGATCTCTAGCTGAGGCATAAGAGGTAATAAAAAATGCAATCAAAAGAGATAAAACAAAGTTTGTTTTTTTCATTTATTTTTTCCTTTTTTATTTGTTAAAGTTTTTTTATTAATCTCTCTTGAAGTCATTTATGTTACAGAATTGTTAAACTTTTGTTACAAAGACCAACTTTATAGTTGTATAAAAAAGCTCGATTTTTACCAGAAATAATGAAATAAAGCATGTATCCTAAATATCACTATGCTAATCAATCATCTTAAATGAAAAAAATTGCAGTTATCATTAACCCCCAAGCAGGGTCAAATAACAAAAAATTTCTACAACAACTTATTCGAAAGACTATCTGATTCTAATCAAGTTACTCTATTCGAGACCAAGGGTCCTGGGGATGCAACCGAATATTTCAAAAAGAGAATGTAATAATTTTAATATTATTGCTGTAGCTGGTGGAGATGGAACTATTCATGAAGTAATTAATGGAATTAATGCAATTCTACTCCTCTTGCAATTATACCTATGGGAACAGCTAACATTGTAGCTATTGGAAGCAGGCATTGCTCAAGACGTAACTAGTATTTGCAATGCTATTAACCAAGGAATTACTCGTAAAGCGTATATTCATCAAATAAATAAAAAAAAATTTATATTAATGGCTGGTATGGGCTACGATGCAAAAGTAGTTGAAAATATAAATCCAAAATTAAAAAAAATATTTGGAAAATTTATTTTTGTTTGGGAGAGTTTTAAACAGTTTTTTCATTTACAGCAATTCAATATCACTGTTAAAGCCAATCATAATAGCTATGATGCAAATTGGGTCTTGATTACCAATGCCACGCACTACGCTGGTAATCACAAAATAACTAATCAAACTTCAATTTTTGAACCAGATTTAGTTTGTTTTTTATTTCCTAATCTTACTAAGCTTGATTTTATATACAATTTATTTCTTATTCTTTTTTTTGGTAATCTTTCAAGATCAGATAAAATTATTAGTTTTAAGTCGTCTTCTATTGAAGTTCTATCTACAACAGAAACACCGGTTCAGTGTGATGGAGAAATTTTTAACAAAGTGCCCACTTTCATTCAAAGCAATAATGAGTATGTTCAATTAATAGTACATTCATGACAGACAAAAAAAGTATTCATTTTATTAAGCTTAGCTTGATTTATAGCTTCATTATTTCTGCACTTTTTAATCATACTATTTTTACAAAGCTTATTGAATATTTTGCAAGCTCAGCTGGACATTCTTTTTTTGAAGTTTTTTTTTTAATTTTAACTTTTTTAGTTTTGTGGTTTTTATTAGCAATTTTATTTCTACTAATTGGAACCAGATATATTCTAAAACCATTAATTGCTTTTTTGCTGTTAGCAAGTTCAATCATATTTTATTACAGACAAAATTATGGCGTGTCTGTTGATGAAGGAATTATTTTAAGTGGATTCGACTCTATAAAAGAAAAAAATTTTAGTGAAATTTATGACCTTTTAGGACTAAAGCTTATTCCAATAATAATCATAATGGGAATTGTTCCTATTATTCCACTATTATTTATAAAGGTAATTTATCCTTCTTTTTTTAAAGAACTATTTTTACGATTTTGTTACTATCGCTTTATTACTATCAACTTTAGTTGGCTTAATTTTTATTAATTATAAAGACGTTTCTTTAACCGCAAGGGTCATGAAAGATCTTAACCGACAAGCTATTCCTCACTATTCTGTATCTTCGCTTATAAATATTATTAAACACTCTTTTAAAAAGGATTATGTTTTTACAGTGCTTGATGAAAAACCCAACTACAAATCTCTGATGAAGAAATTTTAGGAATTGTTGTAATTGGAGAAACGGCAAGAGCAGACCATTTTAGTATCAATGGGTATACAAAGAGAAACTAATCCATTATTAAAAAAACAAAATATTATTAATTTTACCTAATGCATAAAGCTTGTGGAACGCTCACTAAAATTTCTGTTCCCTGCATGTTTTATTTAGGTGATTATGATAAGTTTTTCTGTAAAAAAAGCAAGATTTCAATCGAATGCTTTGGATATTGCTTCTAATGCTGGAATAAAAGTTTCTTGGATTGAAAATAATTCTAGTTGCAAAAATGTTTGCGAGCGAATTACAACTAACTACGGTACTTATATACAGATCAAAAATGATACTTATGATGAACTATTGTTAGAACAAACAGTTGCAATATTTATTAATAATTTAAAAACTAAAAAAGGATTAATTGTGCTTCACTACAATGGGTAGTCACGGTCCAAAATACTACAAACGATATCCTAAACAATTTGAACAATTTACACCTAGCTGTGAAATCAATACTCCTCAAGAATGCATCCAAAGAAGAACTAATTAACGCTTATGATAATACTATTGTTTATACACGGATTATATTTTGACATCAGCTTGATTGAAATCTTAAAAAAAGAAAATCTTAATTCTTTTTTAATATATGCATCTGATCACGGAGAGTCATTTGGGGGAAAATGGTTTATATCTTGCATGGAGTTCCAATACAGATTTGCACCTAAAGAACAAACTCATATTCCTTTTTTCTTATGGTATTCAGAACAGTTATAAAAACAAATACAAAACTACAATTTGTTGATCCTATTAACAGAAATTACTCACGAACATTTTCCTCATACTAATATTAGAATCGCTTCGTGTAAAATCGAAAGAACTATTCAAAAAAGAAAAGAGCTTAAGTAATCAACTAAACTAAAAAAGTTATTCGCAGCGATTGCTGCTGCAACTAATAACTAAGAAATACAATAACTGCTTTATTTAAGGGTAAATTAGAAATACTCATTAAAATTCTTTCGCCATTAAGTTATCTAAGGACAACTTTTCTCCACCTTTGATAGTAATTGCCATCATGACCACCATCCAAAATAAAGGATATTCATATCCACCCTTAACCCAGATAAATCCACTTGGTAAATGAATATAAAAAGTTGCAACTGCTAATAATCCAATTAATTGAGCCGACATAAATCTTGTTAAAAAACCAAGTGCAACACAAATTCCTCCAACCAATTCTAATAGTCCAATATACCAAGCTAAAATTAAAGCTGGTTCCAATCCCACGCTTGCAAAAAACTTGGTAGTTCCTTCAATACCACCAAAAACTTTTCCATAACCATGGGGTATCATCATTACTCCTGCCACAAATCTAATCATTGGGTAAGCAATAGGATCTAATGCATCATAGATAGGATCTAATGCTTTAATAATTCTTCTAGAAGTTCGCTGTACTTGCATAAATCAATATTATCAAATTACCAAAAGGGATAAAACAAAATTTTATCTACCATACAACTCTTTGTACAAACCAAAAGAAACCTATAATAGCAATTAATGCCGAAAGTGGAATGGTTAAGCGCGTTCTATACCAAGATTTAGATCCAAACCAAAAACCAATAAGCGCAAAGCAAATAATAATTACTGCAAGCTGCCCTAATTCAACTCCTATGTTAAAAGAAATTAAGCTGGTGACTAAATAACTGGGAGAAACTCCAATTTCATTTAAAATTCCTGCAAATCCAAGGCCATGCAATAACCCAAAAATAAAAACTACTAGAGGTCTCCATTTAGTTAGATCTTTAAAAAAAATATTTTCAATTGCGATATAAGAAATAGAAATAGCAATAATTGGCTCCACAATTGATGGAGAAATTTTAATAATCTGCAACACGCCTAAAAAAATTGTCAGAGTGTGCGCAACTGTAAAAGCTGATATTTGCCAAACTAATGGTCTCAACTTAGTTGATAATAAAAATAATCCGACCACAAATAAAATATGATCTAGACCCTTTGGCATAATGTGTTGAAAACCAATTAAGATATAATCTTTTACAACACTCGCAAAACTTTGATTGTTCCTCTGTATTCCAAAAGATGCTGTTTCGCCCATTTTAAGATATTTGGTAAAGAGCTCCTGACTGTTATGATTTACTCTTAGAATAATAGCCCCATAAGAAGATTTCCAACGAAAAGAAAGCAAACCTAGATTGCTAGGTATAGTTCCTCGTAAAATAATTTCAGACTCACGTGCTAGACTAATATCGCCTATGGGCTTAATCAAAACATCATGAGATACAAATGGTATTCTTTGATTTTGTTGTACAAAATAAATTTCATCAAAGAATGTTTGTTTCATATTATTAAATTCTTTGATTAATTCTTCAGCAGCTAACCTCCTTAACTTTTCATATTTTTCAGAGTTAGGAGACTGATCAGTATTCTCATGATTTGCTTCAATACCAGCAATAATAGACTCTAAATTCAGACGAATTTTTAGTTCAAAAGTAACAGTGCTTGATTGAGAAAATAATTCTAAATTAGCTACAGCTGGCTTTAATTCGTGAGCAAAGGCAAATTGACATATACTAAAAAAAATTATTAATGCACGAATGAACATAGAACTAGATATAAATAAGTAATGAAGAACTTTCTACTTAAATTCCTTTTGATATTTGTTCTAAGCGCAAACACTTCTTCTCTATTTGCGCATGAGATGTGGTTAGAGCCTCTTAACTTTGCTCCAACTACTAATGACACTTTGAAAGCTCATATTAAAGTTGGACAAAAATTTAATGGTGAAGCTTTCCCATACATTAATGAAGAAACTAAAAGCACAAAACTTTTTTTACAAAAAAAAGAAATTAAACTTAAACATAGAGATGGAGATTTTCCAGCTATACAATCTGAAATTCCTAAACAAGGATTGTATGTACTGACATATCAATCTAACCCGGAACAAGTGAACTATTCAAACTTTGAACAATTTAAATTTTTTTTAAAAGAAGAAAATATTTGGGAACATTGGAGCAAGGAAAACCCTTCTTTTATTAATACCAAGATCAAAGAAATATATACGAGATATGCGAAATCTCTTATTCAAGTAGGAGATTCTTATGAAAAAGATTTTTATACTGGTATGCCCATGGAATGGGTTGCATTAGAAAATCCTTATGTACCTAGGTAATAACAAAGGTATTTCAGTTTTATTACAATATAATAACCAACCATTTGCTAACTCTCCTGTAACTATTTTTAGAAAAAAGAATAACAATACTTACATTAATAAAATTATTACCGACCAAAATGGTAAAGCATTTGTTAAATTTGATGAAGGTGGTACGTTTTTAATTAGCGCTGTTCATTTAATCAAAAATAACCAAGCTGATGCGGACTGGCATTCGTTATGGGCTAGTTTAACTTTTGAAAAAAAGTAAAAATATATTATTCGTTTGTTTTTAATTTCGTTCGCTGAATAATAAATACGGTAATAACTGGAACCATAAGCGTTAGAAGCATCACTGTGATTAGCAATATTCCAAGCTCAGAATAATCTGCTAATGATTGTATTTCGTTAGTTAATTTATTTTTTACTTCTCTAGTTACGGTAAAAATTTCATTTAAATATTTAGTACCTAATGCATTGGCTGATAAGGCAAGATTAGTAAAAGATGCAAACACAGCAAAAAAAGTTGCTTTTAAATGATTAGGAGCGTTTTTGGCAATCCAAGCTAATAGTGGAATCATCGATACTTGTCCTAAGGGAGATTCAATGGCTGTATTAATGATCGCAATAAATCTTGCATCCACAATGCCGCCCGTTACAGATGCCGTCCATTGATGCAAACCATAATACATACCAACGCTTGGTAAAAATAAAATTGCACCAATCACCGATAAAATAATGACAATTCTTGCAATCGAATTTTTTGCCATAAAAGGCCTAAATAAAACAATTCCCAATAAAGTTAGAATAGATGCAATAAAAGATAGTACAGAAATAAATTGTTCATCAAATTTTAAAACATCAATTTCAAACCAAGTTAATCCGGGACCTGGGCCTGGCATAGCTCTAAATACGAAAATAATAATAGCAGTGCCAACTACGGTTAGTTGTAAATTTTTTGGAAGTTCTTTAATTAATTTAGTCATCAAAAAAAGAATAATTCCAACAGAGCCTACAAATACCAATTCCTGTGCATAAGGAACTTTGAAAGCACCAACTCCCAAAGTAAATAACACAAAAACTAAAGAGCCTCCTAAGATGTACCAATTGATTGTTGTCTTTATTCTTCTTTCTTTAATTTCTTTAATTTTTCTTTTATGTAGTTCTGCTTTTTTTTTATATTTAAGATACGCTGCAAGACCCACTCCTAATACGGAAACCACAGGGATAATTAAAGCATACAAATAAACTGATCCATACAACAACACTTTGCCAGCATCATTGATTTGTTCAATATTTCTAAAGATAATGATATTAGCAATCGCAACTGTGACGGTACCTGTAATAATTGCAAACCTTCCCAAAGTTTGCATAGTGGTATGCATTATTTTTATTTCATCTTTAGTATATGCTTTACCTTTCTCATTCATTATAGGAACCGCTTCCACGGTCATGGCATCGGCAACGACATCTTGAACTACATAACCAATGGGAGACAAAATAACGCTAATCACAAACCAAGTTTCAACTGCAAAAATTTCTGCCATTTCTGCGGTATGCAAAATTAAGCCGTACATGATCAACAAGCTCGAAGTAATTAATGCCGCCCCTAAAAAAACCATGTAATTTTTTTTCTCCCAAATTAAATCCACAATATGTCCCAAAGGCATTTTTAAAGCCCAAGGAATGCCTGCCCAAAATCCAAGGCCTGCCAAAAATGCAGCTGATAAATTTAAATAATCTTTAATAAAAAAAGTTCCGACAATACCTGTTAAACCAGAAACTCCTGCTGCCACATACACCATGAGAGGAGGCAAATAACTTAGTCGTAATTGACGAAACAAATCTACAATAGTGCTATCAATAAAATTATAAATTTTGTTTAACATTGCCAGTATTATTGAATGACATCTCTAAATAATTATCATGATTAAGTTAAATAAATAGAAGAATAAAATTACTATATTCTTTTTTTTAAATATAATTAAAAAATTTTAAAAATACTTAACCTAATAAACCAGCCATAATATATAAAATTAAATGAAATATTATAATAACTAACGCCCAATAACAGTGAACAAGCTTATCTTTAAATTTTTTTTGCTTATACATTAATTGTGTGTCTTTTTTAATTGGAGTGTAGGTAATATTGTCTAAAGAAACGGGTTGATCAAATTCTTTATGATCTCGAACATCATAACTATATTTCCAATAATCATTAGGGTTTGACCTCTGGTTGCCAATTTTTATTTGCTTGAGGTAATTTATTAAGAACATCAACAAATAAATCAGAACTATCAGTAATAATATATACCAGGTCATCTAAAGTTTTGGTGCGCTCGGAGAGATTCGAACTCCCAACCTCCTGATCCGTAGTCAAGCGATCTATCCAGTTGATCTACGAGCGCCAATTATTTAAAAAAATTTTTTATTTTATTTTTAAAGTTTCTTCTTAAAAAAGTTAAATTTTGATAATGTTTATCGTTCAGTAAATAAGATAAAATTATACGAATTATTTTAATTTTTCTATCTAAATTTTTTATATTTTTAACATCTTTTTTAAGCTCTTGAAAATTTAATTTATTTGAGTTGCTTTTTGCTCCAATGAAATAGAGATCTGAACTTTTAATATTATAAAATAAAAAATAATCCTTAAAAATTTTTTTTAAATTAAAATTTTTTTTTATATCTGATTTAAAAATATTCTTATAGTATATTTCATCAGTTCCTGGACTATCAGAATTAATCGTTCGACTAGTTCCATGCTCTACTCTTCCTCTTGAGGCACAAGTAAAAATAACATATCCATTATCGCTTGTTTGATCGAACATTTGTCGAAAAATTGATTTCCAATTTTTAGCATGCTCAAAGCATTCACAAGAAATTATAATATCAAATTTTTGATTTAATTTATACAACTCGTCGCCATTTAATACGAGATCCACATTTGGTCCTTCAACTAAGTCAATTCCTAGGTATTTTTTAGTGTTTAAAAACAAATATTTTACAGAACCACCAACATCATAACTTCCAACATCTAGAACATTAAAGTTAAAAAAATTAATATTTACTTTTTTTATATGGTCGATAGCTAATTTTACAAATTCTTGCTGCTCATAATGTGACATATCTATGTTATAATTTTTAAAAAATATTTTTATCTATTTTAAATTAAAAAAATACATTTAATTTAAAAATAATTTATATTTATAAATAGAGCACATTTGATTAACTAAAACAAATGGCATTTTTATCTAGTAGTAAATTGATTAAATTGCAGGCAAACATAACAGGGACATTGTTATGGGCAATGAACTGCCTTTAAATGAACAAGTTTATGTTTACTATAGTTTTTTTTTAAAATTTATTAAAAACATGTTACGATTATTTTATAACCATGAAAAATTTAGCAAAAAAAATTATTCTTATATTTACTTTTTGCAAATTTTATTCTTCCTGCTAGGTCAGCTGAATTTTTTACTATTGGAGCTGGTTCAGTAAAGGATATTAATTTTGAATTAAGTAATGCTATTTGTAAGATGGTTGCAAAAACTCCTTCTTTAGAAAATGGCACAGGGACTTCGGATAAATCATATCGTTGTGCAGCTCCAGCAACTTCTGGATCTTTATTTAATTTAGAACAGGTTAAAAATGGTAACTATCAATTTGCTTTCGCGAGATCTGATGAAATTAATATAGCCTTTAATGAAATTAAATCAGAAACCATCAAGCCATTTAAAGAAATAAGAAGTATTTTTTCAACTACTCCTACCGCATTTCAAATCGTAGTAAGAAGAAATTCTGATATTAGTGATTGGAAATCATTAAAGGGAAAAATTGTACGAATTGGTAATGAAGGAAGTCTCGACCGATCCGCTTTCGATTTATTGATAGAAGCAAACCGAGTAAATAAAAGTTTTTTTGGCTCCGCAATAGAAGATGGTAAATCATTTACCTCTGACCATATTTGTAAAAACAAGATACAAGCTTTTGGTTTAGTTTCCTCTATTCCTGAATTAAATATAGAAAAAGCAGCTAAAGAATGCGATGCCTACGTGCTTGATTTAAAAACTTTTAGAATAAACGATCTTATTAAAAACAATCCTAGCTACTCTCTGATTTCTATACCCAAAGGAACATACAAAAATAACGACAAAGATATTCTTACCTTTGGTTTTATGCATAATTTAATCACTCATGAAAAAGTATCTGAAGAAATGGTGTATCAGCTAGTAAAATCAGTCTTTGATAATTTTAAAGATTTACAAAAAGAAAATATTCTTTTCAATAATTTGCAAATTCAACAAATGATCAAGTCTGGTTTGTCAGCTCCTTTACATCCTGGAGCAATTAGATTTTATAAAGAAAAAGGTTGGATGTAATTTATTTATACTTATCTTCGATATCGTAATACTCATTAAAGCCCACAATATCCCGCAAATCTGAAAATTTAGAAACATCTTTGTTATAAATTTTATGTTTCATATTTTTCAAACTTTGTTGCATAATTTTTACTGATGAGCTCATTAAGGTTAGAGGAAAAACTGCAATTTTAAAGCCTATATCTTCTAGCTCATTCATCTCTAACAATGGGGTTTCTCCGTCTTCAATTAAATTAATCATGTGGTGACCTGGAATTTCTTTAATGACTGTTTTCATATCTTCTTTAGATTTAATTGCTTCTACAAATAAAATATCAGCTCCAAGCTCTGAAAAAGTTTGCATTCTTTTAATGGCTTCGCTTCAACCCTCTTGTTGCAATCGCATCGGTTCTTGCCATGATCAAGATATCTTTGTTATTCATTTTACTTGCATCAACTGCGGCTTTAATTCTGGAATTTGCTTCTTCTACATCCACTACGTCTTTGCCTTTGGTGTGACCACATTTTTTAGGCCATTTCTGATCTTCAATCATTACGGCAGCAGCTCCGGCATCCGCAAAACCTCTTACCGTTCTATACACATTAACTGCATTTCCATAGCCAGTATCGCCGTCAAATATAATAGGTATAGAAGTTACATTGCAAATATTTCTAACTGCTTCCGCCATTTCTGAAAACGAAATTAAACCTGTGTCAGGCATTCCAAGTTTTGTGGAAGATACACAAAATCCAGACATAAAACCTACATCCAAACCTTCTCTTTCGATTAGCTTGGCTGAAAGAGCATCATAACAACCAGGCATTACAATAATGCCTTTTTGATTCAGTAGTTTTTGTAATTGATCTGCTTTAGGTTTTGAATTTTGAGTAGAGAAAAGTGTCATAATTTAAAAGGTATATATAAAGCTATGTCAGGATAAAAGTAAATTACAAAAATTGATAGCATCATAATAATAACAAAAGGGATCACCCCTTTTCCTATTTCGCTCATGTTTGCTTTGCCTATAGATTGTAAAACATAAATATTTAATCCAACTGGAGGAGTGATTAGAGCGCACTCAATCATAATGGTAAAAATAATTCCAAACCAAATAATATCAATGTTCATGGCTTTAAGAGAGATTGCAAAAATAGGCATCATGATCAAAATTAACGATAATGTTTCCATGATAAATCCAAGAATTAACAAAGTAATACAAACGACCAAAATAAACATTCCCTTCTCATCAATATTATCAACAATAAATGAAGAGATATTTTGAGGAATACGATACAGAGAAATTACTTTTCCAAACATTTTAGCTCCTGCAATAATGATGAAAACAGTTACAGTTGTTTTCATCGTATCAAGACCAGCATCTATAAAAGCTTTTAAACTCAAACGTTTTTTCCAAAGAACGTATGCAAGGGAAACCATAAAGCCAACTCCACCTGCTTCCGTAGGTGTATAAATGCCAGCATACAAACCACTCAGCATAAGAATTGCCATGGCGAAAATTGGAAGACCTTTTTTAGTATGATAAATTCTTTCTTGTGTAGAGCTTCTAATATTTTCTACTTCTTTATTAAAAAATCTTACATAAAAAACTGCAAAAATAATGAAAAATACTGTGAGCATGATACCGGGCCCTATACCTGCTAAAAACATACTAAGCACCGACTCTTCAGCCACAAAAGCGTAAACAATCATAGGAATAGAAGGAGGAATTAATATTCCGAGCGTTCCTCCAGCAGCTAAAATTCCAAGAGTAAAATTTCTATGGTATCCTCTTCTGATCATTGCTGGAAAAGCAACTGTTGAAATAGTTGCTGCTGTTGCAACAGAAGAACCGGACACTGCAGCAAAAATAGCGCAAGAAATAACCGTTGCTACCGCAAGGCCTCCTGTAAAATGTCCCACCCAACTTTGAGCAAAATTAAATAAGTCTTCCCCGATACCAGCTTTTAAAAGAATATTAGACATCATCAAAAACATAGGCACGGAGAGCAAAACAAAATTATCACCTACGCTATAAAAAGTTTGGGGAATTATTAAAGGAGAAATATCTCCCAGTAACATCAAAAATAAACTTATTGATCCCAGTGCAAAAGCGATGGGAACCCCAATAAACAAAACAAAAAATAAAGCTAATAAAATTAAAATAGTGGTCATGATTTAAAAAAAATTAAAATATTTTTTACAAATTCCATAACTACTTTTAATAATAAAAATCCAAAACAAATTGGAATAGCAAATTCGGAAAGAAAAGCTGGGACATCTAACATGGACGAACTTGTTCTTCCCACATCAAAAGAGTCTTGCGCAATGATCCAACCATAATAAACAACTACAGTCGAAAAAAAGATGATAAAAATAAAAGATACAAGATCTAAAAACTTTTTACCTTTAGAACTTAATCTATCGTAAATAAAAGTAATTCTAATAAAATCTTTTTTATCAAAAGAATAAGTCAGCGCTAAATAAGTTGCCCAAATTTGTAAAAATCTTGAAATTTCTTCTACCCAAATAGTTGGGGAATTAAAAATATACCGCATAATGACTTCATAAAAAACAATAAAGCCAATAGAAATAAATAGCCAAGAAGCTAGATATCCAGAATATTTAATTATTGTATCCATTGTTTATTTTTCCACCAGCTTATGCTGGTGGAAAAAATATTAAACTTTTACAGTTTATTTGCGATTTGAACTAATTTATCTCCCACTCCGCCTTTACCACCAGTTTTTTTGATATAATCATCAATAACTGATGCTGATGCTTTTCTAAATGCAGCAACTTGAGCGTCTGTTAAAGTAACTACTTTCATTCCGTTTTCTTTAGCAGCTTTATATGAGTCAGATTCAATTTTTGACATCGCATCTCTTACAGCTTTTTCAGCTATTAAAGATGCTTCTTGTATTGCTTTCTTCTGTTTAGCATTCAATGAGTTAAACCACTTAGTATTTACTACCACTAAGAACTCAATATCTGAGTGATTAGTAACTGTAATGGTATCCATAACCTGCCACAGTTTTCTAGATTTCACTCCAGAAACTCCTGTCATACCAGCATCCACTGTTCCTCTTTGGTACGCTAGATATTGTTCAGATCCAGAAATTAACGTAGGTTTTCCTCCTAATGATTTTGCAAACTCACCAAGAGTTTTTCCGAAAGTTCTCACCTTTTTATCCTTGAAATCTGCTGGTGAAGTCATTGCTTTTCCTTTGGAAAGCATGATCGCTCCACCGTATGCTTGATAGTACAATACAGTAACTCCTCGTTTAGCAATTCCTGCATCTAAAATTTTTCTAATTTCAGATCCTGGTGCAGTTCCTTTTTTTACTTTTTCTTCTGTATTAAATAAGAACGGCAAATCAAATAAATCTACTTCGGGATTAGTTCCAGCAAATTGTGTTAAGCCAGATACTCCAGCCTCAATAGATCCTGAGCCCACTGCCTGCGGCACTTCTTTGTCTCTATATAACTGAGCTGAATCATAAATTTCCACTTTGATATCAGATCTTTGTTCAACTTCTTTTTTGAAAACCAATAAGTTTTGACCTAAATGAGATTTCAAAGGAAGTTGAAGCGTTATTCTCATTTTAGTTTCTGCATAACTTGCACTGCTAAATAAAACCAGGCATGCCAATGCGACTACGTATTTAATTATTTTCATTAGTGTCCCCCTAATTAATTTTTATATAATTAAAGATTTAATCTTAATTTTTTATGAAAAACAATAGAGATTATCTATTCCAAGGATAGTCTAAATTGCTATTTATTTGATATTTTTTAATGGCAGCAATAACCACGGATTTAGAAATATGACCTTCATCACAAAGCGCATCTAATGCAGCAATTACAATATGATATTTATCAATCTCAAAAAATTTTCTTAAATTTTCACGTGTGTCACTTCTGCCAAATCCATCTGTTCCTAGAGCAATAAAAGTATTTTTAACGTAAGAACTAATTAATTGAGAATAGGCTCTTGTATAATCACTAACTGCAATAATTGGATTTTCATTATTAATTAAATTTTGAATATTGCTACTTTGCTTTTGTTCTGTGGTAGTAAAACGATTAGTTCTTTCTACTTCTCTAGCTTGTTTAGATAATTCTGAATAACTAGTAATGCTGCAAACTTTGCTTCCTATATTAAATTCTTCTTTTAGAATTTTTGCAGCCTCAATTGCTTCTCGTAAAATTGTTCCTGATCCTAATAAATTTACATTAATATCTTGTTTATCTTCCTCAAAAACATATCCTCCTTGCATAATTTTTTCTTCGATTCCCTCTGGAGCTTTAGGATTATTGTACTTTTCATTACCAACGGTCATGTAATAAAATTCATTACAGAATTGTTCCATCATCCTTTTTGCTCCATGATGAAAAATAGTTGCAACTTCATATGCAAAGCAAGGATCATAAGATTTTAAATTTGGAATTGTGGAGGCAATCAGTTGACTAGATCCATCTTGGTGTTGCAAACCTTCTCCTGAAAGAGTGGTTCTACCTGCAGTAGCTCCAATTAAAAAACCTCTTGGCATTTGATCTGCTGCTGCCCAAATTAAATCACCTACTCTTTGAAATCCAAACATCGAATAAAAAATATAAAAAGGAAGTGTAGGAAAATTATGATTTGCATAAGAAGTGGCAGCTGCCACCCAGGAAGAAAGTGCACCTGCCTCGTTAATCCCTTCTTCCAGCAATTGCCCATCTTTTGCTTCCTTGTAAGATAATATTGTACTTGAATCTTCTGGTTCATAAAGCTGGCCTACTGGAGAATATATTCCCACCTGTTGAAATAAATTTGCCATTCCAAAAGTTCTGGCTTCATCTGCAACGATCGGAATAATTTTAGGTCCTAATTGTTTATTTCTAAGCAATCCACTCACCATTCTCGTAAAAGTCATGGTTGTGGAAACTGGACGATCACTTCCCTCAAATGCAAAACTAGCATAATCTTTTAGATCTGGAATAGGTAACGGGGTATTGATAAAGCTTCTTTTAGGAATAAATCCGCCAAGTTCTTTTCGTCTATTTTTTAAATAAATCATTTCTTCAGAATTTTCTGAAGGTTTAAAAAATTTTAACTGTTCCACATCCTCATCGCTCATGGGCAGTTGAAATCTATCTCTAAATTCTTTTAATGAATCTAAATCTAATTTTTTGGCTTGATGAGCTGTCATTTTAGACTCACCAGCTTTGCCCATACCAAATCCTTTTTTGGTTTTGGCTAAAATTACTGTTGGTCTTCCTTTGGTATCTAAAGCCTGCTGATAAGCTGCATATAATTTTATAAAATCATGACCACCTCTATTTAAACGGTCAATTTGTTGATCGCTCAAATGCGATACTAATTTTAATACTTCCGGATCTTCTCCAAAGAAATTTTTTATATTATAAGCTCCATCTCGAGCACCTAAAGTTTGATATTTCCCGTCCACGGTTTCTGCAAACCTTTTTAACAGCAAGTGATTTTTATCTGATTTAAATAACTCGTCCCACTCCGATCCCCATAAGACTTTGATTACATTCCAGCCTGCACTTTTAAATAACGATTCTAATTCTTGAATAATTTGACCATTTCCTCGAACCGGACCATCTAATCTCTGTAAATTACAATTTATGATAAAGGTTAAATTATCTAGCTTCTCTCTTGTAGCAAAAGATAATGCGGCCAAACTTTCTGGCTCATCCATTTCACCATCACCAAAAACACCCCAGACACGTTTTTTAGATTTATATAAATTTCTATTTTCTAAATATTTCATAAATCTCGCCTGATAAATTGAATTGATCGGTCCTATTCCCATGGACCCTGTAGGAAAACTCCAAAAATCTGGCATCAAATAAGGGTGACAATAAGAAGACAAACCTCCTCCTGAAGATTCGTGTCTATAATTCTCTAGCTGATTTTCACTTAACCTTCCCTCTAAAAAAGCACGCGCATATACACCCGTTGAGGAATGTGGCTGATAAAATACTAAATCAGCATCTGCTCCTCCTTTAAAAAAATGATTAAATCCCATTTCAAATATTTCAGCGCAACTCGCATAACTTGCAATATGTCCACCCAATTCTCCATACTTTGCGTTGGCTCGCATTACCATGACTAACGCGTTCCATCGTAACATAGCTGTAATTTTTTCTTCTATTTTTAAATTTCCAGGATATTTTTTTTGTTCTTCTGCAGAAATGGTGTTTCTATATAAAGAGTAAGGTAACGGCTCATATAAAACTCGAAGTTCTTTTGCTCTTTGCTCTAATGATTCTAAAATTTCTCTCGCTCCTTCTTTTCCATAGCTTTGAATAATTCCCTCTAAGGACTGAACCCATTCCTTAATTTCTCTGAGGATCTACAATATTATTTTGCTGATTTTTTGTATTATTAGTTTTACTCATTTTAAAAGACGAATATATTTTACAATCTAATCTGTCACAAGTATTAGTAATCTATCAATAATTAAGTTTTTAAATGAATTGGATTTTAATTTCTGTAATTGCAGCTTTTTTTCAAAATCTTAGATCAGGAATACAAAAAAATCTAAATAAAAATATATCTTTAGTTGCATCAACTTATGTAAGATTTATGTTTTCCTTACCTTTTGCTGCCTTAATATTTTTCTTTTATTTTAATGGCTTTGAACAACTAGCTATTTTATTTCAACAAAAAACATTTTTAATTTATGTAATATCAGGCTCTTTAGCTCAAATTTTCTTTACTTTTGTTTTACTTTATTCTTTTCAGTTTTCTAATTTTATTGTGGGAACCACACTTAGCAAAACTGAAGTGGTTCAAATATCTGTTTTAGAAACTTTATTATTTCAAGATCACTTTAACAATTTAACAATTCTTGGGATTATTATCTCAACAATTGGTGTAATAATATTTTCTACTAAAGATAAGCAAGTTTTAATAAATAATTTAATTTCAAAATCTACATTGATTGGCTTATTTTGTGGATTTTTACTTGCTTTGAGTGTGGTTTGCTACAGAGGAGCAACATTACATTTAGAAATTTTTTCTAATAATTTTGACAAAGCTTTGAGCACCTTATTTGTTGCTGTGGTATTTCAGTCAGTAATCATGACTATTTACATTTTTATTGTTGAAAAAGAGCAGTTTAAAAAAATGTATGAGCATAAAGAACAGTGTATATTAGCAGGACTATCCGGTTTTCTTGCAACTATATCTTGGTTTTATGCATTTGCTCTCATGCAGGCAGCAATAGTGAGAGCGGTTGGTCAGGTAGAATTGTTATTTAGTTATATTGCTTCAAGATATTATTTTAAGGAAAAAATAAACATAGAAGAAATAATTGGAATACTTATTTTTGTATCTGGTATTTTAATTATTTTAACAACTAAATTTTGAAACCCAGAAAAATCTGGGTTCCAAAATTATAAAACTTAAAAGGACTTGGTTGCAGATAATACAAAAAAATTATCTTTATTATTAGTTTTTGTTACACCACTCTCCCAGTCAGTATCAGTATAGGCTGCGGAAAAACTTATTCCTCCGTATTCTTTTGTTAATGCTAGAGTTGTGTAAGTACGGTTTTTGTCATAATCGCCGTAAGTGATAGATAACAAATCGTAACTTGCACTATATTCCATATTATCACAACTTGCTGCAGAATTCTTTTGCGCACTTTCCTGAATCTGCTTTTGAGTATTTTGCTTTAAAGGAATAAGGAGCTTTTTCAGGTGCGTAAGATACCCCAAGATAATATTCACCAAAATTAGCATTAGCTGTAGTCGCATTTCCTGGATAAACATAAGCTATATAACCCAAATCTAAACCAAAACTTCCCAACGTTGGCTTAATTCCAGCATACACATCTACTTCTTGGCTACTAGAATTACTAGCTGAGGCTGTCCAAGTTCCAACATAAACATTGGCAGGCAAAGAAATATCAGCTCCAAAACTTGCTGTTGAATCTCCAGAGTTTTGATCTTCTCCTCTCCACTGATAAGCCGACATAAAACCAGCATTAAAAGATATTTCTGCAGGTCCTATTTTAAACGGCTTTGCTTCTTCAGCTGCTTTAACGTTAGACATAGAAAAAACAGACAACATCAATACGAAAAATCCAGAAGCAAGAATTTTTAATTTACTTATTTTCATTTTTTTCTCCTTGTTTTAATTTGTGTAATTTTTATCAATCTAATACAGTTTAGATAATTGCTATATTAGATGTGCAGGATTGTGAAAAATGGATATCTAATTTTTGCATACCAAGTATTAATTTAAATATTTTCTATTTGTTTATTAAATTCATCAACAATTTTTAGAAGTTTATTTCCTTGTTCAGTTAATTCAATTCCTCTGATATTTCGTTTGAATATTTTATAACCGGTTGATTTTTCTAAAATAATTATATCTCTACTTAAGGAAGATTGAGATTTTTTTAATTCTTTAGAAGCTTCTGTAAAACTTTTAAATTTAGAAATATTCTTAAAGCTTTGTAATCTTCTCCAATCCATAAAGATTAAATTATCTGCAAAAAAAATTTAAAGAATATGTATTTTTACCTACCTGCTATGCAAATACTAAAATAGGCCCGTATGGTTAATACGGACCTATTTTTGATTAACAAGGATTTATTAATCTCTAATTGCGTATGCTACTACTCCGATTTCAGAAACGTCTGTTCCTTTTTTCTGAGCCTCATCGCTAATTCTGATACCCATAGTTACTTTCATGATGTACCAAATAATAAGTGAACTAATGAACATAAATCCAACTACAGATAACACACCCAACAACTGAGTTGAGAAATTTGTTTCTTTATTTGTAATTGCAACAGCTATAGTTCCCCATATTCCAGCTCCTAAGTGTACCGGTATAGCTCCAACGACATCATCGATTTTCAATTTTTCTAAAATTGAAGTTACAATAACTACGATTGCCGCTCCAATTCCACCAATGCATATAGCAGCAAATGGACTTGGTGTGAGTGGTTCAGCAGTAATTGCAACTAAACCTCCTAGAGCACCGTTAAGCATCATAATCACGTCTGTTCTTCCTCCTACAAACCTTGTGATCGCTGCATTAATCATCACTCCAGCGCATGCTGCAAGGTTAGTATTGATAAAGATAGTAGAAATAGCTTTTGCATCTGCATAACTGCCTAGAGCTAATTGTGATCCACCATTAAATCCAAACCAACCAAACCATAAAATAAATACTCCCAAAGTTGCTAAAGGAACAGAAGATGCAGCAAAAGGCACTAAGTGAACCCCTTTTGCAAATCTTCCTAATCTAGGACCTAAAACTATAGCTCCAGCTAAAGCTGCTGCTCCACCTGCGGCATGTACTAAAGTCGATCCAGCAAAATCTGAAAATCCTTTTACTTTTAACCAGCCACCGCCCCACTGCCATCCCATTTCAATAGGATATAAAATTCCGCACAAAATTGCAGTGAACAAAAAGAAAGGCCAAATTTTAATTCGCTCAGCTAAAGTTCCTGAAACTATCGATGCAGTTGTTGCGCAAAATACCATTTGGAAATACCAATCAGATCCTGCTGCATATTTTGCAGTTTTAAAATCAGTTGCATCCACCCATGGTGCAAACGATCCTATAAAACCTCCTTGTGGTATCCCGTAAGCTAGATTATATCCACAAAGCCAAAACATAATTCCAGCAATTGCGTAGAGAGCTATATTTTTTGCAGCAATCGATGACACACTTTTGGAAGTCACCAAACCACACTCTAACATGGCAAAACCTGGAGCCATAAACATTACTAAAAAGCCACAAACTAAAAATAACAAAGTGTTGAAAACAAATGTCGTTTCAGCATTCACTGTGGACTTTACTTCCGCAGCAAAAGATGGACTTACAAAAAGTAATGAACCTATTGCTAAAAGCAATATTGTAATTTTTTTCATTATTTTTATCTCCTGTTAAATTAATAAAAATAATGTACTGAGAAAAAAATAAAGCAGTATAGCTAAGAGCTCTTAACAGCCATGTTGTTAGTAGATATCTAAAATAAGTAATACCTGATATGAATTAAATTGAGTGAATGTAATTTAGGGTGTGCTCTAATTTAACTAACAGGGGACACTGATGAGAAAACTAAAGCACACTTGCAAAAACCTTAAGGGTATTCGTCTCAATTGCAAATTACTTATTAGGGGAATCGCGTAATACGATTCTTTAATTATTTTAGGGTCTCTATCGCTTGATTAATATAAGCTTCTCTTAATAATTGTGTAAATTTACCAGGTTTTCCTTGGCTTATTCTACTATCATTAATTTTTATAACCCCTGTCACAAAAGCAGTTGCAGAGGTAATAAAAGCTTCATCAGCATTTTCTGCTTCTTGAATAGTAAAATGTTTATTAATCACTTTATAATTTAATTTTTCAGCTACCTTGGTAACAGCCTGTCTAGTAATTCCATTTAAAATTAAATTATCTGCTTCACGCGTATAAATATTTTTTCCCTTTATAATCCAAGCATTATTAGAAGTTCCTTCCATAACAAATCCATTTTGTGTCATCCAAGCATCATCAAAACCTTGTTTCATTGCTTCAGTTTTTGCCATAGAGGGATACAAAAGCTGAATAGTTTTAATATCACATCGTTTCCATCTCAAATCATCAATTGTTACAACAGTAATTCCTTTTTTAGCTACATCATTATCAATTAATTTTTTATTTTGAGTAAAAGCAGTAATAGTTAATTCAGTATTAGAAGAAGGAAATGCAAAATCTCTTTCGGCAACACCTCTACTTACTTGTAAATACACAATACCTTCCTCAATTTTATTTAAACTTACCAACTTTCTATGAAATTCTAAAAATTCTTTTTCTTTTATTGTTGGACCAAAATGTAATTCTTTCATGGAACGCTGTAAACGTTTCATGTGATTATCAAAATCAACTAACTTACCTCTTAGTACAGAAGTAACTTCGTACACAGCATCAGAAAATAAAAAAGCTCTGTCAAAAATAGAAACTTTTGCTTCTTGCTCATTGACATATTCTCCATTTACATAAACAGTTCTCATAATAAATATTCTCTATGCTGACTTGGTTGTTTGAGTAACTAATTTTTTAGATAAATAATGATTCATATCGTTAACATTAAAATCAAAACTTATATCATAATTAATATCAGTTTCTAAAAAATCATTTCTAAAATGAGTGCCTCTACTTTCTTTTCTTTGCATTGCTGCAAACGTAATTAATCTAGAAACTAAAATCATATCTTTTAATTTTGCAGATAAATGCTCAGATTCTCTTTCAATTCTATCAAACTCTATAAATGCCTGTTCTAAAGTTTGTTGGTTTCTTTCTAAACCAACATTTCTAGTCATGTTAGATCTAAGTTGCCATATATATTTTTTAGCTCTGACTTTACTAATGGTTTTTTCCTTAGGAAAATAATTTTCAATATTTATTTTTTGCAATCTAGTTGCATTAATTGGTTTTGAATTAATGGTATCAGCTATTTTTTTTGCGAACACAAATGCTTCTAATAATGAATTACTCGCTAATCGATTAGCTCCGTGAGCTCCTGTAGAACTAGTTTCTCCGCACGCCCAAAGTCCTTTAACTGAACTTTGTCCATGTAAATTAACTTTTATTCCACCCATATGATAATGCGCAGCTGGAATAACTGGTATTAAATCTTTTTCTGAATTTATGTTTGCTTTTGTTAAAAACTCGTGAGCTGTAGGAAACATATTTTTAAAACTGTTATGCTTAAAATGCCTGCAATCAAGAAATGTAGATCTTCCTTTTTTTTGCTCTCTAAAAATAGCTCTAGCCACTACATCCCTTGGTGCTAATTCTTTATCTTTATGAATAGACAGCATAAATCTATTTTCATGTTCATCTACTAAATAAGCTCCTTCTCCTCTGATAGCCTCAGTTAAAAGAGGTGCAGGATCTAAGCCAATATCAAGTCCTGTAGGATGAAATTGAACAAATTCCATATCGCTTAATTGTGCTCCAGCTCTTGCTGCCATTGCAACTCCTTCGCCATAAATATCTCTTGGATTAGTAGTGTAAGCATAAATACTACCTATGCCTCCCGTTGCTAACACCACATTAGGTGCTTGTAAAAAAACAAAATTATCTATTACTCCAGGCTTATTGATATGACCAACAATTCCTTCGCAAGCATTTTCGTGTTGCACAATATGATCTACCGAAACATCTTCTACAAAAGTAATATGATCTTGGGATAATGCATAGGCAATTAATTTTTCAACCATAAACTTTCCTGATTGATCTCCATTAATTTTTAGTACTCTTCTTTTGCTGTGAGCAGCTTCAATAGAAAGATAAAAATTATTATGTTCATCTTTATCAAATTCAATATTGATTTTTTTTTCTAAAAAAGACACTACATGTAAAGCTTCCGTGGTAATCATTTTAACAGCTTCTTGATTGTTCAAACCTGAACTTGCCTTAATGGTATCGGCAAAATGAATATCTGGATGGTCATCTTTTCCTACTGCCGCTGCAATACCTCCTTGTGCCCAGGCACTAGAGGACATTTCTCCTAATTTTTTTTTTGTAACTAGAGTTACTTTTCTAGGATAAAGAGAAATAGCCACCATCAGTCCAGAAATTCCTGAGCCGACCACTACCACATCTGATTTATATATGCTTTCCATGCCTTATGGTTTATTATAGATATTTGTCAAAATTAAGTAAAATAACATTTTAACTTATGAAAAAAATTATAGCTCTTTTTGGTATATTATTAATTTATTCTACAAACTCTTTTACTGCAGGAACAGACTCCTCAACAGAGGTGGTCAAGCCATCCTCTTATCAGGACATGTTAAAATTAATCAAAAATGAAAAATATAGTGAGGCAATTAAAGGTTTAGAAAAAATTTTAGAACAAAATAAATATAAACAGGATCCAGATATTTTAACTCATTATGCTTTTGCATTAAGAAAAACAAAAAATTTTCCGAAAGCTGAAGAGTACTATCTGAAGGCTTTATCAATTGACCCTAAACATAGAGGTGCTCTCGAATATATTGGAGAACTCTATGTGGATACAAAAAGATTAGAACTTGCAAATGCAACTTTAAAAAAATTAGAAAATTGTAGATGCGAAGAGTACGCTGAACTTAAAAATTATATCAACAAATAATTAATAAGGTTTTTCTGGTAATTTAGGATCGGCAACGATTACTTGTAAAGAAGAGTACCATAATGCAACATGATCAATATCTTTTTCTGAAATCATTTGAGCTATCATGCTCATCTGATCATGCTTAATTTTTCCAAATTTATATCCTTTTAATCTTTCAACTAAATATTCTTTATTTTGCGCGATAATATTTGGTACAATGGCAGAATTTCCAGCTCCCGTTGCAATTCCATCAGCTCCGTGACAGGCTCCACAAACGGTCATTGCAATTCTTTTACCTTCTTTTAATTCAGCTGAAAGTTCTGTTGATTTATTGGGGGAACTTTTGCTTAACCAATACGCTCTACCTGAATCTTTGACAACTTTATCCAAATCTCCCATCCAATCATTATTTTTCTTTGGATCCGCAGCATCTGCATTAACAACTAAGATGATTATGAAAAATAATAATTTAAATAATTTCATCTAGTTCATTCTAGTAAAGCTTATTATAGCAATAGCTTCTTTAAGTTTGGCTTCCCCTTCTGCTAATTTTCCAGAATCACAAAGTGCCTTACCTTCTTCTTTTAACTGTTTAATTTTTTTCAATTTTTCCTCTGTATATTGATATTGTTTTTTACCATAAGGTCTTTCTGATTCTTTCCAAATTGATTTTAAATAGTACTGGCAACGATAATCTGGTGATTGTAAATAGGCCTGATACTCTTTTTCTGTAATACATGTACTTGGTCTAACAACTTTTATCTCTCCGTTTTTATCGTATACGGACAATCCTCCACTACAAACTTTTTTTTCTTGATCATTTGCTGCCTCTACATTTTGTGATGAAAATAGAAATAATAATAAAACCAAGTGGTAAATTTTTTTCATTTATAGATTCTTTTTTTTTGAGATTTTTATGAGCCGGTTGGAACCGGCTCATAAATAATTAATTACTTACTTTTTACCTTCGTAAGTGATTCTGTATATTACTCCTGCTTTGTCATCAGAAACTAATAACGAACCATCTACATATTGCTGAACATCTACCGGTCTACCCAAATAAGTGCCCATACTAGTTAACCAACCTTCTGCAAAAGGTTCTGTTTTTTTAGCATTACCTTTATCATCAAGATAAGTAACCATGACTCGAGCACCACGTGGTTTCACTGCATTCCATGATCCATGTTGTGCACTGAAGATAGCGTTGTGATATTGTTTAGGAAACATATTTCCAGTATAAAACATCATTCCCAAATCAGCAGCATGTGCAATCATTTCAACTTGTGGCTTCACATAGTTTTTTGCATAAGCATCTGGTATTTTTTTATCTTTATATTCGTTAGTTCGAACATTTCCCCCACCATAATATGGATGGCCATACCAAACATTACTAGCTAATCTAGGAGCTCTATTTAATTCTCCTGGAGGTGTTTCATCTCCCATTCCGTCAACTTGGTTATCTGTAAACCAAAGTGATCCATCTTTTGGATTAAAAGCGTGACCTACAGAATTTCTAATTCCAATAGCCACCACTTCTCTATCCAAGTTTCCTGGGAAACGATTGAACCTAATAATTCCACCAATTCCAACTTGATCGTACAAAGGATATTTGTCTGGACCAGCTACGTTGAATGGTTGTCCCATACTAACATAGAGCTTGTTGTCTTTTTTACTAATCGCACAAACTCGAGCAGTGTGATTATAAGACTCTTCTGCTGGTGGGATTAATTTTCCTTGATCAATAATTGGTATAGCTACCGTATCAGGACTTTCCATAAAATACTCTGCAGCAGGGAACCATAAAACTCGGTTTCTTTCTGCAATGTATAAGTGTCCATCATCACTGTAACAAGGTCCGTTTGGAATATCGAATTTAACGGTTGGAGCAAATTGGTCGACTGTATCAGCTACATTATCCATGTCTCTGTCAGTTGCTTGCCAAACTTTGGTTTTTCTTGTTCCAACCCAAACAGTTCCTTTATTTCTACCAACTGCCATATGTCTGGCATCAGGTACTACCGCGAATAAAGATATTTTAAATCCCTGTGGTAATTTTATATTTGGTAAAATATTTTTTTTAATATTTTCTGCATACTTGGTATTTTGTGGAATTACTTCTCCCTTAATATCCAAACCTGTTTTTTTAAAGCTACTTAAAGCTTTAATTTGTTCAGCATCTCCTGCTGAGTAAGAATTGGCTATTAATAAAGAAAGAATACACGCGATACCACTTAACAACTTAAATGATTTTTTCATTTATCCCCCTTTGTTTAAGCCAATTATACACAAATTGAAAAGGTGGGGTCTAGAAAAAAAACATCTATTACTCAAAATTATGATTTAAAGTAGCTTATTTTTTAGTAGATTCAACTAGTCGTAGAACACATTCACCGAATTTTTCGGTTTTTGGTATAAAACCTAAATCTTCACACTGTTTTTTAAAATTGTCTAAATTTACATCTTCAGATGTATTTATTTTTTTATTATTTTTAGTATCTTTTTTTAAAGCAGAAGAGCTTTTGGAAGAAGTTGAGCTATCAGTTTTTTGCAAAACATTCGCAAAATGATATCTCGTAAAATTTATATATTTAATACTACATTTTTTTTCCTGAGAAATATTTAATAATTTTCCATTTTGAGTTTTAAGATTTTTTGTTTTGGTTTCGCTACAATGATCAAGAGCCATTCTTGCAAAATTATCTATGGTAATGTCTTCGTCATCAATGACTGGCATTTTTAACACTTCACATTTTTTTAAAATATCAAATAATTTTTTATTTTCATTTCCACACTTGGCATCACGATTTGCAAAAAAATGATGCTTACTATTGTAAACATGTGTATTCGTAGTAACTTTTCCATCCAGTTGCATTTCTTGGGTTAATAAAGCTAAAAATTTAGGCTTGAGCGCAAGCTGCTCATCTAATGTATACCAATATGCTTTTACATCGGTGTAATCATCAGAATAGGCGTTTAGTTTATTATAACCAAACTCTACTAACTTATCATAATCTTTATCCGATAATCTAATTGCTGCTTGCGTAACATTTGTAAATAAAATCAAGCAAAAAAATATTAAAAATTTGAATAAGTTCATAAATTAAATAATTATTGACTCTTATATTAAGAAAAAACTAAGATGAAAACATGTTTAATTTCATAAATGTTCAACCATGCAAAAACAATGTAGGTGCATTTATTAATATTGATATAAAAAAAGCAGATGCAAAATCAATTGAAGAAATTAAAATTGCGTTAGATGAATACGGTGTTGTTTTTTTTAGAAATCAAAATTTAGACTCAGCCTCCTACGTTTCTTTTGCTAAACAGTTTGGTACCTGTGCAGACTATCCGATGTTAAAAGGGCTTGATGGATATCCTGAAATAACAGTGGTGGAAAAAAAACCAGATGAAAATATAATGTTTGGTGAAGGGTGGCATACCGACTCGACCTACACCAAAGAACCTCCTCAATACACCATGCTATATTCTATAAAAAGTCCACCTAAAGGAAAGGGTAATACCTTATTTGCATCACAATATGAGAGTTATAAAAATTTACCCGACGAATACAAAAAAAAAATTGAAGATTTAAAAGCAGTTTTTAGTGCGGATGGTCCCATTTCAAAAACTAGAAATAATCGAATTGCTGAAAAAGGAACTGGTATAGATCCCAAAACTATGTTTGCCATTCATCCCATAATAAAAATTAACAAAAGAAATAAAAAAAAATCTATTTATCTATCGCCTGGTCACGTAACTAAAATTGTTGATATGGAAGAAAACGAGAGCAAAACACTGCTCAATTATCTTTTTCATCATCAATCAAAACCTGAGTTTGTCTACGGTTTTGAATGGGAACCAAATTGTCTGGCTATTTGGTCTAATCATGTGATGCTCCACAATCCTGTAAACGACTTTACTGGTATTCACCGTGTAATGCACAGAATTACAATACAATAAAATTTATTTTTGAATTTTATCTTTTAATTCGGTAGCTTTTGATTTAGCAGACTCACCTAGTTCAACAGCTTTAGTTTTGGCTGACTGAGTTATTTCGCTTCCTTTCGAAAGAGCTTTATTAATAACTTCATTAGTTTTTTCAGGTCCTGCTCCAGCCGCAAGTCCAATTATAAATACAGCAACAAAAAACATAAATGTATATTATTAAATTTTATTATAATTACCAAGATATTTTTGAACCATCCCAACTTAAAAAAGATCCGCTATCTTCGTGTTGAGAATTAAACAAAATATGAAATATATGTTTCGCAGATTCTTCTGCAGATTGAATTTTTAAATCACTTTTTTGGAACGGCTCCGATAATTTACTTGTTACCGTACCTGGGTGAATTGCTAAACAAATAGCATGTTTATTTTTACTTTTAAGTTCGATAGAAGCAGTTTTAATCATTTGATTAAGAGCTGCCTTAGAGGCTCTATAAGAGTACCATCCACCATATCGATTGTCTGAGATAGAGCCTACTTTTGCTGAAAGAGTAGCAAATATTGATTTATTAGTCTGGTCTAACAAAGGTAAGAAGTGTTTCATAATTAATGCTGGACCCATTACATTTATTTCAAAATTTTTTTTCATAAAATTATAATTAATATTTTTATAAGTTTTTTCTGGCATCTGATTAGAATTTTTCTCATGTAAAATTCCAGTTGCATCAAAAATTAAACCAATTGGAATATTTTTTTCTTTTATAAAATTGGCTGATTGCTCAATGCTACTCTCATCTAATAAGTCTAATCTTGGATTGGTAGATTTACCCAATCCAATTACATGTTTAAAATTTTGTTTATGTAATTCATTCATTAATGCAGATCCAATGGATCCGGTATTTCCAATAATAATGGCTAAATTATTTTTATTCATAGTAATCAAAAAAATGAGTCACAAAATTAATTGTGACTCATTTTATGTTGTAACTTTAAACTTTAATTATGCGTTTAATGCTTGGTCAATATCAGCAATAATATCATCGGCATGCTCAATTCCAATGGATAAACGAACATAACCAGGTGTAACACCGGCTTGTAACATTTCTTTTTCATTCAACTGAGAATGTGTGGTACTGGCAGGATGAATTGCTAACGATCTAGCATCTCCAATGTTTGCTACGTGGTAGAGTAATTTTAAATGATTAATAAATTTCTTACCTGCTTCTACTCCACCTTTGATTTCCATTCCCATTAAAGCACCGCCGCCGCCTTTTAAATATCGCTTTGCTCTTGCTCCAATCTCTCCTTCGTGCAAGGTTGAATAAATAACTTTTTCAACTTTTTTGTGTTTTAATAGAAAGTTTTTAACTTTTTCTGCATTCTCACAGTGTTGCTTCATTCGAAGCGCTACTGTTTCCAAACCTTGAATAATTTGAAAGGAATTAAAAGGACTTATTGCAGAACCAAGATCTCTTAACAACACCACTCTTGCTCTAATAATGAATGGAATATTAGCTCCTGTTAATTGAGGAACTGCATCGCCCCAGACAGCTCCATGGTAGGACATGTCAGGCTTCCATATATTAGGTTGTCGTGATTTATCACCTGCCCAATCAAAATTACCAGAGTCTACAATAATGCCTCCGATACTAGTCCCGTGTCCTCCTATAAATTTAGTTAACGAATGCATCACAATTGCTGCTCCGTGTTCAAATGGTTTGCAAATGATCGGACACGCTGTGTTGTCCATAATTAAAGGAACATTTAATTTTTTTCCAATCTCGGCAACTTCTTTAATGGGAAATACTCTAAGAGATGGGTTGGGTAAAGTCTCGGCATAATATAATCTAGTTTTGCTATCAGTTAGTTTTGCAAAATTTTCTGGATCTTTTGGATCTGCGTATCTAACCTCTATACCCATTGCCTTCAAAGTATTGTTAAATAAATTAACTGTACCTCCATACAAATCTGTAGATGCAATGAAATTATCTCCTGCATTACACAAATTTTGCACTACAAAAGCTGAGGCTGATTGACCGGAACTAACACAAACTGCCGCCAGCCCTCCTTCCAATGCAGCAACACGCTCCTCCAGCACATTGGTCGTTGGATTCATAATTCTGGTATAAATATTTCCAAATTCTTTTAATCCAAATAAATTAGCTGCATGTTCAGCTGAGTTGAATTGGTAAGATGTGGTCTGATGAATTGGGACAGCAACAGAAGTGGAGCTTTCATCTCGTCTCCAATTTCCTCCGTGCAAAGCAATCGTCTCCGCGTTTTTACTAGTAGTTGTCATTTGAATTCTCCTTTAAAAATTGACTTAAAAAACTTATTTATGTTAGCAAATATTTTCTTTTAAAGCAGTATAATTGTGATTAGGTTTAATATTAATTTCAATATTAAATTTGTTTTTTCTGGCACCCAGTAAATTTTTAGTTATTCTTTCATAAAAACTAATAAATTTTTTTAACTGCGCATCATTCATTCGTTTATTTTTTGGAATTCCTAACTCTTGCTTTTTTCGGTATTGAAAAACATATTTAAAGCTTGGAATTCTCAAAAAAATTGAACAAGGTGATTTTGCATAAATTGTTCTAAAATATTCTTTACTTTTTTTATTCATATATGTTCTCCAAGCTAAGTTGGCATCAAACTTTTTTTCCATACTATTAATAGGTTTGTTTAATGATTTAAATTTTTCTCCCTGATAATTAATGCACCAACCCTCTAAAATAAAAACATCATAAGGAAATTGTAAACGATGAAACTTATTTTTTAAAATATCATCTTCTGCTTTAGAGAACTTAGGTAACAAATAAGTAGTTTTTTTATTTCTTAGAAAAATATTTAAAACTTTTTTTAAATGATTTAGATCATGGGTTCCGGGAACACCACGGGTACTAAATAAAGGAGATATGGTATTACATAACTTAAACCTATCTTTTTTACTTAAATAAAAATCATCGATGGATAAAACTAAAACTTTTAATTTCTTTTGAGATAATTTTTTTTTTAAAATTCCAGTAAATGTAGTTTTTCCTGAACCTTGAGGGCCAGATACCAAACAAAATAAATTTTTTTTTAATTTTTTTTTTTCTAATATTTTAGTTGTTACTTCACTTACTATATTTTTATAATTTTTATTAAACACTTACTTTATACAGTTTTGGCTTTTAAATTTTTCAACTGTATCAGATTTAGGATTAATAAAAAATTCTCTGGTGCAGGTAATGAGTAAGTTTTTTTTATTATAGAGATATACTTTGTAGGGCAACTCTAAATTTATTTTATCTGGCTCTCCAAAATCTTGTTTAATTTTATCGCTTTTGACTCCAAGATATTTGGACAATAACTGATTTTCCTGATCTGTTTTTTCAGTAACTTTTTTATCAATGGTCTCGCAATTAGTCAGGGACAGTAGTAAAAAAATATAAATAAAATTTTTAATCATTTTTATGTACATGGTAGTCCGTTTTCTTTCCAGCCTGCATCACCACTAGCAGCGGAGCCCTCAAACCCACCTAGTATATTAACTGTCTCATACCCTAAGCGACTGATCACTTCAGCTGCATGTAAAGATCTAATTCCACTTCTACAAATAAATAAAATAGTTTTGGATGGGCTTATATTTAGATTAGAAAATTCTTTATCAAACTCTTTATTTAAAACTCTCTCTTTGCCTATTTGATAAGAGATAAAGAAAGTTGGCATTCCCAATTCCTCACCATTTGGCTTTCCAATTGTTTCCCATTCTTCTTTAGTCCTCACATCAATTAATACAGCTTCTTTATTATTACTTAGATAGTTAATTATTTCAGCTGATGGAATTTCTAATATTTCGCCCATATCAAAATAAAGTATAACAGATAAGTACTAAACATATGAAGTATGATTTTATCATTATTGGTAGCGGAATTATTGGCCTAACATTAGCTTATAAATTAAAAAAGGCTCACACCAATTCAACAATTCTCATATTAGAAAAAGAAAAAGACTCTATTCAACACGGATCGGGAAGAAATAGTGGGGTTATCCATAGTGGGATTTATTATGAGCCAGGTTCACTTAGAGCTTCCTTGGGTGTGCGAGGAGGTATCGAACTTAAAGAATATATTCAAAATAAAAACTTATGGATAGATCAATGTGGCAAACTATTAGTACCAACTTCTGATCATTCTTTTCAAAATTTAGATCATTTATATGATAGAGGCATAAAAAATGGGGTACTAATCAAAAAGCTTACAAAAAAAGAAATTCAATCATTAGAACCCAATGTAAATATTTCTTACGACTATGGTCTTTTAATACCATTTACTTCTGTTGCAGATCCCAAAGAGGTTTCAAAATCTATAATTGCTGATTTGTTAGAAATGGGAATTGAAATTATTTATAATCAACAAGTAAATAAAATTGAAGATGAGGGAAAAACTATCGTTACCAATTTTCAAAACTATAGTTGTGAGCACTCATTTAATTGCTCCGGTCTTCAATCGGATGTAGTAGCAAAAAATGCTGGATTAGAATTTAGATATAGTTTTTTGCCATTTAAAGGAAAATACTGGAAGATATTAGATAATAATTTTAAACTTAAACATCTCATTTATCCGATCCCAGATTTGCAATACCCCTTTTTGGGGCTACACACCTCTCACAAAAAAGATGGAAGTTTTTATATAGGACCAACCTCCACTCCTGTTTTTGGAAGAGAGCAATATCAATGGAGTAAACAACTTAAATTATTAGAAGCAATGACTTTATTATTTAGTTTTGGAATGAAAATTTTAAAAAATGAAAATAAACTTAGAACATTGGCTCTTCAAGAAGCAAAACTACTGAATAAAAATTATTTTTTTAAAGAAGTACAAAAAATTATTAAAAATATTTCTATCGACAATATTCATCCTTCTCTTGAAAAAATTGGAATAAGATCTCAAATATTTGATCCTCAATCCAAAACTTTAATGAATGACTTTGTCATACTCAATCAAAAACACTGTACTCATGTTTTAAATGCTATTAGTCCTGCTTGGACTGCTTCTTTTGCTTTTGCAGATCATCTAATAAAAGTAGCAAAAATTTAAAAGTTTTGAGTAAAGCTTAATAAAAACTTGGTTTCATGCTTAGTTCGATCATAATCAGCACCCACGCTATTGGTAGTTGTTCTTTGATTATTAGATCCAATTCGGTTGATCAACTGTGCTTTAATAATTGAACCTGGGATCAATTCCCAATCAGCAACAACGCCCCACGATTTTAAACTATACTCATTTTTTTGATTATTATAAAAAGTTGGCTGCCATCCTGAATAAGGGTCCATAACGCTTCTAATTTTTCCATAATCAAATACCAAAGAAGCGGTTAGATCTTTTCTAAGTTTATGCTCTAATTCCGTAGTAAATATAAAGCCACTATCACCTGAACTTTCATTATTAGGATAGGATCTAACATTGTAAGTGCCGCCTAAACTAAATTCTTCTGATCCTTCTAAATTTTTAAAAGCATACTGACCTTTAAATTTAATAATTAGATCATTTTTATCATCTATTTTTTCTCTTCTACTAAAGGCAGGATTAATTTTAGTATAATAACCATCTACTCCAGCCTCGTCATTAGATTTGCTTAAATCTGTAGCATTATTAGATAAACTCGTTTTTCCTTTACTTAGAATAATTCTAGTATTGGTTACTGCTTTATTAAAAAGATTATCTTCCGAGTTTAAATGCAAAGATAAATCCAATCTATGATTGACCGTATCCTCTTCTTCTGTTGCTCCAGAGTTTTTAAATACATGAAATGCGCTTCTAAAAAAACCCAAACCAATTTTTACACCAATAGTCTCTTCATATAATACTGGCTTTAAATAATTAATATCCCAAAAATTAGAAGAACCTTCCATCCCTCCAGAAGTTGCGCGCGCATAATCTCCATGGTTATACCTCATGGTGGCTCCACGAAATGCTAGGGAAGAGCCATCATCATTTAAAAAAAATTTACCATTTGCTTCATAATAATTGGTTCCATTGGCCATCGTATGAACTTGTTTTAAACCGAGAGTCTCCCCCAAACCAAAAGTATTGTTATAAGATAGGGCAGAAGTTGCTTTGACATAATGCGTTGTCTTAGATCCTGAATTATCTACTCTGATCGATGCCTTGTCAGGATCAGTATTTTTCAATTCAATAATTATATCAAAAGAATTATTTTGATTTTTTTGAATGAAAGCAGACGCCCTAATACCTGAAATGCTATTTATATTTTTAATATTTTGCCTTAATTCTTTTTCGTCAATAATTTTGCCTTTTGAAAGCGTTCTCCAAGCATAGGCATTAATAATTGTTTCAGAAATTGTTACCCCTTCTTTTTTAATTATCACATTATTAAGAATTGCTGTTTTTAGATCTAAATCTTTAGGTATTTTTAACAAATTGGGCTTATAGAATTTTGGTGTATATACTGGTATTACATTTCGATCATTTACAGTTGGACCCCCATAAGAATAAGCGAAATTTTGATAAACAATTGCAAAACAAAGAATAATGGAAAAAAAAGTCTTGTTCATTACATTCATTAAAACAGATTGAAGATGCTAAGTCAAAGTATATGGGATTTGTTTCAATTATCTAAAAAAAATATATATTTCACTTTTATTCATGCTAATGCAAAGTTTTTACGATCTTAATTATAAAAAACTAGAACAATTTGTAATAGATCAATGTAGTATTGATAAAAAAAAATCTGGTATGCGAACTAACCAGATTTGGAAGTTTATTTATAAGAAGGGTTTTTGTAATATTGCTGAATTCTCCAACATTCCTGTTGATTTAAAAAATAATTTAGAAAATAAATTAAATTTTAAAAGAATTAGTATTGCTGAAAAAAAAGTTTCTCAAGATGGAACCATCAAATGGTTATTAAAACTTTCAGATAATAATTTAATTGAAACAGTCTTTATTCCTGCAGAAAATAGAGGAACCTTATGTATTTCTTCACAGGTAGGTTGTACTCTTAATTGTAAATTTTGTCATACAGGTACACAATTAATGGTTAAAAACTTATCTACCAGTGAAATCATTAACCAAGTCTTAATAGCAAAAGATGAACTTAAAGATTGGGGAACACAAAAAAAAATTACCAACATTGTGTATATGGGAATGGGAGAGCCTTTTTATAATTATGATAATGTGAAACAATCGATCACTATTTTACGAGATAATCAAGGATTAGATTATTCAGCAAAAAAAATTACCGTATCAACTGCAGGAGTAGTTCCGGAAATTATAAATGCAGCAAAAGATATCGGAACCTATTTGGCCCTTTCTTTACACGCACCCAATGATGAATTGCGAGAAATGATTATGCCAATAAATAAAAAATATAAAATCAAAGATCTTGTGGAAAGTTGTTCGCAATATGCAAAAATAAATAAAGAAAAAATATTTTTAGAATATGTTCTTTTAAAAAATATTAATGACAGTACAAGCTGCGCCAAAGAGCTTATAAAATTAATGAGTAAATTTCCAAGTAAACTTAACCTAATAGAATTTAATGCATGGCCTGGTGTTTCTTATCAACCCTCGGATCAAGATACGGTACAAAAATTTTATCAAACCATAAAACAATCAGGTCACATTGTAACTTTAAGAAAATCTAGGGGTGAAGATATCCTCGGGGCTTGTGGCCAGCTCAAGACAGAAAGCGAAAAAAAAAGAAAGTCTCTATAAAAACTAAGAAATTTTTCACATTTTAAACAAAAAGTAATACTAGCGTCGCCACAAATAAAGAGTATAACCCACCGTCCTTATTCATAAAAAATAAAAAGATGACAAAAAAATTAATAAGCAAAAAAACTGAAAAAATTATAAAAATAAAAAAACGCATTTTAAAAGAAAGCTCTAATTTAGAAAAAAATTATAAGACTACTTTTAAAGATATAAAAAAATATTTTAAATTTTTTAATAAAGCTTTATTTAATGATCAGCTCAACCCATTTAATGATATTCAATTAAAAAAAATGAATGGTTGCTGGGGTCAGTGTGTTGAAGATTATTCTTTAAGAAAAGGAACCAAGTTTTTTTACTTAGAAATGCAAAAAGAATATCCTAATAAGAAAGAATTTTTGACTACTCTAGGCCACGAAATGATACATTTGTGGCAGCAAACTATCAAAAAAGATACCGGTAACCACAATTCTTTATTTTATAGCTTTAAGCCTAAATTTAAAAAATTAGGATTAAATCTTTAATAAATTTTAGTAATTAAAGTTTATAATGAAGCAACAGTAATTTTGTTTTTAAATAAAATATGATAATCTACTTTCATGCCAACTTTTGATGTCGTTAGTAAAATTAGTTATCAAGAACTGAATAACGCTCTTTCCAATTGTCTAAGAGAAATTAATACCAGATATGATTTCAAAGGACTTAATATTGCTATTGAATTTAAAGAAAAAGAAAAACAAATCATAACGCTTGCTCCAGATAATATGAAATTAAAACAAATTAATGATTTGTTTACTGGTCATCTGGTAAGAAGAAAAATTGATCCTAGAATTATAAAAATTAAAAACGTAGAAGATGCAACAGGAAATTCCAAAAGACAAACTGTTGAGTTACAAGAAGGAATTGATCAAGAAAGTGCAAAAAAAATTATTACACAAGTAAAATCATCTAAAATTAAGGTCCAAGTCAAAATCCAAGGAGACGAGCTGAGAGTAGATGGAAAGAAAAAAGATGACCTTCAAGAAACCATGCAATTAATTAGAGGGGTTGATATAGGTAGACCTATAGAATTTACTAATTTTAGAGACTAAATGAGTAAACGATACTCAGGAAAATCTGGCAAAGATCGTAGCTTCAACAAAAAACCAAAATTATCCAAAAAATCGAAAAGAAAATTAAAGCAAAATCAAAAATGACTAGTATTTCAAAGTAATTGAGGGTTTGCATAAAAATCCCAATGATTTTAATAGCTTATATCCAGAAACTAAAATAACTCACGGTCCTTTTTCAAGCGAACAAGAAGCTGAGGAAGTGGCCAAACGTTTAATTCAAAAAAATATTGATAACTACAATCACCGAGCGTGGGTGGTTAACAATTAATATTTACTCACTAAAAAATACCATCCGTAAGCGACGATCACTGCTGGTATGGCACTATATAAAGTTGCTAAAATTGCTGCTTTGGGAGAAATAGCGATGGCTGGAAATAATGCATCTCCATCATTAGAAATTGCATTACCAATTTGTGCTGCCATAGGAATATGCCCTCCAATATATAAACTAGTGATCATAATTTGTGGTCCACATCCAGGAATAAATCCAACTAATATTGCCGCCAAGGGAATGAAGGGCCCTAAAAAAGATATTTGGTCAAAAATTTTTCCACCCGTAAAATAATTAATTAAATCAAAACTAACAAAGGCAACAATAACCCAAACTGTAACGAAACATGTAAGATCAATGACAGTTACAATTGTTTTATCTTTACACTCGGCAATTTGCACATCTGATGCTGGATTTAATAACCATATAAATACAGATAACAAAGCACCTGCAAAACTAATTGCTGTAACTATATCTATTCCTTGAATTTCGTAAGTTAAGGTCACTCCTGTTGCATTGTATAATCCAAAAATAATTCCAGGAACAATTAACAACATCCATAAATAATAAACAAACAGAGGCATGTTATTTGGTGCATTATCTTCTATGCTTATAGTTCTAGGAATGAATTTTGGAGCAATAGCATCCTCAAAAATTTTAGCAACATAGCCTGTAATAATTGCAACAACATAGGTAAGTGGCAAAATAATTAATGCAGCAGTTGGTTTAGCTGCAATTAACAAAAAAGCTGCATCACCCATGGTGGCAACAAGTGTGGTTAATACTGCGCTAAATGAAATAGCTTTTCGAACGTAGAGGGTCATAATCATAATAGCACCTCCACAACCTGGGATAATACCCAAGAAAGCTGCAATTAAAATATCAAATTTTTTATGTTTTTCCAAAAAAGTTTGAAGATTAAAACTTGTTTTTTGTAAAAAATGAAAAACCAAAATGGTAATGGCCACAAAAGATGTTACAGAAATAAAAGCACTGGAGGCAGATTTAAACAAAACCTCCCTTGTGGACGGTAAGCTTAAAAGAGCAGCAAAAATTAAAAATAAAACAAATTTTGCAAGTCTTAAACTTGGAAATTTTTTCGCTATTTTTAATACGATTTCAACCATAATTGATAAATAATGTAAGAAAATAAACTATTTTTTCAAGTGTACTAGTTTAATAAAATTTCCTCTAGGAAAAATCTAAAAACACTAAATATGATGTTTTATATGCAATGATTTTGTGATTAATAGTGTTCTTTATGAATACTACAGAATTAAAAAATACAGCAAAAAAACTGGTTAATGCTTTTAATAAAGGAACACTGATCACACCTCTTTCTAAAAAATTTACAAAAAACTCAAAGATAGCCAACCTATTAAGAATTGAATGTGAAAATCTTGTCGACTCTCCAATTGTAGGGTTTAAAGCTGGCGGGACGGGGAAAGCGATGTTAAAAAAATGGGGAGAAAAAGAACCTTTTTACGCTGCCATATTTAAAAAAAATTTACTAAAAAGTAACGGTTCGGTTAAAATTAATAAATATACTTTGGGGATTGAGTTAGAAGTTTTTTTTCAAATAAAAAAGTTATTTTTTCATAATACCAAAAAAATAACAGAAAAAAATGTATCTTCTGTAATTAGTCACGTCGGCCCTTGCATAGAAGTTGTGGGTTATAGACAAAAGAAAAAGGGACTTTCTTCTCTGGGTGATTTAATAAGTGACTTTGGTGCTAACGTGAAATTTTTAATAGGAAAAAAACAAAAATTTAAAAGACTTCCTTTTCATAATTTAGCTACTACTTTATATAATAAAAAAAGTGGACAAACTGCAAATGGAAATACTAAGGCTGTGTATGACAGTCCTTTAAAATCTCTAATTTGGCTCTTGAATAAAATAAAAAAAGATAAAGTAAATTTGAATAAAGATTTTTTAGTTTTTACAGGATCAACGGTAGGTGTGGTTCCTATACAAAAAGTTGGTTTGTTTAAAGGTGAAATTAAATCGTTAGGATCTGTACAAGCAGTAGTTAAAAACTAACTGGCTTTTTTTAACTGCCTCTCTTTTTCAAACATTCTTGCTAAGCGATCAATAATATAATCTGAAGCTTCAAAGACATTCTTAGGTTTAAATAATTTAGTTTCTGCTGGATCTGTTTTATCCTCGAGACTAATTCTTTTCCGCAAGCGCTCTTTGGCATTGTCACCCTCAATAAACAATAAAATTAAATACTCTTCTTCATTAACAGCATCCTCATTTTTAATAAAACATTCACCATTTTCTGCTATTCTGTCTACAAATCGAAGTGGAGATCTGCGCATCGTCAAATATCTTTTGTTTATTTGAAAAACAATAGACTTCATGTTTCTCGAATACCGCTCTAAACGTTCTACAACTTTTTGTTTTAATGCCTCTTCGGCTTTTTCTGCTTCGAAAATTTTTCTGGCTTCTGCTTTTGCAATCTTTCTTAATTCTAATTCTTTAAGTTTTTCTTGTTTCTTCTTATCTTTGATGACTTGATATTTTTCCCTAATGACAAATAATCTTGCCTCAACTTGCTTCAAAGAAGCTCTTAAAATTTTAATTTTTTCTTTTTCTTCTTTTTTAAAATTTTTTAATTTCTCTTTTTTTTCTCTCTCTACTGCTCGCTCTGCTTTGATTTTATTTCTTAAGGCAATTTTTTCCTCAAGAGCTTTTTGTCTCTCTTTAGCTTTAAATTCTTTTTCTTTTTGTCTTTGAGCAATTAAATTTAATCTTTCTTTCTCTTTCTTAATTTTTATTCTTAGCTTCTCTTTTTCCTTTTTTTCTTTTAGTTTTAATTTTTGAAATTCTTTTTTTTCTTTAAATCGTTTTTTCTTTTCAAGAAGAGCTTCTTTTTTTTTTAATTTTTTTTCTAAAATAAGTTGCTTTTTTTTCTCTTTGGCAGCTTGTATCGCTAGTTTTTGTCTTAATTTTTCTTTAGCAATTTTTCTTTTTTCTAAAAACTGCTCTAATTGACGTACTTTTTTTACAACAAAACTTTTTAAACCAAATAGATCTAAAACATGAAACTTAGCTCGTTCAAATATTGGGATAATCTTTTTTTGAAAAAAACTTTTTTTTGTTTTTAATGTTTTTGCTTTTTTAACTAATTTTTTATTTTTTTTTCTTTTATTGTTTTTAAATGTAAGTTTTTTTTTTGTCTTTTTAATCTTTTTTTTAATTTTACTTTTTATTTTTATTTTTATTTTTGATTTTAGTTTTGGTTTTAGTTTTAGTTTTGGTTTTGGTTTTGGTTTTCTTATAAAATTTATTTTTTTGATTGTAATTTTTTTTTTCTTAATTTTCTTAATTTTTATAATTGGAATCTTTTTTTTATAAATTTTTTTCTTTTTCAAACGAATAATTTTTTTTTTATTTTTTTTTAATAATTTTTTTTTAATAATTTTTTTTTTCATTTTGCTTGTTCTATGGCTTGCATCAACACGTTAGTTGGTTGAGCTCCTGATAACAAAATCTTTTCATTAAATACATAAAAAGGGACCCCTGTTATTCCCATGTGCCTGCCTATTTGATCCATTTTATTAATCTTGGTTTTGTTTGTTTTTAATTCAAATTCTCTGATCAATTCTTCTTCTTTGATACCATGATTTGCACCAATTTTAATTAGATTATCTTTGCTACCAATGTCTATCCCGTGAATAAAATAATCAGAAAAAATTTGAAAAATAATTTCATTTTGACGATGATGATTTCTAGCAACATCAATCAATATATGTGAAAGTACCGTATTAGGAGTTTTTTGTATTTTTTCTAAATTAAATGATAAATTTTCTTTTTTAGCTTCTGCAATCATATTGTCATACATGGGCTTTGCATTTTCCACGCTTCCAAATTTATTATGTACATATTCATTTCTGTTCATTCCCTCTTCGGGCATGGTAGGATTAAGTTGAAAAGGAATATAAAGAAGCTCACAAGATTTATTAGTTTTTTTTAATGCAGTTTGTAAACGCTGGCTTCCAATAAAACACCATCCGCAAATGGTATCTATAAAAATTTGAATTTTCATTTAATTGGCTATGAAAAATTATTTAAACTCTTTTAGTAAATTTTCAGCCCCTCTAGCAATTAAATTAGTGTCACTATTAATTGCTACATACGTAAAACCATCTTTTACATATTTTTTAGAATAATCTGTCTTTGCAGTTAAAATGCCAGCAGGTTTTTTATTTTTTTTGCAAAATTCTAATCCTTGCATAATTAAAGATTGAACCTCTTCATCTTCAAACTTCCCGATTTTTCCTATGGAAGCAGATAAATCACTCGGTCCTAAAAATATACCATCAATTCCCTCCACTGCAGCTATTTTTGGAATATTTTGAATGGCTTGTTTAGTTTCGCACTGTACCAAAACGCAAATTTCTTTTTCTGCATTATGGTAATAATCCTGAACTGTTCCATATTTATTCATTCTTGCAGCAGACATTACACCTCTCACTCCTTTAGGGGGATATCTTGTGGCTTGTACAGCGGCTATAGCTTCTTCTTCATTTTCCACATAAGGAAAAAGAATAGATTGAGCTCCCATATCTAATACTCTTTTTACCATGACGGGCTCATTCCACGGAACTCTTACTACAGGTTCAGCTTTATACCCTTGAATAATTTGTAGCTGTGTTAAAACTTCTTGAATATCGTTAGGTGAATGTTCCATATCTATTACAATCCAATCAAACCCAACCACTGACAAAATTTCAGCTACAATGTTATTGGATAGACAGCTCCACACACCTATCTGTTTTTCAAACCGAGATATTTTTTGTTTAAAAATATTTTTTCTTATTTCCATACCAATTAAGATAATTAATAAACAATTTAATAACAAATAATGAAAATATTTTATAGAAAATAAGTAATTTATTTAATTTAGTACTGGTCTATATTGTGCATTAAATGAAAATTCTAGTAATACAAACAAGACCAGGAATTGGTGATTTATGCGTTTTTTTACCTCCAATTCACGCCATTGCCAAAAATAATACTGAAGCTACTATCGATCTTATCACTAAAGAAAGAACGCATGCCAAAGAAACTTTAAAATACGATCCTTATATCAAGAATATTTTTTTTTTAGAAAATTTTAATAATTCTAATTTATCTTTATTTAATTTTATTAAAAAAAATTTATATGACGCAGTTTATATTTTTCATTATGGAATTCGTTATCCTTTAATTTGTAAACTAGCAGGTATCGAAAATATTTATTCTTATGGCTGGATAAAAAAAAATGAAAATATAGTAAAAAAGTCAAAAACTGCATGCTCAAATTGGCTCAACAATCAAAATTTAGATTTTTCATATAAAATTTTTAGACCAAAAAAAATAAGCATCACTTCAGAAAATATCATTATTGGTATTGGTGGTAGCGGTCCAACCAAAAAATGGCCTACTAAAAATTTTATAGAATTAATTAACAATATAAATAAAATTAAAAAACATAATTTTATACTGGCTGGAGGAATTTCTGAACAAGAAATATCAAACCAAATCATTGAAGCTTTCCCACATGACAATATTAGTTCTCTTTGTGACAAAACAATCAAAGAGTCTTTAAATCTCATAGAAGATGCAAAATATTACATTGGAAATGATACTGGCTTTATGCATATTTGTGCAGGATTAGGAATTGTATCTTTTGGATTATTTGGAGATACTCCTAAAAACTACAGTGAATACACGGACAATATAATTGCCATCACTCCTTCTAATATTCAGGTCGTTGGCCATGGATCATTAGCTATGAATCAAATTACTACTGAACAAGTTCTTGCAGAGATAAAAAAGCTATTTAAATAATTTTTCTAATTTATTCAAAATTTTATTAGAATCGTTTCCTAGAATAGATTTTATATTATCTCTTTTTATTAATTCTTTTAATTTTTTTTCAAAATGTTTTCTTAAGTTTCCTGTTATGACCTCGTTATTAATTTGAATTGCTATATTAGTAACAATCATAGCCATAACATCCTTATAATGATTGGACTCTTTAGTATTTCCCACATTTTCAAAAATCATTTGATCTAAATGTATATTTTTTTCAAATTGCAAGTCTTTTGCATAAGCAGAGATGGTAACTTTGGGAATAATTAAACGATTAATAACAAAATCAATTTGTCGACCTTTGTTAACATTTTTTTCATTATCTTCTTTTTTATTTTTACTATTGGAATTACTCTGGCTTTTATTTTCTTTTTTTAGAGCTTGTTCTACTAAATAAAAACTATCAACAAGCTTTCCGTCTTTAATAATTACATCGTAATTAACCACAGGATTTTGCACAACAATTTTTGTAAAACGAATATTGTTAGAAAAAATTTCTCTAATATTAAAATTGATATCTAATAATGGAATAATGATTAAATTTTCTCTTGAAAATATCTTATCATTTTTAAACTGAAGATTGCGAACTTGAAATGAGCCTTTAAATAGATCGGTCTCAACACTCTGCACCAGCACTATTCTTCCCGTATCTTTACTTAAATTTTTTTCAATAAATGATTTGGCAACAGAATCAAAAAAAAATTTAAAACAAACGATAATCACCAACAAAACTACTGCTAATCCAATAATAAATTTTTTCATTTTTTATTTATAATATTTTAATAATGTGTCTCTTGCTTCATTAATTTTGCTTGCCAAATAATTATTTCCACTTTTTTTATCGGGGTGCATATGCAGTATCAAATTTTTATGTGCTTTGATAACATCTTGTTTGCTACAATTTGGCTGCAAACCCAGAATTTTATACGCTTCCTCTTTGCTCATGGAAGTCTGATTTGCATTAGAACGATTGGAAAAACGAGAACTAGAAGGTTTTCCAGAAGAAATAAGTCTAAATAAATAAAGTATATTAAAAATATTAAATACTCTTTTTTTTAAAGCACCAAACATCAATGCAAAAAAGGGGATCGACAAAAGATATCTTCCCACCATAAACAAAAAGATAATTGCTAGAATTGATCCTAAAATAGTGAAAAATCTAAAAAAATTAGAAAATGTTTCTGACTTGGCATTAGCCATTAACCATAAAAAACCATATATAATTAAAAAAATTAAAATACCAAAAAAAATTAAATTCATAGTTATGACTACAATACCTAAATTAAGAAAAGAAACGAATATCATAACTATTCACAATAAGAAATTATTTGATGACTACGCTTGGATTAAACAAAAAAATTGGCAAGAAGTTTTAAAAAATCCCTCTAAACTAAATGAAGAAGTTACAAATTACCTAAATAAAGAAAATAATTATGTTCATGAACAATTAAAAGACAAAGAAAAAATTCAAAAAAATTTATTTGTAGAACTAAAAGGCAGAATGAAAGATAAGGACTCCACAGTTCCTAGCAGGGATGGGTTATATAGTTATTTTTCTGAATATTTGGAGGGATCGGAATACCCTTGTTTTAAAAGAATAAATCAAGCTGATAAAGAAGAAATTATTTTTGATGGAGAAAAAAAATCACAAGGAAAAAAATTTTTTAATATAGCCTCTGTTAGTCACAGCCATGATCATAAACACCTTGCATATAATATTGATTATAATGGAAGTGAAAATTACCTACTTACTGTTGAAAATATAGAAAGCAAAACAATTGTAACCAATGAAATTCCACATACTACTGGGGAAATTATCTGGGATACAGATAACCAGCATATTTATTACATTGTATTAGATGATAATCACCGACCAAATAAAATTTATAAACACCAAATAGGACAAGATTATAAAAATGATCAATTAATTTTTGAGGAAAAAGATCCTGCTTTTTTTTGCAGCGTTTCTTTAAGCCAAAGTAAAGAATTTCTATTAATTAGAACAGGCGACCATCAAACTTCCGAATATTTTATTAAAAATATTAAAAATTCACAACATAAGTTAGAAGTATTTTCTCCAAGAATTGAAAAGCAAGAGTATGAAATAGATCATGCAAATGGTTTTTTTTATATTTTAACCAATACAGATAATTGTAAAAATTTTAAAATTATGCGTTGCAAGGAAAGTAACCATAACAAAAATCATTGGTCTGACTTTATTGCTTATCAACTTAACATGTTTATTCTTGATTTTTTAATCTTAAAAAATTGGATCGTTTATTTACAAAGGCAAGATGGATTAAATCAAATTATTATTCAAAATTTAACTTCGAATGAAAGTCATCAAATCAAATTTTTAGAAGAAGCTTATGATTTAAGTTTATTTGACCAGTATGAATTTGATACCGACTGGATACGTTTTTCATTTTCTTCTCCCATCACGCCCAAAACTATTTTTGACTACAATTGCAAAACTAAAGAAAAAATATTAAAAAAAATTCAAGAAATCCCATCAGGTTTTGATCCTGATCTTTACACCTGTAAAAGATTTTTATGTAATGCTCATGATGGTGAACTAATTCCTTTAACCGTTTTTCACAAAAAAAATTTAATGTTAAATGGAAATAATCCTTTGTTGCTTTATGGATATGGAAGTTATGGAATTACGATCCCAGACTCTTTTTCTGCAAATAGATTTTCCTTGATAGATCGTGATTTTATTTATGCCATAGCCCACATTCGTGGTGGTAGAGAAAAAGGCCAAGATTGGTATGAAAATGGAAAACTGCTGAAGAAAAAAAATACCTTTTTGGATTTCATTAGCTGTGCAGAATTTTTATGTCAAAAAAAATATACGTCTCCTAAAAAAATAATTGCGCAAGGAGGATCTGCAGGTGGCTTATTAATGGGCTATATTGCCAACGAAAGGCCAGATTTATTTCTTGGGATTATTGCCCAAGTTCCTTTTGTGGACATTTGTAACACTATGTTAGATGAGGAATTGCCGCTAACAGTTACTGAAATTCCAGAATGGGGTGATCTTAAAAATAGTGAGGAAGCTTTCGATTATATCAGAAGTTACTCTCCTTATGATAATGTAAAAAAACAAAATTACCCTCACATGCTTATTACGGGAGGAGTCACGGACCCTAGAGTCACTTACTGGGAAATGACAAAATGGGCAGCTAAAATTCGAGATTTCAAAACAGATAATAATTTACTACTCCTTAAAATGAATATGGATGCAGGTCACAGCGGCGCTAGTGGCAGATATGATTATTTGAAAGAGGTTGCACTAGATTATACATTTTGTCTAAGTATTATTTCTAAAAATTAATCGTCCTCTTGAAAATATTTTAACTACACCCATATAAATTTTGCAGGTTGCCTGATGGGACTTGCAAACAACTTGCTTAATAAAAGGAGGAAAATATGAGTAAGAATGCTTTATCTATATTTAATCAACTAAGGCCTGTATCCGTAGGTTTTGATAATGTCTTTGATCATTTTGAAAAAATGTTTGAAGGCGATTTTTTTGAAACACCTACCATTAATTATCCGCCATACAATATTGTAAAAACAGGAACTAATAAGTACGATATCGAACTGGCATTAGCAGGATTTAATAAGAAAGATGTGAGCATAGAATATGCTGACAATCTATTAACAATTAAGTCTGTTAAAAAAGATAAGTCTGAACAAAAAGATGCTGAAGGAAATATCCTTCATAAAGGAATTTCTCAAAGATACTTCAGTAAATCTTTTACTATTTCAGATGATACAGAGGTAAAAGGTGCAGAATTAAAGGATGGTTTATTAAGAATTTCTCTTGAAAGAATTATCCCTGATTCAAAAAAACCAAGAACCATAGAAATTAATTAACAATCAAATTATAGATAGAGGCGGTTTATCCGCCTCTTCTATTTTTTAATTTCTGTTCAATTTTATTCCAAAAGATTTTTTCAATTGCGGTATCATTTAATTTGTTAATTTCTTGAATACCTGTTGGAGATGTAACATTAATTTCAGTGAGATAATTTCCAATAACATCTATTCCAGTAAAAAATAGTCCATTTTTTTTTAAAAAAGGTTTAAGTATGTTACAAATTTTTTTATCTCTAAATACCAAGCCTGTTTTTTGAGCTATGCCGCCTGCGTGAAAATTAGCTTTAATGCTATTTTTCAAAGGAATTCGAGCAACTGACCCCGCGTATTCCCCATCAAATAATATAATTCTTCTGTCTCCCTTAGAAATATCCTTAATAAATTTTTGAACAACTATAGGTAATTGATAATGATTTAATAATTTTTTAATTAATTGTTTACTTCTTATTAAATTGTGATCAATTTTTTCAATTCCCTCTCCTCCATTGCCATACAAAGGCTTAAGAATAGAAATTTTATTTTTTTTGTGAAATGTAAGAATTTCATCAATATTGCTAGAAATAAGAGTACTGGGAACAATGTTTTTAAAATAAAACATAGATAATTTTTCTGGATAATCTCTAATATATTTTGGATTATTTAAAACCAACGTTTTATTTGATAACTGCTCTAATAAATAAGTTGCAGTGATATAATGCATATTAAATGGTGGATCTTGTCTTACTAAAACTACATCAAAATCATTTAACAAAACGGTTTTAGTTCTATTTAAATGATAAAATTTTTTTTTATTTGGATGCAAAGAAAAATAAGATCCTGTGGCTTTCACTACACCCTGATCTAATGAGAGATGATCTGGAATATAACTAAATAAAGAATACCCTCTCTTTTGAGCCTCCAAAGCAATAACATAGGTGCTATCCGTTTTAGGATTTACCCTATTCCAAGGATCCATTTGTATGGCAATCTTAAAATGCTTCTTCATCAAAAATTTTATTTATATTTTCTTTCCAATTTCCATTAAATTTTTTGATTAAAATAGATGCTGGTGTTTCTTGATTATTAATCATACTTTCAATTTCATTCAAAAATATAGATTCATTTTTATTTTGCTTATTTACAATTGCTCTATTGTCTAAACCCTTTTTGGCAATTGCAATAAAATTTTTTGCAAGTTGATAGATAGGTTTGTTACGTAAGTTTGTATTAAGTCCATTTTTTGCTGCATCCAAATAAGCGTTATTCACGTCAGCTAAAGCTCCAATCTTTGGTTATGTCTAAAACATGATTGAGACTTTCTTCATCATACAATAATCCAGTCCAAAACGCAGGTATCGAGCATAAGCCAGACCAAGAACAAGAATCAGCTGATCTTATTTCAAGATAAGTTTTTAATCGAATTTCATTAAATATAGTAGAGATGTGGGACTCCCAATCTTTTAAGGTGGGTTTAGTATTAAGTATTTTTTTTAAGTTACCTTGTAAAAAATCATTAAAACTCTCTCCACTTACATCGATTGTTTTGTTTTGATGCTTAACAAAATACATAGGAACATGAAGCGCATAATCTACATATCGTTCAAAGCTATTTCCTTCATCCATAAAAAAATCAATTAAACCTGATCTTTGCTTATCTGTGTTCTGCCACACCCAGGATCTATAAGAAAAATAACCACTTAATTTAGATTCTTTAAAAGGAGAATTGGAAAAAATTGATAAAGCAATAGGTATGACACAAGTTGCAGCTTTTGTTTTATTTTTAAAATCTTCCTCATTTTTAAAATCTAAATTTATTTGAGTACCACAAGTTCGGTGCATCATATCTAGACCATGGGAACCAACTTTTGGCATATACCTTCTCATTATTTCATATCTTTTTTTTGGGAGTCTTCCCACTTCTTCTAATTTGGCATTTGGACTAAATCCACTTCCCAAGAGACCAATATTGAGCTGATCGCAAACCTGTGCCATTTCCTTTAAGTACTCATTTACTTCTTTGCATGTCTCATGAATATTATTTAAAGCCTCTCCTGATAATTCAATTTGCAAACCCGGTTCTAAAGTAATACTTTTATTATTTTTTGTTAAACCAATGATCTTGTCTTCATCATATATAGGGATCCATCCATTCTGCTCTAATAGCTGAAATATTGTTTCAATACTTTGAGACCCAGTATAAGAAATCGGTTTATTATTTTTGACATTAAATAAAAATTTCTCATGTTCGGTTCCTATTTTCAAAAAGGTACTTTTCGAACCTTTCCTAAAATACTCAACAAGTTGCTCTTTGTTTGTAATAAAACTATCTAACTCTGACATAAGTAAACTTATAACAATGGTTATTATTATATATTGTTAATTTATATTAAAAATCTTACAAGGATATCCATTATTTAAATAAATTGAGAATGCTGAATGAGCAAAGAAATTAATCGAGTCATACCCAATTCCTTAAATGAACATTGGATGCCATTTTCATCTAATAGAGATTTTAAAGAAAATCCCAGATTGATAATTGGAGCTAAAGGAGTTTATTTAAAAGATCATTTGGGTAGAGCGCAAATCGATGCTAGTTCGGGTCTTTATTGCAATCCTCTAGGACATGGTAGAAAAGAAATTATTTCTGCAATCACCAAACAATTAGAACAACTAGATTATTGTCAGCCTTTTCAACAAGGTTTTGGCGGGTCTTTTGAATTAGCAACTAAAATTGCGAGTAAGACCCCTGGAGATCTAAATAAAATTTTTTACACCATTTGCGGGTCAACTGCTGTGGAAACAGCAATTAAAATTGCTTTTACCTATCAAAGATTAACTGGAAATGAAAAGCGATATCGATTTGTGGGACGAGAAAAAGGTTATCACGGTATGAATATTGGGGCCATGTCCGTTGGTGGTATGGCAAATAATATTAAAGGTTATGATCCTATTATGATGCCTGGTGTACTTCGTATGCGACATACTCATTTACCAGAACATCAATTTATTCAGGGACAACCAGAAACTGGAGCAGAATTAGCAAACGACTTAGAAAAATTTATTCAACAATATGGAGCAGATAGTATTGCTGCTTGTGTAGTAGAGCCTATTTCAGGTTCTGTTGGAATTTTAGTTCCACCAAAAGGTTATTTGAAAAGATTAAGAGAAATTTGTGATCAACATAAAATTATTCTAATTTTTGATGAAGTGGTAACTGGATGGGGGAGAACTGGATCTATGTTTGCCGCTGAAGAATTTAATGTAACCCCAGATATTATGACATTAGCAAAAGCAACTACTAATGGGATTATGCCTATGGGAGTGGTTGCGATTAAAGATAGTATTTATGATTCCGTAGTCAATCAAGCGCCCAAGGGTATGGTTGAATTATTTCATGGTTATACCTACTCCGGAATTCCTGCGGCTGTGGCAGCGGCTTTAGCTGTTCAAGACATTTTTGAAAAAGAAAATATTCTTCAAAGAGTAAGAGATCTCATTCCTTACTTTTTAAAAAGTTTATTTTCACTTAAAAATGAAGCTGGCGTAGAAAATATTAGAGGATATGGACTGTTAGGAGCTATCGACTTAAGCAACAAAGGTAATGCTGGAACTGCTGGTTTTGAGTGTTTTAAAATATGCTACGAACATGGAATTAATTTAAAATCAATTGGTGATAGTTTAATTTTAGCACCACCATTCATATGTAATAAAGAACATATCGATGAAATGATGGAAAAATTAAGAAAATCAATTAAAATTTTTTTAAAAAAATAATTTTTTAAGCGGCAACTCTTACTACTGGTCTCTCATCAATAGGAAGATGAACTAAACCTGCAAAAATAGACAAAAAAATCGATAGATACCAAGCATAATCATAACTGCCGAATTGATGATAAAAATAACCTCCTAGATAAGCTCCTAGGAAAGACCCGACCTGATGACTAAAAAAAACGATACCAAATAAAGTAGTTAAATATTTTGTTCCAAAAATTTGAGCAACTATTCCATTGGTAGGAGGTATGGTTGCCAGCCACAAAATTCCAAAAACAACTCCAAAGCCCAAAGCCACATAGACAGATGGAGGTAAAAATAAAAATAAAATTAAAGCCACTGCTCGTAAAAAATATAGCCAGCTTAATAAAATCTTTTTACTAAACTTGGACGACAAGTAACCCATGCCCAAAGTTCCAAAAATATTAAATAAACCAATTAAAGATAAAATTGCTGCAGCTGTCCAGTCTGGCAAACCTTTTTGCTGTATGTATCCAGGTAAATGAGTTGCAACTAATGTTATTTGAAAACCACATACAAAAAATCCAGCAACTAATAATTTATATCCTTTATGACTAAACGCCTCCTTTAAGGCTTTGCTTGCAGTTTGATCTCTAGTGAATTGATTATTTGTTTCATCTACATATTCTTTGCGTAATAAAAACAAAGAACAAATGGCACCAAAAACCAAAAGATAAATGTAATTTTCTAAAGTACTTTTCCATCCAAATTCAGAATTTGAAAATTTAGCAAATAAAGGTAATAAAAAAAAACCAACAGAAGCTGACGCAGTTACTAATCCCGTAGCAATAGTTCTGTTTTTGTTAGAAAAAAATTTGCCCACAGTTGAAACCTGAACTGACATAGCTGTTCCGCCCAAAGCAAAACCTACTAAAACGCCTAAGCTCATTTGAAAACCAAAAACACTTTTGGGTTCTGCAATGAGCCAATAGACACCTAAAATATAAAGTATAAATGCAAAAATTACGACACGGTTGGCTCCATATTTATCTGCAAAAATACCAAATACAGGCGCAAGCGATCCCCAAAAAAACATCTGTATGCCAATTGCTAATCCAAACTGTTCTCTGCTAAAGCCTAAATCATTTTCAAAAAAACCATAAAACAATCCCCAGGTTTGTCTTATGCCCATGGAAACCAAAACAACTAGAGAAGCTGCAATTACAACAATCAATGCTTGCCTGTTCTGAAAAAATTTTTCATTCATAAATAGATCTATGCAATCAAATCTTAAAATTTACAATTAAATTTAATATCAAAATACTAATAGCGCTCGATATTTATGTGGTTTTCTATAAAATCTGTTTATTATTATTTTTAAAAAAGGAGCGTTAAGATGAAAGGTTACTGGATAGCAATCTATAAAAAAATTGAAAATCAAGATAATTTAGGAAACTACGGAAAACTAGCAACTCAAGCTATCATCAGCCATGGCGGAAAACCATTGGTAAGAGGAGGCAAATATACAACTTTGGAAGGAAATAATATTCCAAGAACAGTAATTTGGGAATTTAAAGACTATGAATCAGCCCTAAATTGTTATCATTCAAAAGAATATCAGGATGCTTGGGCGCTTGCCAAATCAACTACTTCCAGAGATTTAGAAATTGTAGAAGGAGTTTAATATTTGACTGGAGTTGGATCTATACTCCTCCACATATACCAAGTAGCTACTGTAGAGTAAGGAGACCAGTTTTTTTTAAGCAAAGCCAATTTAGCTGCGCTGGGAGGATATTTAGTCTTATAATTTTTCGAAATAGCTTTTAATAAACCTATATCCTGTACTGGAAAAATATTTGGTCGAAGTTGATTAAAAAACAAAAACATTTCAGCGGTCCATCTTCCAACACCTTTCAATTGTATCAAGTACTGAATAGCATCCTCATCATTCATTTTTTTTAATTTAGAAATATTAATAGTTTTATTAAAAAAACTAGTAGCCAAAATTTTTAAATATTCAATTTTTTGTCTTGATAATCCGCAGTTAGCTAGCTGTCTCTTGTTAAGTTCTAAAACATGCTTAGGTGTAATTTTTTTAGCTTTCAATTCAAATTTTTTCCATACTGAATTTGCAGCTTGTACAGATATTTGTTGTCCGATGATTGATTTGCATAAAGAAAAAAAGGGATCACTTCTTGAAACAAGAGTTCCTCGGTATGTAGAAATAATTTTTTTGAGAACTTTATCTTTTTTAGATAATGTTTTTTTTGCTAAATTCCAATAAGATGGCTTCTTCATTAAACTTGTCTGGTTACCACAGGATTGACCTTTTTTATTTGTTCTCTTCTAAAAATAATAAATGAACTCAAAATAATTAATGAAGCTCCAATAAAAGTGGTTAGATGAGGTATCTCATGAAAAATAAATATTCCAGCAGTTGTTGCAAAAACTAAACTTAGATATTTAATTGGTGTAACCGTGGAAACAGACCCTTTTCTAAGAGACATGGTTAAAAATATATTTCCTGTGGACCCAAAAATACCAATCAAAACTAAAAATAAAAAATCCTGCATATTTGGTAATTTAAAATCAAAGAACATAGAAATAGATCCACAAAATATTAAAGAAAGTGTAAAATAAATTATAATTAAATAATCAGGTTCTGTTTTAGAAAGCTGTTTAATTAACACGGCAATAATTCCAAAAAAAATGCAAAACATGAGCGGAAAAATAGAATAAATAGTAAATAACTCTGTCCCTGGTTTTAAAATAATAAGAACACCAGACAAACCTACAACAATGGCAATCCACCTAAATATTTTTACTTCTTCTCCTAAAAAAATCATTGAAAAAATAGTTGCAAAAATAGGAGCTGCAAAAGTTATTGTGATGGCTTCTGCAATAGGTAAAAATTTAACTCCTAAAAAAATACAAATCATTCCGAAGGTTCCAGCAAAAGCCCTAGATAAATGAAGTTTTAGCTTGGTAGTTTGAAATAAATTTTTATATCTATCTTTGGGAATGATAAAAAAAATAGGTATTAGGCCAAAAAAACCTCTAAAAAACACTAGTTCACCGGTTGGATAAGACTCCGACATAATTTTTACTAGTATATCCATGATTGAAAAGCTCATGGCACTTATGGCCATATACAGGGCACCTATTTGATTTGATGAGAGCATCGTATTTTATTTACCACAGTTCAAGACCTTAGTATAAATATTTGACAATGGAGAAAGCTTTATTTGCTGCAGGATGTTTTTGGTGTGTGCAAGATTTTTACAATTCAGTTCCTGGAGTAACACATACAGAAGTAGGGTATACTGGAGGATACACGGACCATCCTACCTATGAACAGGTTTGCACCGGAACTACTGGACATGCCGAAGTAATAAAAATTGAATTTAATCCAAGCATAACTTCTTTTGAAAATCTTTTAGATGAATTTTGGCTGCTACATGATCCAACTACGCTGAACAGACAGGGTCCAGATATAGGAACACAATATAGATCAGCTATTTTTTATACTAATGAAAATCAAAAAAAAATATCCGAACTTATCCAAAGAAAAAATGAATAAAAACAAGTTTAAAGGAAAAATTGTAACCGAAATAACAAAATTTTCTGTCTTTTTTCCAGCAGAGGAATACCATCAAAACTATAATCAAAAAATCAAAAAAAAATATGGCATTAGTTAGTACAGAGTGGTTAAGAAAAAACTTAATCAATAAAAATATAAAAATTCTAGACTGCTCGTGGCATATTCCTGGAACAGAACGATCTGGAAAAGTAGAATTTGAAAACGTTCATATCCCAGGATCTATTTTTTTTGATATAGATGAATTTTCAGACAAAACTAACAGTGCTCCACATGCAATACTACCAGGTAATATTTTTTCAGAAATGTTTGGAAACCTAGGAGTTTCTAATCAGGATCATATTGTAGTTTATGACTCACTTGGAATTTTTAGTTCTCCAAGAGTTTGGTGGATGTTACAATACTATGGCCATAAAGAAGTTTCTATTCTGGATGGCGGTTTGATCAAATGGCTAAAAGAGAAAAAAGAAATCGAAACTGGCAAAGGACGAAAGTATCCTAAGACAAATTTTAAAGTTATTGAAAACAAATCACTAGTAAAAACATACGAACATATTAAAGAGAATACCGCTAACCAAACTTTTCAATTAATTGATGCCAGAAGTAAGGGAAGATTTTTAGGAACAGAACCAGAGCCTAGAAAAAATATAAAAAGTGGATCCATTCCCAATAGTATTAATTTTCCTTGGAACGAATGTATCGATCCAGAGACAAAATGTTTTTTAGACAAAGCAACTTTAGAAAAAAAATTTAAATCATTAAAAATAAAAGTTGATCAACCTCTGGCGTTCTCTTGTGGTTCTGGAGTCGCCGCTTGTGTTATTGGGAAAGCCTTTAACATTATTACTGATCAAGACGTAAATATTTATGACGGTTCATGGACTGAGTGGGCCTCTAAAGAGGGCCTTTTTACATAAAAATCGTTCATTTTAGTAAATTATGCGGTTTTAAACTGCCTTAATTTGATGTTAATTATCTCGAAATTTAAAATAAAATAAATAATGAAAGCTAAAAAAAAAATCATCATAATATTATCAGCCATCGCACTTATTATCATAGCGATTATTGGTGTAAGAGCTTTCATTGCAAACAAAATACAAAAAGCCATAGCTGCATCTAAAAATGCTCCTGTAAATATTATAGCTACAAAAGTTAAATCATATAATTTTTATGATGATGTCGATACTTTTGGAACTGCTCTAGCTAATCAAACTTTTTCTATTAGAATTAAAAAAGATAATTTAGCTGACTCTATTGATTTTGATAAATATCCATCTGTAAATAAAGATTCTATCATAGCAAACCTAAAGGATGGTGAAGTAATAATAGCACCCTTTTCAGGCAAAGTAGGAAAAAGAGAAATTACCCCAGGAATATTAGGTGGAGAAAATTCAATTATCGCAACGCTGGATGATATTAAAATTCTAAAAGTAGATGTAAAATTACCTGAAAAATATTTATCTATTGTTAAAAAAGGACTAAGAGTAGAAGCTACCACTGGTGCTTTTCCAGGAATTTATAAAGGAACAATAGAAAATATAAGTTCTCGAATTGATCCAACTACTAGATCTATTTTGGTACAAGCTAAAATTCAAAATCCTCAAGAAAATTTAATACCTGGTATTTTATTAAATACAAAAATTATTTTTAATGAAAAAAAATCTTTAGGAGTTCCTGAAGAAGCTTTATTAATTCAAGGATCAGATAAATATATTTTTGTTATAATAGATAATACGGCTCAACAAAAAAAAGTTGAAATTGGAAGAAGGAATGAAGGAAGAGTCGAAATTGTTTCTGGGTTAACTGAAGGCGAAACTATTTTGGCTGAAGGTACAAATAAAATTAGAAATAAAGGAAAAGTTAAAATAGTAAAAACAGTAGAATAAAATGTTTTTAACAGATTTATCCATTAAAAGACCTGTAGTTGCTACGGTAATGAGCTTAGTACTTGTTTTGTTTGGAATCGTTACCTTCAACAAAATTCCTCTTCAAGAATTACCAAATGTTGAAACTGCAAAAGTTTCAATTCAAACGGACTATCCTGGTGCCTCTGCAAGTATTATTGATGCACAAATTACTCAACTCATTGAAGAAAGAGTAGGTGGAGCTCCCGGTGTGGTCTCAATAGAATCTACAAGTGAAGATGAAAGATCTACAATTAATTTAGAATTTGATCTTGATGTTAATTTAGATGTTGCAGCAAATGATGTTAGAGATGCTATTGCAAGAATAGTGGATGATTTACCAGATCAAGCAAGTCCACCTCAAATTTATAAAGCTTCAGCAGCCAGAACAACCACCATGTGGTTAGCTTTCGAAAGCCCGAGCATGACTGACTTGGAGTTGACCGATTATACTAATCGTTATTTAAAAGACTATTTTTCAAACGTTCCTGGAGTTGGAAGAATAAGTCTTGGAGGAGAAAGAGAATTATCTCTAAGAGTCTGGCTAGACCCTACGGCAATGGCGGCTCGTGATATTACCGTTGACGAATTGGAGTCTGTATTAAGAAAACAAAATATTGAATTTCCAGCGGGAAAAATAGAATCTAGAAAAGTTGACATCGTAATTAAAGTCAAAAAAGCTTATCGAAATATTGAACAATACAAAGATCTTGTTTTAAAAAGAAATAATGACGGATCTTTATTAAGACTTTCTGATATAGCTCGTATTGAATTTGGAGCCTTAAATTCAAGCACCTCCTTTAAAGGAAATGGCAAATCAAATGTTGGTATTGGAATTTATCAACAGTCTACTGCTAACACAATCGAAGTTGCGAACCTTATTAAACAAAAAATAAAAGAAATTGAGCCTAGCCTTCCTAGAGACTCTAATCTTACGGTGGCATTTGATAGGTCTACTTACATAGGAGAAGCAATTAACGAAGTATATAAAACAATTTTTATTTCTATTATTCTTGTAGTAATTATAATTTATTTATTTTTAGGAAATCTTACTGGGGTAATTATTCCTTCGGTTGCAATTCCAGTTTGTCTTATCTCAACCTTCTTAGCAATTTACCTTGCAGGTTTTACCATAAATTTATTCACTTTAATGGCTCTGGTTATTTCGATCGGAATTGTGGTGGACGATGCAATTGTTATGGGAGAAAATATTTATAGAAGAATGGAAGAGGGCGAGAGTGCTCTAGTAGCATCATTTAAAGGAGCAAAACAAGTTGCATTTGCAATTATTGCCACTACTGTCGTTTTGGTTGCAGTATTTTTACCACTTGTTTTTATCAAAGGATTAATTGGTAGAATATTTTTAGAAATGGCGGTTACCATGTCTTGCGCTGTGATTATTTCAAGCTTTGTGGCATTAAGTTTATCACCCATGATTGGTTCTAAATATTTAAAAGTTAAACACTCTAAACCCAAAATTGTTCAAAAGTTTTCATTCTATCTTGATAAATTTGAAAAATTTTACTTAGAGACTCTTAATTTTGTTCTAAATAGAAAAAAAACTATTATCATTTTTTTAGTAGCGATACTTGCTGCAAACTTTATTTTATTTAAGTTTTCAAAAAAAGAATTAGTGCCCAATGAAGATCGAGGTGTGTTTTTTGTTATCGTGAATGCACCCCAAGGATCTGGATTTAATTACACCTCTAGCAAAGCTGATGAAATAGAAAAAATGTTTTTGCCACAAGTAGGCAAAGGAGAAATTAAAAGATTACTGCTCAGAGTTCCTGGATTTGGTAAAAGCAGCAAACAATTAAACTCAGCATTTATTATTGTACTATTAGAGGATTGGAGCAAAAGGAAAAGGAGTGGACAAGAAATTTTAAGAGAGACCTTTGCAAAAGTTAGTGCCGTGCCTGGAGTAGTTTCATTTCCTGTAATGCCTCAATCAATTCGCTCGGCTGGAGCAGAGAAACCTGTGCAATTTGTATTATTAGGTAACACCTACAACAAACTAGAGGAATGGAAAAATATTGTAGAAGCTGAAGCTAGAAAAAATCCAGGACTTCTAAGTATTGAAGATGACTATGAGGTAACAAAACCTGAATTAAGAATTGAAGTAGATAACCAAAAAGCTGCTGATTTAGGCATTTCTATCACAGCAATAGGAAATGCCATTCAAACATTTTTTGGCTCTAAGAGCGTAACTAAATTCACGAATGATGGAAAAGAATATAACCTTGTTTTGCAGGGAGATATCAAAAACAGATCTGAACCATCTAATCTAAATAAAATATATGTAAGATCAGAATCTACAGGAAAATTAATTGCACTATCTTCTGTAGTTAAATTATCGGAAGGTGCTATTACTCCTTTTTTAAGCAGATTTAATCGTCAAAGAGCCGTAACTATTTCGGCAAGATTGTCTGAAGACTACACACTAGAAAAAGCACTTAACTTTTTAGAAAATGTGGTTAAGGAAAAATTACCACCTGAAGTCAGAATTGGTTACAAGGGTGAATCAGATGAATTTAAAAAAACTAATATTGGAATTTATTTAATTTTTGCTTTAGCATTACTCACTGCGTATCTTTCTATGGCTGCACAATTTGAAAGCTGGAAACATCCCTTCACTATTATGCTGACCGTTCCTTTGGCTATTTTTGGTGGAATGATTGGACTATTATTGGCCGGAAGTTCATTAAATATTTACAGTCAAATTGGATTAATTATTTTAATTGGTCTTGCAGCAAAAAATGGAATTTTAATCGTTGAATTTGCAAACCAATTAAGAATTGAAGGGCAAAATATCGAAAAAGCAATCATCAATTCTTGTAAAATTAGATTAAGGCCAATTCTAATGACTTCGTTATCTACAATTATTGGTGTAGTTCCGCTCATTTTAGGAACAGGACCTGGAGAAGCAAGTAGATTAACTATTGGGGTGGTCATTTTTTCTGGAATGGCTTTTTCAACTTTTTTCACTCTCTATGTTATCCCAGCTGTTTATTTAATGATTGGAAAAAATACACAAAGAATTGATGCTGTTGAGATTGAACTAAATAAACAACTTAAATCTTCTAACTAAAATAAAATATATTTATTTCTATCTAAACTAGATTTGCAATCAGAAAGTTGCCTTTTATATTTTTTTGCCTGACTATTTACAGCTCTTGCATATGAAACAACGTTAGCTTTTTTTTTATAGTTTTTGTAATTATTCCACCCTTCATGATAAGCAATATATTGACGATAATAATCAGTTTTACTAATTTTTAGTTTTTTATAAGTGTTGTGCACATACCAACCAATAAAATCTGAGGAATCGCTAAATGAAGCTCTTAAAGCAAGATCATTACCCGTGTCTTTAACATACATGTCCCAAGTACCATCCACAGCCTGAGAATAACCAAATGAACTAGATGGTCTGGTCCAAGGAATTATCTTGAAAATTTTCGTTCTTTCTGGCTTCGCAAGCCAATCAAAGCCGCTTTCTTGCTTAATAATTGCCATTTGTAGTTCAATGGGGGCTCCCCATTTTTTTTCTGTAGCTAAAGCACTTTTAAACCAGAAATACTGTTCTGAAAAAATATCACAAACATTAGATGTATTTTTAGGAATAGAAACACATGCCGACAACGATAAACTTATAATAATTGAAATAATTAATTTTTTATAGCGAATCACTTATTTCACTATAATGCATGCCTAAATATTATTAAAATTTTTCTTTACTTAGATTTTAGTGAAGATGCAGCTAGATCAAAAAACTCATTCATTTTTTTTCTTATTTCTTCATCGCTGATATTTTTTCCTTCAAGGTCATGTTTTACTTTTTCAAAAACATCCTCATCACCAGCTTTTTTAAAATCTGAAACTATTACTTCTTGTATGTATAGCTCTTTTTGATGATCATCAAAGCCAAGAATGCTGGAAACCCACTCTCCTATAAATTTATTTCTTCTCGCTTCAATTTTAAATTTTGTTTCTTCATCTAAAATGAACTTTTTTTCAAAACCTTTTTCTCTATCTTCAAATGATGTCATTTTTTTTATATAGTAAAAGTTTATTAATACATAAAGCTATCATTACACCTGAAAAATTGCAAAACATATCCAATAATTCAAAATATCGATTGGGTATCCAGATTTGTAACAACTCTAAAATAAATGCAAGAAAAAATAAAAAAAAATATAATCTATTAAAAAAAATTTCCTCTTTGTAGGCAAAATAACCCTAAAACACTCACAACTAAATAAGAAAAAAAATGATGTAACTTATCTGAACCTGGAAACGTTGTGTCATCACCCAACAAAATTAGGCCTATTAAATTACCGGGATAAATGGATAATGTAATTAAAATAAAAACACTAAAAAAGAAAATATACCTAAAAAAATTTATTTTAGACAATTATTCACCCATCTAGAAAATAATTGGCTTGATTGTTCTATATTAAAAAAAAGTACACACGGATTGGCATAAGAATGATTTTTCAATACCAGACTCATAATTTTTTTAACTTTTTTACTATTGGTTTTTGCTAACAAAATACTTTCTTTAGTTTTGTTTAATTTTTTGTTCCATTTAAAAATGGATATTGCTTTAGAAATTATATTGGCACACGCAATAAGTTTATTATTAATAAGTTTATTAGCAATTTGGGTGGCTTCTTTATCGTTTCGACAAGTGATGTAGACTAGTTTTATGTTGCTCATTTTTTTTTTATACAATAAATAAATTTATACGAATGGCAAATTTAATACTTGTTAGGCATGGTCAGAGTCAGTGGAATTTAGAAAATAGATTCACAGGGTGGTACGATGCTGAACTGACAGAACAGGGTAAAAAAGAGGCAAAAAAATCTGGAGAATTAATAAAAAAACTCAATATTATCTTTGACCTAGCTTTTACGTCCTTTCAAAAAAGAGCAATCAATACTTTGGACATTATATTAAAAGAAATTTCTCAAAAAAATTTAAACACTATTAGAGCATGGCAGCTTAATGAAAGGCACTATGGTGGCTTGCAAGGACTTAACAAGGCTGAAACTGAAAAAAAACACGGTACAGAACAGGTGCTAGCTTGGCGCAGAAGCTACACTACTTCACCTCCTAAACTTGATAAAAATAATCCTGCCCATCCTATTCACAATGAAATTTACAAAGAAATAGATCCTACGCTTATACCAGATACAGAATCTCTATTAGATACTTATAACCGAGCAGTGCCTTTTTACATAAAAGAGATTGAGATATTGCTAAAACAAGAAAAAAATATTTTAGTATCAGCTCATGGAAACAGTCTAAGAGCCCTTTGTAAGAAAATTTTTAACATTTCAGATGATATGATTACAAAATTAGAAATTCCTACAGGAAATCCCATTCTCATTAAAATGAACAAGCTTAAATTAGAAAGTTTTGAATACCTAGATCAGTCAAGAGCTAAAGAAATAATTACAAATCAATAATTGTAGATTTGTTTAATTGATGAAAAATTTCTAAATTAGTAGCATGTAAAAAAGGAAGTTCAGATACATGACCCAATAAAGAATTGTCCTGTATCAATTGATCCCAAATTACATTCATGGAGAAAATTTTATTTTTATTATTAAAAATTAAAGGACTTAAAATTTGACAACCTGTAAAAATATATTTTTTTTCTTTCTTATTTAATAAATTATTATCATCTATATTAAAATCCCCTAACAGGTTTTTATCAAAACTATTTTCTTGTTTAGCTAATAACAATGCAGCTTTTCTTTTTTGTTGATGAAAAATATTAATTAATTTATGCAACTCTTTCACATAACTATCTGTCCAAATAGTATCACTATTTAAAACTAAAAAATTCTCTCCTTGAAAAAATGGTAAAGCGTTCAAAATTCCTCCGCCAGTATCTAAAATTGTTTCCTCATATGAAATTTTAATGTTGGGATAATTTGAACTAACAAAACTTTGAATTTGTTCATGAAGATAATGGGTATTAATAATTATTTCCTGAATATTGTTTAATAATAAAAATTCTATTGAATATTGAAGCAATTTTTTTCCTTTAACTTCCAATAATGGTTTTGGACTATTTTGAGTAAGTGGTAACAGTCTTGTTCCAAATCCTGCTGCCAAAATCATTCCTTTTGTTATCGACATTTTCATTTATTTTCTTTTATGAACAGGAAGATACCTATTCAAAACCACGTTTAACTCTTTAAATAGAGGATTTGTAAGCCTGCTATGCAAAAGCTTCCACGCGTAAGGTATATATGAGAGATAGCCTGGTTTTTTATCTCTTACATGCAATCTAGTAAAAATACCTATAATTTTCAAACCTCTTTGAACTGCAAAAATATCAAAATCATTACGAAATAATTTTTCGTTTTGTTTAAAAAGATTTTTACATTTGGAAAAATAATATTTTAAAATTTGATTTTTTAATTGTGGACTTGTTTTAATCCTCACATCATCCACTAATGAAGCTACATCATACGCGGGATTACCAATCAACGAATCTTGAGAGTCTATTATTCCAACTTTATTATGTACTGGCATTAAATTGGACACATGAAAGTCTCTATGAACAAAGCAATTATTAGGAAAAAATATTTTTGAAAAAATTTTAGATAAAATTTTATTTATTTTACTTTGAAAAATTTTGACTATTTTTTTATCTTTAATATATTTTGATACATACCATTCAAAAAAAAGATTGCTTTCTCTGAAAAGAATTTTTTTTGAATAAACTTGATTTATTGTACTTTTAGATTTTAAATTAATTTTAATAGATTGTATCTGAGTTAAGCAACTGATTATTTTTTTATATATTTCTAATTTTTTATTACTTTTTTTTAAAACATCATAATAAGTTTTGAAACCAAAATCCTGCATAATCATGTAATTTGATTTGATATTTAATTTATATAATTTAGGAGCAAGTAATTTTTTTTTTCTTAAAAAATTATTTATTTTAGCATAACGAAATAAATTATTATTTTTTTGCTTTTGACAATGTACCAAAATATAGTTTTTATTCTTAATTTTTATTCTATAAAATTTTCTAAAAGAAGCATCACCTGCAACTTTTTTTAATTTATTATTTTTTAAATCTTCCAAAATATTTAACATAACATTTCCTTAAATCTTCATTTTTTGTATACTGTAGTTTTATCTCAATTCTGTTGCTATTTTTTTTCTTTATAAGCTCTGGCCATTCAATAATATTACAAAATAAGTTTTCCTGATCAAATATTCCTGTATTAATTAAATCTTTAGATTTTTTAATTCGATAAAAATCATAATGAGCAAGCTGTAAGTTTTTATTAATATAATAATACTGGACTATATTAAACGTGGGACTTAACACCTCTTCTTTTTTAACTTTATTTTTTTTTTGAATACTATGAATAAAAAATCTTGAAAATGTTGTTTTTCCAACTCCAATATCTCCTTGTAAATAAATGCTATCGCCTATTCTTACCTTACTTGAAATACTTTGGGCTAATTTCTGAAGTTGCTTGATGGAAATAAATTCCATTATTATCTAATATCTATAATTATCGTGCTTATATGGGCCTTGAGGAGAAACACTAATATAATCTGCCTGTTCTTTGCTGAGTTTTGTTAATTTTGCACCCACTTTTTCTAAATGCAAATATGCAACTTTCTCATCTAAATGTTTTGGCAATACATAAACTTTATTTTCATATTTTCCGCTATTATTCCAAAGTTCAATTTGAGCAATTACTTGATTAGTAAAAGAAGCGCTCATTACAAAACTAGGGTGTCCTGTTGCACAGCCTAAGTTAACCAGTCTTCCTTCGGCTAATAAAATAATCCGTTTTTTACTAGGTAGTTCTATTTCATGTACTTGCGGCTTTATTTCAGTCCATTTATAATTTCGCAAAGCTTCTACCTGAATTTCATTGTCAAAGTGTCCGATATTACAAAGTATAGCTCTATCTTTCATAAGTCTCATGTGATCAGCTGTTACAATATCTTTATTACCTGTTGCAGTTACTACAATATCTGCATTTGAAATTGCTTCTTCCATTAAAACTACTTCGTAGCCCTCCATTGCAGCTTGCAAAGCGCATATTGGATCTGTTTCTGTTACCATCACTCTGGCACCGGCTTGCCTTAAAGAAGCAGCACTTCCTTTTCCCACATCTCCAAATCCAGCAACAATTGCGACTTTACCTGACATCATCACATCAGTAGCTCTTTTAATTCCATCTACCAAACTTTCTCTACAACCATATAAATTATCAAATTTAGATTTTGTTACTGAGTCATTAACATTGATTGCTGGAATTAATAATTTTTTTTGCACTTCCATTTTTTTTAAAGCCAATACTCCTGTAGTAGTCTCCTCTGAAACTCCTTTAACATCTTTAAGTAAATGAGAATATTCTTTATGCATTAATGCCGTAAGGTCACCTCCATCATCAAGTATCATATTAGGTTTCCAATTTTTATTACCTTCAATAGTTTGCTTGATGCACCACCAATACTCTTCTTCTGTTTCACCTTTCCAAGCAAATACTGGAATACCTTTTTTTGCAATTGCTGCAGCTGCATGATCCTGTGTGGAAAAGATATTACATGAAGACCAACGAACTGAAGCTCCTAAACTAACAAGAGTTTCTATTAACACTGCCGTTTGAATTGTCATGTGAAGACAGCCTAAAATATTAGCTCCTTTTAAAGGTTGTTTAGACGCATACTCTCTTCGAAGTGCCATTAAACCTGGCATTTCTGTCTCAGCTAATGAGATTTCTTTATTTCCAAATTCAGCTAATTGTATATCTTTGACTTTGTAATCCATTTTTTGATCTTCGTTTAACAAGTTAAATGTGTGAAATCAATGCATTACTTCTGTAATGGTAATTTTATATCAATAATTGCACCTTTGCTGGAAGCTTTTGAATTGTAAGCCTCAATGGATCCTTTATGAGAATCGATAATATTTTTTACAATATTTAAACCCAAACCAGAATGATCAGTAGAGCTATTGTCAGGACGATCACTATAAAATCTTTCAAAAATTTTACTTAAATTATTTTCGTCAAATCCAGGTCCATTATCTTTTATTAAAATTTGTAACTTATTGACACTTTTTAAAAGTGAAATTTTTACTACTCCATTCTTAGGACTAAATGAAATTGCATTTTCTAAGACGTTGGCAATTACTTGCTCAATTCGACTTTCAATTCCAAATACTTTTGCAGTTTTGAGTTTAGATAAATTTTTAAACTGTATAGAAATATTTTTTTCCAATGTTTTAGTATCAGTGTTAAAATCTTCCACCACACTCTTCATCATAAGTATTAGGTCAAATTTTTTTGGAACAGATCTAGATTGAGTTACCTCATCTTTTAAAACTTGTGAATAATCCGTAATAAGCCTTTCAATCCGTGCTACATCATTGGATATAATTTTTAATAATTTGTTACGTTTAATATTATCACTAGTGCCATTCAATAAATCAGAGGCCCCCTTCAATGATGCTAAGGGATTTCTAATTTCATGAGTAAGGTCAGACGCAAATCTTTCTGCTAAATCAATTCTATTATATAAGGTATCAGTCATTTCATTTAGAGATCTTGATAAATTACCAATTTCATCATCTCGATGTTCCATTTTGTTTATCAAATCAATTTTTTTTCTTTCTGGTGATGATTGGTGAGTAAATAAATTTAATTCGCGAATAGGTTTAATAATATAAGCATTCAAAAATAAAGAAAAAATTAAAATAATAATTGCAGCAATAACAACTGATCGTACAACAAAATTTTTTCTTTCTTCGACTGCAAGCATAATTTCATTTGAAATTTCTGAGATTACAATTGCAATTTGCTCATTATTTTCCAACAAAATATTTGAGAAAGTATGAACAATAAAATTCTTCTTCACTAGCTCTGAGGCACTAAAATTATTAGAATTATTTAATTTTTCTATTTGCTGCTGAAAAAATCCTTCATTAAAAAATTCTTGTTTTGCTTTACTATTTTCTGTTTCTTTAATTTCTTGATTTTGAATTTTGAGACTTGATTGTTCAATTTTTAAAGCCTGGCTAAATACACTCTCATCCAAATCTAAAAAAATAGAGTCAAATAAAATTTTTTTTTCTTTGTTTAAAAATCGTATCTGATCTACTTCATCTAATAAAAATTTAGATTTTGTTAAAAATTCTTTTAAATTTTTACTATCAATTTTTGTTTTTTGTATATTAAGATTCGCTTCAATATTTTTAATAACTCGAAGATGCTGGTCTGATCTTTTAGAAATTAATTCTGGTTCAATTGCTTTTAAATATAGAAAAGTAAAAAAACCAAGAATAATGAATATTAAAAAATTAAAGACTAAAAATTGTGTTAATAAAGATCTAGAAGATAACAATCTTGAGATCATTATGGGCCTACATTCCAACGATATCCACTACCATACCTGGTTTCAATAGCTGAAAAATCTTTATCAACTTTTTTAAATTTTTTTCTAATTCTTTTTACATGACTATCAATGGTTCTATCTTCAATGTCATTATTTTCCCGATAAGCAATCGTCATTAAATGGGATCTTTCTTTAATTACTCCAGGTCTTTTTGCTAACTCATAAACAATTTGAAATTCAGTGGTAGTTAATTTGTCAGGCAAAGACTGGTTATTCCAGGTACATTCTAATTGCTCTGGATCGAGCATAAGTTTTCCTTGTTGAACAATATTTTTATTTACTGTTATATTTTGTTCTTTTTTTCTAAATTGCACTTTAATTCTTTCAATTAGTACTTTGATTGAAAAACCTCCTGATTTTTTTACAAAATCATCTGCGCCTAATTTCAAACCTAGCAATTCATCAACCTCTTCATCTTTCGAAGTTAAAAAAATAATTGGTATATCGGTTTTTTTTCTTAATTTTTTTAAAAGTTCCTCTCCATTCATTCTGGGCATCTTTATATCAATCACTGCAAGATCAGGTGGAGTTCTGGTAATTCCAATATAGGCACTTTCTCCATCCAAATAGGTTTGAACTTTGAAGCCCTCATTTTCTAAAGCCATAGAAACACTTGTTAAAATATTTCTATCATCGTCTACTAAAGCAATTATTTTATTCATCTGTATTTTTAATAATATCAAAAAAAGTCAAAAAAAAGACTAGAAATTAATGAGCTGCACTCCAGTTTTGAGCACTTTTTACTTCTACAGTCAGTGGTATGGTAAATTTTATTAATGGGTCGGATGCATTTTCCATTTCAAAGGATATTTGTTTTTTAACATTACTCTCTTCTTTTTCTGGACACTCCAATAATAACTCGTCATGCACCTGGATCAATAATTTAGCCCGTATTTCACTTTCTCTAATTTTTTTATCAATTTTAATCATTGCCAATCTCAATACGTCTGCTGCAGTACCCTGAATAGGAGCATTAATACAGGCTCTTTCCTGAAAAGTTCTTAAGGTATGATTTTTATCATTAATATTTGGGAAATGACATTTTCTATCAAATAAGGTTTTTACATATCCATGCTTTCTACAAAAAGAAATTGTTTCGTGCATAAATTCTTTGATTTCTGGAAATTTTGTAAAATATGATCTTAAAAAACTTTCTGCTTCCGAATTGCTGACAGAAATTTGTTTTGCTAAACCGTAAGAAGAAATTCCATAAATTATTCCAAAATTTATTGCTTTAGCTTTTCTGCGCATATCCTCATCAACATTTTTTAATGAAACTCCAAATATTTGACTTGCAGTAATACTGTGAATATCCTCTTTGTTTAAAAATGCTTCTTTTAATTCCTTAACATCTCCCATATGAGAGAGGATTCTCATTTCTATTTGACTATAGTCTGCTGATATAAGCTTAAAATTCTTTTCAGAAATAAATGCTGATCTAATTTCTCTGCCTTCAGTATTTTTAATAGGTATATTTTGAAGATTTGGATTGGCACTTGCTAATCTTCCAGTGGTAGTAGCTGCCAATAAAAAAGAAGTATGAACTCTTTTAGTTTCGTTATGAATATAGGTGGGCAAAGTATCAGTATAGGTGTTTTTTAGCTTTGTCTTTTGCCTCCAATTTAAAACTAGTCTTGGAAACTCATGTCCCTGTTCAGCTAGATCCTCTAAAACAGAAACATTCGTGGCAAGGTTTCCCTTCTTAGTTTTTTTAGTTCCTGCGATCTTAAGTTTATCATAAATTATATCACCCAGCTGCTTTGGCGAACCAATATTAAACTCTTCTTTTGCAATTTTAAAAATTTTTTTTTGTAAATTTTCAATTTCAATTTCAAATTTTTTTGATAATTTTTGTAAAATATTTTTATCAATTTTAATTCCGTTATTTTCCATAGAGGAAAGAACTGAAATTAGTGGCTTTTCTAGATTTTGGTAAACTCCCAATACATGTTCTGAAAATAATCTTTTTTCAAAAAACTCGTATAATCTAAAAGTAATGTCCGCATCCTCGCACGCATAATTTTTAGCTTGCTCAATATCAACAAAATCAAAAGTAACCTGGGATTTTCCAGTTCCAGCAACATCCTTAAAGGTAATGGTTTTGTGATTCAAATGAAGCTCGGATAACAAATCCATATTGTGTCTATTTTTTCCTGCGTCTAAAGAATATGACATGAGCATTGTATCCTCTATTGAATTGATTTGAATTCCGTATTTAAGAAAAATTCTATAATCATATTTAATATTTTGACCTATTTTTTTGATACTGCTATCTTCTAGATAAGGTTTAATTACTGAGAGCACATCTTTTAATTTGAGTTGCTTCTTGACCAGAACATCAGATTCTCTTTTATGACTTATGGGTATATAAAACGCCTCTCCAGCTTTACAAGATAAAGAAATTCCTACTAAATCTGCCACCATAGGATCGAGCGAATTCGTTTCTGTATCTATGGCAAATATTCCCTTTTCGTCAATTTTTTTTAAAATTTCTTTTAATTCTGAGAGATTTAAAATAAGTGAAAAATTTTTCTTTACATCTTTAGATACTGCTGGATTGCTAATTTTTATTGTTTCAACCTCATCAATTTTATCCTCTGTTTTAAATTTTGATTTTGCTTGAAATTTTCCATAATCAGCTTCCAATCTATTAGATAATCTACTGAATTCCATTTCTTTTAGAAACTCTAATATTTTTTTTAAATCAATTTCCTTTAACACAAATTCGTCAATTTGATTTTTGATAGGCACATCTTTTTTTAAAGTTACTAATTGCTTGCTTATTAGTGCCTTACTTTTATTATCTAGCAATGTTTGTTTTCTTTTGGGCTGCTTTATTTTGTCAATATTTGCCAAAAGATTTTCTAAAGAGCCAAATTCATTGACCAACTCTGCAGCTGTTTTAACTCCTATCCCTGGAACGCCAGGTATATTATCTGATGAATCTCCTGCTAATGATTGAACATCAATTACCTTATCTGGATAAACACCAAACTTTTCTTTTACTTCTTCTTTGCCAATATATTTTTCTTTCATGGCATCAAACATAAATGTGTTATCGTCTACTAATTGCATCAAATCTTTATCTGACGAGATAATTGTCACTTTAATATTTTTTTTATTTGCTTGATCTTTGTAAGTTGCAATCAAATCATCGGCCTCATAGTTTAATAATTCGATGCTAGGAATATTAAAGGCAGCCACCGCTTTTCTTATGTATTCAAACTGTGGTATCAAATCTTCTGGAGTATCTTGTCTGTTTGCCTTGTAGTCTTTATAAATTTCATTTCTAAAATTTTTTCTAGCACTGTCGAATATTACTGCTAGATGTGTGGGTCTATCAGCTTTATCAAGAGCTCTTGAGTCTTCTAAAAATTTATAAAGCATATTGCAAAAACCACTTACCGCGCCAACAGGAAGTCCATCGCTTTTTCTAGTAAGGGGTGGTAAAGCATAATAGGCTCTAAAAATATAACCAGAGCCATCTATGAGATAAATGTGCTTTTTAGAATTGGTAGTCATAAAACTAATTTCTTTTATAGAAATAATTAAGTATTAATACAAATATTACTTCATGAATAATTCATTAGCTTTGCAAATAACTAACGTAAGTAAGTTTTATAAACTTAAAAATGGAAAATCTTTACAAGCTTTAAACAATATCAGTTTTGATGTGAAGCAAGGAGAAATTTTTGGACTTCTTGGTCCAAATGGTGCTGGAAAATCTACTTTAATTAATATTTTAGCTGGAACAGTTATAAAATCAGAGGGAGCTGTGAATGTTTGGGGATTCGATTTAGACTTAAATCCAAGACAAGTACGAGCATCTTTGGGAATTGTTCCGCAAGAAGTGAATGTGGATCCTTTTTTTACACCCAAAAAACTGTTGGAGATTCAGGCTGGTTTGTATGGAGTAAAAAAAAAAGATATGATCACAGATAAAATCTTAGAGCTTACTAATCTTACAGATAAAGCACATTCTTATATGAGATCTCTATCTGGAGGAATGAGAAGAAGATTGTTAGTTGCTAAAGCAATGGTTCATCAACCTCCTATATTAATATTGGACGAGCCTACAGCTGGTGTGGATGTAGATTTGCGCCAAAAGCTTCTAGAAAATGTCAAAGAACTTAATAAACAAGGAGTAACGATTATTTTAACCACTCACTATCTCCAAGAGGCAGAAGATCTTTGTGATAGAATTGCAATTATTCATCATGGAAAAATTGTGGCTTTAGACAAAACAGAAGATTTGCTATCGGAAATTCACTTAAAAAAAATAAAATTCAAATTAAAAAATTTTAAAAATATAGGTAATCAACTAGATAACAATTTAAGTATTGAATATTTAAAAACTAATGAAATATCTGTTAAATATGACAAAACAATCGTGAACGTGGAAGATATTATTTCTAAAATAAAAGAAAAGGGGCTTGAAATTCAAGATATAATGACAGAAGATGCAGATTTAGAAGATGTATTCATTAAAATAACTAACGACAATGCTTGAACAAAAAATTTTAAACAAAACAATACTTAATAGGACTATTGTTTATATTTTATTTATATTTTTTTCCACTTGCTTACTTGCACTATCCTCCAAGATAAAAATTCCGTTCTATCCTGTGCCCATGACAATGCAAACTTTTGTAGTCTTAAGTATTGGAATTATTTTTGGACCAAGACTTGGTCTAATAACTCTTGGAACATATTTATTGGAAGGAATGATGGGAATCCCAGTTTTTGCAGGAACTCCGGAAAAAGGAATTGGGTTATCTTATATTTTAGGTCCAACAGGGGGATATTTAATTGGATATATGATTAGCGCATTTCTTGCAGGAAAAATAAATTTTCAACGATCTTTTTGGTCTAGAATTGCTATGTTAATTTTTGCCATATCACCAATATACATTTTCGGAATTTTTTGGTTAGGAATTATATTTGGATTTGATAAGCCTTTATTTAATTGGGGTTTAAATCCATTTATACTTGCAGAAATATTTAAAATACTGTTGCTAGCTATATTAATGCCAAAATTATTATTATTTAGAAAAAATTTTTCTAATAAAATCTAAATTCTGATTTTTTCTATTAATCAACTTGCTGGAATTTGGAAAATCAAAAGAACTGTTTCTACCAATATAAAAGCTAACGGTTTCGCTAAAATTTCAAAGACTTCCAACTTAGAACTTATTTTAAAAGAAAAATTTTTAACAAGTTTAAATAATAACAGTATTGTTTTTGGTGAAAATAAATATTTAATAAAGAAAAATAATAAAAAAATATATTTTATTTTTTCTACAGGATTAAATTCAGGAAAAATATTTCAAAAATTTGATTTAAATAACAATTCTCAATCTTTGTATTATTGTTTGAAAGATACATATCAAACTACTTTTTATTGGATTAATCAAAATTATTTTCGAATTACACATAAAATTGTAGGAAAAAATAAAAATTTATTTATTAACAGTCATTATTATAAAACTATTAATTTAAACTATTTTAATAAACTAAATTTATTTAGGTGATCTCTTAGAAAGAATTCTTTGTAACGTTCTTCGATGCATTTTTAATCGTCTAGCTGTTTCAGATACATTTCTATTACATAACTCAAAAACTCTTTGGATATGTTCCCATTTAACTCTATCTGCAGACATGGGATTTTCAGGTGGGGCAGCTTTTTTATTTGGTGCAGCTAAGAGCGCTGCTTCCACCGCTTCTGCATCTGCTGGTTTAGATATATAATCTATAGCGCCTGCTTTGACTGCCGCTACTGCGGTTGGCAAATTTCCATAACCCGTAAGCATAACGATTCGGCTATCATTTTTGGTTTTATGAATCTCATCTACTACATCAAGACCATTGCCATCCAAAAGCCTTAAATCAATCACGGCGAAAGCTGGTGGAGTTTTTTTAACTAAAATGATTGCTTCTTCGACACCTTTGGCTAGCATTGGTTCAAACCCTTTGGCTTCCATGGCTCGTGCTAATCTTAGCCTAAAAGGATCGTCATCATCCACAATTAGCAAGGTTTTATCTTCAAAATCGCTTATTTTTAAGGAATTATTGTTTAGTTTCACGATCTTAATATAGGCAGAATTTTTACAATCACAAGGTTAAATTTTTTATTAAATTCAAATTGGATCAGATGAAAAAAATTACCAACATAAATTTTGTGAGTATTTTTTATCTTTACATTAATTCAAAATAACTTTAATTGCGGAATCAAGATGGCTTTTTTAATTAAAATTTAAATAGCCGACTAGTAACTAACGAGAGGTTTTATGAGATGGCAAAATTTCAGTCTGTTGACGAGTTGGTCAAAGCTACAAGACCAGTAAATCCAGTTTACTGCATTAGAGAAGAAAGTATCCAAACCGCTTCTAAATGGTTTGTTCAGAATTTTCCTGGAACAACATTGTATGCAGTTAAATGTAATTCCAATGAACATGTTTTAAAAACAATTTTCGAGAGTGGAGTAACTAATTTTGATACTGCCTCATTAGAAGAAATTAAATTAGTTAAAAGAGTTTTGCCTGAAGCAAAAGCATATTTCATGCACACAGTGAAAAGTAAAGAGAGTATTCACGAAGCTTATTTTAATTATGGAGTTAGAGATTTCTCATTTGATAGCAAATTTGAATTAGAAAAAATTTTAGAAGTCACAAGACAAGCTAACGATTTAACTTTATATTTAAGAATTGCAATTTCTAACGAGCACGCAGAAATTGATTTATCAAAAAAATTTGGAGCAAGTATCTCTGAGGCTATTGGTTTATTAAAAAATGCAAAAGAAGTAGCTTATAAAATCGGTGTAAGCTTTCATGTTGGTTCACAGTGTATGCATCCTATTTCTTATGCAAAAGCAATCAAGGACATTGGAACATTAATTAAAAAAGCAGAAATAAATCCTGACATTATTAATGTTGGTGGAGGTTTTCCTTCAACTTATCCTGATTTGTATCCAAGACCATTAAGCGAATACATATACGAAATTACTAATGCATTTAATAAATTAAATTTACCCAAAACAACTCAATTAATTTGTGAGCCAGGTAGAGCCTTGGTTGCTGAAAGCGGATCCACGATTGTCAGGGTTGAATTACGAAAAAAACAAATTTTATATATTAATGATGGAACATATGGATCTTTATTTGATGCAGGAACTCCAAGTTTTATTTTTCCAACAAGAATGATCCAAATAGAAAAATCTTTTTCTAAGAGACTTACTCCATTTAGTTTTTATGGACCAACATGTGATGGTATTGATTTTATGAAAGGACCTTTTTTATTACCTAATAATATCAAAGAAGGAGATTATATTGAAATAGGTCAATTAGGAGCTTATGGAATTAGTTTGAGAACGCAATTTAATGGATTTTATTCAAATGAAATTCATGAAGTTTATGACAAGCCAATCATGTCTATTTTTGAAGAAGAAACTAACAGTAACTATTTAGTAGCATAAATTAATCAAAATATTATGGGTCACAATAAATCTAGTTTTTTATCCACGCCTGTTGAGCATATCGATATTACTTCTTTTGACGCAAGACCCATCATCGATTCAATGTCAAAAATGTCTTTTACTTCTAGAGAAACTGGAAATGCTGCAAAAATATTTAATGAAATGGTTGGAGACAAAGACTGCACTATATTTTTAACTCTTGCAGGATCTACCTCAGCAGGAGGCTGTATGCAGCTTTATTCAGATCTTATCAAATACAATATGGTTGATGCAATTGTTTCCACTGGTGCATCAATAATTGATATGGATTTTTTTGAAGCCTTGGGATTCAAACATTATCAAGGAAATCAATTTCAAGATGACAATGTATTAAGAGAAAATTACATAGATAGAATTTATGATACTTATATTGATGAAGATGAACTTCAGTCATGTGATAAAACAATATGTGAAATAGCAAATTCTTTACCTGCAAAACCTCACACTTCTCGAGAATTTATTTGGGAATTAGGAAAATATTTAAAAAAAAATTCTAAGAAAAAGGGATCATTAATAGAAACTGCTTATGACCATGGTGTACCGATTTTCTGTCCTGCATTCACTGATAGTTCTGCTGGGTTTGGATTGGTAATGCACCAAGAACAAAATCCGGATAATTATTTAACTATAGATTCAATAAGAGAGTTTAGAGAACTTACTGAAATTAAAATTCAATCAAAAAACTCAGGTTTATTTATGGTAGGTGGCGGTGTGCCAAAAAACTTTATTCAAGATACTGTTATATGTGCGGAACTACTTGGAAAAAATGTTGAAATGCACAAATATGCAATTCAAATTACTGTTGCTGACTCTAGGGATGGCGCTTGTAGTAGCTCAACCTTAAAAGAAGCAAGTTCTTGGGGCAAAGTGGACACAAGCAAAGAGCAAATGGTTTTTGCTGAGGCAACTAGTGTTTTGCCTTTAATAGCCAGCGATGCCTACCACCGAATGAACTGGAAAAATAGACAAAGAAGAAACTATTCTAATATATTCAAAAAATGAGTTCAAAATTCAAAATTGGGATGATTCAAATGAAAATTGAATCTAACCCTAATAAGAATATTAATAACGCAATAAAAAAAATACGAAAAGCTGCAGACCTGGGGGCAAAAATTATATGCCTACCTGAACTTTTTTTATATAATTACTTTTGCCAAGAAGAAAATCATAAAAATTTTTCTTTCGCAGAAACTATTCCTGGTCCGACAAGCAAAATATTGGGAGAATTATGTCGAGAATTAAAAATTAATTTACTATGCCCAATTTTTGAAAAAAAAGTTGCAGGCTTGTACCACAACTCATGTTTTGTATTAAACGAAGAAGGAAAAATAGCCGGTCATTACCGAAAAATGCATATTCCAGACGATCCTCAATTTTATGAAAAATTTTATTTTACCCCGGGGGATCTGGGATTTAAATCGTTTAAAACTAAATATTGTAATGTTGGAACATTAATATGCTGGGACCAATGGTTTCCTGAAGCTGCTAGAGCTACTTGCTTAAAAGGTGCTGATATTCTATTTTACCCTACTGCAATTGGGTGGCATCCTAAAGAAAAAAAACAATATGGCAAAAGTCAATTACAATCCTGGATAGCTATACAACGATCTCATGCTATTGCTAATGGAGTTTATGTGGTGGCTGTAAATAGAATAGGATTAGAAAAAAACAAAAACAATAAATTAGAATTTTGGGGTAATTCTGTTATCTTCGATCCAAGTGGTAATATTATAAAACAAGCTTCATCCAACAAAGAAGAAATTATAATCTGCGAAATTGATTTAAAAAAAATTGAGTTTGCAAGACAACATTGGCCTTTTTTAAGAGATCGTAGAATTGATCAATACAAAGATTTATTAAAAAATCCATCTAATGGATAAAATAATTAATACCGATGGTTTTAGAATGCCGGCTGAATGGGAAAAGCAAAACTCCACTTGGCTCGCATGGCCTCATAACAAAAATGACTGGCCTGGATTATTTGCTAAAATACCAAGTGTTTTTAGAGAAATTATATTTCACATCAGCAAATATCAAAAAGTTAACTTATTAGTTCAAGACGAAAAACAAATAATTAAAATACAAAAATACCTTATACAAAAAAATATTAAACTAGGAATGGTTACTATCCACGTGGTACCCACTAATAGAGTTTGGACTAGAGACACGGGTCCTATTTATTTAATTAACAAAAAGAAGAAAAAGAAAATTTTGTTGAATTGGGGTTTTAACGCATGGGCTAAATATAAAGATTACCAGTATGATAATATGGTTCCTTTACATATTTCAAACATCCAAAACATGCAAAGTATTACTCCCATGATTAAAATTAAAAATAAATATATGCCATTTACACTAGAGGGTGGTTCTATTGATGTTAATGGCGAAGGAACTTTAATTACAACCAAAGAATGTTTGTTAGGCAAAGTTCAACAAAGAAATCCTGGTGTGTCTAAAAAGAAAATTGAAAATACAATCTCTAAGTATTTAAATATAAAAAAATTTATATGGCTTAATAAAGGTATAGTAGGTGACGATACTCATGGTCATGTAGATGATATAACAAGGTTTTTTAGTACTAATAAAATATTTACTGCAATTGAACATGACAAAAGGGATAAAAATTTCCTAACGCTTAAAGAAAATATAAAAATTCTAGAAAAATCCACTAACCAAGATAATAAGAATAATGAAATTGTAGAAATTCCAATGCCAAAACCACTTTTTATTAAAAGAACAAGAGTTCCTGCAAGCTATCTAAATTTTTACTTTGCTAACAATATTGTTTTAGTTCCTATTTTTAATGACAATAATGATGATATCGCCTTAAATATTATTCAAAAAAATATTCCAAATAAAAAAATTATCCCTATCAATTGCAAAGATTTAATTTGGGGATTTGGAGCAATACACTGCATGACACAACAAGAGCCGTCAGTGTAATTCGCAAAACTTATTTTTTTAAGAAAGAACTTTCGTCCCAAACTACAGTAACTAGCGCTCCTCCTAGGCTACTTTTTTTGAATGAAATTTTTGCTCCAGTTCTCTCTAATAATGTTTTTGATATAAACACACCAAGACCTAAACCATTTTTATCTCTTGGGACTAAATTTGATTTTATGTACGGTTCTCCCAATTTTTGAATTATATCTTGTCTAAATCCTTTGCCATCATCATTTATGTTAATTTCTATTTTTTTATTAGCGTTATAAATTTCAATATAAATTGTTTTATTTGCAAATTTTATAGCATTATCAATAATATTTCTAAGAGCATAAATAACTTCCACTTTTCTTTTTACAATAAAATTATTTTGAATTTTACTATCATCAATTTTTATAATTTTATTTTTTGGAGGATCAAATGAAAATACTATTTCTCCAATTAAATTCTTCAAAGGTACATTATCAATAAAAGAGTCTTGCTTATTAGGATCTCTTGAAAAATCTTTTAATATATTTTTACATCTTTGAATCTGAGAATTTAAAAGCTCTACATCCTGGCTGAATTTAGGATTTTTGCCTAATTGTTTTTTTAATTCTTCAACTACTAAATTGATTGTCCCTAAGGGGGTAGCCAGTTCATGAGCGGCGGCGGCGGCTAATCCTCCTAAAGACTTTAACTCTCTTTCTCTAGAGAGGGCATATTCTAAATTATCAAAAGCCTTTGATCTTTTTCTATGCTCGACAGAAATTAAATGGGCATAATTTCCTAAAAAAACAATTCCAATGGTTAAAGAACTCCACAAACCAAATAAATAATATTTTGGTAATGATAGTTCTGGGCCTGGTAAGGGTAAATGAATTTTAGTTAGAATAGTTAACAACAATATTGATGTTATTGAAATAACAATGCTACTTCTTTTAGATAAAAAAGTAACTGCAATCGTGGTTGGCACTATAATTAAAATTGCAAAAGGATTAGTTAATCCTCCTGTCAAAAAAAGTAAAAAGAACAATTGGATCAAATCATATAAAATATTTATACTTGCCCAAAAATTATTTAATCTTTGAATTTTAAATTTAATAAACTCTAAGAAAATATTAATTATTACAGATAAAAAAATTGCAAAAATTGTCCAATAAAAAGGAAATTGAAATTTATAATAAAAATAAACTAAACAAACTGTAAATAGTTGTCCTACTATTGCTATCCATCTTATATTAGTAAGAGTCTCCAGCTTAATATTTTCGTCACCTAGACCAAAAATATTTTTAAAATTCATCCTAAATGTCTAAATTATTGACATTAATTGCATTGGTATTAATAAAGTCTTTTCTTTTTGAAACGTCATTACCCATTAAAATATCAAAAATTTCTATATCTTCTGTTGAAGGAGAGGTTTCTTCATTTCCGACCATCGATAACTTATCACTCAAAGATGAATAATTGACTTTTAACAAAGTATTATTTTTGGGATCTAAAGTTGTATTCCAAAGTTCTTCAGGATTCATTTCCCCCAAACCTTTAAATCTTTGTAACGTATACTTTGATTTTTCAGCTTCATACATTTCTTTAAATTCTTGAGAATCTTTTTTCAGACTCTTAAATTGATCAGAATTCGAAATAATATAATCTTCAAGAGCCTGTTCATTTTTTATATAAATCGATTTAGATCCTTTGGTTATTTTATACAGAGGAGGTTGCGCAATAAATATTCTTCCTGACTTAATTAATTGATTAAATGGTTCATTATTAAAGAATGTTAACAGTAAAGTTCTAATATGTGATCCATCAACATCTGCGTCTGTCATGATCACAATTTTTCCATATCTTAAATTTTCAATTTCAAAGGGATCGAAACCTGTTCCTAAAGCGTTGATTAAAGTAATAATTTCATTAGAGGAAAGCATTTTAGCAAACACCTTCTTTTTCTCGCCTGGATCATTTTTTTGTTCAACGTAGGTATTTAAAATTTTACCACGCAATGGCAAAACTGCTTGAAACTCCCTATTTCTGGCTTGTTTTGCTGAACCGCCCGCTGAGTCTCCCTCTACTATAAAAAGCTCGGCTTTTTCTTTGTCATTGGTCTGACAATCAGCTAATTTTCCCGGTAAACTAGTGATGTCGAGCGCAGATTTTCTTCGTACGCTCTCTCTGGCCTTTCTTGCAACTTCTCTAGCTACAGCAGCCTGTATAATTTTTCCTATGATAATTTTTGTTTCTTTTTGATTTTTATCAAACCAAACAGATAATTTCTCATTAGTTATAGTTTCTACAACCGGACGAACTTCTGAGGAAACTAATTTTTCTTTTGTTTGAGATGAAAACTTAGGATCGGGAACTTTAGTAGACAAAATACAAATAAGGCCTTCTCTTACATCTTCACCTGAGATAGTAACCTTCTCTTTTTTGGCTAACCCATTATCATTAACATATTTGTTGATTAATCTAGTAATTGCATTCCTAAAACCTAGTAAGTGAGTACCTCCATCTTTTTGAGGAATATTATTGGTAAAGCATATTACTTGTTCATTATATGTAGCATTCCAAACTAGAGAACATTCCACTTCTATTCCATTTTTTGACCCCAAAAAGTAAATTGGTTCACTCAAAACGGTTTCATCGGAATCGTTTTTTATTTTCGGTTTGCTTTTATTTAAATCTTCAACAAATTCTTTGATGCCCCCTTCGAATTTGAAATTAAAATGTTGTGGTTTTGTTTTTCTTTGATCAACTAAATTAATTTCCAATCCTTTGTTTAGGTAGGCAAGTTCCTTCAATCTTCTTTCTAGAATAGCAGTTTCAAAATTTAACGATGTAAAAATTTCTGCCGAAGGTGCAAATGTAATAGAAGTTCCGGTATTTTCTGATTTTCCGGTTTCACATAATGGCTTTACGACTGCGCCATTTTTAAATTCAACGAAATATTTTTTATTATCTCTACATATTGTTAATTTTAAAGTCTCAGAAAGTGCATTCACTACAGAAACACCTACTCCATGCAAACCACCTGAAACTTTATATGTATTATGATCAAATTTACCTCCGGCATGAAGTTGTGTCATGATTACTTCTGCAGCGGAAATACCTTCACTTTTGTGAATACCAACCGGTATTCCTCTACCATTATCAGAAACAGTGATAGTATTATCACTATTTATACTCACATCGATTTTAGAACAATGTCCAGCTAAAGCCTCATCAATAGAATTGTCGACTACTTCAAAAACCATATGATGAAGACCTGTGCCATCGTCAGTATCTCCAATGTACATACCGGGTCTTTTTCTAACTGCATCCAAACCCTTTAAAACGCGAATTGAGTCTGCACCGTAAGTTTCAATTTTTTGGGTATTTTCTAAATTTTTGCTCATTTTTCTGAATAAAAAGAAGTGTTTTTATATCATTTTTAAGGATGAAATTGCAGTAAGCAATTAAGCTAAATCTATAAAAAAAGCTTTATTTTCAATGGCTTGGAAGATTTTTTTATTAGTTCCTGTATACCAAGCCTGCATATCAAATTTAGCGACCTCATTAAAAAAATTCTCCATATTTTTTTCATCAATATGTGATGAAATTTCATCGAACAACAAAATAAATTGAATATTTTTTTCTTTATATATCCAAGCAAAAGCCAAAATAACACTTAGCAAAATAGATTTTTGTTCCCCAGTGGAACAAAGTTCAGAATTTAAATTTTTATCACAATCAAAAAAATCTATTTTATCAATGCTGGGGCTAAAAGTGTTGCGCTTAACTGACTCATCTATATTACGATTATGAAATAAATTTTTAGATATTTGCTCAATACAATAATTTTTTTGGGATAAAATTTCTTCTATACTATTACAAATATTTATTTTAAATTTTTTAAACTTTTGTAAATAGTTTTCTGATATTTTATTTAGCAACGAAATTTTTTCTCTTCTCATTATCAAAATTTCATAAAAATACTTTGCCATTTTTTCTTCTATAATCGTCAACCATTTTTTATCACCACCATTAATTAAGAGTGCAATTCGCTCATCGGAATATTTTTTAAAATAAGCTATATTTTTTTTAAAATTTATATCTAAATTTGATATTAATTTATCTATAAAGTTTTTTTTTATTGATCCACCTTCATACATAATTTTATCCATGTGAGGGGATAGCCAAATAAAACTAACTAATTCATTAATTTGCTGATTGGACACTTTCTTTTCGTCAATAAAAAAGCGTTTATCAACTACCTCTAATTCTTGAACTAATTCGTAGGATATTTTAGTAGAATATTTATTTTGCAATAATAAACACTCTACTTTTAAAAAATTAGTTTTTAAATTATGTTGAGTCTGAAAAAAGTTTTCTAATTTATCCCCTCTCATACCCTTCGAGTTTGTAAAAAAAGATAGAGACTCTATTAAGTTTGTTTTTCCTATGCCGTTGTTTCCACAAATTACAACCTGATTACTAGTGATTTCTGAATTAAAAGATTTGTGTGACTTGAAATTTGTAATATCTAATTTCTTAACATAAGCCATGAAACATTAGACAACTCTCATTGGCATCACAACATAAGTTGTGTCTAAATCTTTTTGGTCCTTAATAATAATAGGAGATGTTGCATCTTTGGGTTTTAGAATAATGTTGCTGTCTTCGATATTGGTTGCAATATCCATCAAATATCCAGAATTAAAACCAATTTCTAGATTTTCTCCATCATATTGTGATGCAATTTCCTCAATTCCTTCACCTGACGAGGAGTCATTTACAAAGAACCTCAATTTATTACTTTCTATATTAATTTTAATCACTCCTTTTCTATCTAGAGACAGTGACTTTATTCTGTCTACAGCGCTCATAAATTCATTTACATTCGCCTTTACATCTTTTCTTGGATCGGAAGGTATAACTCTTTCATAATCCGGAAATTTTCCATCTATAACTTTTGAAATTAAAATAATGTCCTTTATAATAAATTTAATTTTTGACCTTACCGATAAAATTTTAATTAAAGTATCGGATTCTTCACTTATTATATTAATTATTTCAAAGATTGTTTTTTTAGGAAGAATTACAGAATGGAAGTTTTTATCACTTTCTAAAGTAATTTGAGATTTGCTTAAACGATGTCCATCGGTTGCAACCGCAACAAGCTTAGGATTTTCATCTTCTGTTTTATGCAAATAAATTCCATTTAAGTAATGTCTTGTTTCATCATTTGATATTGAAAATTTTGTTTTATTCAAAAGTTTTAATAAATGTTTTGCTTTTATTTCTAAAAAATCACTTTCAATCGAGTCTTCTAAAATAGGAAATTCGCTAGCAGATAAACAAGTTAAATTAAAATCAGATTTGCCAGATGTCAGTTTCAATCTTTTGTCATTATGTAAATTTAAATGAATCTTTGAACCTGAAGGTAATTTTCGAACTAAATCATATAAAACTTGGGCGGTAGTAGTGGTAGACCCTTCTTTTATCACCTCAGCGTCAATTTTTTCTGTAATGATTATATCTAAATCCGTTGCAGAAATTTGTATTTTACCTTGAATGGCTTCAATCAAAACATTAGCTAAAATGGGAAGAGTATTTTTCTTTTCTACCACACCTTGTATATGCGTTAAACTTTTTAAAAAAACATCCCTATCTATTTTTATTTCCATTTAATTACTTTTCAAAATTTTGTTACTAATATCTTGAACTTCGTATTCAAATTTTTTATCAGCTGCCATTAATTCTTCCACCTTCTTAATAGCATGAATAACCGTGGTATGGTCTCTACCAGTAAATTTTCTTCCGATTTCTGGTAATGACTTAGTAGTTAGTTTTTTTGATAAATACATGGCAACTTGTCTAGGCCTTGCAATATGTCTTGATCTTCTCGAAGATAAAAAATCAGTAGTTGATAAATTGTAATAATTTACAACTAATTTTTGAATATCCTCAATAGTAATAATAGACTGCATATTACTTAAAAGATCCTTGAGAATTAATTTTGCATCCTGCAAAGTTGGTATTTTATTTTGAATTCTAGATGAAGCGATAATTCTATTTAAAACTCCTAGCATATCTCTAATACTGGACTTAAACTCATTAGCGATAAAGCTCAAAATTTCATCATTAATAAGCACTTCTTTTCCAAAATATGTTTCCTCTGTTTTGCATCTATTTTTCAAAATCTGAAGTCTTAATGCAATATCAGGTGGTTGAATATCCACAACTAAACCTCCTGACAATCTAGATTTAATTCTATCCTGTATTCTATCAAGATCGTTAGGTGATCTATCACAAGAAATAATAACTTGGGATTGATTTTCAATTAAACTATTAAACGTATAAAAGAACTCTTCTTGTGTAACTTCTTTGCCGCTGATAAATTGAATATCATCAAGAATTAAAACGTCTGCATTTCTAAATACATCTTTAAATTTTTGAGTATCTTTGTTTTTTATAGATTTAACAAATTGATACATAAATCTTTCTGCAGACAAATATATAATTTTTTTATCAGTTTTTTTAAGCTCATTTCCTATTGAGTTTAATATATGCGTTTTTCCCAAACCTACAGATCCATATATAAACAATGGATTATAATGACCTAAAGTCTCCGTTACTCTTTTTGCTGCCGAGAATGCTAATTGATTGCTTTCACCCACAACAAAATTAGCAAAAGTTAGTCGATGATCTAATCTGTTAGCAGCATACGCTGAATCTTTTGAATCGGGTATTTGAGAACCTGTAAGAAAATCCACAACATTAGTTTGTGCTGTTTTGTCATCATAAAAACTCTCATGAATTTCAAATTGAATTCTAGTAACTGAATTATCCAGTTTTTGAAAAAAATCTAAAATTTTGTCTGCATAATGAGATACGATCCAGTCTCTAACAAATCTTGTTTTAACAATCAGGGTAAGTGAATTGTGTTGAATTTCTTTTGCTTCAACATTTTGAATCCAGCTTTTATATACATCCATCCCATAAGCTTCTTTCAATCTTAATTGTACTTCAGACCAATTCTTTTTTAAGTCTCCAGTATTTTTTAGTGCTGTGGTAATTGTCATTTTTTTTTGAGAACGTTGTTGTATAGTTTAAGAATATTAGTGCAAGATTTTTTTTTAATATATAAAAAAAAAAAATATCTCTTAAAAAGTGAAAAATAAAAAAAAATTTTTATTTTTATTTGAATCAACTTGGAATTGATAAAAAAAATTTAAAAACAACTCTAGCTTGTTATGTAATAAGTTGATTACTATTAAATGATTTTAAAAAAAAAATTCTATTTTATTTAAGTGCAGATATTTTTTTTGATATTCTTGATATTTTTCTTGCGGCAGTTTGTCTTTTAATTGAACCTTTTTTTGAAACTTTCATTAACTGAGATTGAAAAGTTGAAAAAAATTTTTTAGCCTTCTCTTTATCTCCACTTTTAATAATGTTTTCCATCTGACTAACCGCTCCTTTGTATTTTCCAATACGCACTCTATTAATTGCGGTTTTTTTCTTGATAACTCTAGTTTTTTTCTTTGCCGATTTGGTATTTGCCATAAACGCCGTAGCTTATATATGGTGGTTCAAAAGTGGTCAACTACTATTCTTTCTGGCAATTGTTACAAAAAAAACTAGATCTGCCAGCTATAACAATTTTTATAATTGAGCCTTTACATTTTTTTATTAAACATTTTTTATTTTCTCTGTCATAAACTTTAAAATTATTTTGAAATTTCCCGGATTTCCCTTCGGAGTTGTGAAAATCTCTTATGGTAGAGCCTCCCAAAAGAATAGCTTTTTTTAAAATAAATTTTATTGAATGTAATAAAGTTTCAATCTCAACATCAGTTAATGTTTTGCAGTTTCTCCTGGGATGAATTTTAGATAAAAAAAGTGCTTCATTAACATAAATATTACCTAGTCCGCAAATAAATTTCTGATCCATTAAAGTATTTTTAATTGATTTGGAAAAAAAATTAATTTTATTTTTAAAATAATTTATGTTCAATTTATTTGAAAATGGTTCAATACCTAAATGTTTTAAATGAGAACAAGAAGCAAATTGTTTTGTTAAATAGTATTTAATAAAACCAAATCTTCTTGTATCGTTATAAATAACAACGTGCTTTTTAAAAAAAAAATAAATATGATTATGCTTAGTAAGTGGCGTGGTATTTGCATAAAAACTTGTGTCTAAAAGATTATTTTTTTTGTTATTTACTAAAATTCTTCCAGACATTCCTAGGTGAAGAATTAAAAAATTTTTATCAGAAAGATGAAAAATTAAATACTTTGAACGACGTGTTATTTTAATAATTTTTTTTTTTTTTAATTTTTTTGCTAAGTTTTTTTCAATTTTATATCTTAAATTGTAATTGTTAATTTTGATATCTGAGATATATTCATTTTTAACATATTTCTGAAGTGTTTTTCTGGTAATTTCAACCTCTGGCAACTCAGGCATAAATTAAGCTATTATTAAAAAAATCAATGTTTTATATTTGTATATATTAAAATGATAAGTACAAAACCCAAAAAAAAAATTGTAAAAAAAGTTTTTGACAAAGTTTATGATGATTATGATGTCATGAACGACATTATGTCACTTGGCTCTCACCGTGTATGGAAAAAAGAATTTGTAAAAATTATAAATGCTAAACAAAATGAAATTATACTTGATATGTCATCAGGAACTGGGGACATTGCCAGACTTATCTGTGATCACAACGAATATAAGCAAATCACCAGAATTGATCCAAATTATTTAATGCTACAAAAAGGCACTAAGTTTTTTAAAATGAATAATAAGGTTTTTGAAATTTGCGCTACTGCCGAAGAGGTCCCGATTGCAAATGATACCGTCGATACTTATGCTATTAGTTTTGGCATTAGGAATACATACGACACCCAAAAAGCTTTGGATGAGGCATACCGAATTACCAAAAAGGGAGGAAAATTTGCCTGTTTAGAATTCTTTAAAATTACCAAACCTATATTAAAAGATTTATATAGAATCTATTCAAGCGCCATTCCAGCCATTGGAGAGATTGTTGTGGGTGACAGAACTCCATATGAATACCTTACAGAAAGTATTAAAAATTTTTATACTCAAGATGAGTTCAAAAACATGTTAGAAAAATCTAAATTTAAAAATGTAAATTATATTAATTTAATGGCAGGTATTGTTTCTATACATACGGGCTGGAAAATATAATGATAAAAAAATTATATACCTTATTTAAAATTGGAAGATGCTTTGGTAAATCAAATGCTTTGGATTATGTTGAAGAAATCTATAATCCGCCGCTAATCGTTAAAATTCTTTTTAAAATTTTAGGTCTTAGACTTAACAGTCAGGTTGCAAATGTATCTTTGTCCGCTAATGAAAAATTTATGAGTGCTATTAAAGAATTGGGTCCTACTTTTATTAAATTAGGACAGTTTTTAGGTACCCGACCTGATATTGTGGGAGAAACATTGGCAAAAGATTTACAAAAGCTTCAGGACCGAATGCCAGCATTTAGCTTAGCGCAAGCTAAAGATAGCTTAAGAGATGAGCTGGGAGAAGATACCTACAAAAAAATATCTAATATTTCAGAGCCAATTGCTGCAGCTTCTATAGCGCAAGTTCATTTTGCAACTATTAATGAAAATAAAAAACAAGTCGCTATTAAAATACTTAGGCCAAATATTGAAAAAATATTCAATGAAGAATTAGATGCCTTAATGCTTTTTGCATATTTTGTAGAAATGTTTTTGCCCAAAACAAGAAGGTTAAAATTAGTAGAAGTTATCTTATTACTAAAAGAAATCACTAGCATTGAGATGGATTTAAGATTTGAAGCTGCTGCAGCTAATGAGCTTAAAAATAACACAGAAAATGACCCTTACTTTAAAGTACCTTCAATTTATTGGGATTTTACAAGTAAAAAAGTTTTAACTTTAGAAAAAGTTGACGGAATTCCTATTAGAGATATTGAAAAAATTAACAATGCAAAAATTGATAAAAAAGAATTAGCTAAATCTGTAATTCAAAATTTTTTACGACAAGCTGTTGGCGATGGATTTTTTCATGGTGATATGCATCAAGGAAATTTATTTGTGGATCCAAATGGAAATATTATACCTGTAGATTTTGGAATTATGGGAAGATTAGATAAAGACAATAGGAAATATTTGGCCGATATTCTTTACGGATTTATTCAAAGAGATTATGAAAAAGTTGCAGAAGTTCATTTTCAAGCTGGCTTAGTACCCAATACTGAATCAAAAGAGTCATTTTCACAAGCACTGCGTTCAATTGGGGAGCCCATATTTGGACAATCCATAAAAAATATTTCTGCTGGTAAATTACTTGCTCAGCTTTTTGAAATTACAGAAAAATTTAATATGACCACTCAGCCACAATTATTACTTTTGCAAAAAAATATGGTAGTTGTGGAGGGTGTGGCGAGATCTTTAGATGAAGATGCGAATATTTGGGACATATCAAAGCCTATTCTGGAAGGTTGGCTAACCAGAGAAATGGGTCCGAAAAGTAAGATTGAAAAGGCAATTAATACTACTGAGCAAGTTTTGAATAAATTACCAGAAATTCCAAGGCTTATGGACCAGGCAACGAAAGCGTTAGAGCTTTTTGTATCCAAATCGAGCTCAATACATTCTAATCCTGCACTGGCTAAAAATCTAGAAATAGAAAAAAACAAATTAAAAGATGAAAAAAACTCTTTTATTATTAAATTATTAATTGTTGCTGTAATCGCTTTATTACTGTTCAAATAAACTTTATGGAAAGTTTACATAACAAAAAAATACTGCTTATTATCTCTGGTGGTATTTCTGCATACAAAATTTTAGATTTAATCAGAAATTTGAAAAAAAAAGATTGCGAAATTAAGACAATTTTAACAGAATCTGCTAAAGAATTTGTGACTAGTTTAACAATTGCATCATTATCTCAAAACAAAGTTTACGAAAACCGTTTTGATGTCAATAATGAAATAGAGATGGATCATATTGCTCTCTCTCGTTGGTGTGATGTAATTTTAATTGCTCCCACAACAGCAAACTTGTTATCAAGACTAGCAAGCGGTTCAGCGGATGATTTTATTTCTACTGTGGTATCAGCATCTAATAAAGATATTTTTCTGGTTCCGGCAATGAATGTTGAGATGTGGAACAATCCCGCTACTAAAGAAAATGTAAAAAAATTAATTAATTATAATTATAAAATAATTGGCCCTGTATTTGGAGACTTAGCTTGTGGAGAGGTCGGCGAAGGTAAAATGTCTTCAATTAACGAAATTGAAAAAACTTTAGAAAATTATTTTACTAAAAAAAATAATTATTTTTCAAATCATAAAGCCTTAGTTACCGCAGGTCCTACTCGAGAATATTTAGATCCTGTACGTTTTATGTCTAATGAATCGTCAGGCAAACAAGGTTATGAAATTGCAAAAAAACTTTTTGAAGCTGGATTTGATACTACCTTGGTTACTGGCCCCACTAATATCAATTACTCTAAAGACTTAAAAGTTATTCAAGTTACAAGCGCCAAAGAAATGTTAAATGCTTGCCAAAGTTTATTGCCAGTGAATGTTGCTGTTTGTGCTGCAGCTGTCGTAGATTTTCTACCTGAATACAAAAATGAAAAAATTAAAAAAGATGAGCTAAATACATATGATTTAAAATTATCCAAAAATATTGATATTTTAGAATATCTCTCTAATCATAATAAAAATAGACCAGATTTAGTATTAGGTTTTGCAGCTGAAACTGAAAATGTCTTAGAAAATGCATTAAAAAAATTAATTAAAAAAAGATGTGATTGGATTATTGCAAATGATGTATCTGATAAAACTATTGGTTTTAATTCCAACGATAATGAAATTACCATAATCTATAAAAATCAAAAAGTTGAAAAAATTTCAAAAGTTTCAAAATCTGAAGTTGCAAGTGAAATTGTAAGCAGAATAATTGGCACAATAAAGAGAGAAAATGCCCCAAATTTTAATTAAAAGATTATTTAAAGACGTTGCTATTCCAAAATATGAAACATCCGGATCATCTGGACTTGATTTAGAGGCGTATATAAACAACGAAATTATTTTAAAACCAGGACAACGAACTTTGGTGCCAACAGGCATAGCCGTAGCAATACCAGATGATTTAGAAATACAAATCAGACCTCGTTCAGGACTAGCTTTTAAACAAGGAATATCGGTATTAAACACACCTGGAACCATAGATTCAGATTATAGGGGAGAAATTAAAGTTATATTAATCAATTTAGGCCAAGAGAATTTCACCATAAAAAAATTTCAAAGAATTGCTCAAATGATTATCTGTCCTATTATAAAAGTAACATTATTAGAAACGGAAGAACTTCCTATAACTATTAGAGGAAAAGGTGGATTTGGCTCAACCGGTCAATAAATAATGCAAATTTCATCGGAACAAATAAAAAGATACTCTGGCCAAATAAATCTCAAAAAAATTAGTTTATCAGGACAAAAAAAAATTATTAATAGCAAAATTTTAATTATTGGAATGGGGGGGTTGGGCACTCCTGCGCTTACTTATTTAGCAAGATCAGGTGTAGAAACTTTGGCTATCGCAGATTCTGATAAAATTTCTATTTCTAATTTGCATAGACAAATTTTGTATGAAAAAAAAGATGTTGGAAAATTTAAGGTTGATATAGCTAAAAAAAAAATAATTTCAGTAAACTCAAAAATTAAAATTAAAACTTATAAAAAAAAAATTACTAAACAAAATATTGCATCTATTGCAAAGCAATATGATATAATTCTAGACGGAACAGATAATTTTAAAAGCAAATTAGAAATAAATGATTTTTGTAAAAAAAATAAAAAAATTTTAATTCTTGGCGCAATTAATCGTTTCGTAGGTCAATTATTTGTTTTTAATTTTAGTAACAACAAACTTCACTCTCCTTGTTTAAGATGTTTTATGCCTCATGCCCCAATTAATGACAATAACGATTGTCAAGCAGACGGTATTATTGGAACTATTGCTGGCACCATTGGCACACTTATGGCTAACGAAGCAATAAAAGAAATTTTATCTTTTAAACATTCTCTTTGTGGAAAAATACTTATTATGGATTTGGAAAAGACGATATTCAGATTGATCAATTTAAATAAAAATTGCAAAAATCATCAATAATGAAAAAGCTTATTATTCTATTTTTGATTATTTTCTTTTTTTCTACTTCAGATTTTTTATTAAATGCTGAAGAAAATGTAAAATATTTAAGTCTTCGCAATAATAAGGTGAATGTAAGAATTGCTCCCTCAAGAACTTCTCCTGTGAAATGGGTTTATGAAAAAAAAGGAATGCCTGTATTAATTATAGATGAATATTACAACTGGAGAAAAATTAAAGATTTTGAAAATGATAATGGGTGGGTTCATGTTTCACAATTATCAAAAAAAAGATCTGTTTTATTTGTAGAAGATAACGTGTTAATTTTTTCAAGTCCCACATATTTTTCAAAGCCTCTTAATAGATTGTCTAAATTAGAGGTTGCAACCATAACAAAATGTTCTCTGCAATGGTGCAAAGTTAAAAATAATCTTTTTTCAGGATGGGTTAAAAAAAATTCTTTATGGGGATTAAATAAAAATGAGATTATGAACTAGTTTTATTCATGAAAATTATTTATAATTATGGTTATAAAAAAAATTACAAACCATAATATATTCCCAAAATGACAAAAAAAAACAGTTATACTTACGAAGATCTCCTAAGCTGTGGAAATGGTGACATGTTTGGAGAGGGAAACGCTAAATTACCTTTGCCGCCCATGCTAATGTTCGACCGAATTATTAAAATTAATAATAACGAAGGTCTTTTTAACAAAGGAATTATTGAAGCAGAACTAGATATCAAAAAAAATCTATGGTTTTTTGATTGTCACTTCAAAGGGGATCCTGTGATGCCTGGATGTTTGGGTTTGGATGCCATGTGGCAATTGGTAGGTTTTTTTCTGGGTTGGGATGGAAATCCCGGAAAGGGCAGAGCTCTTGGAGTGGGTGAAGTTAAATTTGTTGGTGAAGTTTTGCAAAGTGTAAGAATTGCAAAATATATAATAAATATTAAAAAAATATTAAAAAAGGGAGAAACTTCTGTAGGTCTTGCCGATGGAGTTCTTTTAGCAGATAATAAAGAAATATATAAAGCAAAAAATTTAAAAGTAGGGTTATTTAAGGGGGCTAAGTGAAAAGAGTTGTAATAACAGGAATTGGTATTGTTTCATGTTTGGGCAATAATCAGGAAGAAGTTTTTCAATCTCTGATTAACGGAAAATCTGGAATTTCATTCTGCCAAGAATACAAAGATTATAACTTAAAAAGCCATATCCATGGAAAACCAAATATCAAAATTGAAGATTTTATAGATAGAAAAACTATTCGCTTTATGGGAGCAGGTTCAGCATACAACTACATTGCTATGCAAGAAGCTATAAAAGATTCAGGCCTCGAAGAAAAAGATGTGAGCAATATCGAAACAGGAATAATTATGGGTTCAGGTGGTCCTTCCATTGAAAATGTAGTTCTTTCGGTTGACAAAACTAGGGCTAAAACTCCAAAATTAATGGGACCTTTTATTGTTCCAAGAACAATGGCCAGCACTGCGTCGGCTACCTTGGCTGTTCCTTTTAAAATAAAAGGCACTAATTATACCATTAGTTCTGCTTGTGCTACCAGTGGCCACGGAATTGGAAATGCAATGGAATTAATTCAAATGGGAAAACAAAAAATTATGTTTGCCGGAGGAAGTGAAGAACTTCATTGGGCTATGACAGCCATGTTTGATGCAATGACTGCTTTATCCTCAAAATATAATGATACTCCTGAACAGGCGTCGCGAGCATATGATAAAACTAGAGATGGTTTTGTAATTGCTGGGGGAGGTGGTGTATTAGTTTTAGAAGAACTAGAACATGCTAAAGCTAGAGGGGCAAAAATTTATGCAGAATTAACTGGGTATGGAGCGACATCTGATGGATATGATATGGTAGCCCCATCAGGCGAAGGTGCTGTACGATGCATGAAGATGGCATTACACACTACCAGAAATAAGATTGATTATATTAACACTCATGGCACATCAACTCCTGTGGGAGATATAACTGAATTAAGAGCAGTCGGAGAAGTTTTTGGAGAAACAATCCCTAAAATTAGCTCGACTAAATCTTTATCTGGTCATCCGCTAGGTGCTGCCTCAGTACATGAAGCCATCTACTGCCTCATAATGATGAAAAATAAATTTATTGCAGCCTCCGCAAATATTACTGAAATGGATGAGGAAGCAAAAAAATTTCCAATCGTTACTAAGGTGCAAAAAAATGTGGAGTTAAATGCTATCATGTCTAATAGCTTTGGTTTTGGCGGAACTAATGCTGCTTTAATTTTTGAAAAATTATAATCATGAAATTGCTAGAAAATAAAAAAGGTTTAATCATGGGAGTTGCCAACGATCGTTCGATCGCTTGGGGTATTGCACAAAAATTATCTGAACACGGTGCAGAACTTGCTTTTACGTATGTGGGAGATGCTTTAAAAAAAAGAGTAGTACCACTTGCTGAGTCTCTAGGATCAACCTTCACTTTAGACTGCAACGTAGAAAATAAAGATCAAATCGTTAAAACTTTTGCTGATATTAAAAATAAATGGGAAAATTTAGATTTTGTTATTCATGCTATTGCATTTTCTGATAAATCAGAATTATCAGGGTCTTATTTGAATACTACCAGAGATAATTTTTTAAGAAGTATGCTTATATCTTGTTTTTCATTTACGGAAATTGCAAAAGAAGCTGCACTAATTATGAATGCGGGAGGAAGTTTATTAACTCTTACCTACGAATCTACAAAAGTAATTCCTAATTATAATGTCATGGGAGTTTGTAAATCTGCTTTAGAAACTAGCACTAAATATTTGGCTAGAGATTTAGGACACAAACAAATTAGGGTAAATGCAATCAGCGCTGGACCTATTAAGACATTAGCAGCTTCCGCAATAGGAGATGCTAAATTTTTATATAAATGGAATGCAGATCATTCTTTATTAAAAAGAAATGTAGATATCCATGATGTTGGAAATTCAGCTGTGTATCTAGTTAGTCATCTTTCTGGGGGAGTGACAGGCGAAATTCATTATGTTGATGCTGGCTACAACAAAGTAGGAATGCCAGATCCAAAAACATATCTTAAATATAATTATATTACTACCAGTCTAATTTAGTCTAAATCACCATATTTACACTAGAAAATACAAGTTGTATAATGATAGGTAGTTTTACATCTTTATAGACATTCTGCATTAACATTTTGTAATGGTATTACAACCAGAATCAGGCAAAAACAAAATAAAAAAATTTTAAAAACTGATAGAAATATATATAAGATTATATTATTTGAGTCTTCTAATGCCTCTTTCATGGACAATTTGACTTTTCCTCTATCAAATCCCACTACTTTTACTGAAACTTCGTCGCCTTCTTTAACAACATCAGAGACATTCTCTACTCTTTTTGCTGCAAGTTGAGATATGTGCACTAATCCATCTTGTTTTCCTAAAAAATTTACAAATGCTCCAAAATCCATAATTTTTACAACTTTGCCTTTGTAAATTTTTCCAATTTCAGGTTTAGCAATAATATCATTGATCATTGCAACTGCTTTATTTCTTGATTCTTCATCTGCAGCAGCGATTGTAATTATACCATCATCATTGATATCTAATTTTGCTCCTGACAATTCAACAATCTCTCTGATAGTAGCTCCACCTTTTCCAATGACTGCAGCGATATCTTTTTTATCTACTTGCATTTTTTCCATCTTTGGAGTGTTTTTTGATAATTCTGTTCTAGATTCTTTTATAGTCTTAGCCATTTCGCCAAGGATATGAATTCTTCCTTCTTTGGCTTGATCTAAGGCTTTTTCCATAATTTCAAATGTAATACCTGTAATTTTAATATCCATTTGCAGTGAAGTAATTCCATCTTCTGTTCCTGCAACTTTAAAATCCATATCTCCTAAATGATCTTCATCTCCCAAGATATCGCTAAGAATAGAATAATCATCTCCTTCTTTAATTAAACCCATAGCAATACCTGCAATTGGTTTTTTAATAGGAACTCCTGCATCCATTAAAGCAAGTGAGGATCCACAAACAGTTGCCATTGATGAAGAACCATTCGACTCTGTTATTTCAGATACTATTCTAAATGTGTAAGGAAACTCTTCTTTTGAAGGCAGAGAAGCATTGATTGCTCTCCATGCTAATTTTCCATGACCAATTTCTCTTCTTCCAGTTCCAATTCTTCCAACTTCTCCAACAGAAAAAGGGGGGAAGTTATAATGTAGCATAAATCTGGATCTCACTAATCCATCTAATGTTTCCAATCTTTGCTCATCATCTTGCGTTCCCAATGTAGCAACCACTAATGCTTGTGTTTCTCCTCTTGTAAATAATGCTGAGCCGTGAACTTTGGGCAAAACTCCTACTTCACATTTAATGTTACGCACTTCATTAAGCTTTCTTCCATCAATTCGTTTAGCGTCTTTTAAAATTTGAGTTCTTACTATTTCCTTTTCAACGTTTTTAAACTGATCATTAATTTCTACAGCTGAATATGTTTCATCACCTTCAAATAATTTTTTTACTTTTTCTTTAGCTTCACCTATTAATGATGCTCTAATTTGCTTATCTTTCTCATTAAAAGCTTTTTTTAAATCCTCAGAAACTTCATTTGAAATTTTATTTTCTAAATCTGAATAATCTTTTTCTTCAATAATCCATTTTGGTTTTGAGGCTTCTTTAGCAAAATCTTTTATCAAATTAATTACATGTTTTGCTTGATCATGACCAAATTTAACAGCATCTAACATTTGTTTTTCTGTTAAGCCTGATGCTTCAGACTCAACCATTAAAACTGCATCTTCAGTTCCAGCAACCACTAATTCTAATTGTGAATTTGTGATTTGTTCTTTGGTGGGATTTAAAATAAAATTTCCATCAATTAATCCAACTTTAGCTGCAGCAACTGGTCCCATGAAAGGGATCCCTGATATTGCCAAAGCAGCAGAGCTTGCTATTAAAGACAAAATTTCAGGATCATTATCTTTATCGTATGAAATAACTGTTGGTAACACTTGAACTTCATTTCTAAATGAACTTGGAAATAATGGTCTGATAGGTCTATCAATTAATCTTGAGATTAATGTTTCAGATTCAGTTGGTCTTGCTTCACGTTTAAAATACCCTCCTGGTATTTTTCCAGAAGCATAATATTTTTCTTGATAATTTACCGTCAAAGGAAAAAAATCAATATCGGGTTTGGCTTGTTTGGCTGCTACTGCTGTAGCTAAAATTACCGTATCTCCACAAGTTAGCATGACAGCTCCATCTGCTTGTCTCGCAACTCTTCCTGTCTCTAAAGTTAATTTTTTATCACCCCAGGTAATGTCTTTTTTTACAATGTTAAACATGGGGATTTATTTACGCAGACCTAACTGCTCTAAAACTTTCTTATAAGTAGAGGGCTCTCTTTTGCTTAAATAATCTAATAATTTTTTTCTTCTAGATATAATTTTACTTAATCCAGTATTTGAATGTTTATCTTTTTTATTTTTAGCGAAGTGAGCTGTTAAATACTTAACTCTCTCAGTTAATATTCCAATTTGAACTTCAGATGAACCTACATCTGTTTTATGTTTCTGAAGGCTACTAATAATCTCTTTTTTTTCAATTTTTTTCTTTGGCATAGTTTCTAAATGTTTAAAATTCTTTTGGGATAAAAAAATCCAGATTTTAATTCTCCGAATGCGAGTACCTGGTTTTGATTTTGGGCTATTAACTTCTTAAGATCAATCTCTCCAAACTCCTCCAACATGCTTACTTTCATTCCGTTTTTAATAAGCTTTATTCTTTTATCTTCTAATTTTATGGATGGTATATGTATTAAAACCCTATTAATTTCAAGTAAGTATTTTTGTAACTCTTCTTTTGCTACATTTTTAACAATAAAATCAACATTTAGAGAACCTTTTATAGAAAATAGCCCATATCTTCTTCTAACAATTTTGCTGGCATAACCAAAAGTATTTAAGCGATAGGCAATGTCTCGGATTAAACTTCTTATGTAAGTCCCAGATCCACAATTTACAATAAAGGACGTTTTTCCTTCACCATGAGATACTATTTTTATATTGGTTATTTCTACTTTTTGGGATTTTAAATCAAATGGTAAATTGTTTCTGGCTAAATTATAACAACGAACACCTTTAATTTTTTTGGCAGAAAATTTTGGTGGCACCTGATTAATAACCCCAACAAAAGATTTTAATATATTCTGAATATCTTCTTGTTTAGGAACAACAGAAGATGAATGAACAATTTCCCCTTCTGCATCTAGGGTAGAAGTTTCTTTTCCCCATACTGCTTCAAAAAAATAAGTTTTTTTTACATCAGCAAGATAAGGAATCGATTTGGTTGCCTCTCCAATTGCTACCGGCAATATACCTTCTGCTAAGGGGTCAAGAGTTCCTGCGTGGCCTAATTTTTTTATTTTAAATTTAGATTTAATTACATTTAAACAGTAAGTAGAGGTAAAACCTTTAGGCTTAAAAATATTTATCCAGCCATTCATTGTTTTGTTGAGTTCATGATTATAATTTTTTCAATTTTTTCTGCATAATCAAAAGATTTATCTAAAACAAATTTTAAGTTTGGTAAAAATTTTGCAGTCCAAGATGCTTTAACTCTTTTTTTTACTTCGTAAGAAAAATGATTTAATGTATCCAAGGCCAATTCAGCTTTGCTTCCACTTAGTGGTATAAAATAAACCTTAGCATGTCTAAGATCTGGACTTACTCGAACTTCCGTAATTGTAATATTTCTTGTTGATATCGATGGTAAAACAATCTGATCTTTAATAAAAATATTTGCGATAATTTTTTTTAAAGTTTCTCCTACCTTAAGCTGTCTTTGCGATAAAGGTTTAGAAGTATTTTCATAATCCATTAAACCTCTCTTTCTAACGTAATTGTTTTGAACGCTTCTAATACATCGCCTTTTTTAATATCGTTAAAATCTTTTAAAGACACCCCGCATTCCAATCCTGCTTTAACTTCTTTTGCTTCATTTTTTTCTCTAAATAAACTATTTACTTTTCCTGTATAAATAACAGCACCATCGCGAACTAAACGTAGTTCAGAATTATTTCTTATCTCACCATCTGTTACCCTAACTCCAGCAACTTTTCCTGCTTTTGAAACTGCAAACACCTCAAGAACTTCGCAAGTTCCTTGAGATTCTTCTTTTGTTTCTGGGGCCAATAATCCGGATATTTTTTTTGTGATGTGGTCTAAAGCTTCATAAATAATGTTAAAATAAAGAATTTCTAACTTGTAGCTACGAGCAAGGTCTTTGGCTTCTTTGTTTGGCCTTATATTAAATCCTAACAAAATAGCTTTTGAAGCTTTTGCTAGAGTTACATCGGTTTCTGTTATTGGACCTACTGAAGCTAAAATAATTTTGGGCTTAATATTTTCTACTTGAATTTTTTCAATCGCATTAGATAAAGCTTCTAATGAACCATTTACGTCTGTTTTTAAAATAATATTAAAACTTTCCTCTGTGCTTACTTCCCCAAAAATATCATTTTTTTTAGTAGCTGCTATTTTTTTATCTTTTAATTCCTGTTTTCTAAATTCTACAATTTCTTGGACTTTGGAGTCGTCTTCTACTACTACAAAATCATCTCCAGCGTTAGGGACTCCTTGGTAACCAACAATTTCTACTGGGGTTGAGGGAGTGGCTTCATCAATTAATTGACCTGTATAATCATAAATCGCTCTCACTTTTCCGTTGCACGCACCACTTACAAAAAGATCTCCTTTTTTTAAGGTTCCTTTGGTTATTAAAACAGTTGATACTGGACCTCTTCCTTTATCTAATTTTGATTCAATCACCACTCCAGCTGCCGAGACTGTAGGATCTGATTTCATGTCCAATAACTCAGATTGCAAAATAATTAATTCTTTTAATTTATCTAAATTAGTTTTTTTTAAAGCTGATATTTCTGCGCTCAATACATCTCCGCCCATCTCTTCAACAATTAATTCATGCTCTAATAATTGATTTCTAACTTTGTTAGGATCTGCTCCTGGCAAGTCACATTTGTTAATTGCAACAATAATTGGTACTTTAGCAGCTTTGGCATGCTGAATTGCCTCTACTGTTTGAGGTTTAATTCCATCATTAGCAGCAACAACTAAAATAACAATGTCTGTAATTTTAGAGCCACGAGCTCTCATCTCTGTAAAAGCAGCATGACCAGGGGTATCAATAAAGGTAATTAAATTTTTATCATTAACTTTAGTTTGATAGGCTCCTATGTGTTGGGTAATTCCACCATGCTCGGTAGCTACTACATTTGCCTGTCTAAAAGCATCTAGTAATGAAGTTTTTCCATGATCAACGTGGCCCATAATAGTCACAACTGGTGGTCTTGAGATAGCATTTTTTAAATTTTTATCTTTTGACAGAATATCTTTTAATAATTTGTCAGGCTCCTCATCTTTAACAATTTCGTGACCAAACTCTTTAACAATAAATTCAGCAGTATCCTGGTCAATACTATGATTGATTGTAACTTTTACGTTTTTTTCTAAAAGAAACTTTATTACAGCACTAGCCCTTTCTGTCATTCTATTGGCTAATTCTTGAATAGTAATAACTTTAGGTACTTTAACCTGTCTAACTATTTTTTGAGCTTCTTCACTAGAATCGCTTGATTGTTTTTTGAATTGTTTTTCTCTTGCTCTTTTAACTGAAGCCAGACTTCTCGCTCTAATTTCCTCTTCTTCATCTTCCGAAAGTGCCTTGGTAATAGTAAGTCTATAATCTCTTTTTTTCCCTGCAGATTTTTTATCTGCTTTTAAAGATAGTTCTTCTTGAATTTTTTTCTTAGCCCATTCTTTTGTTGATTTTGGTTTATCTGGTTCATTAATAATAACTGGAGAAAAAGGTTTTTTGGTCTCTTCTATAACTTCTTGATTTTTGCGTACAGAAACTGACTCTAAAGTTTCCTTTGATTCTTTTTTGCCAAAAATTGAAGAAGTTTTTTGAGATTGTACTTTATTTACAGAACTGGGAGCGCTTCCAGTAAAATTTTTTAACGTTAACTTTTTTTTCTTTTCTTTTGTGCTCATTATTTTTCACCTTAGTTCTCACTAAATATCGAAAACTTTTTTTCTAGCTCGCATAATTAAATCATCTGCATCTTTTCTAGAAATATCAAATTCTTCAAGAATACCATCAAATTTCTCTCTTTTTCCTTTAATTTCATCATATCCACCGATTAGCTCATCCGTGGACAACTCAGCAAAATCTTTTAGAGTTTTAATATTGTCTTCACCTAAAATCAGCAGCATACCTAGACTTAGACCTTTGTGGCTCGCAAGATCGTCTTGAATACCTAACTCTTTAACTCTTTTTGAAATTTCTTCCGCTTCTTCTTCTATAAATTCTTTTGCTCTATTTCTTAATTCAGTAGCAGTTTCTTCATCAAAGCCTTCTATTTTTAAAAAATCTTCCACAGAAGCTGCTGCAATCTTTTCTATTGTTGAAAAGTTTTCTGCAACAAGTAATTGTGCCATGGTAGTATCAATTTCTAAACTCTTAACTAGCTTGTCAGTATTAACTTTAAACTCTGACTGTCTTTTTTCAGACTCTTCCTTATCTGTTAAAATATCTATTTCATAATCTAATAATTTAGATGCTAACCTAACATTTTGTCCTCTTCTACCAATGGCTTTGCTTAAATTATTTTCATCGATTACTACTTCTATTCTTCTTTCGTCTTGTGCAATAATAACTTTCATAACCTCGGCTGGGGATAGAGCACTTTTCACTAGAGCAGTTGCATCTTCTGTCCAATTAATAATGTCAATTTTTTCTCCCTGTAACTCATTAACAATTGCCTGGACCCGACTACCGCGCATTCCCACACATGCTCCCACTGGATCTATGGAGCTGTCTTTTGATTGAACGCAGATTTTTGCTCTACTGCCTGGGTCACGGGCAACAGATTTGATAGTAATTGTTCCTTCATAAATTTCTGGAACTTCTTGATAGAAAAGTTTAGCTAAAAATTGAGGATGTGCTCTTGATAAAAATATCTGAGGACCTTTGCTTTCTCTTCTCACATCATAACAATATGCTTTGATCCTATCGCCATTTTTTAAATTTTCTCTAGGAATTAATTCTTCTCTTCTTATAATGGCTTCTGATTTTTGTAGATCAACAATAATATTTCCATACTCAGATCTCTTTACAATACCACTCAAAATTTCACCAACTTTGTCTTTAAATTCCTCAAACTGCCTGTCTCGTTCTGCATCTCTAATTTGATGAGAAATCACTTGTTTTGCGGTCTGCGCTGCAATTCTTCCGAAATCTACTGGTGGAAGCTCTTCATTAATAATATCATCAAGTTTAGCATCACTTTTTTTTTCTAATGCTGCTTCTAAGCTAATCTCAGAATGGCTATTAGTAACTTTATTTACTACTTTTAATTTTCTTCCTAATTCAATCTTTCCTGTAGATCTGTCTATTTGAACATAGATTTCATTTTCATTTCCGTATCTAGTTTTTGCAGCCTTTTCTATTGCGCTTTCCATAGAAGTTAGAACAAGGTCTTTACTAATAGATTTTTCATCAGCAACTGCGTCTGCAATTCTAATTAATTCAGTACTATCAATTCTGTTATTAAGCATTTTGGTTTTTAGTAAAAAAAAAGGGCCTAAGCCCATTTCTTAATTGTTAATTTTCAAGGAAATTACTCCAATAATTACAATTTTACAATAACTAAAAAATTTACATTATTTCCTAATTTTTGGGCTCTCTTAAAATACTTTGTCAAAACTAGCCTTTTATTGTCTTTTTTTTGAATAAGAATGGTAGTCGTTTTGCTTACATCTTCCTCTAAAATCAATAAACTTTTTTCATAATAATCCTCGTTATCAGTAGCAAAAAAAAGTCTGCCCTTTGAAATTATTTTTTTTAAAATCATTTTTATAAAATCAGCTTGAAACAATCTTCTTTTGTGATGTTTTTTTTTTGGCCAAGGATCAGGAAATAAAATAAAAACCTCATCAAAATATAATTTTTTAAATTCCTCTAAAAACTCTTGAATTGGACATGCGGAAATAAATATATTTTCAATTTTTTCTCTAACGCACGTAAATATAACTTCAGCAATACCATTTAAAAAAGGATCAACGCCAATTATGTATTTATCTGGATTTTGCTTTGCCAGCTCTATCAAATGGTGCCCCATTCCAAATCCTATTTCTAGCAAAACAGGTTTGTTTTGGATTAGCTTATTGGGATGAAATAAAAATTTATTATAAAACTCTTTTAAAATTTTTTTTTTTCTATGGAAATTTTACGAGATTGATATCTTCCAAAAAAAACTTTCTGTTTAATCATTAAATTTCTTTTTTAAAAATTTCTATACAATCCACTTTTTCCCAACTAAATGATCCGTCTTTATCTGGAGATCTACCAAAGTGTCCATAAGCAGCTGTTTTTTTGTAAATTGGTTTATTTAGCTCTAATTTTTCTCTAATGCCTCTTGGACTCAAATTAAAATTGTTTTTTATAACTTTTATTATTTTATTTACTAAATTTTCATTTTCTTGAAAAATATCTAAATAAATCGATAAAGGTTGTGAAACTCCAATCGCATAGGATAATTGAATAACAGCTTTATCTACTATTCCTGATGCTACAATATTTTTGGCTAGGTATCTGGCCATATACGCAGCAGATCTATCTACCTTGGTAGGATCTTTTCCTGAAAAAGCTCCACCACCATGAAATGAAGCGCCACCATAAGTATCTACAATGATTTTTCTTCCTGTTAGACCAGTATCTCCATCTGGGCCACCAATAACAAATTTACCTGTCGGATTCACGTAAAATTGATCTTCAGGACAAACCCAGTTTTCTGGCAGAATCTTTTTCACATAAGGTCTAATCATTTCTTTTACTTGTTTTTGATTAACTGTTTCATCATGTTGTGAAGAAACTACAACAGAACTAACTCCTATTGGTTTTTGATTTTCATATATAACAGAAATTTGACTTTTAGAATCTGGACCTAAAAGTTTTAATTCACCTGATTTTCTTGCTTGAGCTAACGATTGTAAAATTTTATGAGAATAAATAATAGGAGCTGGCATTAATTCTTTTGTTTCATTGCAAGCATAACCAAACATTATTCCCTGATCTCCTGCACCCTCATCTTTTTCGTTGCCTCCCGAATCTACACCTTGAGCAATATCAGCTGACTGTTCATGCAAATAATTAAAAAACTCAAGATTTTTCCAATGAAAACCTTTTTGCTCGTATCCGATATTTTTGATTTGCTCTCTAATGGCTTTTTCTATTTCATCAGAACTAATTTTCGGCCCTCTTACTTCTCCTGATATTACAACTTTATTAGTTGTGGCTAGAGTTTCGCAAGCGACTCTGCTTTCATTAAATTTTGAAATATATAAATCTAGTACTGTATCAGAAACAATATCACATACCTTGTCTGGGTGACCTTCAGACACAGACTCGCTTGTAAAAATGTAGTTTTTATTCATTTTTTTTTCTAAGAAACAAAAGGATTATAGAACTTATAAAAATTAGTAAATAAAATATTTTATTTTCATAAATATTAAATAAAGTTTTTTCATTTTGTATATAAATATCACCTGCTACTGAGGATATTTGAGTGAAATCAATTTTTTGATTGATAGTTCCGTTAGGCCTGATACTTGCTGAAATTCCTTGATTTGTTGATCGAATTACCTGTTTACCTTGCTCTATAGCTCTAAACTGCGAATGAACCAAATGCTGAACGGTACCCGCAGATTTATTAAACCAGCCATCTTCTGAAATATTTAAAATAAAATCATAATCTTTCTTTTCTGGATTTAATGTACCTGAAAAAATTATTTCATAACACAATAATGGTAAAAATTTTATTTCATTATTAACAGAAATGGGATTTCTATTATTACCTTTGGAAAAAGATCCGTATCCAAAAGTAACTTTTTTTAAATTTATTTTTTCTAAAAAAGAATAAAAAGGTATAAATTCTCCAAAAGGAACTAATTTAATTTTATTATAACTAGATAGAATTTCAGCTTTGTTATTTAACAACAACAAACTATTATAAAAATCATCTTTTTTAAATATTGTAGCTCCTAAAATAATTAAATGATTGTTAGAAAAGTTTTTACTAAATAGATCACGATACTCTTTTAAACTATCAGAATTGGCAAATACTCCTTCAGGCCAAATAAATAAAATTTTTTCATTTTTATATTTTTTCGGATTGCTAAGTTTTATCAACTGCTCAACATAAATAGATTGATAATTTTCATTATTAAAATCCTTAATATTCTGATCAGGTTGCAATATTACAACTTTTAGATCTGAGATTTTACTTAGACTAGTGTTTATTAATAATAATTTTCCAAAGTAATAATTAGAACATAAAACCAATCCTATAAAAATAATATTCAAAAAAAATTTTTTATAATTAAATCTATCTAAAAATAAAAAAGGTAAACAAAAAATTAATATAGATAAAAAATTAAGAGAATGGGTACCTATTAATCTTAAAATCTGAAGGTGTTCCAATGACCAACTCCAAGTATATACAAAAAGATTCCAAGGAAATCCTGAAAACATAATTCCTCTCAAAAAATCAAAAACTGACAGAACTATTGAAAAAACTAAAATAAAATAAACATTATTAGAAATGAATTTTTTTAAAACTATAAATGCAAATCCGTAAAAACAAGCAAGTAACGATGGAATAACAATTAAAGCTATAGGCTTTAAAAAAACCAATTTGTCATCAAAATTTAAAGAATAAATTATCCAATATAAATTAGTTAAAAAATACCCATATCCAAACAAAAAACCTATTTTAAAAATTACTTCACTAAACTGATCCCTATTTAAAAAGAGCAAATATAATAGTGAGGGAAAAACTAAAAAAGATAAAAAGGTAAAATTATACGGAGGTAAAGTTAGAGATAAAAATCCACCTAACAACAAAGCTAAGATATATTTATTAATTGAAAAAAAAAATTTTTTCATTATTAAGATCTAAAAATTTTTAGAACTTTAATTTTTCTGGGATCAGCGTCTATAATCTCAAAAATGTAAGGAGGGTTTGATTTTATAACTTCTCCTTTTTGTGGAACTCTATTTACTATAGAAAAAACATAACCTCCCAAGGTATCAATGTTATCAACATTAAAATTAATATTTGTTTTTTTTTCAAATTCTCCTAACTCCATTTTTGCGTCAGCTATAAAGGTATTATCGTTAATTTTTTTGAACTCAACAACCTCTTCTTGGTCATGCTCATCTTGAATTTCTCCAACGATTTCTTCGACTAAGTCTTCAATTGTAACCAATCCATCAGTACCTCCATGTTCATCAATGACAAGCGCCATATGAAGTTTGGTAGATTGCATTTTTAGCAAAATATTAAGTACGGGCATTGATGGAGGTACAAACAAAACATTTTTAATAATATTTTTTAGATTTAAGTTATTTCGTCGCTTCTTGCGAATTTAATTGAATAAGGTCCTTTATATGAACCATCCCCAAAACATCATCTAAGTCTTTTCTATAAATAGGAATTCTTGAGTGCGACTCTTGTTTAATAATTGTAATCAAATCATCAAAACTAGCAGTATGTGGGGCACAAATAATTTCAGCTCTTGGTATCATAATGTCTAGAGCTTTAAGTTTATTAATAGTCAGTATATTTTCTAATATTGCTCTTTCCTTTTTACTCAAATCAAAACCAGAATCTCCATTTTGAGAGCTTTCTTCAATCGCATCTTGAATGCTTTCTCTTAAATTGCTCTGGTCTTTAAATAATAACTTACTAATTTTATTGAAAAAATTCTCTTTTTTTTCTTGTTTCATATTTTATTTAAAATCTTTTTTTCTAATGCATTCATTATTTTATAATTTGCATCATTATTATGTTCATAACCAATTAAATGCAAACACCCATGAACATATATTTTATGTAAATAATCTAAAAAATTCATTTGTTGTTTTTTTATATATTCAAATGACAGTGCCAAATCACCTAAATATAAATTTTTAACTAATTTTTTTTGCAAAAAGAATTTTTTTTTATAATTAGGAAAAGATAATACATCAGTATCTTTAAAAATATTTCTAAATTTTTTATTTAATAATTTCATATTTTTTGTATTAGTTAATAATATAGTAACTTCTAAATGTTTATTTTTAAAATTTTTTAAATTACTAAAAACTATTTCAAAGTTTTTATTTAAAATTTTATTAATATTGGGAACTTGCTGTCTCCATTTTTTTTCCTGGACAACAACATTTACTTTATACATCAAATGAATTTTTTTTATAGGCCTCGATAATTTTTGAAACTAAGGGGTGTCTCTGAACATCTGATGCATCAAATTTTACTATTTTAATTTCATCTATCCCACTTAACACATTGGCTGAATTCATTAATCCTGATATCTTAGAATTAGGTAAATCAATCTGTGTGGGATCTCCATTAACAACCATAGTAGTATTTTTACCAAGTCTGGTTAAAAACATTTTTATTTGTGTTTCGGTTGCATTTTGTGCTTCATCTAAAATTACAAAGGAATCTTTTAATGTTCTACCTCGCATAAAGGCCAAAGGGGCTATTTCTATCGAGCCATCTTCTATTTTTTTATTCATTTTTTCATGACCTATTAATTCACTTAAAGAGTCATAAAGAGGTATAAGATACGGATCAATTTTATCTTTCAAATCCCCTGGAAGAAATCCAAGATTTTCTCCCGCTTCAACTGCCGGTCTAGATAAAATTATTTTTTTTACCTCTCCCGCAATTAATTTTTTAACAGCAACCGCAACAGGGAGAAAAGTTTTTCCCGTGCCAGCCGGGCCAAGAGCATAAATCACATTGTACTTAAGAAGTATTTCTAGATATTTTTTTTGTTTTTCAGTTCTTGCATAAACTGTCTTTTTTGGAGTTTTAATTATAAAATCATTATTAATATTTTGAGCTTCCTCATCTAATTCTCCAATATAAAAATTTTTTGACTCAAAATTATATGCTGAAATGATATCGTCCTCTTCAAAATCACTCTTTTCAAATGATTTTTTTAATAATGAGCCAATAACTTTAATGACAGCCTCAGAATCTTTTTTATCACCTTTAATAGTAACCAGATTTCCTCTCAAGCTTATTTTTGTATTAGATATTTTTTCTAATAATGAAAAATTTTCATCATGACTGCCACTTATTTTTGCTAAAGAGTAATTATTCTTAATGTGAATGCTGACAGAATCTTTTTTTGAGTCCAGAACTTGCAAAAGATCATTTGATATTGCCAATTTATTCATCAATTATTAGCAATAATTCCAAATAAATTATTTTTATTACAAGATTGTATTCTAACATCTGCTATCGAGCCAGGAATAAAGTTATTTCCATTTACAAAAACTGCCTGCATGTGCTCGTTTCTTCCAAAAAATTGATCTCCTTTTGTAGTGATATTTTCTAATAACACTTTTGATTTGGTATTAATTTTACTTTCATTAAATTTTATTTGCAAATCAAACAATTTTTTTTGCAATAGTTCAAGTCTATTTTGAGCTATTTCTATTGGTATTTGCTCATAATCAACAGCTGGAGTTCCTGGTCTTTGACTATAAATAAATGAATAAGAATTCGAAAACTTTACTTGATCTATAAGATCTAAAGTATCCGCAAAATCTTTATCGGTTTCTCCTGGGTAGCCCACAATAAAATCACTGGAAAATTCAATACTGTTCCTGGCATTTTTAAACTTTTCTATAAGCTCTAAATAAAATTCCCTAGTATGTTTTCTATTCATCAATTCTAAAATTTTATTAGATCCTGATTGAACTGGTAAATGTAACTGTGGCATAAGTTTTTCTTGATATTTAAAAATATTAATAAGATCTTCATCAAAATCTTTTGGGTGTGAAGTGGTAAAACGAATACGTTTTATTTCTTGAATAGAAGCAATTAGATTAATTAACTTAGAAAGATTGATATCATGATATTTATATCCACTTACATTCTGACCTAAAAGAGTAATTTCTTTAGTTCCATTTTTCACCAAACTTTTAATTTCATTTAAAATCTGATCTGGATTTCGAGAAAATTCTGGTCCTCTCGTATAGGGCACAACACAAAATTTACAAAATTTGTCACATCCTTCTTGAATAGTTATAAAAGTCGAAATTTTCGAACAAGAGTTTTTATAATTTTCTAATGAACTAAACTTATCTGAAACATCTAGATCAGTATTAGAAATATTTTCTTCATTTGCCTCATAATTTTTAATTAATGTGGGTAGCTTATGATACGCTTGCGGGCCCACTACAATATCTACAAAATCACTTTTTTCAAAAACAATTGAGGATTCTGCCTGAGCTACACATCCAGCTAAAATAAAAATAGGTTTATTTTTTTTATTTCTAAAAATTTTTTTTATTTTGCCAATATCTGAATAAACTTTTTGTGTAGCTTTTTCTCTAATATGACAAGTGTTAAATATAAAACAATCAGCAGATTCTATTTCACTAACTTTTTTATAATTAATAGAAGACATTAAATCTGAAATACGATTAGAGTCATACTCATTCATTTGACAACCAAAAGTTTTTATAACGAAATTTTTAGACAATTAATTTTTTTTCTTTTTACAATACAATTCTAACCTATGATCCACTAAATCAAAACCAAGCTTGTTAGCAATTTTTTTTTTTAAAGTTTCAATTTCTTCATCCACAAACTCTATTATTTCACCGCTGTTTATGTCTATCAAATGATCGTGGTGGGTTTCAGTTACTGCTTCATATCTTGATTTGCCTTCTTTAAATTCATGCTTATCAATAATATTAGCCTCCTCCAAAAGCTTTACAGTTCTGTACACAGTCGCAATACTTATTTTTTTATCGATAGTAACTGCTCTTTTATGTAACTCATCTACATCAGGATGAAATTTAGTATCCATAATTGTTTCTTCTAATAATTTTACAATTACTTTTCGTTGATCAGTGAGGCGCAAACCTTTATCGACACATTTTTTTTCTAAGTTAATTGCAAATGGTGAAGTTCTATTAATCATAATTAAATTACTTAATATTTTGGATTAATATTTTTTTCTATAAATAATTTTTTATTCACTAATATTTTCATATCCTTAATATCATAAGCAAAAGAAATTAAATTTTTCTTGAAAATACCACTGTATTGATAATTGGAAACAACTTTTTTTTTAGATAAAATTTTGTTTAATTGCTGGATTTTTAATTCTTTATTTGTAGAAAGATTAAAAAATTTTTTATTTACATTTATAATCATAAAACAGTCTTTATGTTTATCTTTGCACACTATTTTCCACATTGTATTATTTGTAAATCCCACTAATTTAATTTTTTTAATAATCGACAAAACCTTCAAACAAGACAATATATTTCTAATACCAGCATAACTACCTGGACCTAAATTTACTAAAAGTAAATTTGCCAAATCTAAGTTAATTTTATTTTTTTTAAGAATTAAATAAAAATCTTTAGAAAAATTATCGGTTTTTAAATACTTTTGTACTCTTATTGTTTTATTCTTGATAATATTTGAAGTAATCACTAAACAGTTAAGCGAAGCATCTACAGAAATAAAATTAGGTATGATCACAAAAATAATTATTTATACATTAAGTGTAATATTTTTTTTACTTCCCATAAAAAGTTTTGCTACAGAAGTAAAAGAAAAAGGCATTATTGCATTAATGTATCACAGATTTGACGAAAACAAATATCCAACGACTAATATAAAAATAAATGATTTCAAAAAGCAGATACAGCTTATTAAATCAGCTAATCTAAATTTTATAGGCTATCCCGAATTAAAAAAAATTTTAATTGACAAAAACGACTATACTGAAAAAAAAATACTTATTACTATAGACGATGCTTTTCAGTCATTTTATAAAAATGCCTGGCCTATCTTAAAGGATAATAAAATTCCCTTTATACTATTTATCAATACTAGAGAGATAAATAGCAAGCATCCAAATTATATGACTTGGGAACAAATAAGAGAAATCCAAAAATCTAACTTGGCAACTATAGGCGCACATAGTTTTAGCCATGATTATTTAGTTAATTTACAAATTGACGACGTAAAAAAAGACTTAGAACAATCTCATGCAGATTATTTAAGAGAACTTGGAATTATTCCCGAAATTTTTTCTTATCCCTTCGGTGAATATAGTTTAGAAATAAAAAATCTTGTAAAAAATTTTAAATATCTTCTTGCATTTGGCCAACATTCAGGAGTGGTTCATAAAAAAGAAGATTTGTATGAATTACCTAGATTTCCTATCAATGAAGATTATGGAAAAATTGACCGCTTTCAATTTTTAATTAATACAAGTCCACTTCCGTATAAATTTTTTAAACCAGAAAATAAATTATTAAACAACAATAATCCTCCTAATATTGAAATTGAATTTGAAGATAATGTTAAAAATATAAATTGTTTTACCAATGAAGGTGGTCAATGGACCAAGAGTGAAATTAATTTTTTAGATGATAACTGGATAAGAATTTTACTTAAAAAAGAATACAAACCTAGAAGAGGAAAAATTAATTGTACTCTTAAATTACCAGATAACACTTGGGGTTGGCTTGGCAAGCAATTTGTTATTAAAGACTAAACTATATTTGGTTTCTTCTTTCGAGATAAAACAGAATCATCAAAATCAGTTAATGAATTTTGTTCAATAATTTTTTTTAATCGATCTGAATATTCATATCCAATCTCGGAATATTTATCTAAATACTTTGCAAGTTCTAATCCTGAAATCTTATTATTTTTTTTTCTTTGATTAGCACGGGCTTCCCTGAATTCTTTATAAGACTCATGTGAATTTAAATTCTTTTTATATGCCGATATGGAAGCCCTCACTATTTTAAAGCTTTTTACCTCAAAATTAGCTTCTTCATCTCGCTGGTTAGGAATTATTCCTTTACCTTTTTTCCAGGTTCTATGGCCATATATAGAATTTCCCTCCATTGCAAATCTCGAAGTTCCCCAGCCACTTTCATAAGCTGCTTGTGCCAGAGCTAAAGAGGGAGGAATAATGTCCATTTTAATTTTAAGCTCCTCTAGATTTCTTCCAACAACTTTATACTCTTCGAATTTCTTGTCTAACCAAACAAGCTCTTCTTTGCTTAAACTTTTTTCTCTAGAAATTTGGTTTAAATAGTCTCTATCTTCTTCTATTTGGTTATTTTCATAAATAATTAATGGAAGAATAACTTTTATAAAAAGTCTTTTTCTATCCTGAATATTGTCAATTTGATCAATCCCTTTTGGTAACTTTGATAGAAATATAGGTTCTACAGCTTTTCCATTTCTAATATCTTTTAGATTATAATTTTCTTCTTCGAACAAACTAATAACTGTTCTTGCATCAATATTATTTCCAAAACCAAGTATTTGCCTATCTGTAAATTCAGAGGGTTTGTCAATAGGCCGGGATGTATTCTGTGATCTTGGATTTGATTTAAATAAATTTTCATCAATTGCTAATACATCATCTTTTAAATATTTATTTACTATAAGAGCCTTATCTCCATTTAATTTTGCTATCATGGTATTTTCAAAGTCAGGTCTGAACAATAAGAAAAAAATAAAAACTGTTATTACTCCTCCTTTTGCATAAGGCAGGCTGTAATGTTTGCGTAAATGTAAATCTAATTTATCAGATGAACGAACTACAATCTGCGTATTGAACTTGTGAAAAATATCAATGTATCTTAAAAATTTAATAAATCGGATCTTAGAAATTTTAAGCAAAAGATTTATTTTTAATGCTATTTTTTTTCTTAGATCTTCTAAGTAATTAATTATCATAATAATTAATCTAAATTAACAGCCGTTACTGAATTAACCTCTGGGACATAGTGCTTGATCATACGCTCTACTCCTTGTTTTAAAGTTACTACTGAACTGGGACAACCTGCACAACTACCTTTGAGCATTACCTCGGCTATTCCATTTTTATAGGATTTTAATTGAATATCTCCTCCGTCCATAGCCACTGCTGGTCTAATTTTTTCTTTTAAAACTTCCTCTATTCTTTGGGATATTTCATCTTGAAAGTTATTTTCTTTTTTAAAAGACAGTTTTTTAAAATTAAGATTAATTTCTTCAGATAAAATATTTAAAATATCCTGTTTGATATTGTCCCAATTGATGTTTTGTAATTTTTTAATAGTAATAAAATTTTTATCTATATAAATTAATTCTGAAAAACCTGTTTTCCAAATTCTTTCAGCAAATTGGATTCCTTCAGCTTCGTTTAAAGATTTAATTTCCTTTGATCCAAAATCAACTATGTCAAAATCAAAAACAAACTTTTTAGACTCTGGATTGGGTGTATCAACAATGTTAATCATATAATTAATTTAATAAGATTCGACTACTTTAGCCTAATTAAAAACTTATTTAAACTTTCTAATTAAGCAATTAAATCAATATCTTTTTCGGAAAGTGCCCCTGGAACTATTACAATAGGTATAGCCAAATCTTTTATTCTCTTTCCTGTTAAAGCTTTTATCAAAGGTCCTGGATCTTCACTATTTGGAGTGGATGCTAATACTAAAAACCTAATACCAGAATCTTCCTGAATAAGCTTTAATAGTTCATCAGCTCTGTCGCCAATTCTGATGATAATTTCACTTTCAATCTTAAATCTATCCTTAATTTTTTGTGACCACGATCTGCAGATTTTTTTTGCTTCACTAGTTGCTTCTTGCTCTATTAAATTTTCTATTCTCGCCCACTGAGCATCTATTGCTGGGTCTACTATATAAAGCAAAGTAAGCTTTCCATCTGTATGAATGGCACGATTAGCAGCAAAGTATACAGCATTTTTTAATTCTTTGCTCTCATCAATAACTACTAAAAACTTTTTTTTCAATTTGCTAATCCTATAATTTGTTTTATTTCTTTTAAATTTTTATTGGCAACAATGGTTGCTTTCATTTTTCCTTCTTCTAAAATTTTTTGTAAATAATCTTTATTAGATTTGAGTTTTTTTATTTCCTCTCCAATTGGACAAATTTTTTCAATTAATAATTGTGATAATTCTTTTTTAAATTCTGAAAAATTTTTTCCACTCCATAAATTGATAATATCTTTTACTTTTTCATTTTTGAAAGCAGCAAAAATATTAATTAAATTTCTTGCCTCTGGTCTATTTTTTTCTAAAATAATATTATCATTTATTGGCTCACTATCTGTTTTAGCTTTTTGAATCTTTTTTGAAATTAAATCTGCATCATCGGTCAAATTAATTCTTGATAAATCGGACTCTTCGGATTTGCTCATTTTTTGAGTTCCATTTCTAAGACTCATCACTCTGGATATGTCCTCTGGTATAATGGGTTCTGGAGTAATAAAAAAATCCTTACGATTAAAATCATTATTAAACTTTATTGCAATGTCTCTACAAAGCTCTAAATGTTGTTTCTGATCCTCGCCAACGGGAACATGGGTAGCTTTGTACAAAAGTATATCTGCAGCCATTAAAACTGGATACGTATAAAGCCCTACACTTGCTTTTTCTTTATTATTTCCTGCTTTTTCTTTAAACTGGGTCATTCGATTTAACCAACCAATCCGTGCAATACAATTAAAAATCCAAGAAAGTTCAGCATGCGCACTAACAGAGGACTGAATAAAAATAGTATTTTTAACTGGGTCTATACCAGAAGCTAAAAAGGCTGCGGCTGTATCTAATATATTTTCTTTTAACACGCTGGGTTCATGCTTAACTGTAATCGCATGCATATCAGCTAACATAAAATAACATTCAAAATCTTTTTGCAATTTAACAAAATTATTTATTGCTCCAAGATAATTTCCAAGATGCAAATTTCCTGTTGGCTGTATACCTGATAATATTCTTTTATTTTTTTGATTCATAAGCATTCACCTTGAAATCCTTGATACTAAAAGATTTAAACAATATTGAAAGTAGAAAATAAATTAATGAAGCGCTGGTAACAATTATCGTTAAACTTCCTACTCTTTGCCAAGAACTATTTGCCATATCAAATTGGAACAGTGGCAAAGCAAAAAAGATAACAAAACCCATTATAATTGAACATAAAAGAGTTTTTAACATTCTAGTAACAAAAGTAATATCAAATGTATGCAATTTATTTTTTAGTAAAAAAAATTGATATACCAAAACTCCGAACCAAGATGAAACGCTAGTTCCTAATGCAATCGAAACAAATCCAACCTGAAAGAAAAAAACTAAACTTATCAAAATATTTGCAACAACAACTCCGATCGAAACATAAAAAGGAAATGTTGTATTTCCTCTAGCAAAATAAAAATTAGAATATATTTTTAACAGAGAAAAAGCTGGAAGACCAAATCCAAAAATATACAACGCTTTTGCAGTTTGAGTAACACTTTCTTGATCAAAAGTTCCATATCCAAAAAGAGTGGAAATAATCGGCTCCGTTAACATAATTATTCCTACTGTTGCCGGAACGGACAAAAACAAAGATAGTTCTATTGATCTATTTTGTAAAAAGAAACTTCTACCATCATTGTGCTGAAAAATTTCTTTCGAAAGAGCCGGGAGTATCACTGTACCAATTGCAATGCCAGTTATGGCTAATGGTAATTGATAAATTCTGTCAGCATAATACAAATAAGAAACAGCGCTTGTTTGAAAAGATGCAATAATAGTACCAATCAAGATATTAATTTGCATAACACCTGACGAAAAAATGCTGGGAAGAAGTTTTTTAAAAAAAGAACGAACTTCATCATTAATTTCAAAACTTAAATTAATTTTTGGTATAAAATATTTTTTGGAATAATAAAAAAGTAAAATTAATTGTACCAACCCGGCAACACTAACAGCCCAAGCCATAAAAAAAACCAAATTCTTATCGTAGCTATTTGCAAAAATAATAGACAAAATTAAAAATAAATTTAGAATAATTGGAGCAGCTGCAGCTACTCCAAATTTACCTTTGGTATTTAAAATAGCAGAATAAAAAGAAGACAAAGATACAAATAATAAAAATGGAAAAACAATTCTGCTTAATGATATAGCAAGTTCATATTTCTCTATATTGTCAACAAAGCCTGGTGAAACTAAATAAATAACACCACCCATAAAAATTTCTGCGACACATATTAAAATCAAAAGAATTAAAATTAATAAATTAAAAACTGAGTTGGAAAATTCATAGGATTTATTTTGAATATCTAATTTTGAGTATTGAGGGACAAAAGCAGAATTAAAAGAACCCTCGGCAAATAACCTTCGAAAAGTATTTGGTAAACGAAAGGCAACAAAAAATGCGTCTGCCGCCATGCTTGTTCCCAAAAAAGTAGCTATTAAAATATCTCGAAAATAGCCAAGAATTCTGCTTATCAATGTTAAAAAGCCAAAGGAACTTACAGATGATAAAATATTCATTTTTTTTTTAATATTTATATTGTTTTACAATCTTAATGTTCTAAATTCCCTCCTACAAATAAAAATTGACTTTTTCATGTAGTTAAAAAAATAGATGACTGCCAAAAACCCAAACAAAAAATACACGGACAAAGAAGCTCTAGATTTTCATATTGAGGGAAAACCTGGAAAAATAGAGATTATATCTTCAAAAAACTTATCTACTCAAAGAGATTTAGCATTAGCTTATTCTCCAGGAGTTGCTGTTCCTTGTATAGAAATTGGAAAAAATTCTGAAGCAGCCTATGACTACACAAGCAAAGGTAATTTGGTTGCTGTAATTAGTAATGGAACTGCCATTCTAGGACTTGGTGATTTAGGAGCGCTTGCATCTAAACCCGTGATGGAAGGTAAATCAGTATTGTTTAAAAGATTTGCTGATATCGACTCGATTGATATTGAAGTTGATTCAAAAAATGCAGAGGAAATTATAAATGTAATATCAAAAATTGCTGTTACGTTTGGAGGTATTAATCTTGAGGATATTGCCGCTCCAGATTGTTTTATTATAGAACAAAAATTAAAAGAATTAGTAGATATTCCAATTTTTCATGATGATCAACATGGAACTGCTATTATTACAACGGCAGGATTAATCAACGCATTAGATATTTCAAAAAAATCCATCAAAGATGTAAAGATTGTTGTTAATGGAGCAGGAGCATCTGCAATTGCGTGTACTGAACTTTTTAAAAATAGTGGTGTTCCAAATGAAAACGTTATCATGCTGGACCGCAAAGGAGTCATTTATAGAGGCAGAACTGAAGGAATGGATCAATGGAAATCAAAACATGCCGTTGAAACTAAACATAGAACTTTAGCAGAAGCAATAAAAGGTGCCGATGTTTTTTTAGGATTGTCTGCTAAAGATGTTCTAACGCAAGACATGGTAAAATCTATGGCAAAAAATCCAATTATTTTTGCTTGTGCCAATCCGGATCCGGAGATTAAACCAGAATTAGTACAAGAGGTTCGTGATGATGCCATTATTGCAACTGGAAGATCAGATTACCCAAATCAAGTTAATAATTTAATTGGATTTCCGTATATTTTTAGAGGTGCCTTGGATGTAAGGGCTAAAGAAATAAATGAAGAGATGAAAGTTGCAGCAGCTCATGCAATTGCAAAACTTGCCCGTGACAATGTACCTGATGAGGTGGTTGCTGCGTATGGTGGGGAAAGACCAGTGTACGGAAGGGAATATATTATTCCATCTACATTTGATCCAAGATTAATAACCGTAATTCCTATGGCAGTTGCTAAGGCAGCTATGGACAGTGGGGTAGCTAGAAAACCAATTCAAGATTTTGAAAAATATGAAAATCAGTTAGCAGCAAGATTAGATCAATCGATGAATTTCATGAAAGCAATTAATACTACAATTAAAGGTAAGAAAAAAAGAGTTGTTTTTGCTGAAGGGGAAGATGCTGAAACTTTAAAAGCTGCAGTTGCTTTTAAAAATAGCGGATTAGGAGAGCCAGTACTAATAGCTAACGAAGAAAAGTTAAAAGAAACATTCAAACAAATAGGTTTGGACGAAAATTATAAAATAGAGATTTCCAATTCTTCTGACAAAAAAAGAAGTGAGGAATACGTGAAATTTTTATACAATAAATTACAACGTAAAGGAATTCTCGAAGCAGATTGTAACAGACTTGTAAAAACAGATAGAGCCACATGGGGTTCTTGCATGGTTTCCTGTGGACATGCTGATGCCATGGTAACAGGAAATACCAGACACTACGCAGCAACTGTTGAAAAATTAATGCAGTCTGTGGGTCCAAGGGAAAATGAACTAGTTTTTGGAATGTGCATTTTTGTTCAACAAGGAAAAACAATCATTATTGCTGATACCAACGTAATTGAATATCCTGACTCAGAACAACTTGCAGAAATGGCATTATCTTGTGCCAGAGTTGCTAGATTACTAGGTCTTGATCCAAGAGTTGCTTTCTTATCTCACTCTACCTTCGGTCAGCCAGAAACTGATCGAACAAAAAGAGTGGCTAAGGCAGTTGAAATTTTAAAAAATAAAAAAGCAGATTTTATTTTTGATGGAGAAATGCAGCCTGATGTAGCATTAAATAAAAAATACAGATCAACTTACCCTTTTTCAGAATTAGTAGGAAATGCAAACATATTAATTATGCCTTCCATACACGCAGCTGCCATATCTATCAAATTACTAAAAGAATTAAGTAGAGGAAAAGTAATTGGCCCAATGCTGATTGGACTTGCACAACCAATCGAGGTTGCGCCTTTAAGATCTACTAGTTATGAAATTTTAAACTTAGCCTCCATAGCGGCTTATTCTGCAGAAACAATTAAGTACTAAATTTATTTTTTATTTTTAGATAAATCATCGACTAAAAAAATCGTTGCATCCACCTTTTTAATATCTTTAATTAAAGAAGATTCATTCATAACTTCTCTTCTTTCTGATTCATTGGCAGCAATTCCAAAAATAAACATTACTTGATTAACTGTGTTTACATTATAATTTACTGAACTTATTTTTTTATTAGCCAACATGGCCACTTTCATTTGTGAAGTGATTAAAAGATCTTTGGAATAATCTTTTAAAGAAAACTTATCTCTAACTTCAATATTATTTTTAACTGATCTGGCACCTTCTATTTTCCAAGCAAGTTTAGTCATTAAAATTTTTTCATCCACCGTATCCACTTTTCCTGATAAAACAATATGCCCATCAATTACTTTGGACGAAATATCTATAATATATTTTTTATTTGCCTGAGCAGTTCTAATCAGCAAAGATTTCTGCATAATAGAATCGTCAATTTGAGTTCCCAAAGTTCTTGGATCTGTATAAATACTAACTCCAGTTCCAAGGACCCCTTCCGAACCAACGCCTACGCAACCACTTAAAATAATAAAAGATAAAAAAGTTATAATTATTTTTTTCATTTCTTAATATTTAAAATATTTTGATAAATAATTTTTTTACTCATTTTAAGTTTTTCAGCAAGATATTCTGCAATATCTTTTGCTGACATTTTGTTAAGCAAAAGTTTTATCTCACTCACAAGATCAATATTATTATCAATATTAGAATCTACTGATTTGTTGCTAATAACAAGTGTTATTTCACCTTTTAGATCATTATTGCTAATTTTTTGTAGTAACTCTCCTGCACTTCCCAAATAATAAGTTTCGTGTAACTTAGTTAATTCTCTTGCAACAAATACTTTTCTTTCTTTAAAATATAATTCAAATTCTTTTAATATTTTTTTTAAATCTCTTGCGGGGAGGTAAATAACTATAGAGTTATTAATTTTTGATAAATTTTCTAATTCTTCTAATCGTTCATTGTTTTTTTTGGATAAAAATCCATAAAAGAAAAATTTTGTTTCAAAACCTGATATAGACATAATAGCTGTAACAGCCGAAGGTCCAGGCACAGAAATAACTTTAATTTTTTGCTGATGTGCAGACTGTATTAAATATTCTCCCGGATCTGATATTAAAGGCGTTCCCGCATCAGAAATAAGAGAAACAATTTTTCCTTCACTAATATCATTAAAAATTTCTTTAATGTTTTTTGTTTCATTAAATTTATGAAAAGAAATAAGTTTTTTTTTAATTTTATAAAAATTTAAAAGCTTCAAAGAGTGTCTGGTATCTTCGCATAAAATATAGTCAGAATTTTTTAAAACTTCTAATGCGCGCAATGTTATATCCGAAAGATTGCCGATAGGCGTAGAAACTACATAAAGAGCAGGAGACAGTAGATTGTTTTTTTTATTTTCCACCATATAGTTTAGTATATTATTAACACAATTTTATGAAAAAAATTTCCATTAAATTTTTTTTACTATCTTTTCTTTTGTTAAGCTTAACATTTGCTGCGGAAAGTAAAAATCAGACTTTAAGAATCGGAGCTATATTACCGCTGACTGGAGACTATAAAGAAATTGGCAACAAAGTTTTAAAGACTTTTGAATTAACCATATTCGAATTATCCAATTTAAATGTAACATTGGTTCCAATCGATAATAGGGGAACTAAAGATGGTACTAAATTTGCATTTAATGAACTGCAAACTCAAAAGGTAGATATTATTTTGGGGCCTATTTTTATGGAAAATTTATTATTTATTTCTAACGAAGAAAACTTTGGAAAATATATATTTATCACACTAAGTAATAATAATGTAACTTTACCTAAAAATGTTATTTCTTTTGGACTTAATATTGATAGTCAAGTTTTAGCTTTAAAAAATATTTTAAATGAAAAAAATAAATCAAAAATATTTTTTTCAGACAACACATTATTTTCTCAGCTTATATTAAAAAAAATAGAAGAACAAAAAATACCTATCAAAACAAAATATCAATATTCTAATTTTAATGAAATCAATGAAAAAGCCAAAACTGCAACATCATATAACTATCGTCATAAAAGATTGCTTGATTATATTTCACAACTAAAAAAATCCGAAAACCCTAAAGATATAGAAAAAGCTAAATTACTTGAAAAAACTGACACACTTGGAGGTGTCAATTATCAGCAAGTAATAGTTCCAGTTTTTGATGATGATTTAATAAGTGTAATTTCTTTTTTTGATTATTATGATGTTAATTATAAAGATGCTACTTTTATAACCTTAAACCAATGGTTTAATAAAAAAATTTTAGTTGAGCCTTCTTTACAAAATATTATTTTTCCATCTATCGATTATCAAAGTTTTCAGGATCTCAATAAAAAACTAAAAAATAACTATAATTTAGAAATCTCTAATATCGAAATTTTAGCCTATGATACAATCCCTTTGTTAGCATCTATTTGGTATGAAAAAAAAGATGAATTATTTACAGTCGATGACTTTGTCGGGAAAGAATTTAAAGGCAGAAGTGGAGTTTTTAAAATTAACAACCTAAATTTTGCAGAAAGAAAATTAAACTTATACCAGATTAAAAATAGCGAGTTTGTAAAAATTAATTAAAATTGAAATATTTTTTTAACTGTTCAAACGCTTTGTATCGGTGCGAGATTCTATTTTTATATCTTGGAGAAAGCTGTCCAAAAGTTTTCTTTTCTCCGTCTGCAACAAAAATTGGATCATAACCAAAACCTTTTTTTCCCTTAGGAGGAAAGCAAATTTTTCCATAAACTTTTCCCACTACCTGAAAAGCCTTGCCCGATGGAAAGGCAACAGAAATTGAGCATGTAAAATTTGCCTTAGATTCCAACAATTTTTTTTTAAACAAAAGTTTTTTTACTTTTTCAATTGCAATATTAAAGTTTTTACTTTTGCCAGCCCACCTAGCTGAATAGATTCCTGGTTGATTATCTAAATCCTTGACCTCTAAACCCGAGTCATCTGAAATTGCAATCATACCGGCTAATTTAGCGCAATATGTGGACTTTAGACGAGCATTACCCTTAAAAGTTTTTGCAGTTTCTTTTGGCTCCTTAAGATTAAAATCCTTAGGGGAAAAGCATTTTATTTTTCTGGGAAGCAATTCCTTAATTTCCCTAAATTTTCCAGGGTTATTAGTAGCTATAAGTATAGTATCGATTTTTTTTAAATCTTTAAGATTGTTCACTTAATATTTTTTTTTGTAACAAGATTATTTCTCTTATAGATTTTTTAGAACATTGAAGCATTTCTAAAAATTGTTCTTCACTACAAGTAGTTTTTTCTCCTGTTAATTGTAATTCTATAATTTCATTTTTATCATTCATTACATAATTTGAATCAATATCTGCTTTGCTATCTTCCTCAAAATCAAGATCCATTAGAATTTCTCCATGTACAATTCCACAACTGATGGCAGCAACATAAGTTTTGATAGGATTATGATTAATTTGCTTTCGCTTGATCATAAGGTCAATGCACATTTTAAGTGCCACATATCCTCCCGTGATCGCCGCTGTTCTTGTTCCTCCATCTGCCTGTAAGACATCACAATCGATAGTGATTAAATATTCACCTAGTAACTGCAAATCCAAACTTGCTCTAAGAGACCTGCCTATTAACCTTTGAATTTCAGATGTTCTTCCACCAATTTTTCCGGTTGAAGCCTCTCTTCTCATTCTCTCGTTTGTCGACCTGGGCAACATTCCATATTCAGCAGTGACCCATCCTTTTCCTGATCCTTTTAACCATCTTGGCACACTGTTCTCTATAGACGCGGTACAAACGACATGGGTATCGCCTGATTTGATCAGGCAGGATGCATCTGCATTTTTTATATAATTAGGAATTATTTCTATTTTTCTTAATTCTAAATTTTTTCTAGTATTTCGCATTATTTGCCCTTGGAATTTAATAATTTGTTACTATATACCCTTGCATTATAAATTATAAACAAAATGAATACAGAAGAAAAAAACGAAAATTCCGATTTTAATCAAGAATCCAGTATTAATAAAAATTCGGAAGACAATCTTCCAAATGAGAATTCAAGTGAAAATTCAGATGTTCCTGTTGAAGAAAATACCTCTGAAAAATTAGAAAAAACGATAGCAGAACTCAATGATAAAGTTTTAAGATTATTAGCTGAAAACCAAAATCTCCGTAAAAATCACGAAAAAGAAAAAGAAGACATATTAAAATATGGATCGTTTAATTTTGCATCTCAAATACTTGCCTTAACTGATAATCTGGACAGGGCTTTTGCAATTTTTAAAAATAATGAAAAATTTAAAGATCAAGAGTTTGTGGAAATTACTAATGGCATTGAACTTATTGAAAAAGAACTCTCAACTACCCTGGAAAAAAACAACATAACTTATATTACATGTCTCAATAAAAAATTTGATCCAAACTTCCATCAAGCATTAAGTGAAATTGAAAGTGACAAAGAACCAGGAACTATCGTACAAGAAATACAAAAAGGCTACATGCTGTACGATAGGCTTTTAAGACCTTCCTTAGTAAACATAGCAAAATCAACAAAAAAAGCCTAAAAAATAATTCCTCATAGAGGTTGTAATCTCAAAAAGATCACCCATATCCAACTAACAATTAAGAAATAAGACTAAAAAAAAGGATTAAGAATTATGTCAAAAATTATAGGAATTGATTTAGGAACAACAAATTCATGTGTTGCCGTAATGGATGGAGCAACGCCAAAAGTTTTAGAAAATTTAGAAGGAGCAAGAACTACTCCCTCTGTAGTAGCTTTCACTGATGGTGATGAAAAACTAGTAGGAATGTCGGCCAAACGTCAAGGAGTAACAAACGCAGAAAATACTTTTTTTGCTGTGAAACGACTAATCGGAAGAAAATTTGACGGTGAAGCTGTTAAAAAAGATATCAAAGGACTTCCTTATAAAATTATTCGAGCTGATAACGGAGATGCTTGGGTAGAATCAAGAGGAAAAAAATATTCACCAAGTCAAATCTCTGCTTTTGTTCTTCAAAAAATGAAAGAGACAGCTGAAAAATATTTAGGATCAGAAGTAAAAGAAGCAGTAATTACTGTTCCTGCTTATTTTAACGACTCACAAAGACAAGCAACCAAAGATGCGGGAAAAATTGCAGGTCTTGAAGTAAAAAGAATTATTAACGAACCAACTGCTGCTGCCTTGGCTTATGGATTAGATAAAAAAAATGCTAAAACTGTTGCAGTATACGATCTTGGCGGAGGTACTTTTGACGTTTCTATTTTAGAACTAGGTGATGGCGTTTTTGAAGTTAAATCAACCAATGGGGACACTACTTTAGGTGGCGAAGATTTTGATGCTCATATTGTTGATTACCTTGCTGCAGAATTCAAAAAGGATAATGCAATAGATTTAAAACAAGATAAACTTGCTTTACAAAGATTAAGAGAAGCTGCAGAAAAAGCAAAAATTGAATTATCATCAGCAACTCAAACTGAAATTAACTTACCTTTTATCACAGCAGATAAAACAGGACCTAAACATTTAAATCTTAAATTAACTAGATCTAAATTAGAGTCTATTGTTGCAACCTTAATTGAAAAAACTATAGCACCTTGCAAAACAGCATTAAAAGATGCGGGTTTAACTGCCGGGGAAATAGGAGAGGTAATTCTTGTGGGTGGAATGACAAGAATGCCAAAAGTTGCTGAAACAGTTAAAAACTTTTTTGGAAAAGAGCCAAACAAAAGCGTAAATCCGGATGAAGTGGTAGCAATGGGCGCTGCTATTCAAGCTGGTGTTCTTCAGGGGGATGTGAAAGACGTTCTCTTATTAGATGTTACACCTTTATCTCTTGGAATTGAAACTTTGGGTGGTGTTGCGACTAAACTTATTGAAAAAAACACAACAATACCAACGAAAAAAAGCCAAGTATTTTCAACAGCTGAAAATAATCAACCAGCAGTTTCTATTCGAGTAGTTCAGGGTGAAAGAGAAATGGCAGCTGACAATAAGTCGTTAGGTAACTTCGAATTGACAGGAATTGCTCCTGCACCAAGAGGGGTTCCTCAGATAGAAGTAACTTTTGATATCGATGCCAATGGTATCGTCAATGTTTCTGCCAAAGACAAAGGAACTGGAAAGGAACAAAAAATTCAAATCCAGGCTTCTGGTGGTTTGAGTGATTCCGAAATTGAGCAAATGATCAAAGATGCCGAAGCAAATAAAGAAGCTGATAAAAAAAAGAGAGAAGAGATTGATGCAAAAAATAGTGCCGATAGTTTAGTTGCTTCAACTGAACAAAGTTTAAAAGAACATGGTGATAAGATTTCTGCAGAAGATAAAAAAACTATTGAAGCTGATATTCAATCTCTAAAAGATGCAATTAAAGCTGACAATGTTGAAGATATCAAAACGAAAACACAAACTTTAATGCAATCATCCATGAAAATGGGAGAAGCAATATACAAAGCACAACAAGCAAAGCCGGGAACTGGGGATGGCGACAGCACAGGGCCTGGAAAAGAAAAAAAAGAAGATGTAGTTGATGCTGAATTTGAAGAAGTAAAAGACTCAAAAGAAGATAAAAAAGATAGTGCTTAATTTTTAATTAAGCATTAAATAGGGGCATGGCAAAAGCTGACTATTACGAAACACTTGGAGTCTCTAAAAATGCTTCCAAAGAAGAAATAAAATCTGCTTATAGAAAGCAGGCAATGAAATATCACCCTGATAGAAATCCAGGGGATAAATCAGCAGAAGCAAAATTCAAAGAGGCATCAGAAGCCTACCAAGTACTATCTGACTCTCAAAAAAAATCTAATTATGATCAATTCGGTCATGCTGCTTTCGAAAATGGAGGTGGTGGAAAAGGTGGTTTTGGAGGATTTGAAGATTTTGGTGGTTTTGACTCAGGTTCTTTCTCAAGTATTTTTGATGATTTTTTTGGAGATTTTACTGGTGGGCGCAGTAGGAGATCTTCTTCTAGATCTAAAAGAGGTTCAGATTTAAAGATAAATATAGAAGTCACTTTAGAAGAAGCCTATGAAGGTAAAAAACAAACTTTTAACGTTCCAACTTCTGAAAAATGTTCTGAATGTTCAGGTACTGGAGCCGCATCTGGATCCAAACCTACTACATGTGACACCTGTGGTGGACACGGTCAAGTAAGAGCACAACAAGGATTTTTTACTCTTCAACAAACCTGTCCTGATTGCGGTGGAGAAGGAAAAACTATTTCTAATCCATGTAAATCATGTCGAGGAGCAGGAACTAATAAGGTTAACAAAACTCTTTCTATTCAAATTCCTAAAGGTGTAGATGATGGAACGCAAATGCGACTTGCAGGAAAAGGAGAGGCTGGTCCCAGAGGAGGTTCTCAGGGAGATCTGTACGTATATATATCCTTAAAAAAACATCCTATTTTTAAAAGGTCAGAGGAAAATTTGTATTTTGAGTTGCCCATTTCAATAGCTGATGCCACTTTAGGAACTACTATAGAAATTCCAACTATTGATGGATCAAAATCTAAAGTAAAAATTCCTGCAGGCACACAAAATGGAAAACAATTGAGATTAAAGGACAAAGGAATGCCTGGTCTTCGAGGTGGAGGGTTTGGGGATTTATATTTACAAATTAAAGTTGAGACCCCAGTAAACCTTAGCAAAGAACAAAAAATACTGCTTGAAAAATTTAAAGAATTGGAAGACTCTAAAAATAATCCTGAAAATGAATCTTTTTTTAGAAAAGCTAAAAGTTTTTGGGATAATTTAAATAAATGAAAAAAATTAAAATTTCTATTAGTGGGGGCTTGGGCAGAATGGGTTCCTTACTGATCAAAAAAACTCTCAAAGATAAAAAACTTCAGCTAGAAAGTGTTACTGAACAACAAGAAATTAAAAAGAATGGAATTCATTATCAAAAAAACTCCATTCAATCTTTAAAAAATACAAATGTCATTATTGATTTTACCAGGCCTAATTGTACTTCAGAAATTTTAAAGTTAGCCACTAAACTTAAAAAAAGGATGATCATTGGAACTACAGGTTTTAACAAACAACAACAAAAAGAGATAATTAAAGCTTCAAAAAAAATAGCTATTCTACAGTCAGGTAATATGAGCCTAGGAATAAACTTAATGCAGTACCTGTCTGGAATTTTATCTAAAAAAATATTAAACGAATATCAAATCGAAATTCATGATGCCCATCATAAGATGAAAGTTGATTATCCATCAGGAACAGCTTTAATGCTAGGTCATGCAGTTGCTCAAGGTAAAGGAAAAAATTTAGATCAAATGACTGGAAATACTTTTCTTAATAAAAAAGGAAAAACGAAAATTGGAAAAATAAATTTTTTTATAAAAAGAAAAGGAAAGATTCCTGGAACTCATTCAGTAATATTCCAAACTCCTAAAGAAACCATTGAACTAAAACATGTAGCCAAATCTAGAGATTTGTTTGCTGACGGCGCTTTAAATGCCGCTAAGTGGTTGGCTAATAAAAAGCCTGGTCTTTATAATATGCATGATGTGCTACAAATTAGATAAGTGAGCACTCAAAGTATAGATATCTTCAAAGCTCTTTCTAAAATTATCAAAAATCCCAAAAGCGACCTAAAATATACAAATAAATTTACACTTCTCACTTCCGTTGTTCTTTCTGCACAATGTACAGATGTGAATGTTAATAATGTTACTAAAAATATTTATCCTAAATATAATCGGCCTGAAGATTTTGTTAAATTGGGTCAAAAAAAAATAGAAAAACTAATTAACAAAATTGGCTTATACAGAAATAAAGCTAAAAGTATTTATTTTCTCTCAAAAATTTTAATTGAACAACATAAAGGCAAAGTACCAAATGATTTTACAAAATTAATTGCTCTGCCTGGTGTTGGACGAAAAACAGCCAATGTTGTTCTTAATGAAGGATTTGGAAAACCTACTATTGCTGTAGACACTCATATATTTAGGGTAAGTAACAGAACTGGTCTAGCAATTGGAAAAAATCCCGATCAGGTAGAGGAAAATTTGTATAAAGTAGTACCCAGCCAATACTTAAAAGATGCCCATCATCTTCTATTGCTTCATGGAAGATATACTTGTAAAGCAAGAAATCCTAATTGCAAAGAATGTGTAATTATTAAATACTGTAAATTTAAAGATAAGATAACTAAATAAATGAAAATAATTGGAATAGGAAATGCTATCGTTGATGTTATTTGCAAAGTAGATGATAATTTTTTACTACAAAATAACTTAACTAAAAGCACGATGAAATTAGTTGATGAACAAGAATTTCAAAAACTTTTGGCTGGTTTAACTATTAAAGAAACAATAGCTGGTGGCTCCGTAGCTAATAGTATCGTAGGCTTATCTCAACTTGGAAATAAAGTTGCTTTTATTGGAAAAGTGAATGATGACGATCTGGGATATAAATACGAACAAAGTTTAATTAAAGAACAAGTAAATTATTTTTATAACAAAAAAAAAGAAGCTATTCCTACAGGAACATGCTTGATTTTAATTACTCCCGATTCAGAGAGAACCATGTGTACATTTTTAGGTATAGCTGGAAAAATTAATGCTAATGATATTCGTGAAGAATCTATTAAACAAAGTGATCTTGTTTTTTTAGAGGGATATTTGTGGGATGAAGGAGAGCCTAAATCTGCATTTGAGAAAGCATTTAAATTAGCAAAAAAAACTGCCATGTCATTATCTGATAAATTTTGTGTTGAAAGACACAAAGATAGTTTTTTAGAATTAGTTAAAACTAAATTAGACATCACTTTTGCCAATGAACAGGAAATTTTACATTTAATAGATGCCAATTCATTTGACGAGGTCGTAGAATTTGGAAAAAATCTCGGAAAATTAATTGTTATAACTAGATCTGAAAAAGGCAGCGTTGCCATATATAATAATGAAGTGTTTGAATGTGAAAGCCAAAAAAATCTTAAATTAGTTGACTTAACAGGAGCAGGAGATTTGTTCGCTGCTGGTTTTTTGCATGGATATATAAACAAAATGACTATTCAGCAGAGCTTGTTAAAAGGAACGGAAATGGCCTCAAAAATAATTCAAAAAATTGGGGCTAGATTATACTAGGTTACTTAATTAATTCTTTAAGCCAATCTTGTACGATTTTACCCGATACATCAGGAACTTCAGAATGACCAGCTTCTACAACAATATATTTATTTAATGAATTTTTGGGAGCAAAATTAAATGCATAATCAGGCCCACGCTTAATTTTATCTTTGCTACCTTCAATATATAAAATTGGCGTGGATTTTTTAAAATTTTTACAAGATTTGGTCATATTACCGAGACCATTTGGATTAAAAAAAGAAAAAAGAATATCTGATCTTACGTTAAGAGGATGTCCGTACCAAGGATGATTAAATCTAATTTTTAAATCTGACTTTCCTGATTTAATATTTTTTTCTGCATCATCAACTATTCCATTAAATTTTAAATTTTGTTTACTTTTATAGAGCTTGTCAGGATTATGTCCTGGTGCTAAGGCGATAATTCCATCTGCATTTCCAATGAAGGCTTGATATGCCATACTGGCATTAGCACCATGACTATGACCAGCCATTATAATTTTTTTATAGCCTTTTTTTTTATATTCATCTGATTTCTGAGATAACTCTTTTAACGCATCCTCATATGATTTGTCATAATCTCTAACTCTGCCCCAAGGCATATCTAATCTAATTACTTCACAAACTTGGCCCATAAATCCAGAAATCGAGTTAAGTCCTGACCACTTAGCTTGTCCATGGGTTCCGTGCATTAAAAAAACCAAACATTCTTTTTCATTTTTTGAGAAAGAATGAGTCGTAAAAAATGAAAAAATGAAAAATGAAAAGAATATTAAATACTTAGATTTACGAATGATTTTTGACATAATGATAGCTGATGTAATTTATTTTATTAGAAAATCAATTATATATTTTATTAAGATTGTGAATATTTTTTTTTCTTTTAAAACTACCCTTGCCCTTTTTAGGCTTAACTATCCTTTTTTTAAATAATGAGGTTCTTAATAATTTTGCTACAGGATTTTTCTTTTTCATTTTCTCCTACTGATTAAGAAAATATTTTCCGTCCTTAATTTCTATAAACTTTTTATCTTTTAGTTTCGTCTGAATTTTTTGACGTAGTCTATACAAATGAGTTTCATAGGTATGTGTGTCTACCTGATCCGAATATGACCAAATGTCCTTCATAATATCTTTTTTACTTGCGCCCTCTTTTTTTCCAAACAAATAAACAATAATATCCTGTTCTTTTTCCGTAAGTTTAATATTTTTTCTTCCTAAAGATAATGACCTTTTATTTTTATCTAAAATATATTGACCAATTTCAACTTTAGTTTGAAAATGAAATTTAAATTTTAAAATAGAAAGTTTGATAATTTTTTCCAAATCAAAAAAATTGATAGGTAACTGTAAAAACGTACTAAACAAGTTGTCTTTTTTTAGATCTTGGAAATTTTTAGTGTCAGATGAAAAGAAAATTTTAGGAAACATAATTTTTTTAACATCTGCTCTTTTTATTTTATCTAAATTATCTAAAAAAAATAAAAATACAAAACCATCTTGCACATTATAATTTTTAAAAAGATTATTAACCTCTTTAAAACTTTGTAAATGGTTCATATGATAGTCAAGTTTTTGCTCCTTAATACACTCAAAAAATACGTCTGAGCCAACTGTAACTATTGAATAATTTTGCATACAATGAAATTATAAATTTTTATGCTTATAGTAAATAATAAGGGTGAACTTTGGTACAAGAAAAAGCGATATAAGTGCGCTTATGGTAGAAATGGCTTCACTACATCCAAAACAGAGGGTGATGGATGCACACCCATAGGCACTTTTGATTTACTGAGGCTATTTGTAAGAACGGATAGAATTAAAAATCTTAAAACTAAATTGCCATACCAGGCTATCCATAAAAATATGGCTTGGGAAGATAATCCTAAAAAAAAAAATTATAATAAATTAATTTTTTTAAAAAAAAATCCTCATAAGGAAAGAATGTTCAGAAAAGATCATCTTTATGATTTAATTTTGGTTATTGAATTTAACACCAAAAAAATTATCAAAGGAAAAGGAAGTGCCATTTTTATACACATTGCTAAATCAGGCTACCAACCTACCGCTGGCTGTATTGCTTTAAATAAAAAAGATTTATTAGATCTTTTAAAAAAAATAAAAATTAAAGAAAAAATAAAAATTACTGGTTAATACGTAAACCAAAAATTTTACTACCCACCCTGATATGAGTGGAACCTAATTGAGCTGCTTGCATATAATCACTACTCATACCCATACTGATCATAGATAAATTAGATTTATCATTTAACTTTTTTAATAAAGTAAAAAACGGAACTGGATCAACATCAAATGGAGGTATGCACATTAAACCTACTATTTCTAATTTGTTTAAAATACAATAATCTAATAACGTCTTTAATTCCTCTATCTCAATGCCTGATTTTTGTTTTTCTTTTCCAACATTTACTTGAATAAAATATTTCCTTTTTATACCGATTTTTTTTTCTGCCTTAACTAATTCCGATGCAAGTTTCAAACTATCTACTGAATGAATATAATCGAATAATAAAACAGCATCTTTGGCTTTATTAGATTGCAAAGATCCAATTAAGTGAAGTTCTAAATTGTTTATTTTGTTCTTTAAATCTGACCATTTTAACTTAGCTTCTTGAACTTTATTCTCCCCAAAAACTCTATGTCCAAATTCAATCAATGGTCTAATATGATCTAGAGAAAAAGTTTTGCTCACTGCAATTATAGTTGATTTTAGTCTAGCCTGATTCAATTCATCCCTTATTTTTATAAAATTTTGTATTATGTTGCTCATAATGAAAAAGACACAAATTTATTTTTTTTTAGAAGAATTAAATAATATCAACATTTCTATGTTAAAAAAATTAAAAAACATCTCATTAATTTACAGAAACTATTCTAAAAATAACTACATAGATAGAGCATTACAAATTAAAAGATTTTCCAAACAATTTGGTCATAATTTATTTATTGCTAATGATTTACAATTGGCACAAAAACTAAATGTAAACCTATATATTCCCTCATTTAATAAAAAATTAAAATATTTGAATCTTAATAATCAAAAAAAAATGAAAGTAATTGGTTCTGCACATAATTACTCTGAAATACAAAAAAAAATATCTCAGGGTTGTATGGGAGTTTTTATATCTTCTCTTTATCAGACCAGTTCACACATCAACACAAGACCTCTTGGGTTTATAAGATTCTCTATGTTGGAGAAATATTTTAAATCAAAATTAAAAGTATATGCTCTGGGTGGAATTGGCGCTGACAAAATACAAAAAGTTTGGCAACTCAGTATTTTAGGGTTTGCTCTTAAAAGTTTTTTAGATAAACAACAAAGTCACAAAAAATTAAATTTTCTTAATTTAATTGCAGGATGAAAAGGAATGCGATAATTGTAAAAAATGTCAGTTGAAAAATTTAATCACCTAGTTGCCGAAAAAAAATGGCATAAGTTTTGGGAAGATAATAAAATTTTTAAAGCTAGCGATAATAAAAAGCTAAAAAAATTTTATTGTTTAGAAATGTTTCCTTACCCTTCCGGTAAAATTCACATGGGGCATGTGAGAAACTACACCCTTGGCGACGTAATTGCTAATTTTAAAAGATTAAACGGTTTTAATGTTTTACATCCAATGGGCTGGGATTCTTTTGGAATGCCTGCAGAAAATGCTGCTATTCAAAATAAACTTCATCCCAAAAAGTGGACGCACAGCAACATTGAAACCATGAAGTCACAACTAAAATTATTAGGATTTTCAATTGATTGGGATAAGGAAATTTCTACCTGCGATGAGAGCTATTATAAACACCAGCAAAAATTTTTTTTAGATTTATACAAAAAAGGACTCGTATATAAAAAAGAAAGTTTAGTAAATTGGGATCCAGTTGACAACACAGTGTTAGCCAATGAACAAGTGGTAGATGGAAAAGGATGGAGATCTGGAGCAGACGTAATTCAAAAAAAATTATCTCAATGGTTTTTTAAAATTACAGAATATGCAGAAGATTTAAATCAATCTTTAGATACCCTCACTAATTGGCCAGAAAAAGTTAAGTTAATGCAAAAAAATTGGATCGGAAAGTCCAAGGGTTGCGAAATAGAATTTGATTTAACATCCTCGAGCAGTAATAAAAAAATTAATATTTTTACTACTCGTCCAGATACTATATTTGGCGCATCTTTTATTGCCTTAGCAATTGATCATCCTATTGCTAAAGAGTACGAACAAACTGATGAATTCAAAGAATTTAAAGAACAGTCTTATAAAATTGGTAATACAGATGAAGCAATTGCTAAAACTGAGAAATTCGGATTTAAAACTAATTACGTTGCTCAACATCCCTTTATTAAGAATAAAACATTGCCGGTATACTTTGCTAACTTTGTGCTTATGGAATACGGTACTGGAGCAATTTTTGGCTGTCCTGCCCACGATCAACGAGATTTAGATTTTGCTAGAAAATATAAACTAGAAGTTACACCAGTAATACTTCCTAAAGGAATTAAACAAAGTGAATTTAAAATTAATAAGGAAGCATACCTTGAAGATGGAACATTAATTAATTCTGAATTTTTAAATGGTCTTGATGTAGATAAAGCAAAAGAACTAATTATAGAAAAGTTCGAGAGAGTAAATAAAGGAAAAGGAAAAACAACATTTCGTTTAAGAGATTGGGGTATCTCAAGACAAAGATACTGGGGATGTCCCATACCTATATTGTATCGAGAGGATGGAGCAATCATTCCAGTACCTGAAAAAGATTTGCCCGTTAGACTTCCTGAAGATATCAACTTTGATAAACCAGGTAATCCTCTTGACCATCATCCGACTTGGAAATTTACGACTTGTCCTGAAACAGGGATGAAAGCAATTAGAGAAACAGACACTTTAGATACTTTTGTTGACTCTTCTTGGTATTTTTTAAGATTTTGTTCCAGTAATAACAAAGAAAAAGGCTACGAAATAGATGATGCCAAATATTGGATGCCAGTTGATCAATATATTGGAGGGGTAGAACATGCTATATTGCACTTATTATATTCTCGTTTTTTCTCTAGAGCTATAAGTTCAGACACAGAGTTTGAGATTAGAGAACCTTTCCATGGATTATTTACTCAAGGAATGGTTTGCCACAAAACTTTTAAAACTGAAGATGGACAATGGACTTATCCTGAAGACGTACTAGAAAAAGATGGAAATTTTTTCGAAAAAAACTCAAATAAAAAAATAATTATCGGGCCGTCAGAGTCGATGTCCAAATCGAAAAAAAATGTCGTAGATCCTCAGGCAGTTATTAATATGTATGGAGCAGATTCTGTTCGATGGTTTATGCTATCAGACAGTCCTCCTGAACGTGACATTCAATGGAGTGATGAAGGTATTGCTGGTTGTTATAAATTCATACAAAAAATTTGGTCTTGTTCGGAAAAAATTTTAAATATTTCTGATAGCAAAGAAATTTCTGCTAATGAAAAAACGAACTTAGAAAAATTAATTAATAAATTAACAAAAGAAATTACGCATAATATTGAAAATTTTCATTTTAACGTTGCTGTAGCTAAATTTTATGAATTTATTAATAATTTTACAAAAATTTTAAATGATAATAATCAGGACAAAAAAATTTACATAGAACATTTTAATCAATTTTTAATATTGATTTATCCATTCACACCTCATGTTGCATTTGAAATCTGGGAAAAAATTAATAAAAAAAAAGATTTACATCTACAAAAGTGGCCTTCTTTTAAAGAAAGTTTGCTAAGGGAAGAAGAATTTAACATAGTTGTCCAAATCAACGGAAAAAAAAGGGCTATTTTACTAGCTAAAAGTGGACTAACTGAAGAGCAGTTATTTCAAATGAGTTTGGGGCTAGATAATGTTAAAAAACTTCTTGAAAACAAAAAAATTATCAAAAAAATATACGTAAAAAATAAACTGATCAACATAGTAATTCATGAATAAAAAATTCTTTTTTTTATCAATAATTTTTATCTTTCTTTCGGGATGTGGTTTTGAGCCAATGTTAAAAAATTTTGATATGTCCAAACTTAATGTAAAAAAAATAAATTATTCAGGCAAAAATGATCTTAATTATCTAATTAAAAATTACTTAAATATTGATGAGAAAAATAATGCAAATGGTTTGGTTGTAAATTTAACTGTAACCGAAAGTGTTTCTTCTGCTACTAAAAATTCTGCTGGAATTACTACGGAGGAAGACTTAACAATTAATATTACTATGAATGTGGTTGATAGTGAAAATAAAAATCTATTAACAGACACGTTGTCAGCGGCTAAACGATTGACAGTAAGTAATAATTTAAGTTCTGACGAAGAAACAAGAAGAAACGAAAGAAACAATTTAATAAGAAATCTTACTCAAAAAATCAAATTTAAATTACAGCTGGTCGCTAAACAAAATCAAACCAAAAAATGATTTTTAAAAGTTTTAGTTTAAACTTCAAAGATCTTTTGAAAAAAAACTTCATTCTTTTATATGGCGAAAATTTATCGCTAATTTCAGAAATAGAGGATAAAATATTGGCAGAGGCAAAAACTCAACTAGGATTAATCCCCAAACGTTACCAGGAAGAATATTTGATGCAACATCCAGAACTATTGCATCAAATTCTAAATTCTGATGCATTATTTGGAGAGCAAGAAATTATAATAATAGGAAAATCCTCTGACAAAATTCTAGACCAACTTGAGTTAGAAACTGCAAAAAGTAGCGAAAAAAAGATTATTTTTTTATCAGATATGCTAACTAAAAAATCAAAGTTAAGAACCGCATCTGAAAATTCTGAAAATTTTGCATCTATTGCTTGTTACAATGACACTCCTGAGCAATTACAAAGTATTTTAGCTCAAAAATTAAAAGATAATAAAATAACTGTTTCACGAGAGCTTTTAAACTCTATCTTTGAGAAAAATTCTTTAAATCGACAAGACATAAATGATGGAATTAATAAGCTACAACTAATTCAAAAATCTTCTGCAATAACTGACGATACATTAAAAAATATTTTTTACTCCTCCAGTGATAATGATAATTTTGAAATTATAAATTATTGTCTTCTTGGAGATAAAAAAAATATTAATAAAGTTTTAAATAATATTTATGCACAAGGAATTAGTTTTAATGAAATACTTGCAGCACTTAAATACAAAGTTAATAAATTAATTGATATTTTTGAATCAAATACAAATCATTTAAATATTTCTCAATTAGTAGAAAGTTATAAGCCGCCTATTTTTTGGAAAGAGAAAAATATAATTAAGGAACAATTAAATCGGTGGACTTTAAAAGAATTATATCAATTGCTAGAGATAATTTTTGAAACTGAAATCAATTGTAAAAAAAATTATGAAATCTCTACAACTATTTTACAACAATTCATCATTACCACCTCTACGAAAGATTGTTTAGAGAATAGATTTGCTTAATAATTATCTTTGATAGTTTTTATTAAGTGATCTAACTGAGCTAGATTTGTATATTCAAAACTTATTCGACCACCTTTGTTTTTTTTGTGTGAAATAGATACAGACATCCCGGTTTTATTTTGAATATCCTCCACCAAAGAAAGAATATTTGGATCTTCTGCCTGCTTAGTTCTCTTTTTGGAACTGGATCCAATCGATTGAGTTTTTTTAGCCAAAAACTCCGCCTGTCTAACTGATAGATTATTATTCACGATATTCCTAGCTAATTCGACATTACCTTCAACATCAATCAAAGCCCTGGCATGTCCTGGAGTTAATAATCCATTAATAATCATGTCTTGAATTACTTGAGGCAATTTTTTTAACCTTAAAGTATTCGCGATATGAGCTCTGCTTTTACCTATCATCTCTGATAGCTGATCTTGAGTATAATTAAATTTGTTCATTAGTAGATCAAACCCATTTGCTTCTTCTAGAGCATTTAATCCTTCCCTTTGAACATTTTCTAAAACTGCAAATTCAGCAGCTAAAGCATCATCTACGTCCAATTTGACTACTGGTACTTCATGTAATTGCGCAAGTTGGGCAGCTCTCCATCGTCTTTCACCAGCAATAATCTCATAAGTATTTTCATCAGATTTTCTAACTACAATGGGTTGAATAATTCCTCTTGTTTTAATTGATTGCGCTAGTTCTTCTAATTGTTTTTTATCAAAATTTTTTCTTGGCTGAAATCTATTCGGTTTTAAATAGTGAATAGACATTTTTTCTGTATTAAAATTTTGATCTATTTTTTTTTCAACAATATCCGATTCTCCCAATAAAGCTGCTAGACCTTTTCCTAATCCTTTATTTTTAAAATTATTTAATACCATTACGCTGCAAAGTTAAATTTTTTTTGTTTTTCTAAAATTTCCACTGCCAATTTTTCATAAGCAATAGATCCGGCACAATATTTATCATAAACTAACACGGGCAGGCCGTGGGATGGAGCTTCGGATATTCTGATATTTCTCGGAATTACCGTATTATAAACTTGCTCACCAAAAAATTTTCTAGCCTCAGCTTCAACTTGAGAACACAGTTTGTTTCTTTTATCAAACATAGTTAAAATTATTCCTTCGACCTCTAATATTTTATTTAAACTTAATTTAATTCTATTAATTGTTTTTAATAACTGAGTTAATCCCTCCAAAGCAAAAAATTCGGTCTGCAAAGGTACAATTACAGAATTTGATGCGACCAAGGCCATTACCGTCAATAAGCTCAGTGATGGTGGGCAATCTATAAGTATCTGATTATATTGATTTTTTTCTCTTATTTCATTCATAATTTCTTTTAAAATAAAGGCCCTATTCTTATTTTCAGCAACTTCGGTCTCAAAACCTGAAAGTTCGACATTAGCACAAATAATATCTAAATTTTCAATTTTTGTTTGCTTCACGTAATGTTGCAAATTGTTTCGTTCACTTAAAAGTTTGTAGATGGAATTTTCTCTATCATTGTTTTCAATGCCAACGCCTGTTGAGGCATTACCTTGGGGATCCAAATCAATCATTAAAGTTTTTTGACCAAGTTGGGCAAAAGCACACCCAAGATTAATGGCGGTTGTCGTCTTCCCAACTCCACCTTTTTGATTTATTACAGAAATGACTCTATTCATAGCTTAAATTCTTTTAACACTATTTATTACAAAAACCTTCGATAGAGGGTTAGTAACACTTTCATGTTGATCACAATTTATTTCCCAATGTTTCGAAGCCTCTTCCATCTCTTTTTTATGACTTTCACCTTTAAGAAGTAGAATTTTATTAAAATTTATCCTTCCTTCCTCTAAAATTTCTAAAAACAAACTCAATGGCTTAAATGCCCTACTAACTAATACGCTATAGTCTTTTCTTTTAATTTTTTTAACATCATCATTATGTATTACCACATCTATTTTCAAATAATCAGACAACTCCTGTAGATAAGTGCACTTTTTTATACTTTTTTCTGATAATTCTACTTTAAAATTTAAATTTAGGTCTTTTTTTATTAATTCCAACACTATGCCTGGAAAACCTGCGCCTGAACCTATATCTAAGATATTTTTAGCATTTTTATCGATAAATTTTATCAACTGAGCAGAATCTTCTATGTGTCTGCTCATTACTATTTTTTCTGTGGATTTTGATATTAGGTTGATTTTTTGATTATAATTAACTAAAAAATCTGCATATTTTATGAGTTTTTTATGTGTTTCACGTGAAACAATGCTATCAAGATATTTTGTAAGAATCATTTAAGCAGATTGCTTAAATTTATATCTTTTTGTGTATGCTAATAAAAGGTTAATCGCTGCAGGAGTCATACCTTCCATTCTTAAAGCTTGTCCAAAAGTCTCAGGTTTAATTAGCATTAACTTCTTTTTTACCTCTGCTGTAAGTCCGCTTATTTTGTCATAATCGATGTTTTCTGGTATTTTTAAGCCTTCATCCTTTTTAAATTTTTTAATATCTGCCTCTTGCTTTGAATAATAGCCCTTGTAATGATTGTCTATTTTAATGTGATTTATAACATCTTCATCTGATTCTGGTAAATCGGCAAATATTTCCCTTAATTTTGAATAGTTTACTCCCTTATATCCCATAAGTTCAATGCCATTTCGTTTAACACCGTCCATAGAAATAGAAATATTGTGCTTTTTGGCCTTATTTGGAGTTAAATATACTTTTGATAAAGCTATTTTAACTTTATTAATTCCATCCTGTTTATCTTTAAAATTTTTAATCCTTTCTTTTCCTAAACATCCTAATTTAATTGCAATAGGAGAAAGTCTAATATCAGCATTATCTGCTCTCAATGTCAGCCTATATTCGGCCCTAGAAGTGAACATTCTATATGGCTCAGCCACCCCTTTGGTAACTAAATCATCAATCATAACTCCTATGTATGCTTCAGATCTATCAAGAACGAAAGGTTCTTTGCCTTGGCAAGACAAAGCAGCATTTATACCTGCGACTAGCCCTTGAGCAGCAGCTTCCTCATAGCCAGTGGTTCCATTAATCTGACCAGCCAAATAAAAAGATTTAATTTTTTTAAGTTCCAACGTGTACTTAAGCTCTCTTGGATCAACATAATCATATTCTATGGCATATCCTGCCCTTATCATTTTAACATTAGATAAACCATTGATTTTAAACAATATTTCTTGCTGAACATCTTCTGGAAGAGAAGTTGAAATGCCATTTGGATAAATTGTAAAGTCGTCCAGTCCTTCTGGTTCTAAAAATATTTGATGTCTTTGCTTGTCAGCAAATTTTACAATCTTGTCTTCGATTGAAGGACAATATCTTGGTCCAACACCTTTTATATTTCCAGAGTACATTGCAGATTTTTTTATGTTACGAGAAATAATTTTATGAACTTCATCATTTGTATATGTGATGCTGCAAGGAACTTGATTTACATTTATTTTTTTTGTCTGCGTTGAAAAGAAAAAAGGATTTTCATCTGCAACCTGTTTTTCCAAACCTTCAAAATTTATTGTTCGAGAATCTAATCTTGGTGGCGTTCCAGTTTTTAATCTTCCAAACATTAAATTAAATTTTTGTAATTGTTCTGTAAGACCAAGAGTAGGAGCTTCACCAAATCTTCCAGCCGGGGTCATCTTGTTACCAACATGAATAACTCCATTTAAAAAAGTTCCGGTAGTTAAAATAATTTTTTTAAATTTGATTTCTTTTCCTGAAGCTAAAATCACTGCTTTGATCTCATTTTTATCAAAAACAAATGACCTAACAGGATCGTAAATAATGCTTAAATTACAATGACTTATTAGTGTTTCAAGCATATATTTTTTATAAAGTGACCTATCCGACTGCGTTCTTGGTCCACGAACAGCTGGTCCTCTACTTGCGTTTAATAATTTAAATTGAATACCTGATGCATCAGAAACTTTTGGCATCACACCGTCAAAAGCATCTATCTCTCTTACCAAATGTCCTTTTCCTAATCCACCGATCGCAGGGTTGCATGACATCTCGCCAATAGAATTTTTGTTGGTAGTAATAAGAGCTGTGTTAACTCCCATTCGTGCAGATGCTGCTGCAGCTTCACAACCTGCATGACCTCCACCAATAACTACGACATCAAAACTTTCCATGCTCGAAATGTATATCGAAGGAATTAATTTACAAGTGAGTATTAATAAAATTGAAGAATTTTTTATCTATTTTCCAACGCAAAAATCTTTGAATATTCTTCCAAGAACTTCCTCTACACCGATAAAACCAACTATTTCACCTAGGAAATTAGAGGCAATTCTTAGCTCTTCCGCTACTTTTTCAATATCTTTGGATTTTGAAATTTGTAAGAAATTTTTTAGATGTTTAGAAGTTTTAATTAATAAAGTTCTATGTCGATTTCTAGAAATAAGCGTATTAGAATTACTCAAATAAAGATCACTTACCAAATTTTCCAATTCCTTTATAAAGTGATTATAACCATATTTTGTAATAGTTGAAAAATCATAATGACCAATGAATTTTTTGTTTTTTAATTCTCTTAAATAAAAATTTTTCTTAAAAGATTTTTTATCTTGCTTATTAATAATCAATAAACTTTTTTCATTAATTAATTTTTTTATTTCATTTGGAATTTTTTTTTGGGTTCCATCTATAATTAAAATATTTAAATTTGATTCTTTTGCTTTTTTTAATGCTAAATTAATTCCAATTTTTTCAACTTTATTTTTTGTGTCTCTAATTCCCGCAGTATCGAATAGAACAATAGGTAAATTTTTAAGTTGGAACTGGACTTCAATGATATCTCTGGTCGTTCCCTTCATGTTTGAAACTATGGCTGCATTTCTGTTAGCCATAAGATTTAAAAAACTAGATTTTCCAGAATTAGGAGCTCCCAAAATAGCTATTTTAAAACCTTCTCTGATAATCTCTCCAATTTTGTGGTCTCCCAGCATGTTCTCAATTTCTTCGCATATTTCCTTGATTTTTTGATCATTACCTTCCAAAATATTAGCTGGCAAATCCTCTTCGGAGAAATCTATGGCTGCCTCATACTTGCTCATGACATCTAAAATTTTCTCTCTCCACTTCATAAATAAAGGAGAACTATTTTTTAGTCTTAAAGCCTGGGCTCTTTGGCCCTCAGTCTCGGCATTTAATAAATCAGCAATACTCTCGGCTTCGTACAAATTAATTTTATTATTTAAAAGGGCCTGCTTGGTAAATTCTCCCGGCTTGGCTAATTGACAATCGGTCCTGAAAGATAATTCATTTAAGAATTTATTTATAACTGCCTTACTACCATGAACATGAAACTCAACAAGATCATCACCTGTATAACTCTGTCCTTTCGGATACCAAATAACAATTCCTTCATCAATTATTTCTTTTTTTGAATCATAAAAATTTTTTAATATAGCCATTCTTGGTTTATCAATAGATCCTCTGACTATTTCCTTTGCGATACTAAGAGAATTTTTTCCTGACAGCCTAATAATGGCAATTCCAGAAACTCCTGGAGGAGTTGACAAAGCATAAATAGTCATACTTAAATTCTCAATCCTTTATCTGCTATGTTTATTATTTTGCTCATAACTTCTGGCTGCGATGCTAAAGAAAAACCTTTTTTGCGTAAACTAGAAATAGCAGGAGATTGAGCTCTGAATGCTTTTCTAATAAGATCGATCGAGACGGCAAATAATAGGTTGCTAGTTTTGGTTTTCTTTTCAAACTCCTTAAGAAGATTAGCCTCTCCAATGTCATAACCTTTATTAATCTTTTCTCTTAAATCCCTAATTAAAATATCGATATCTCTAAGTGTCATATTCCAACCTTGCCCAGCTATAGGGTGTATTTTGTGAGTAATGTCACCCATAAAAATAGTTCTAAAAAGCGCAGTTTTCCTCAAAAATTCAAAGGTTAAAGCAAATTTTTCAACTGTCTTGCTAACATTTAATACGTCATAAAAATTAGATAAAATGTTTTTAATAAAATCAAATCTCTCATTAAAATTTAAAATAATCTTTTCTGAATGGGAATTGTTTTTAACTGACCAAACAACAGAAGTTTCGGTATTTGAAATAGGCAGAAAAGCCAAAGGGCCGTCTTTTAAAAAAAATTGTCTTGCAGCAGTATTTGTAATCTTTTTGTGCTTAATTAAGAACGTATAAGCTGTTTCAGAATAATCCCAGTTAATTTTTTTTTCGTTAGATAAAATTTTTAAATTATCTAGCTCAGTTGCAATAATTAAATTGTAATCTTTGCTTTTTTTATTTTGAAATAATATTGTTTTTAAAAATGTGTCATTTTGAATCGAAACAATTTTATTTTTTACTACATTAAATCTATTACATCTTTTTTGCAGTTCTTTTTCTAAATAATTTTTCTTAACAATATAACTTAAGTTTTTTTTATTTTTTATATGATAGAATTCTGCATCAGCGGACAACTCATTTTGCATTCCATCATAAAGAATAATTTTATCAATAGGCCAAAAAGTTTTTTGATTTTTTTTAATTCCTATATTTTCAAGAATTTTAAGAGATGCATCACTAATGGAAAGAGTCGCATTCGAAGATGCCACATTCAGTTTGGATTTTTGCTGAATAATATCAATATCCACATTTAGATCTGAAAGCCCCAAAGCTATGGCTTTTGCAGTTAATCCAGCGCCCAAAATGGCTATCTTCTGTTTATTCAAGGTTTTCACGATTAATTTTCATCAATTGTACAAAAAATGTTAAAAAACAACAGTAAATGATTCGTTAACAATGGAAAAAATACTTAATTTCTTAAAGTTAAGACTAACAGAAATATCTGGTTTGATAGTAATTGCGGCCGGAATATTCATATTTTATAGCTTAATAACTTATTCCGCTAGTAACCCAACTATTATCTTTCCAGAAGATGCTGACAGCAGAACTCTTCTTATAAAGTATGGCTCTAATTTTGCAGACTTTGTTCTTCAAGCATTTGGTTTAATTTCATTCGGACTATCTATAAATTTTATTGCTTGGGGAGGAAAATTAGTAATTGAAAAAAAAATTACCAACTTTTGGTTTCAATTATCTTTCATAGTTTTTTATTTAATTTCAGGCTCATTATTTTTTAAAATTTTTCAAGATCAAAGTTTTTGGTTACCTGATAATGGAAACGGTGGTTTTTTGGGAAGTTATATTTTAGGTTTATTTTCAACATTCAAACAACATTTCGTTATAATTAATTATTTAGCTCTATGCTTTAGCATTGTATTTTTTGTATTGAGTTTAGGCTTGTCTGTTTCTAAATGGAAAAATATTTTTACAAATATCTTCAAGCCATTAACTTTTTTATTAGGATACATCGGTAAAGAAAAATCAAAAATTAAAGATCAAGAAATTGAAAATATAGAGATAAACAATCCTGTGTTTAAGGAAGAAGAAAATATTATTCAAGAACTTCAACCTAGTTTGCCCTTGCAAGAAAGCTTAAAACCTAAATCTTTTGAATACAGATTGCCTTCTCTGACTTTTCTTAAAGATCCTGACAACAAAACATCTGACACAGAACTAAGTGATAGCTTTGAAAAACAATCTAAGTTTTTAGAAGATACTTTGCTTGATTTTGGAATCATGGGAAAAATCAAAAGAGTAAGCGCCGGTCCTGTTGTAACTCTTTATGAATTTGAACCAGCGGCTGGAATCAAAACATCCAAAATAATTAATCTCTCTGATGATATCGCTAGAAGCACCAGCTCGATAGCTACTAGAGTTGCAACCGTTCCAGGTAAAAATACTATCGGTATTGAAATACCCAATAAGAATATTGAACCTGTTTATTTAAAAGAAATTCTTTCAAGTAAAGAATTTTCAAATAAAAATATCAGACTGCCTATCACGCTTGGTAAGAGCATATCTGGATATCCAATTGTTGGAGATTTAGTTAGCATGCCACATTTATTAATTGCTGGTACCACGGGATCTGGCAAATCTGTTTGCATAAATACATTAATTCTTTCTTTGCTGTACAGACACAAGCCTGAGTATTGCAAACTAATTTTAATAGACCCAAAAATGCTAGAACTGTCTATTTATCAAGGTATTCCACACTTATTAAGCCCTGTAATTACAGAACCCAAAAAGGCTACTGCAGCTTTGAAATGGGTGGTGGGTGAAATGGAAAATCGGTACCGAAGAATGACGGAGGAAGGAGTTAGAAACATTTCTGGATATAATGAAAAAATGGGAGAGGATCCCAAAAAAATTATTCCCTATATTGTAGTCATAGTAGATGAAATGGCAGACCTGATGATGATTGCAGGAAAAGAAATTGAAAACTATATTCAAAGACTTGCACAAATGGCCAGAGCAGCGGGCATACATATTGTAATGGCAACACAAAGACCCAGTGTTGATGTTATTACGGGTACTATTAAAGCAAATTTTCCAACTCGAATTTCTTTTCAAGTAACTTCAAAAATTGATAGCAGAACTATTTTGGGAGAACAAGGAGCTGAACTTCTTTTAGGAAAAGGTGACATGTTATTCATGTCCTCTGCGAGTAGAGTTATTAGGATTCATGGACCCTTTGTCTCTGATGAAGAAATAGAAAAAATTACCACTTTCTTAAGATCGCAAGGAACACCCGATTATTTAGATGAAGTTACAAAAATACAAGAGCAAAACGATGAAAATGGTAATTATCAAAATAACAATGAAAAAGATGAACTATTTGATGAAGCAGTGCGATTAATTAAAATGGAAGGAAAAGCTTCAACTAGTTACCTACAAAGAAAATTACAGATTGGTTATAATCGAGCTGCAAGAATTATTGATCAAATGGAAGAGGCAAAAATTATTAGCCCTGCAAACCATGCAGGCAAAAGAGATATATTTCCATCTTAATGATAAAGAAAATTTTCATTTTTTTTTTCTTTTGCATATTTCCGTTATCCACCCAATCCAAAAATAGTGGTCTTGTAGAAAAATTTGTAACAAAATTTTCTAACATAAATAATATTCAATTTGACTTTATTCAAACTAGTAACGATGTAATTGAAAAAGGATCCTGCTTTCTTTCGTATCCTGAAAAATTAATTTGTAGATATCAGGATGAAGATCAAAAAGAAGTGGTTATCAAAGATAGCACTCTTGCTATTGTAAAAAGGAAATACAAAGTAGTTTATTATTACCGAGTAGCAAATTCTCCTTTTGCCACCATCTTAAATAAAAACAAAATAATTGAGCAAATTAAAAATATTAAAGATATTGAAACTCAAAATAAATTTTTTGTTATTAACTTTACGGCTGATCAAGAGAACACAAATCTTCAACTTTTTATTAACAAAACCACGCTGAATATTGATGGATGGAAAACAACTGGTTATGACGGCCAATCAATATCCTTTGACATCAGTAATAGTCAAATAAACGTTGATATTGTTGAAAAATTTGAGATACCTAATTATGAATTAGAGAGGCAAAGTAATTAGTTCTTTTTTAAAAATACTCATTCCTCTAGCTATATAATTTCGAAGTGCATTAGGGTGATCCAAAGTACAAGTATGCACCCATATTCTTTTTGGATTATGTTTCCAGGCAGCTTCCAGGGCATGACTGAGCAGGTAGCCGCCCAATTTTTTTCCAAAATAATTTTTAAAAATACCAAAATAGGTAATTTCAACTTCTTTAGTATCTTCATGATTTAGATATTCATAATAACCAGCGGGATCTTCTCCTACATATGCAGTATAAAATTTTAATTTTTCACTATCCAAATAAATTTTCCATTCCTCTAAACTCCACTTTAGTCTGTCTTTCCAATGAAAATCTTCACCAATTTTTTGATATAAAAATTTACAAAACTGAGGATCTTCTTTTCCTTTTTCTATTATTGAAATATTGTAAATTCCACAAACAGCAGGTGTAAAATCTTTTTTATTTTTTATTTCTAAAAAATACCGCTGAACTCCTTGATGCATTTTTATTTTTTGGAAACCATTCTTCCTAGTGGTTCTCCTCCTACAATATGAAAATGTAAGTGAGGTACTTCTTGACCTCCATCTGCACCATTATTTCCAATATAACGATATCCATTTCCTTCAGAATATGTTGAAACTCCAACTAATTTTGCCACCTCACCTAATGCCCTTATAAGATCAACAATTTCATCATTCTTTGCATTTTTAGAAAAATCATCCATATTTACATACGCTCCTTTGGGGATGACCAATACATGAACTTTTGCTTGAGGATTAATATCCTTAAAAGCTAAACTATGTGCACTTTCATAAACTTTGCTACAAGGTATTTCTTTTCTTAAAATTTTAGCAAAAATATTATTAGGATCGTATTTCATGCTTTTAGCGACTAGCTTTTTCCTCTAAACCAGATTTTTTTTGTCTTTGTTTTAATTCATTCATAACATCTTCAATTTTAATATTATTAGACTCTAAAAGAACTAATAAATGATATATGACATCTGCAGATTCATGAACTTGGTTTTTGTTTTGACTTATGGCTTCTAATAATTCTTGAATTTCTTCTTCAACTTTTTCTTTACATAAATTTTTATTATTTAGTAATTGATTGGTATAGGATTTATCCTTGGTAGAATTTTTTCTCTGACGGATGATATCTACTAATTCTTCTAAAGTTTTAAACATGCTCATATTCTTACAGAAACACTTTGTGACTTCAAATATTCTTTTACTTGATGAATTGAAAATTCTCCAAAGTGGAAAATCGATGCCGCCAGTACTGCGCTCGCACCTCCTTGTTGTATTCCGTCTCTAATATGCTCCAGAGTACCTACTCCACCTGATGCTATTACTGGGATCGATAAAGATTTTGATACCCTATTGGTCAAGTCCAGATCGTAACCAGACTTAGTACCATCCTTATCCATTGAAGTTAGTAAGATTTCACCAGCCCCGTTATTTTGAGCTAATATCGCAAATTCTAGAGCATCAAGATTAGTCTGTTCCCTACCTCCATGGGTGAACACATTCCATTTATTGGTTCCAGTTTTTTTTGCGTCTATTGCAACGACTATACATTGAGAACCGAACTTAAGTGCAGCCTCTTTAATTAAGTCTGGATTTTTAATAGCTGCAGTATTGATTGATACTTTGTCTGCTCCAGCCATCAAAAGGTTTCTAATGTCTTGAATTGATCTTACACCACCCCCCACCGTCAAAGGAACAAAGCATTGTTCGGCAGTTTTTTTTACCGTGTCTAATAGAATATCTCTATTTTCATTTGATGCGGTAATATCTAAAAAACAAATTTCATCAGCTCCACTTTCGCTATAAATTTTTGCTTGTTCAACGGGATCACCTGCATCAATTAAATTGATAAAATTAATACCCTTAACTACTCTACCGTTCTTTACATCTAAACAAGGTATTATTCTTTTTTTTAACATTTAATTAATTTTAACTAATTCCTCTAAAGAAATAGAATGATCGTAAATTGCTTTCCCTATAATCACACCTTTAATTTCTTTAGTTTTTTTAATTGCAAGAACATCTTGTATACTTGCAACACCTCCTGAGGCTATTACAGGAATATTGCTTAACTTACTCATTTTAAGTGTCTCTTCTAAATTAACCCCCTCTTTAGTTCCATCTTTATCAATGTCCGTAAAAATAATACTTTTAATTTTATAGTCCTTAATCTTGTTTACAAAATCACTTGCCAGTAATTGTGTCTGATCCGTCCAACCTTTAAGAGCTAAAAACCCCTTTCTTACATCCATGCCTACAGAAATTTGATAGGGATATTGATCAGAAAGTTTTTTTAATAGTGCAATATTCTGCACTGCAGCTGTTCCCATAACAATATTTTCTACACCTAAATTTAAAACTTCTTCAATAGTCTCTCTAGTTCGCAGTCCTCCACCAACTTGTATTTTTAAAGAAGTTTTTTTAACTATTTCTTTAATGACCTCTAAATTAGAATTATTGGAATCCAAAGTTCTATCAAGATCAACAATATGCAAATTAACAAAACCCAACTTTTCAAATTGCTGTGCCTGTTGTAATGGAGAATGATTGAATATTTCTTCTTTTAAAAAATCACCTTTGTACAATCTTACGCATTTTTTATTTTTTAGATCAATAGCTGGATAAATAATCATAATGTTACCAAGTTAAAAAATTTTCTAAAATTTGAATTCCGTTTTTTTGACTTTTTTCTGGGTGAAACTGGGTTCCAAACACGTTATCCTTAAAAACGGCTACAGTAATCTCATCCTGATAAAACGTTGAAGCTGCAACGTTTTTTTGATCTTTTGCCTTAAATTCATAGCTATGAACAAAGTAAAAATGCTTATCTTTAGACAAATTTTTAAACAAAGGATTATCTTTTTTAATCGTTATTTCATTCCATCCCATGTGGGGTAATTTTAATTCTGAATTAAGAATATTAATTTTTTTAACTTCTCCGCTAATCCAACCAAATCCTTTGGAGCCTCCATCTTCCTCTCCAGAATCAGCGAATAATTGCATTCCCACACATATTCCAAAAATATTTTTTTTCTTTTCAATTACAAATTCGTTTAGCTGCTGTAAAGCTCCTGGCATATCGTTTAAATATTGTGCACACTGCTTAAAGGATCCTTGTCCTGGTAAAATAATTTTATCTGCCTGAGCAATTTTTTTTGATTCACTGATAACCTGAACAGAAATTTTTTTGTTCAAATTACTAGCAGCAAATTCTACTGCTTTTGAAACTGACTTAATATTGCCAGATCCATAATCAAGAATGGATACTATCATTAAAAAATTTAAATTTTGCCTTTAGTAGATGGAATAGAATCTTTTTGCCTTGGATCTATTTCAAAAGCACTACGCAAGGCTTTTGCTAAACCTTTATAACATGACTCAATAATGTGGTGACTATTATCCCCATAAACATTTTCAACGTGTAAAGTAATACCTGCGGCTTGAGCAAAACCTTGAAACCATTCTTTAAATAATTCCGTATCCATTTCGCCCAGTTTTTCTACTTTTAATTTTACTTTCCATACCAAATAAGGACGACCCGAAACATCAAGTGCTATTCTGCTCAATGTCTCATCCATAGGGATAAGTGCATGAGCATATCTTTTAATTCCTTTTTTATCTCCAAGAGCTTTTAGCATTGCCTCTCCCATAGCTATGCCCGTGTCTTCTGTGGTGTGGTGCAAATCTATATGCAAATCACCCTTAGCTTTAATTTTTAAATCTATTAAAGAGTGCTTAGAAACTTGTTCTAGCATATGGTCTAAAAAGCCTATCCCTGTTTGTATGTCATACTTGCCTGTACCGTCCAAGTTAACATCAACACTAATGCTCGTTTCTTTTGTTTTGCGCTCTATGCTTGCTGTTCTCATGATGTTTAATTTACTTTATTATAATAAATAACTTAAAATTTATACCTTGAAGATATAAGTTTAATAACCACATAGAGATTATTAATAAAATAGAGCAAAATATGGACAATAATAATTGGCACGGAACCACGATTGTTTTAGTGAGAAAAGGTAACGAGGTAGTAGTTGCTGGAGATGGGCAAGTTAGTATCGGCAATACCGTCATGAAAAGAACAGCAAAAAAAGTCCGAAAAATAGAAGATAGAGGAGTGATTGCTGGATTTGCAGGATCGACTGCGGATGCATTTACTTTGTTTGAAAGATTAGAAGAAAAATTAGAAAAACATGGAGGCCAATTAACCCGGGCTGCCGTGGAGCTGGCTAAAGATTGGAGAACCGATAAATTTTTAAGAAGACTGGAAGCTTTAATGGCTGTTGCTGATAAAGATAAAAGTTTTATTATCAGTGGTAACGGAGATGTTTTAGAACCAGAGCATGGTGTAATTGCGATTGGATCGGGTGGTAATTATGCTTTGGCAGCAGCAAGAGTTCTTTTAGAAGAAACCAACAAATCAGCAGAAGAGATTGCAAGAAGATCAATCGAAATTGCATCAGAAATTTGTGTATTCACCAATAACAATATCACAATCGAAAAATTATAAATGGAAAACGAACAAAAAATAGTTTCATTTTCTCCAAGAGAAATTGTTTCTGAATTAGATCGTTATGTAATTGGTCAAGCCGACGCTAAAAAAGCAGTCGCTATCGCTCTTAGAAACAGATGGAGAAGGCAGGAATTACCTGAAGAATTAAAAGAAGAGGTGATGCCAAAAAATATTTTAATGGTAGGACCCACTGGGGTTGGTAAAACAGAAATTTCTCGAAGACTTGCTAAGTTAGCTGAAGCACCTTTTATTAAAGTAGAAGCAACTAAATTTACTGAAGTTGGCTATGTCGGAAAAGACGTAGAACAAATCATTAGAGATCTAATTGAAATAGGAATCTCTTTGATCAAAGATAAAAAAAGAAAAGAAGTAGAAGCTAAATCCCAACTGTCATCAGAGGAAAGAGTATTAGATGAGTTAGTTGGAAAAAATGCTAGCGTTGCAACTAGAGAAAGTTTTAGAAAAAGATTAAGAGCAGGAGATTTAGATAATAATATTATTGAAATTTCGGTTCAAGAAACTCCTACCATGCCATCATTTGAAATCCCAGGAATGCAGGGAGGCGTGGGCATGGTTAGCATTGGAGATATTTTTGGAAAAGGAATGGGCGGTAAAAAGAAAAAGAAAAAAATGACCGTGAAAGAGTCCTATGCCTATTTAATTCAAGAAGAATCCGACAAATTAATCGATCAAGATCAGATTATTAAAGAAGCTAAATTTGCCGTGGAAAATAATGGAATCGTATTTTTAGATGAAATAGACAAAGTATCAGCTAGACACGAAAGGTCAGGTGCAGATGTATCAAGGGAGGGAGTTCAAAGAGATTTATTGCCATTAATTGAGGGTACTACTGTTAATACCAAGCACGGGCCCATTAAAACAGATCATATTTTGTTTATAGCTTCTGGAGCCTTCCAGCTGAGCAAACCATCTGATTTATTGCCAGAATTACAGGGGAGATTGCCAATACGAGTGGAACTACAACCTCTCACTAAACAAGACTTTATCAAAATCTTACAAGAGCCAGACAACAGTTTGATTAAACAATATATCGGTTTAATGAAAACAGAGAATGTTGATCTCGAATTTACAGAAGATGGGATAGACTCTATTGCTGATATCTCCACTCATATTAATTCAACAATTGAAAATATTGGAGCAAGAAGACTGCACACTATTCTAGAAAAAGTATTAGAAGAAATTAGCTTTACTGCTTCAGACAAAAATGGAGAAAAAGTAGTTGTCAACAAAGAGTATGTTGAAAAAAATATTGGCAAAATAATTAAAGACAAAGATCTTTCAAAATTTATTCTATAACTTTTTTAAAGTAACAATCATTGATCCTTCACCACCTAAATGGGCAGGACTAGATTCTATAGAAATAATTTTATTTGAATAATTTTTATTTATATAATCTGGTACTGAATATCTTAATAAGCTTAAATCTTTAGAAGCATAAGGGTCGCTGTCTTTGTTAGAATGCAAACCTTTTCCTGTAATAACTAAAATTTTTTTTATTTTTTTTTCTTCGGCAAACTCAAATAAATGATCAATTCTTTCAAAAGCTTCTGCCAAGGTATAACCATGCAAATCTACCCTTAAATCATAGTTATTGGGATTTTGAGATTTTTTTTTACTAGATAAGTTTTTATCTTTATCTTCTACAAATTTAGTCTCAGAAATAAAATTGTTCCAAGTCTCTAGATCTTCTTGGGAAATCTTAGTGTTTCGTTTCTTTTCCACTAGTATCTGCTTCAGCCGAAAGTTCGCTTAAATACCACGTTGGATCTTTATCTTTTAAATCTCTTTCAAAGCTCCAAACGTCAGTAGTAACTTTCGTTTTTTCTGGGTCCCCTTCTACAACGTTGCCCTGTTCATCTCGTAAGCATGTAATAATTTGACTAATAAAACGAGCTGTAACTTTATATTTGGTTTCTATATTACTAACTTTATCTATAGAAAGTTTTTGAATACCTACAAAAGTTAAATCCGATTTTAACTTTTTTTCATTACGCTCATCAATAATTTTTTCAAAATCTTCATACAATTTTTTAGTTAACAAAGTTTTTAAAGTTTTTTTATCTCCATTTGCAAACGAATTAATAATCATTTCGTAAGCATACTCTGCACCTTTTTTAAAAGAATCTTCGTCGAAAGTTAGCTCTTTTGATTTTTCTTTAACTTCATTTACAAAGGAAAAATTTTCTTCTGATCGGTTTACAAATTCAGATTTAATCGGGCTATTGTCAGCTCCTTTTCCAAGCACATTACGTAAACGCAAGAAAATAAAGCCAGCAAGCATAGCTAACAAAATAATGTCTATATATCCGAAGTTTTCACTCATGTTTGAATTTTAAATATTAATAATTATATGTAATAATAAATCATCTATATGCAATTAACACTATTAATTTTTATCTTTTTGCCGCTACTGGAAGTCTACTTAATGATCAAGGTAGGATCATTTATAGGTGCTTTTAATACAATTTTTATAACCATATTGACTGCAGTCGTTGGTATGTATTTTGTTAAACTACAAGGTTTATCCACCTTAAAATCTGCATTGGAAAACCTTAGGATACAAAAAAGTTCTCTGGGCGAAATTGTTCATGGTTTTTGCTTAGTAATTGCAGCTTTTTTGCTAATATTACCTGGTTTTATAACTGATTTTTTTGGATTTTTATTATTAATACCTTATACAAGAAACTTAATTCTAAAGAATTTTTTTCCCAAAGTAGAAAAAAATAACATTGATATAATAGAAATAAATCCTGAGGAGATTGAAGAGCATGACAAATTCAAATAACAAAGATTACGAAGTAGTAGCAAAATACATAAAAGATATATCTTTTGAAATCCCCGACCCAGATTGTTTTGTTGCAGCTGCAGAAAAATTAAGTGAATATTCAACTAAGCTTGATCTAAGTAGTCAACCATTTAAAAACAATTTAATCGAACTTAACTGTAAATTTGTACTAGAAGCTCCTGAGCATATCGAAAAAAAAATATATACAGAAATTTGTTTAGCAATTGTTTTTAAAATAACGAATCTTGAATTAACATCTGAACAGGTAAAAAAATTAATTTTAGTAACTATGCCCACTGAACATTTTCCTTTTATGAAAGAAATGGTCACACATTTATTCCAAAAATCAGGTTTTAAAAACTTTTCTTTTACTAAAGAAGTAGATTTTGCTGAACTATATAAGCAGCAGTTTCCTACTTCAGCATAAAAGATTTAGGAACGTCAGATTTCAAAAACTCTTGATGTAGTCGAATTTCTTCTTCCGTAGCTTTAAGTATAATTTGTTTTCTATTTTTATTTATTTTACGAGGAGCATTTTTTTCATCTATAGTTTCTTTGGTTTCCTGCAAATCAAGCCATGGTTCCTTTTTATCTAATAATTCAATATAAACCTCGGTAAGCAAATTACAGTCTACTATGGCAGAATGTTTCTCTCTGGCAGATGTATCAATTTTAAATCTTTTACATAACGCATCCAAACTAGCTTGTGCACCTGGAAATTTTTGCCTTGCAAGAAAAAGAGTGTCCACCACCCGATCCTTTGAAAGTGGCTCTAAATCACAATTTTGAAGCTCTTTGTTTAAAAAAGCCAAATCAAAATCTGCATTATGAATGATCAGTTTAGAGTCTTTGATAAAATTTAAAAAATCTTTAGCGATATCTTTAAAGGTAGGTTTGTCTCTTAAAAACTGTCTAGTGATACCGTGAGTTTGATATGCACCATCTGAAATATCCATTTCAGGATTAATAAAAGTATGAAACTTATTTTTGGTTGGTATTTGATTTTTTAATTCAATACAGGCGATTTCTATAATTTTATCTGAATTAAAAGAAAGACCAGTTGTTTCAGTATCTAGAATAACTTCAAACATTTAAATTAAGATTCTATCAAGAACTTGCTTCACTCTCAATCGAGTATTTTGTGGATTAAAATTATTTTCAACCACTATATCAGCTGCCAATTTTTTTTCTTCTTTTGTAAGTTGAATCTTTTTTAACATTTCAATAATTTTTTTATTATAACCAATTCGTTTTTCTAAATTTTTTTGTAACAAATTTTTGTTAGCCTCTACAAAAATAATCACGTCGGTTTCTTGATTGAGTTTATTTTCTAATAACAAAGGTATATCCAAAATTACTACTTTTTTACTTTTATTTTTTTTTAAAAACAAATTCATTTTTTTTCTCACCTCAGGATGTATAATTTTGATAATTTTTTTTAAGTTATTGATACTGGACAAAACTATTTTGATAAGTTCCAATTTATTTATAGGAAATGTTGTTACTAATCGAGGAAAAATTTTTTTTAGTTTATTAAATACTTTTTTATTGGTGGAATAAATTTTACTAACTTCTTCATCAGCATTAAATAGTGGGTACTTGTTACCTGCAAACAATCTAGATACATATGTTTTGCCAGAACCAATCTCTCCTACTACACAAATCTTAATCATGTATTTTTCATTAATGTTAAAAGTTTTTCATCAATAATTGGTTTAGCCTTGTTCCAAATTTCATAGGCCATTTGAGCCTGATATAAAAACATCATGAGTCCATTAATGATAATATGACCCCTTTTTTCGGCCGTTTTTAGAAAATTAGTCTTATTCGGATTATAAATAACATCAAAAAATACTGCATTTTTGCTAATATTTTCAATATTTATGGGTATTTTATCATTTTCATGCAATCCAAGACTAGTAGCATTAATAACCAGATCAACATTGAAAGTTCTATAATTTAAATCTTCCCAAAAAATTTGTTTTACAATTGGTCCAAATTTATTTTTCAATAAATTAAATTTTTCTGCAGTTCTGTTTGCAACTAAAATTTCTTCACAATCTAACTGTTTAAGAGAGCAAATTATGGAAGGGGCAACTCCTCCGGCGCCAAGCAATAAAGCTGATCGTAATTTTTTTTTATTCAAGCTCTCAGAGAGAGAGGAAGTAAAACCAAATACATCGGTATTATCTCCTATAATTTTATTATTTTTTTTATAAATGGTATTTACCGAATTTGTGATTTGAGCAATTTCTGAAAGCTCATCTATTAATGGAATAATTTTTTGTTTAAAAGGAACGGTAACATTGGCTCCAACAATTTTTTCTTTTTTGATATCTTCTATAATTAATTTTAAATCTTTATCTTCAACTAATCTTTTTTCATAATTTGCTTCTATATTATTAATCTTAAACCAATAATTATGTACCAGTGGAGACAGGGAATGTTTTATAGGATTGCCTATAACAATAAATTTTTTCATAGAGTCTGTTGTTTAAAATAATTTACTACAGGAACTATGGGCATTCCCAATATTGCGTTAAAATCTCCATCAATTTTTTCAAATAAATCTTTTCCGTGGGACTCAATTTGATAAACTCCATATTGTTTCATAATATTTAAACCCACCTTATTAAAATAATTTTTAATATCTAATTCAGAAAATTTTCTCATGGTTAATTTAGATGTTTCGTGATGATGCCAAACCATGCTTCCGTTTTTAGAAACACAAACGGCACTATGTAATTTGTGTGTTTTTCCACTTAGCTTGCTAATAATATTTTTAGCCTCTTTTTCAGTTATGGGTTTGCTTATACAATCGCCATCTAAGTCCAAAACCTGATCTGCTCCAAGTACAAAAAAGTTAGGAAATTTGGCACTTATTCGGTTAGCTTTGTGCTCGGCTAAACTTTTTGCAATAGATAAACAGCTTGCCTTATTTGCTTTCATAGAAGCTTTAATTTCATCCTCATCTACACCTGATACTTTCGTGGTAATTACAAATCCAGCTTCTTCTAAAATTTTTTTTCTTATTTCGCTTTGGGAAGCCAATATTATTTCTTTGATCATTTATTATTTTTTATTTCATACATTTTCACTATCGCCGCTGCGGTTTCTTCTACTGATTTCCTGGTAACATCAATGGTTGGGATTTTGTGAGATGCAAACAACTGTTTAGATTTTAATGTTTCTTCTTTAATAAAATCTATATTTGCATAAGTATGTTGTTTATCATTTAGCAAGGTCATTCTCGTTTTTCTAATATCGGCTAATCGCTCAGGGTCGATGAATAATCCAACGAGCAATGCCTTTGAAGAAAATACATAGTCTGGAAGCTTTTGATGCGAAACTAGAGGGATGTTAGCAGTTTTAAAACCTTTTTCCGCCAAATAAATAGATGTTGGAGTTTTGCTGGTTCTGCTCACTCCTAATAAAATAATATCCGCATTAACCATAGTGTCCATTTGTTGTCCATCATCGTGGGCAAGGGTATATTGGATGGCTTCTATTTTTTTATAATATTCAGTATTTAATTCATGCTGTCCGCTAGGTCTTCTGGTTGCTTTTTTTCCAAATAAGTTTTCAAATTGAGGAATTAAATGATCCAAAACTCCAAAACAAGGAATGTTGAGGGATTTGCTTTCGTTTTTAATAAAATTAGAAGTTGATGATTCAACAAGAGTATAAATAATAATTGGATTTTCTGCTTTTTTGCACTGATCTATTAATTGTGCGGTTTGGGCACTTGTTCTTATAAAAGAAAAATGTTGAATGGAAAATTCCATATCTCTAAACTGAGCCTTTATTGCCAAAAATATCCTGTCCAGGGTCTCTCCGGTTGAATCAGATACTAAAAAGAAGTTATATTTTTTGTTCATAAAGCTGTTGGTAAATATCTATAACTCAAAACAATACATTTATCACTATACCGACAAACAGTGACCAACAATTCCGAAGATGTTTTTATAAAATTATTAGAATTTATAAGAATAGATATAAAAAGTTAATTTTGTTAATAACTATAATTTTTGTTAGAAAAACATAAAAAAGGTTTGTGTTAAATATGTATAAGTTGTTGATAAAAACTTAACCCCATAACTAACCATATCTAATACCACCAATACTTATAATTAATTATTATATATATGAGTACTTTAATTAAAAATTGTTTGAAAAAGAAAAATCCTATTTGGCTCATGAGACAAGCAGGAAGGTATCTTCCTGAATATCAATTAATAAGAAGAAAGCAAAAAAATTTTATAGATTTTTGTTTAAATATAAATGCAGCCACAAAAGTTACCCTACAACCTATAAACAGGTTTAATTTAGATGCAGCCATAATATTTTCAGATATATTAATAATTCCTTATGGACTGGGGCAACAAGTAGAATTTAAAGAAAATATAGGACCAGTTCTTAGTAATTATAATTTAGATGTTTTTAAGAAAAAAACTAAATATGAATTTATAGAAAAAATAAAAAACGTTTATAAAGCAATTAACAAAACAAGAAGTAAACTAAGCAAAAGAAAATCCTTGATAGGATTTGTAGGAAGCCCTTGGACAATTTTAGTTTATGTTTTAAACGGCAAGTCACCAAAAAAACAAATTACTTATAAAAAAATATTAAAAAATAAAGAAGAAATTAAAGAGTTGTTCCAGATAATAGAAAAATTTGTTTTAATACACGCAGAAGAGCAAATTAAAGCAGGAGCAGACACTATTCAATTGTTTGATAGCTGGGCAGGATTAATTAATAGCAGGGATTTAAAAGAATTTTGTTTTAATCCCACCAAAAGAATTATTAAAAAATTAAAGCAGAAATATCCAAAAATTCCTATTATTTGTTTTCCAAGAGGAATAGGAAAAAAAATAAAAGAATTTTGCAAAGTTGTAAAACCAAACGTGTTGAGTATTGATAGTAAAATTGGAGCAGATTTTGTTTTCAAAAATATTAATAAGAAAATTATTATTCAAGGAGGGATGGATCCTAAATTTTTATTAAAAGGAGGCAAATTAATGAAACAAAAAGCCCTGTATTATTTAAACAAATTTAAAAATAGATCTTATATTTTTAATTTGGGGCATGGTGTTATTAAAGAAACCAAGCCAGAAGCTGTTCAACAGCTAGTTAACATAGTAAGAGAATTTAATGAGCGTTCATTTAGAAAAAATTAATCACCCCACAGTTAATTATGGAAAAACAGGTGTTTTAATTGTTAATCTAGGAACTCCCGATAGTACTAATTGGCTGGACATAAGAAAATATTTAAAAGAATTTTTATCAGACAGAAGAGTCATTGAAACTAACCCGATTATTTGGCAAATTATTTTAAATCTAATTATTCTTAATGTTAGACCTCATAAAACAGCCAGGGCCTATAAAAAAATATGGATGAAAGAAACTAACGAATCTCCTTTGCGCTTTTATACAAGATTACAATCTGAAAAATTAAACCATAAATTTAAGTCAGACACTAACATTGTGGTCGATTACGCGATGCGATATGGAAATCCTAGCATCAAATCTAAATTACATATGTTGCAAAAAGAAGGTTGTGAAAAATTAATAATACTTCCACTTTATCCGCAATATGCAGCCGCTACCACAGCGACCGTTTGTGATGAGGTTTACCGAACCCTGATGACTATGAGATGGCAGCCAAGTTTACAAATCATACCACATTATGAATCGGAACCATTATATATTTTGGCCCTCTCTAATAGTATTCAGCAGCATTTAAAAAAAATTAATTGGACCCCAGATGTAATTTTGTCCTCATTTCATGGAATTCCTAAAAAATATTTTGATAAGGGAGATCCGTATCAATGCTATTGTCATAAAACTAATCGTTTATTAAAAGAAAAATTTGGAAATTCGATACCAATTGAGATTTCTTTTCAGTCTAGATTTGGTCCGGCCGAATGGTTGCAGCCTTACACAGACAAAACTTTAGAAAAACTTGCAAAAGAGGGAAAGAAAAATATTGTAATGATCTGTCCAGGATTTGCCTCAGATTGCGTAGAAACATTAGAGGAAATTGAAATGGAAGGTCAGGCAACTTTTAAAGAGCATGGCGGAGAAAATTTTAGCATGGTGCCTTGTTTAAATGATAGCGAAGATCATATAAATCTTTTAGAATACATAATTAGAAAATATATTGTGTAAATGAATATCTATTTATTATTAAAAGCACTTCACATTATTTCAATTATTGCTTGGATGGCTGGTCTTTTATATTTGCCCAGAATTTTTGTTTATCATTGTCAGACCGCTTTTGGTTCAGAAGCTCATCAAAAATTTGTGCAAATGGAATATAGATTACTAAAATATATTATGAATCCGGCAATGATATTGTCATGGATTTTAGGAATTGCTTTATTGCTACAGTTAGGACACCAGGCCTCCATGCAATTTTGGGTTCAGGCCAAATTGATTTTGGTTCTTATTATGTCAGGATTTCATGGATTTTTAGGGTCCTGTAGAAAAAAGTTTGAGGCTAATACTAATCAAAGAACAGAAAATTTTTACAGATTAATAAATGAAATCCCCACTGTTTTGATGATTATTATTGTTTTTTTAGTAGTCTTTAAACCAATCTAGCCTTGCCAAACGTTTAAGATCTATTATATAATAATTTCATAAGTCAAAAAAATCTCCTTAACAATGAATCTCCAAGAACTTAAAGACAAATCACCAGCTGATTTAATATTAGAAGCAGAAAAACTAGGCATCGAAAATCCTAGTACGATGAGAAAGCAAGAAATTCTTTTTGCTATTCTAAAAAAATTTGCTGAAAAAAATGAACAGATTACTGCAAGCGGCGTACTAGAAACGTTACAAGATGGTTTTGGATTCCTGAGAGCAATGGAGTCTAATTATTTACCAGGTCCGGATGATATTTATGTAAGCCCAAGTCAGATCAAAAGATTTGGATTACGAAAGGGAGATACAGTTGAAGGAGAAATTAGAGCTCCTAAAGAACAAGAAAGATATTTTGCTCTTCTAAAAGTTAATAAAATTAATTTTGAAGATCCTGAAAAAACAAGAAATAAAATAAACTTTGACAACTTAACTCCTTTATACCCGCAGGAAAAAATTAAATTAGAAGTAGAAAATACTAAAATTGAAAAAAAAGCTGATGTTACTACTAGATTGATCGACTTAATTGCTCCGATTGGAAAGGGTCAAAGATCTTTGATCGTATCTCCACCAAGAACAGGAAAAACAGTGGTGTTACAAAATATTGCTCACTCAATTACCACTAATCATCCAGAAATATATTTAATAGTTTTATTAATTGATGAACGTCCAGAAGAAGTTACAGATATGCAACGTTCAGTTAAAGGAGAGGTGGTTAGCTCTACTTTTGATGAACCAGCGATGCGCCACGTTCAGGTTGCTGAAATGGTTATAGAAAAAGCCAAACGTTTAGCAGAACATAAAAAAGATGTGGTTATTTTATTAGACTCTATCACGAGATTGGGAAGAGCTTACAATGCTGTGGTGCCAAGTTCTGGAAAAGTATTAACAGGTGGTGTGGATGCGAATGCATTACAAAGACCAAAAAGATTTTTTGGTGCTGCAAGAAATATTGAGGAGGGTGGATCGTTAACCATTATATCAACCGCTCTAATCGAAACTGGATCAAGAATGGACGAGGTAATTTTTGAAGAATTTAAAGGAACTGGTAACTCCGAGGTTATTATGGACCGAAAGGTTGCGGACAAAAGAATTTATCCTGCCATTGATATAACGAAGTCTGGAACTAGAAAAGAGGAGCTTTTGCTGTCCAAGGACGAGTTGGCAAAAATGAATATTTTACGAAGAATTATAAATCCTATGGGAACAATGGATGCTGTAGAGTTTATGATTGGTAAATTAAGAGAGACAAAAAATAATGCAGAATTTTTTGACTCTATGAATAAATCTTAATTATTTTTTTATTTTTCTCGCCTCTTCAGGAAGCATGATAGGTATGCCTTCTTTAATTGGGTAAGCAAGACCTGACTTTTTAGCAATTAATTCTTGTTTTTCTTCATCATAAATTAATTTCTCTTTTGATAAGGGGCAAACCAGCATGGAGATTAAATTTTTATTAATAGTCATGACTTAGTGAATTTTTTTATTAATCTCAGACTGGTTACCTAAAATATAAAAATTAATAATTTGATTTAAAATATTATTTCTCTCTTCAATAGATACAGTTTCTAATAATCTTTGTTTTTCTCCTATGGTAAAAGGACAAATCATAGCCAAAGAATTAATAAGCTGGCTTGGCTCCACTTTTTCTACAATGCTCCAGTCCGTAGAAAGTTGAAACATTTTAAAAAATTTTTTGGTTTTATCAATAAGCTCAAGCAGCTGTTCTTTATCTATAGGCTGAGTATTTTTTGGGTCCTCTTCTAAATCTTTTTCAAATTCTGCATAAGATACTTTAAAAGTTCTATATAATTTTTCTGTCGGTAATTCTTGAACGACTTTAAATCTGCTGATCCCTTCTAAATTAATTAAATATCTGCCATCTGGTGTTGAGGTGTGTTTTTGAATAATGCCAACACATCCAACTTCAAAAATAGATGGTTTGTTGGTAGTAGGAATTTGAATATTAGGTTGCGAAATTCCAATAAATTTATTTTGTGATAAGGCGTCTTCAGTCATTTGTTTGTATCGTGGTTCAAATATATTTAATGGTAAAACTGTTCCAGGAAAAAATATTGCATTAGCTAAAGGGAATACAGGAATGTCGTTTGGTATATTTTCTAATGTAATTTTATTTTTTTTCATTTAATATTTATATTGAAAATACACATTATAAATATTACTTTAAACACAAATTACAAGCGGGTGTAGCTCAGTGGTAGAGCGAATCGTTGCCAACGATTAGGTCGTGGGTTCAATTCCCTTCACCCGCTCCAAAACATACAAGTAAAAACTAGTAATATTTTTCAATACATTTATAATAAATATAATTTTTATGCATGACAGCGACGCTTTAAAAAGTTTTATTAAAAGTCCATACAAATCTTATAAACATTCAACTTATTTTTACGTTTATGATCATTTATTTTCGCAATACAAAAACAAAGAAATTACATTTGTGGAAGTAGGTATTTATGGCGGAGGATCATTATTTATGTGGAGGGATTTTTTTGGAGATAAAGCAAGAATAATAGGAATTGACTTAAATCCTGAAGCAAAGAGATTTGAAGAATTTGGATTTGAAATTTATATAGGAAGTCAAAAAGATGAAAGTTTTTGGAAAAATTTTAAAAAAGACGTTGGCACTGTTGATATTGTTTTAGATGATGGTGGTCATACTTATGAACAGCAAATTACAACAGTAGAATCTTTAGTTGATAATATAAGAGATGGAGGATTAATAGTTGTGGAAGATACACACACTTCTTATATCGATGGTTTTGGAATCAAAAAATTCTCTTTTATTGAGTATGTAAAAAAAATCATTGATAAAATTAATTATAGATTTGGACATTTTGGAAACAAAAACTCTGAAAATAGAATTTGGTCAGTAGAAGTTTATGAATCAATAGTTGTTTTTAGAATAAATAGAAAAATAACCAATCTTAAATCTGGAGCTGTAAATAATAATGGAAAATTAATTTATGATTTAAATGATTTTAGGCACGTGGATCAAAAAAAAATTAATATCAAAAAATATTTTAAATAAAAATTAAAATTATATATGACAAATTTACATAAAAAAAAATGCATTGCTTGTAGTGGAGATATGCCTGCATTGAATGAAAAAGAAATTGCCAATCTTAATTTAGAACTAAATGGGTGGACAGTGATTACCAATCAGGAGGGAATTAAGATGATAACCAAATATATAAAGTTTGAAGATTTTAAAAATAGTTTAGATTTTGTTAACAAATTATCTGCAATCGCAGAGCAAGAAGGACATCATCCAGATATTACTTTTGGTTGGGGCTATGCCAATGTAACTATATTTACTCACGCTGTTAAAGGCTTAACTGAAAGTGACTTTATTTTAGCTGCTAAAATAGATCAAATTAGTGTTTAAAATTTCTAGTGTTAGTAAACACCATAGAAATTCCAGCTTTATCAGCAGCATCAATAACTTCTTGGTCTCTGATTGAACCACCAGGTTGGATAATAGATTTAACTCCAAGATTAATTAATTTTTCAAGACCATCTGCAAAAGGGAAAAAAGCATCAGAGGCTGCTCCACAATTTTCTAAGTTGTTGTTAAAAAATTTTTTAGCATGATCGCATGCTATTTCACTTGATCCTATCCTGCTAGTTTGACCAGCACCGATACCTAACGTTTGATTATTTTTAGTAATCACAATCGCATTCGATTTGACATGTTTGCAAATTTGATTAGCAAACAATAAATTGTTTATTTCTTCTTCCGTTGGTTTCTTTTTAGTGACAATTTGTAAATCTTGTTTTGTTATAATTTTAGAATTTTCATCTTGAGCTAAAAAAGTTTTTTGTAAGAAAGTAAGATGCTGAATGTTATTTTTGTCAGGATAATTATATTGCAAAACACGTAAATTTTTCTTTTGAGATAAAATTTGTAATGCACTTTCATCAACGGAAGGAGCTAAAATGACTTCGTAGAAAGTTTTGACTAGTTCTTCAGCAATTTCTTGGTCTAAATGATAATTAAACGCTACAACTCCACCAAAAGCACTCACAGGATCGCTATTTAGGGCCTTTAAATAGGCATTTTTCTTGTTTTGGTCTATTGCACAGCCACATGGGTTATTATGCTTAATAATAGCGCAAATTTGATGTTTTTGATCAAAATCAGTCACTAAATTATAGGCGCTATAGCTATCTAGGTAATTGTTGTGACTAAGTTCTTTGCCTTGCAATTGTTTTAGTTGTGAAAAACCTTTTCTAGCACTGGGAATTTCATACACTGAACTTTCTTGATGAGGGTTCTCACCGTAGCGCAACTTTGAAATAAGTTTTCCTCCTATAGTTTTTTTGTGAGAAAATTTTTCATCATTAATTTCATTCATCCAATTAGAGATCATGGAATCATAGTAAGCAGTTTCATTAAAAGTTTGATTAGCCATTTTAGATCGGAAAGCTAAATCAACTGAACCATGGTTTGCCGTGATGATGCGAATAAATTCATCATAATAATCTGGCGAAGGCAAAACAGTTACGTGTTTAAAATTTTTTGCTGCGGAACGCAGCATAGAAGGACCACCAATATCAATATTTTCAATAAGCGTTTCTTTACTTGATTTAGGATCTAAAAGTTTTTGTTCAAAAGGATAAAGATTAACCACCACCAAATTAATTTCAGGAATTTTATTTTCTTTCATGGCATTAATATGATTTGATTTTTCTACGTCACCTAAAAGACCACCGTGAATTTTGGGATGAAGAGTTTTTACTCTACCATCCATAATTTCAGGAAATCCAGTGTAATGAGATATTTCTGTACAATTAAAACCCTTATCCTTGATAAACTGATAAGTACCGCCCGTGCTAATAATTTCAGTATTAAATGTTTGTAAAGTTTGAAGAAGCTTTTCTAAATTTGTTTTGTCAGAAACAGAAATGAGAGCTCGGGAAATCTTTTTTAATTGCATTAATTAATTTATAAATGATTAATTAGTTTTTTCTATAGACCACAAAATTTTGTTCATTTCTTGTTTTAAAGTACCTTCCACGACAATACAGCTGGTTTCTTGAACCTTATCATTTTCAGCAAAATAGAGACTATTTTCGGTTTTAACGTCATAATTTTTACACTTAAATTTCCATCCCTGATTTTTAACACTAATTAAAATATCCCCACCATGGGTTCGAATAAGTCTTGCATCAGGCAGGACATGAAAGCGAATAGAAAAATTCAGAAAAGCATAATCATTTTTGGACACAGTGATCGTGTCTTCTCCGTTAACTATATTTTCTTCACCATTCATTACAATGTGTCGTTCAAATAAACTGGCATATTTTTGAGAATAGCCATTATGGCAAGCTTTTAAATGTGCAATTATTTTATCTTGCTTGAAATCTTTGTTGGTGACCTGAGATTTTTCTAATAATGCATTTCCATAATATTTCCTTAACAAGGGACTTTTTTGAAACAAACAAGACGAGGTGTCGTTGATTACAAGACAAGATTGTGCAGCAGTAGATTGAGAAATATAAGCAAGTTCCTTAGAAAAATTGCTAGCAGATCCGGTATTGGTAATGATTTTAACTCCTGCGTGAACTAATTCAAAAGATAAGCATCCAGCTTGATAATTTTGAGCAAAGGCGTCAGGGGGAGGGTTATTGGCATCCATCATGACTTCTAATTTTTTTATTTTTCCGAATAAAAAATTAGTCTCGTTGTTTTCTGAATTAAATTTGTAACCTTTTAATTTCAAAAATTGCACAAAATTAGTGCAATCGTATTCTTTGGCGCCATTAAATAATGGCACGTTATTATTGGCGTATAGTAAAGATGAAAAATGTTTTCCTACTATTTCAATCGTATCTTCCAAAGTTTCTGGAATTGGATTTTGAGAAATCTTAAGACTTTCTTTAATTAAAATTAGATGATGTAACATCCAAAATTGATCTTGAATATTTCTACTTTTAACAAAACCTTTTTTATCTAAAATATCTTTGGTCTGATCTTGTAGTTTTTTCAAAGAAGACTCTAATAATTTTTTGTAACCTTCAAAGGCTGTGCTTACCAAAATCAATGATAGTACACCTAAAATTCTATCAATAGGTGACCTGATAAGTGAAAAATTTTTAGACAAGTGAAGTGCTTGTTTTAATACCACATTGGTAATTTTAGTTCGGAAAATTAAATCTTCATTTCGAATAGTAATGGGTGCACTGGTGATCCAAAAAATAAGCCGAGAGGAAATAATGGCCGGGTGCCAGACAGAAGATTTATAGTTAGAAAAATGATCTAACCATTCTTGTATAATGGATTTAACTACATCCTTATCTTTTTTGATATCAATATGGGGTAGCCAAGAAAATTTATGTAAATCATTGATTTTATTTGGTTTTAGAGTGTTAATTTTCCAGATATTTTTTTTGAATTTCTGAGCTAATAAATAATTTTTTGTATCGCGGTCCTGGAGTTCTTTTAGAATATGAATATTGTGAATATCATAAATTCTTGAAACGGGTTCAATTTTCAAAGATTTATTATAAAAATTTGAATTAAAATAAAGTTTTCTAAATTTTTCTTTAGTATATCTCCCTACCGCAGTCAGCCATAAATTGATAAAACTAACTTTCATTCTAATTTAACAAGTTCGTAATTTTTGGATATTCTCTCGAAGGGTTCCTTGGCTATCAAATAAAGTAGTTCCAGAAACTAAAATGTCTACACCTGCATCTTTAGCTTGTTTGGCTGTTTCAAAATCTATTCCGCCATCAATTTCAATCTCTATGGGTAAATGTTCTTGATCAATTTTCTTTCTAAGTTCTTTTACTTTAGACAAAACTTCTGGCATGAATTTTTGTCCACCAAAACCAGGATTTACGCTCATGATTAAAATTAGATCAATTAAATGTATGGCTGGAAGTAGTTCTTTAATTTCAGTTTTTGGATTAAGAGAAATTCCAGCTTTCTTTCCTAAGGACTTAATCAACTTAATACTTTCTATTAAGTTGTCTGTTGCTTCAGGATGAATAGTAATAATGTCAGCCCCCGCTTCTGCAAATGTTTTAATGTATCTATGAACTGGCGCGATCATTAAATGTACATCAAAAGGTATTTTGGAATATTTTTTAATTTTTTTTATAACCGGTGGACCAAAGGTTATGTTGGGTACAAAGTGTCCATCCATTACATCTACATGCACCAAATCAGCTCCGGATTGATTTAAATTGTCTAGCACCTCTCCTAATCTACTAAAGTCCGAAGAAAGAATAGATGGAGCAATTTTTACTGATTTTGTCATTTTTAAGTTGAATTACTTATAATCCTAATAAGACAAAAAACAAAAAAATTTCTTAAAAAAGACCTGTGAATTGTTTAGTGAGTCTTACTAAATAGAGTAAGTAGGAATTGTGTAATTTCACTTTCAAGTGGAAAGGATAGCATGCCCATCACTGAATATCCGAGTAAGTAGGGCATCAAATAAAATCGAAACATATAAAAGAACCATGCGACGTATAAGGGCACTAGTGGTCTAATTAAAAAACTAGGAGTAATGATCTTAAACATATTTAAAAAAGGGTTGGTAAACTTAACAAAAGCCTTCATAAAGAAAAATTCAGAATCTTCTTTTTGAAAAAAGTTCATTGCAGATCTGCCAATGAGAGTCCACATCACAATTCCTAAAATGTAATCTAAAATTATTATGTAAGGAGATATCTGCATGGGGAATTTTTTTTATTAAGGGGCGATTACAAACCGCCCCTTAACATATAACTTATTTAGTGTCTGCCAAGGATTGACCTACCGCTTGGTATACGGACATCATCAACCATTTTCTGAGTAGCAGCATCAGGCTCTTCAGTAGCTAAGCTTACAACAATCATTGCAACTAAGCTTACCACTGCTCCGATGATACCAAATCGTAAATGGTCAATTCCTAACCAAGGAGTTTTTGCCATGAACGCTGGGGCAACGTAAATTAAGTACGCTGTTCCTGAAGCTAATCCAAGCAACATTCCTGCGATCGCACCTTGTCTTGTAGCTCTCTTCCACCATACACCTAGTACTAGTGGGAAGAATAAACCTGACATTGCAAAATCGAATGCCCAAGCAACAGCACCAAGAATTCCAGTTAATCTCATAGAAGCGATGTATGCTCCTAGGGCACCAATTACTACTAGTAGTAATCGAGCAACGATTAGCCTTTTCTTAACGTCTGCTTTTGGATCAATGATTTTGTAGTAAATGTCATGAGACAAAGCGTTTGCAATTGCAAGAATCAATCCATCTGCAGTAGACATCGCAGCTGCCATACCTCCAGCAGCAACTAGTCCTGAAACCACATATGGTAATCCAGCAACTTCTGGCGTAGCCAACACAACCACGTCACCTCGCATGAACCACTCATTTAACTGAAGTATTCCATCTTTGTTAAAGTCAGCAATAAATGCTTGTTTAACACTGATCCAGTTTTTCACCCATTCAATTGCCATAACTTGATCAATTGGTTTTCCAATAATCGAAGTAGGTAATTTAGGATCTATCAATTGAATTTTTGATAGAGTCGCTAACATAGGCGCTGAGAAGTACAGCAAGAAGATAAAGAACAATGACCAAGCCACTGATCTTCTAGCTGACGTTACGTTTGGAGTAGTGAAGTATCTCATTAGGATGTGAGGTAAAGAAGCTGTTCCCACCATCATACAAATCGCTAATGATATATATTTCCACGCATTCATTGCACCTGCAGGAGCAGCCGCGTGAGGATTAGAAATATAAGACAATCCTCCAGGAACTCCAGCAGCTTTAATTGCAGCTGCGCTGTTTTTCACTAGTCCATACTGTGCTTCTAGTTCTGTTATTCTTGCAACCTCAGGCGCTAATTGTAGGTGAGGGAAGATACCAAAACCGCTTTTCCATGAAATCCAGAAAATCGGAAGTAGGTAAGCGATAATCAGAACGATGTACTGAGCCACTTGGGTCCAAGTAACCGCTCTCATACCACCTAACATTGAACATAGTAATATACTTACTAGACCCACCCATACTCCAACTCCGAAAGGAATATCGAGTGCTCTAGAAGCAATTGTACCAGTTGCGTTAATTTGAGCTGTCACGTACGTGAACGATGCTAACACTAGAACTAACACTGCACAGAAACGTGGAAAGTTTCCGCCGTATCTAGTTCCAATGAAATCAGGAACCGTGTAACAACCGAATTTTCTCAAATATGGCGCTAATAAAGTAGAGACCAGAACGTATCCGCCTGTCCATCCTACTAAGAACGCCATGTAAGTATATCCGCCGTAGTAAATACCACCGGCCATTGCAACGAATGAAGCTCCAGACATCCAGTCCGCAGCTGTCGCCATTCCGTTGAATACCGTAGGCACCTCTCGACCAGCGACATAGTACTCACTGACCTGCATGGTTCGAGACAATACACCGATCAACGCATAAATCGCGATAGTGAAAGACAAGAACCAAATTCCGATAGATTTAGCGGAAGCACCGTTTTTTTCTGCGATTGCCATTATTATAAAAAATAATGCAAATCCTCCAGTGTACATTCCATAAATCTTCGGAAGGTTATCTACAAATTTACCTTTAAACATAATTTAATCCTCCGTTTTCTCAGCATCACTAAAGCCGTGAGTCTGATCAATAGCTTCCTGCTTACCAGCAAACCAGAAAATTAAAATTACGAACGCAAGGAGCGAACCTTGGCATGTCATATAATAACTTAATGGGTAACCCAATAACGGAACCTTTACGGAGTTTAAATCATGACCGAACATAAAAATAACGATTGAAAAGAAAAACCAAATTGCCAATGTAATTCTCATTAGCCCTTTGGTGTCATTCCAATGCGCTTCTTGTTTAGCTGATGCCATTGATTTTCCCCCTTGTTAATTAATAATTATGCAGACCCTACTGAACTTTTTTAGGATGTCAAAGCCAAAATATCCCATTTTTTGACTAGTTTTTGAATAAAACCCTTATTTTACGGTAAAAATCTAAAAATAATGTAATCAAAGATGATTTATTATAGAAAACATTATGTTTAAAAAATTGAAGGAAATAGATTTGGCACAGCTTTCAGTTGAAATAAAAAATTCTTTCAAGCTATTTGTGGTAAAACCTTTCCTTGCATTAATTAAGGGTGAGAAAAAAATCAAAAGCATCGAAGATCTTCAAGACTATATTCAAAGAAAATCTGCTTTTATTACCCAAGAAACTTTATTTGGTTATTTAAAAACTAGGATCGGCACCAACTATGTCAAAATGTATGACAATGATGACTTTGTTAAATCTATCAATATTGCTAATTGGAATATTTATACGGTTGCTTTGCAGGATCTGACCTTTTTTTCTTTCTCCTATTTGTATGCAAAAGACGAATATCTGAACAATGAAGTTGCAAAAGATCTTTATCATAGAATTCTAGAAAATGAATTAAACGACAAGGATCATCCTTTGTCACAAGAAATTTTTGATAAAGCCAAACAACAGTTTGAAGAAAGGTTTTCTAATTTAAGCTGGACTTCTTTTTATAAAGACAACCCTTTTAAAACTAGTTCCGAGGCATTATATTTTTGGGCACCCGTAGCTCCAGAATTAAAAAATTTAGATAAACAAATTGTCATCAATTCGATGCAGCTTAAATGGAAAAATGTAATAAAAGAATTTTTTGAAGTTATTCAATTTAATAAATCTATTTGATGAGCTCTTTGTTTGATAAATATGCTAAACAATCTTTGCTTGAAGCGGAGCAGCGAAAAAAAAAAGAATTAGAACAATTCTCTAAACAATCAGCAGATCATACAACTTCTTTGCCAAAAGAAATTAATGGCCCCCAAGGTCCAGAGCCAACTCGTTATGGCGATTGGGAAAAAAAAGGTATTGTTACCGATTTTTAATTTATTTGTTTAGTCTGTTATCGACTAAACTTTGTACCACACTAGGATCTGCCAGAGTTGAAGTGTCTCCTAAATTACTAAAATCATTTTCAGCAACTTTTCGAAGAATTCTTCTCATAATTTTTCCAGATCTTGTTTTTGGTAGTCCGGGTGTAAAATGAATTAAATCAGGAGTTGCCAAAGGTCCAATATTGGTTCTGACCCATTGTTTTAATTCTTTTACTAACGCGTCAGATCCTTGTTCTCCAGCATTTAAAGTAACGTAACAATATAATCCGTTTCCTTTAACATCGTGCGGGTAACCAACCACAGCAGCTTCGGCTACTTTAGGATGCGCAACAAAAGCACTTTCGATTTCAGCCGTTCCTAAATTATGACCCGATACAATAATAACGTCATCTACTCGACCGGTGATCCAGTAATAGCCATCCTCATCTCGTCTGCAACCGTCCCCAGTAAAATATTTACCTTCGTATGCAGAAAAATAAGTATCAACAAATCTTTGATGATCTCCATATACGGTTCTCATTTGACCAGGCCAAGATTGCCCAATACATAAATTTCCCGAGCACGCTCCCTCCAGCTCATTGCCTTTGTCATCAACAATCACAGGTTTGATGCCATAGAATGGTTTTGTTGCAGAGCCTGGTTTTAAATCGATTGCACCTGGTTGTGCTGATATTAAAATTCCTCCAGTTTCAGTTTGCCACCACGTATCTACTATAGGGCAACGAGATTCACCTACCACCTTATGATACCATAACCACGCCTCAGGATTAATTGGCTCTCCAACCGAACCCAGTAGTTTTAAAGATTTTCTACTGTATTTAGTTACAAAAGAATCTCCTTCTCTCATCAGAGCTCGCAGTGCCGTTGGAGCTGTGTAAAAAATATTAACCTGGTGTTTATCACATACTTGCCAGAAACGTCCCGCATCTGGGTAGCTAGGAACACCTTCAAATACCAATGTAGTAGCGCCATTTGCTAAGGGTCCATAGACAATATAACTATGTCCAGTTACCCAACCCACATCAGCAGTGCACCAATAAACATCTCCCTCTTTGTAATTAAAAATATATTCATGTGTCATGGACGCATACACTAAATACCCACCAGTTGTATGCATTACACCCTTTGGTTTTCCTGTAGATCCAGAGGTGTAAAGAATAAATAATGGATCTTCTGCATTCATTTCTTCTGGTTTGCAGGTGGTTGGTTGATCTTTGATTACATCATGGTACCAAACATCCACTTTATCATTCCAATCTATTTTTCCACCAGTGTGTTTATAGACAATGTTTTTTTTAACATTAGGACATTTTTTTAAAGCATCATCAGTATTTTTTTTCAGAGGTATAGATTTTTTTCCTCTCACACCTTCGTCTGCAGTGATGATGTATTCAGATTTGCAATCAATAATTCTACCCGCTAAAGAATCAGGAGAAAATCCTCCGAATACTACAGAATGAATGGCACCAATTCTTGCACAAGCCAGCATAGAATAAACCGCAGCTGGAATCATGGGCATGTATAAAGTAACTCGGTCTCCCTTTTTAACTCCAATTTTTTTAAGTCCATTTGCTAATTTACAAACTTCATCACTTAATTCTTGATAGGAAATTTTTTTAGATACAGAAGGATCGTCCCCTTCAAATATGATAGCTGTGTTATTTGCTTTTTTTGCTAAATGTCTATCAATGCAATTATAAGAAGCATTGAGTGTACCGTCATAGTACCATTTAATTTCAGTTTTTGCCTTGCTGTAAATAACGTCTTTGACTTTAGTATAGGGTTTGATCCAGTCAATTCGTTTTCCTTCCTTGGCCCAAAAAGCATCGTTGTTATTAATCGACTCTTGATATTTTTGCTCGTAGCCTTTTTTATCTACTATTCCCTTTTTGGCCCAATCACTTGGTACTGGAAAAATTTTATTATCTGACGTCATGAGTATCCCCCTAAATTTTTTACAGTTTACCCATCTTGCAAATAATTTTCCAGCTTTTTGGATCAATTGGCATTACGGATAACCTACTTTGTTTGATTAGCGATAAATTAGCTAATTCCTTAGTTTTTTTAATCATTTCCAAAGATACGGGATGAGGAAGTGTTTGTTTAAATTTTACTTGCACTGCAACAAATTTATTTTCCTTATCGGTGGGGTCAAGGAATGCTTCTTGGATGATTTCTACTATCCCCATAATTTGCTTTCCAATATTGGAATGATAAAAAAAACACAGATCTCCTTTTTGCATTTTTTTTAAATTATTAGCGGCTTGATAATTTCGTACTCCATCCCAAACAGTACCTTTGGGTCCAGCTTTTTGTTGCTGTTCAATGGACCAAACATCAGGTTCAGACTTTACTAACCAGTAATTCATTTTATTGTTTTGAATATCTATCTTCTTTAGCTTTAAGTTAATATTTAATATATTTCTATAATGGATCGAAGAAAATTTATAACTTTAAGTTTGCTCGGATTTTTCAATACTTTTGTTAGCAATTACTCCTTTGCTCAAAAATTTAGTGACTCTAAAATAAATAAAGTGATCCCAAAAACAGGCGAATTACTGCCCTCGATTGGCATGGGAACATGGATCACATTTGATATTGGGTACAATACTAAAGCAGTGGAGGATAGGGTTGAAATAGTCAAAAAATTTTTTTCAACCGGCGGATCATTAATTGACTCCTCACCTATGTATGGAAGTGCAGAAAAAGTTATAGGAATGTGTTTGGAAAAAATACAGTCAAAAAAAAATTTATTTTCAGCTACTAAAGTTTGGACCCCTATTGCTAGTCATGGCGAACAGCAAATTGAGAATTCATTCAAACTTTGGAACATCAATCATTTTTCTTTAATCCAAGTTCACAACTTAGTGAACACCAAAGATCATCTAAGAAAATTACAAGAATTGAAAGAGCAAAAAAAAATTAAATATATAGGAGTTACCACTTCTCATGGAAATAAACATAGGCAACTGATTGATGTCATGAGTAAAGAAAATATTGATTTTGTTCAATTTACTTACAATGTTCTTGATGATGAAGCCGAAGCAATTCTATTGCCTTTGGCTCAAGAAAAAAAAATAGCAGTTATTATTAATAGACCGTTTCAAGGAGGTTCTTTATTTAACCATATAACTGGAAAGCCAGTTCCTGAATGGGTACATACATTAGGAATAAAGACGTGGCCTGAATTTTTTTTAAAATTTATTACTTCTCATCCAGCGGTAACATGCGCTATTCCAGCCACCTCTAGAGTTGATCACCTAATAGAAAATATGAAATCTTTATATGGGGTACTACCGAATTTAGAGGAAAGAGATAAAATGAAAAAATTATTTAAGAGTTACTTATGACGAATGATCTACTCCAGCTCCTTTTAAAAAGGGAGCCTTTTCGTCTAGTGGCCATCTTGGCTTTGCTTCAAAGGTAACATCATCTATTAATTTTTTTTTATATCTTTCAATTCCTGCCCAAGCAATCATGGCTGCATTATCTGTACACAGTTCTTGCGGTGGAAAAATATTTTTAAAATTCATTTCTTTGCAAACAGTTTCTAAATTATTTCTTATAGTTTTGTTTGAAGCAACACCTCCGGCGATCACAAAATAGTTTGTTTTATTTTTTTTATTATTACTTAAAAATAATTCCATGGCTTTTTTACATTTCACTTTTAAAATTTCATTAATGGTGTGCTGAAAGGATGCTGCTAAATTATATTTATCTTGTCTGTTCTGTATTTTTTTGGAGGCATGCAAAACAGCAGTTTTAAGACCTGCGAAAGAAAGGTTGCAGCCGCTTGTGTGAAGTATTGGCTTTGGCAAAACGAACCCATTTTTATCCCCTTTTTCTGCGTATTTTTCTATTTTAGGACCACCTGGAAATTCAATTCCAAGTATTTTTGCTGTTTTGTCAAAAGCCTCTCCCAAGGCATCATCAATGGTGGTTCCTAATCGTTTATATTTATTGACCCCTTGAACTTCTAAAAATTGACTATGTCCTCCTGAAATTAATAAAAGCAAATAAGGAAATTTTATTTTTTTTATTATTCTTGGACTAAGAGCATGTCCTTCCAAATGATTAATAGCTAAGAATGGTTTCTTTAGAAAAGTTGCAATAGTTTTTCCTGCACTCATTCCCACCATCAAGCATACCAATAAACCAGGACCGGCTGTAGTTGCGACCCCTGTAATATTTTCAATGGCGACACCACTTTGGTTGATGGCCTGTTTGATAATTGTATCAATTTTTTCCACATGAGATCTTGCAGCCAATTCTGGAACTACCCCACCAAAAGGCTGGTGCTCTTTTATTTGACTTGAGACAACATTGGACAAAATTTTTGCATTACCATGTCTGTCTTCTTTAACAATGGAAGCGGCTGTTTCATCACAACTACTTTCAATACCTAAAAAAATCAGTTCTTTGCTCATTTTTATGCGACCTCCCGTCGCTCAATATTTGATACTAATATAATGGAAAATAATATTTAAACAGAAAAAATGACGATAAAAGAAAAATTAATAATTGGTAGCCGTGGTAGCAGGCTATCCTTGGCGCAAGCAGAACATTTTAAGGACGAGCTTCTTTTAGCTAACCCTAGTCTAAAAACAACGCAGATTGAAATTAAAATAATCAAAACCTCAGGAGATTTATTTAAAACAGAAAATTTAGCAACGATGGGGGGCAAGGGATTGTTTGTAAAAGAAATTGAACAAGAACTTCTCAATAAAAATATAGATTTTGCAGTACACTCATTAAAAGATGTTCCTACTTTTGGTCACGAGTCTTTAATTCTTGCAGCTTTTTTAAAAAGAAAAGATGAAAGAGATGCATTTATTTCTCCAATTGCCAAATCATTTGATCAATTAAAACCAGGATCTACCGTAGGAACTTCTTCGGTAAGAAGGATAGCTCAATTAAAAAAATTAAGAAGTGATCTAAATATAATCACTATGAGAGGGAATATTGATACTAGAATTGAAAAAGTTAAAGAAGGAATTTATGACTCAATTGTATTGGCGTATGCAGGATTAAAGCGTCTTGGGTTTCACACGCAGGTTTCTGAAATTTTTGAAAAGGAAAAAATGTTACCAGCTGCTGGGCAGGGAGTAGTAACTATTCAATGTAGAGCTAATGATTTTGAATCTATTAAACTTGTAGATTCTGTAAATGATAAAGAAACAGAAATAATTGTAAGTGCAGAAAGAAGTTTTTTACATCGAGTAAACGGTGCATGTGATACGCCGGTTGCTGTGAATGCAGTTATTAATGATGATGGAGAAATTTTTGTTCAGGCAGAACTCTTATCATTAGATGGAAAAAAAGTATTTCATGCTCATAAAACTGGAATTGCAGAAAAAGCCGCAACCATAGGCTTGGATGTTGCTGAAGAAATATTAGACAAAGCTGGACATGATTTTATAGTCTCGGAGACTAAACTTGCACATACTATTCACAAGACCTGAGATAGACTCAGTAGAGTTTGTAAAAAAATTTATCCAATTAGGACATCGGGTTAGTATTTTTCCCATTTTAACAATTGTAAAAAAAAAAATTCCTACGTTAGATCTTAGCGAAATATAATTCGATTATTTTTACAAGTGCGAATGCTGTTTTGAGCTTAGAGCAAGAATTTTCATCAAATATTAGGTGTTTTTGTGTTGGAAACGCAACCGCTTTACAGGCAAAAAAAAAAGGATTTTCTAATATTGTTACAGCAGGCGGAAGCTATTTTCAGTTAAGAGAAATCATCTTTAATCATTCAAATACCAATGATGGAAAATTTTTGTATATACGCGGAGAATATATTGCAAATGATTTACGATCTGATCTAGTAAGTAGAGGATATCAAGTAGATAGTTTTATCACTTATACCACTTTGCCTAATATTGATTTTGATCCGCAAACTTTACAAATATTGAATGATCAAATTGTAGATATCATATTTATTTATTCTAGAAGATCAGCAGATCATTTTGTTAAACTTATTATAAATAATAATCTCCAATCTAAATGTAATTCAATTCAGCTTCGATCTATTAGTGAAAATGTTTTAGTTCCACTAAAAAAAATTAAATGGAAAAATATCAAAATGTTTTCACCAGGAAGTGAAGAGTTTTGCCTTGATTAGAACTAATTAGAGGTATAATTTTGTATTATTCATGGATACTTTAAATAATTTTATCAACCTATTTTTAGACGTTTGGAAGCAAGGTGTGGGGGGAGTAAATTTTTCTGGAGTTTTTTTAGCGATTGTTATTTTTTTAATATTTTTACTGTTTCGAGGGCTTTTTGCTAAAATAATAATTACTAGATTAGAAAAATTTGTATCTAAAAGTACTAATAAATTTGATAACAAATTAGTAGAAGCATTAGAGGGACCAGTAAAATTTTTACCTTTAGTAGTGGGTTTTTTTATTGCAAGTAATTATTTGCAAGTGGAGGGAAAGCTCATCTCTTTTATTGAAAGCTTAAATCGCTCTTTAATAACTATTCTTATTTTTTGGTTTATTCATCAAATTATCGAACCCATTTCTTTTTTAATTAAAAAAATTGAAGATGTGCTGTCGAAAGATTTGCTAGGCTGGATTTTGCGGGCTTTTCGAATTGTAATAGTTATTCTGGGAGTAGCTGCTGTTTTAGAAATTTGGGGAGTTAAAATTGGTCCGATTGTCGCCGGTTTAGGTTTGTTCGGTGTTGCAGTTGCACTAGGTGCGCAAGATTTATTTAAAAATTTAATTTCTGGAATTTTAGTTTTAGTAGAAAAAAGATTTAAATTGGGTGACTGGATTTATGTGGAGGGTGTGATTGAGGGAACAGTAGAAAAAATTGGCTTCCGTTCAACTGTGATCCGAAAATTTGATAAATCCTTAGCAATTATTCCCAATTTTCAATTTGCAGAAAAAGCAGTTGTAAATAGCACAGAAACGACCAACCGAAGAATTAATTGGCTGATAGGATTAGAGTATCGAACTACTTCTGCACAATTAAAAAAATGTAGAGATGATATTGAACAACATATCAAAAATCATCCCGATTTTTACATCTCAGAAGATGCTCATTTAACAGTTAAACTAAAACAATTTTCTGCAAGCTCTATTGATTTGAAAATAAGTTGTTTTACCAAAACCAGCAATTACTATGAGTGGCTCAATGTGAAAGACAGATTGGTTATTGCAATTAAGGAAATAGTTGAAAAAAATGGAACAGCTTTTGCCTTTCCTTCACAATCTGTTTATGTGGAGAAAATAGAAAAATGAAATCGCTTTTTATTTTAATTGATAATTTATTTCAAATTTATTTGTGGGTAGTAGTAATAAACGCAATCATAAGCTGGTTAGTTGTGTTTCGAGTCATCAACACCTCCAATCCATTTGTTCGCAATTTAATAGAGATTTCTTATACCTTAACAGAGCCACCATTAAGAATAATTAGAAAAGCTATCCCTCTTATTGCCACTATTGATTTTTCACCTGTGATTTTAATTTTAGCTTTATTGTTTGTAAGAAATTTAATATTTGAATATTTTGCACCTCATTTATTTTGATGATTATTGATGGAAAGCAAATTGCTGGTGAAATTAGAGAAAAGCTTAAACAACAAATTGAACAATTGCCAGCATCAAGTGTTAAGCCAGGACTTGCCGTTATTTTAATTGGCGATCACCCCCCAAGTCAAATTTATGTTAAAAACAAAGAGAAATGTGCCAGAGAGGTCGGAATTCAATCTAAAATACTAAAATTTGAAAACACGATAACCGAACAAGATTTAATAAAAAAAATACATACTCTAAATAATGATAAAACTATTCATGGTATCCTTGTCCAATTACCTTTGCCATCTCATATTGATCCTAAAAAAATTATCAGTGAGATAAGTCCAGAGAAAGATGTAGATGGTTTTCATCCTGTCAATGTAGGAAATTTGTCTTCCGGAAATAGCGCTTTGATTCCGTGCACTCCGTACGGATGTTATTTGCTTTTAAAAAAAGTTATTCCAAATTTGACTGGTATGCATGCAGTGATTATTGGTAGGTCTAATATAAATGGCAAACCAATGGCTCAGTTATTGTTGCAAGAAGATTGCACTGTAACCATTACACATTCTAAATCAAAAAATTTAAAAGAACTTTGTTTAAACGCTGATATTTTAATTGCGTCTGTCGGCAAACCTCATTTGGTTAAAGCGGATTGGGTAAAGAAAGATTGTGTCGTGATAGATGTAGGAATTAATCGAATAATGAAAGATGGAGTTAAAAAAATTGTCGGTGATGTAGATTTTGAAAATATTAAAAATAAAGTAAAAGCAATTACCCCAGTTCCAGGAGGCGTTGGTCCCATGACTATTAGCTGTTTGCTAAATAATACTTTTCTAGCCTACAAAAAGATTGTTTTTTAATTGATATTCGGGAACGGCTCTTTAACTGAAGAGCTAAAGAGCCCCCTTTAGAATAGCCTTTCGGCCGAATTCATTTAGAAAAAATGAATTCTAGTTTTGTTTTACTTTTTAAAAGTGTTAGTTTTAACCTAACTCTCTTTAAGTTTCAGGTGGTGACATTTATAGTCCTCCTCCAAAAATCATCTTTTATCTTTTTTGTTTAAAAAGCAAATTTTTACATTTTGGAATGAAAAGTAAATTTATCACAATAAATTCAAATATTTATCCAGTAGCAATTATCTTATAAATTAATTTATTGTTAAAAAAGTATTTAAAATAAAGGATAATTTTTTTGAATTTAAATTTGAAATATTTTTTTCTTAATTTTCAGTATTTTAAAAATCTTTAAATTAGCTCTAAAAATATGTATGATCTTGTAGTTTTTTTTTAAAAAATTATTTATCCCAAATTTTTAAATATTACTAAAAGTTTATTTTCTTAATAATCTGCAGTGCTTTTGTATAAAAGTTTCTACATTTTTTTTGTTAAATGTTTTGTTTTCTTCAAAAGAAACTTTTTTCATTGAGTAAGCTTTGCTTTTTGAAACTCTGGAGCAAATAGTTATATTGCCCTTGTATAAAGCTAGTTTGATGGAGCCATTGACCTGACTACGTTTTTGATCAATTATTTTTTGTAATTTGTAACGTTCATTGGAAAACCAATATCCATTATAAATAAGTTCTGCATATCTAGACATGATCATGTCTTTTTGGTGCATAGTTTCTTTATCTAGTGTTATGGATTCAATGGCTCTGTGTGCAAAAGTTAAGACAGTGCCTCCTGGAGTTTCGTATACGCCTCTTGATTTTATTCCTATAAATCTATTTTCGACTAAATCTACTCTACCAATCCCGTTTTTACCCGCAATATCATTTAATTTTCTTAATAATGTTGCAGGAGAAAGTTTTTTACCGTTCAAGCTAATTGGATCTCCATTATTATATCCTAAAGTTATGTACGTAATTTTATTAGGTGCTTTCTGAGGTGAAACGGTTCTTTGAAAAATAAATTCTGGAGCTGGTTTGCTTGGGTCTTCTAATACCTTACCCTCAGTTGATGTGTGATAAAGATTGTCATCCACAGAAAAAGGAGGAGCTCCTTTTTTATCATGAGGAACAGGAATATTATTTTTTTTAGCGTATTTAATTAGGTCACTTCTTGAACTAAAGTCCCAATCTCTCCATGGTGCTATCACTTTTATTTTAGGTGCAAAGTAATAATATCCAAGTTCAAAGCGAACCTGATCATTTCCTTTTCCCGTAGATCCATGTGAAACAGCTTGAGCTTTAAATTTTTTAGCAATTTCAATTTGTCTCTTAGCTATCAATGGCCTTGCAATAGAAGTTCCTAGTAAATAAATACCTTCATATAAAGCATTGCCTCGTATCATAGGAAAAACATAATCTTTGACAAACACTTCTTGAAGATTTTCAATAATAACATTTTTAACCCCAAGTCTTTTTGCATTACGAAAAATTTTTTTTCTATCAATGTCCTGTCCTAAATCTGCAGTATAGCAAATAATTTCAGATCCATATTTTTCTTGTAACCAACGAAGAATAACGGAGGTATCTAAACCACCAGAGTAAGCTAAAACAATTTTATTTATTTTTTGCATTTATTTTTTGCAGAATTATATGCATCCGTGAAACCTAGCAAGGAATAAGTGTCAGTAGTTTTGTTTCCTCTTGCTGATGTACCTACTAATTTAAGATCATTCTTTTTTTTCATTAAAGATACTAGTTTTATTTCATAATCTTTATTTGGTAACCAAGCAAAGTTGTCAGAAGATACAAAAGAAAAGCTATCGTTGGCTACATTAAGATTTACTTTAACATCCTTTTTGTAGGGATAACCTGAAGTAACGCTAACCTCATCTTGAATATTATTTTTAGTTCTAAAGGTGACAAAGACTCTTGCTTCAGCTCTATTTAAATTTTTTGGTTCCATTTTGATAGGTCTAGATAAGGCAAAGCAAACCAAGTCTTTTCCATCTTCCGTGTAGTGAGATTCCCAGTTTTTAAATTTACCTGCAATTTTAATATCCGCAGAAACTTTAAAATGAATGAAGAAAGAAATAAAAATAAAGACTATAATTTTTTTTACGGACATGGGTTCGAATAAATTAATTGAACATGATTGATATCTTTTATTACTTCTTCACTTAAGTTTAAAGCAATACTATCAATATTAGTTTTAAGTTGATCCATGTTGGTAGCGCCAATGATGACGGCATTGGTAAACTTTTGTATTTCACAAAATTTAATTGCCATTTGGCAAGGATTTAAGCCATGTTTTTTTGCAACTTCATGATATTTTTTAGCAGCAGGTTCGGCATTAATAGTTTTGTATCTTGGGTAGCGATGACCAAATAACTGCATTCGACTTCCCTTAGGCATTTGTCCATCAAAATATTTTCCGGTTAAAATACCACTGGCCAAGGGTGCATAAGCTAACAACCCTACTTTTTCTCTAATAGCAAATTCGGATAGACCTACCTCAAAACTTCGATTTAAAAGATTATAAGGATTTTGAATAGAAACAATTTTGGATAATTTTTTTTCAGATGCAACTTTTAAAAATTGACTGGTACCCCAAGCAGTCTCATTAGAAAGTCCTACAAATCTGATTTTTCCTTTTTTTACTAGATTATCTAAAACGGATAATGTTTCTTCAATAGGTACAATGTCATTAGTTTCGGTATGTTCGTATTCAAGTCCTGTGAAAGTATTGATTGGTCTATCGGGCCAATGTAATTGATATAAGTCTACATAATCCATTTGTAAATTTTTTAAAGTTCTGTCTAATGCAAATTCAATCTGACTTTTGTTTAATCTAGTTTCGATACCACCCTCACGAAACCATTTCATACCTGATCTGCCCGTTATTTTATCTGCTATAATTACTTTATCTCGAACTTTACGACTTTTAACCCATTGGCCTAAAATTCTACTAGTTTCCCCCTGAGTTTCTGCTGAAGGAGGTACAGGGTATAGTTCCGCACTGTCAAAAATATTAATACCCCGATCATAAGCATAATCCATTTGTTCAAATGCTTCATTTTGATTATTTTGATATCCCCAAGTCATGGTACCCATCGCTATGGTACTAATGGTGACATCTGTGTTTCCTAACTTTTTATAATTCATTTTATTAATCTAATTATTTTAACAAAGTTTTTACAAAACTATAGATTTAGTTTACTAAAAACTAAAGTATGGATTTATCAAATTTTATTAATTCCCCACAGCTTATTATTCTATTTCAAATTATTCTAATAGATTTAGTGCTAGCAGCAGACAATGCCATTATCATTGGTATGGTGGCTTCTTCATTTCCTTCGAACATTAGACAAAAAGTTTTATTTTGGGGCGTGGGTGCAGCAGTGATTGCAAGAATTGTCTTTACTTTGATTGTTTCTTTATTGTTGCAAATAAAATGGATCAAATTATTTGGTGGACTAATATTATTATGGGTTTGTTATCGTCTTTATCAAGATGTAATTAAAAACAAGCATAAAGAAAAAAATATTCCACAAATAAAAAAAAAAGATAAAACTTTTTTTTCAGCTGCTGTAACTATTTTAGTTGCTGATTTAAGTTTGAGTTTAGATAATGTTCTCGGAGTTGCTGGTGCCGCCAAGGGTCATACAGGATTATTAATTTTTGGATTATTATTATCTATTATTATGATGGCAACCATGGCTAATTTAATTTCTAAGTGGGTTAAATCCTTACCATGGCTGGCTTGGCTAGGTTTGATAGCAATTTTTTGGGTTGCTCTAGATTTAATTGTGGCAGATCTTGCAAATAATACCTCATTAAACCAATATTTGAGAGGTTTTTTGACATTATAAATTACTTTTTCATTAGTCTTGAAATTGTCTAATTTAATAGTCATATTAATTTCAAATTAATTTAAACAATTAATACAAAAGGGAAAAAAAATATGAATTTAAACGACCGAATTAACGCCATTAGATCAACTACTAGATCTACTACAAGATCGGAGGCAATTCATCAGGGTCTAAGAACTTACATGCTATCCGTATATAATTTTATGGGATCAGGCATTCTTTTAACTGGTATCATAGCATTATTAGTTTTTAAATTTGCGGTGATCACTGATGCGTCAGGAAATATTACTGCATTAACAAGTTTTGGAAATGCCATCTACAACTCTTCACTAATGTGGGTTGTGGCTTTAGCTCCTCTTGGCATAGTCATGTACATGAGTTTTGGTATCAACAGCATGAGTGCTACAAGAGCTCAAACAGTTTTTTGGATTTTTGCTGGCTTAATGGGAGCTTCTTTGTCTTCTTTGTTTGTCGTGTACACTGGAACAAGCATTTCACGAGTTTTCTTTATAACCGCAGGAACATTTGGAGCAATGAGCTTATATGGGTACACAACCAAAAAAGACCTAACATCTGTAGGATCTTTTTTAATTATGGGCCTAATTGGAATTTTAATAGCCTCTATAGTTAATATATTTTTAAAATCTACAGCCATGCATTTTGTAATTTCGGTATTAGGTGTTTTAATTTTTGTGGGCTTAACAGCTTATGATACTCAAAAAATTAAAAATATGTATCTTGAAAGTGATGCTAATGAAGTGATGAGCAAAAAAGCTATCATGGGTGCTTTGACTTTATACTTAGATTTCATCAATCTATTTATTATGTTGCTTAGATTATTTGGTCAAAGAAGATAATTAAAATTAAATTATATAATATTATTAAGGCTCTCAAAATAATTTTGGGAGCCTTTTTTATTTATTACCTGAACATTTTTTTGAACAGTATTGCACCTGTTCCCAAGATCGTCTCCATTTTTTTCTCCAAGTAAAAGGCAGTCCGCATTTTTTACAATTTTTTTTAGGCAGGTTTGTTTTGGAATGACTCACTTAATTAACTGTAATTTTCGCTTACTAATAATTTGTAATATTGTTTTGATGTCATTTGATTTTTTTAAGATGGTACCTGCTTGATCTTGGATTAGGTATTTTTGATTTTTATCTTTAGAACGTAAATTTTTTATAATTTGGTACAAAGGTGTTTCTGTAGCTCTTCTATAAATGTTAAATCCTACTGAGTTTTTATTAATAAAAATGGCATAATCTTTCCACTCTCCCATAGAAACCATAAATCCATATAGGTTTAATATTTCTCCCAATTCCTTTTTATTAAAGAATTGTTCTTCCTCAAATTTTTTGTTGTGTATGACTTTATATTGAAACATTAGTCACCAATTTTATGCTTATTAATAATAGATACTTGAAAAATGGTATAAATAATAGTGATAGGTATCATCCCAAACACTTTAAATTGTACCCAAAATTCCTCACTTTGAGTTCTCCATACAAGTTCATTTAATAAAGCAATAAAAATAAAAAAATAAATCCAACGATTAGTTAAAATATTCCAACCCTCATCTGTTAGTTTTAGGGCTTCTCCCAAAGCTTTTTTTAAAAGAGAAGTTTTTAAAATTATTTTTCCAAATAATAAAATGCCAGCGAATAAAAGATTAATAATAGTTGGTTTCATGTAAAAAAAAGTTTTATCATTGAAATAGAGCGTTAGTCCTCCAAAGCCAGCAAGTAAAATTCCACTGATGAGTGGCATGGTTGGTACCTTTTTTTCGGTAAGATAAATAAATAAAATAGATATAGCAGTGGCAATAATTAGAGGTAAAATTGCTTGTTCCATTCCATATTTTTTGTAAAAAATAAAAAAAATTAGTAATGGCCCAAAGTCTGTAATAAACTTAATTAATGATTTGTTCATGAGAAAAAACATTATTCTTTTTTTAATATTATTCAACTTTGTACCGCAAAATCTATTAGCTCGAGACTATAATTTTGATGTTTATGGGCTAAATTTAAGATTTATGAAAGTGCAATTTTCTACCGCAAGTAACAATACAATTGCAACTGAGATAGAAAGCCAAAGTCTTTTAGCTTTTTTTTCTTATTTTAAAGGCGTCGGTATTACTAAAAACACTAAAGATCAATTTACCTATAATTTTTCCTATGACAAAATAAAAAAAAAAAGATCAACTACTATCGTTTTTAAAAATAATAAAGTAATCGAAAATTTTTCTGTACCAGCTAAGGAGATAAAAAAAAATATTGTTCCTGTACAGAAGCAAGATTTAGAAAATGTTGTAGATCCACTTACGGCTATTCAGTTACTAGTCTTTGATCAAAAAAATAATTTAAATTGCAACAAACAACAAAAAGTATTTGACGGTACGAATGTTTTTTATTTAAAACTTTCTCAAGAGAATAGTGATGGGTATGTTATTGATTCTTCCAAATTATCTTACCAAGGATCTTTACAAAAATGCAAACTTAGTTATGCCATCGTATCTGGACATGAAAAAGAAGATGAAAAAAAATTAAACAAAATGTATGTGGATATTTTTTTTGGAAAACAAAATAAAATGTTTTTACCCTATTTTTTGACTACTAAATCAAAAATTACTCTTGAAATGTTCCTAAACTAAATAATTTAATACTTGATTAATTTAAGATCATAACTATCTTAAGTTTATTGATGCAACCAAAACAATTAAAGAAAGCAAAGTTTTCTATTGGAGAAGTGGTTAGACACCGATTATTTGAGTTCAGAGGTGTGATCTATGATGTAGATTTTCAATTCAACAATTCAGAGGAATGGTACCAGTCTATACCAAAAGAAGCTCGACCAAGAAAAGATCAGCCCTTTTATCATTTATTAGCAGAAAACGATGAAATTACTTACGAAGCGTATGTTTCTGAACAGAATTTGGTTCTTGATGATCGAAACGATCCTGTTGCTCACCCATTAGTAAATGAGATTTTTAAGGGAAAAACTAAAGATGGGCTTTATCGCAGATTAACTAATTAGTTTTTTCAGCCTGCCTCATATTTAACAAGATTAGCGCAATTAGTAGACAGATTGTTCTATTATTTATTAATCATTGTCTGGCTTAGAGCTATTGTCCCAACAATCTCCCTTCTCTAAGTCAGACAAACTTTGTCACATTTCTTATAAAATATTTTCTATATAACTCTTAAGGTAGATGCTTGACTTATTTAAATTAAAAAAAATTTTTGAATTGAGCAATAATTTTTTTTACTGGCTTAAAATTATTTTTCTTAGCATTATTATCTTTGGTTTAATTTTATCATTGGTCATTTCTCCCCAAGATTATCTGCAAGGAGATACAGTTCGTATTATGTATGTTCATGTCCCATCATCTTGGCTCGCATTGATGATTTTTTTAGCCATGGGAATTTGCTCTATCATTAGTTTGATTTTTAAAATTAGAGTTTTTACTATTTATGCAAAAAGTTTAGGTCCGATTGGTTTTACTTTTTCCCTTATTTCTGTATTCACCGGATCATTGTGGGGACAGCCTACTTGGGGTACTTTTTGGACTTGGGATGCTAGATTAACATCTATGTTGTTGTTAGTATTTTTTTACATTTTTTACATTTTAAGCTGGGGGTTGATTAAAAATTTTTTTACTGCTGAAAAATATTCTTCTATTATTGCAATAATAGGATTGGCAAACATTCCTATCATTAAGTTTTCAGTGGAGTGGTGGAATACATTGCATCAACCTGCAAGTATCAAATTAACAGAATCTCCAGCTATTCATTCTTCTATGTTGACTCCTTTGTTGGTAATGTTTTTTGGATTTTGTTTATTTTCATTATTTATTTTTTTAATTCGTTATAAAACTGAAATTTTAAAACTAAAAAAAGACAAACTGAACAATATATTAAAATAATTATTATTAACTATTATGAGCCCAGCTTCTAAAAAAAGACTTACTGTATTTTTAGTAACCGTTATTGTTGTTTTGGTGGTGGGAAAATTTGTCTTTAATTCTTTACAAAAAAACACTGTGTATTTTTTTTCTCCTACCGAGCTATCACTTCTTAATGAAAAACCTAATGGATTGATAAGAATAGGAGGTTTGGTTAAAAATAAATCTATTCAAGAAAAAGCTAAAAACTCAGTGTACACTTTTGTGATTACAGATCTTAAAAATGATGTTTATGTGGAATTCACTGGATTACTTCCTAATTTATTTCAAGAAGGAAAGGGGGCGGTAGTAGAGGGGGAATTAAAAGATAAAAAGTTTTTATTAGCAAAAAAAATTTTAGCTAAACATGATGAAAACTATATGCCGCCAGAAGTTGCTGAAGCATTAAAAAAAAGCGGAAATTGGAATAAACAATATGATAAGTAGCAGTCTTGGTGGTGTAAGTTTAATCATTGCCTCTGCATTAACCGTCTGGACTTTATTTTTATTTTGCCAGTCTTGGTTATCTAAAACAAATTTGCATTTTAAAAATTACATATTCTTTTTTCGTGCAAGCTTTGTCTTTATTCTTTTATCTTTTGTTTTATTGGTACTTTCTTTTATTAATTCAGACTTTTCTATTCTTTCGGTTTATGAAAATTCTCATACGGACAAGCCTTTTTTTTATAAAATTTCTGGAACATGGGGCAATCACGAAGGAAGTATGCTCTTGTTTATTTTGGTAATTTCTTTGTATGGTTTTTTGTTTTCTTTATTTAGTAATCATATTGAATTTAAATTAAGATCAACAACTATTTTTTTTCAGAGTCTTATTCAATTAATTTTTTTATTTTTTTTAATTTTTACCTCCAATCCTTTTGAAAAAATTATCCCCATTCCTAATCAAGGATTGGGATTAAATCCTATTTTGCAGGATCCTTTATTAGCTATACATCCACCTTTTTTATACTTGGGATATGTTGGTTTTTCCTTAGTCTTTAGTTTTCTTTTAGCTGGATTAATTGTTAATCAATATGATGAAAACTGGGCTGTTACAGCAAAACGTTGGGTTTTTCTGCCATGGACGTTTTTAACTTTGGGTATTGGTCTTGGCTCTTTTTGGGCATATTACGAGTTAGGTTGGGGAGGATATTGGTTTTGGGATCCCGTTGAGAATGCGTCCCTTATGCCCTGGATTGCCGCTACAGCATTAATTCATTCTATTTTAGTAATGCAACAATCAAAAAAACTTTTTAATTGGACGGCGATTTTAACTATTTTAACATTTGTACTTAGTTTGTTTGGAACTTTTTTAGTTAGGTCTGGAATTTTAAATTCTGTCCATGCATTTGCAAATGACCCAAGGAGAGGATTGTTTATATTGTTAATTATTTCGCTGATTACATTTATCGCTTTGATCATTTATATTTTGAAGTCTTCTCATCAAAAAAATAATGATAGTTCAGGTTTTATTATTTTTAGCAGAGAATTTTCTATTTTAATTAATAATTATTTATTAATATTTGCCTTAACCGTGGTAATCATTGGCACCACTTATCCAATTTTACTTTCTGTTTTTACAGGAGATAGTGTTTCAGTAGGACCAAAATATTATAATACGATTTTAGCTCCTTTTATTTTTATTTTTTTAATTTTAATGGCAATGGGTCCTTATTTGAAATGGAGTAAAAATTCACTTAGTTCTGTAAAATATAAATTATTAAGTTTTCTTTTGGTGTCTATTTTTCTGTCAGGTGTTGCGAGTGTTATTCTTCAAAAAGAAAATACCATTTTTTGGTTAGGTTTGATGTGCTCTTTTTATTTGATTGTCTCTTTGGTTTATGAACCTTTTTATTTACAATTTAAGAATTTAAATTATGCAAGATTAGTCTCGCACGCCGGTTTTGGTGTACTGATGTTATCTATTACTTTAAATTATTTTTTTTCCAAAGAACTTAGTAGTAAAATAGCATTAGGACAGTCGGTTTTATTGGAGGATACGAAAATAACTTTTATCGAGTCTTCTTCTAAAAAAGGAAAAAATTTTGATGAGTTGTTTGGCTATTATGAAATCGAAAAAAATAATGTTAAAACAGTATTAAAACCAAGCATTAGAAAATATAATCAGCCACAGCAATTTACATCAGAGACCAGTATTCAAAGTCAGGGACTGAATGATATTTATATAGCCATGGATTATTCTAGCGACCCATCTACTGGAATTGGCATAAGATTTTATTATAATTATTGTATCAGGCTCATTTGGCTAGGATTTGTTTTGATCACTGCAGGTGGTCTTTTGAGTTTTTTACAGAGGCGAAATGAAAACAAAAATTAATATATTTATTTTAATATTATTATTTAGCATCTTTATTTATGTTTTTTATTATGCGTTAAGTTCTAATACTAAAAATAATCCACAAGTGATGGTCAATAAAAAACTGCCCAACATAGAACTAACTTCTCTTTTTGATCAAGAAAAAAAAATTTCCTTACCAGCAAAAAGTAAAGATTTGTTTTATATAATTAATATTTGGGCTTCTTGGTGTGTACCCTGTAGAGATGAACATTCTTTCTTAATGAGGTTAAAGGATGAACAGAAAATACAAATTTATGGAATTAATTATAAAGACTCAAACTCAAATGCAATTTTATTTTTAAAAAATTTAGGCAATCCTTTTTATTTTGTGGGTTTGGATGTGGATGGGAAAAATTCTATTGAACTTGGAGCTTATGGTGTTCCGGAGACTTATATTGTTAATTCAAGCGGCATTATTATCTTTAAGCACGTGGGTCCTATCAATGAGAGTATTTATCTAAAAATAATTGAAATAATAAAATGAAAAATTGGATTTGTATTATTACTTTTATATCACTTATTTGTTTTCAAAGTACATCAGCATCCACGAACAGAGAATTGGAGATTTATAAAAATATTAGATGTCTAGTTTGTCAGGGTCAATCAATCCACGACTCTAATTCTGATTTTGCCAAAGATTTAAAACAAATTATTAAAAATAAAATTGATGCTAATGAGAGTAATGAAATAATTTATCAATATTTAGCAGATCGGTATGGAGATTGGATCTTATTCAATCCACCTATAAAAAAAACTACTCTTTTATTATGGCTAATTCCTTTTTCTGTTTTAATCATCATTGCCTTCGCTCTCTATAAAAAGACCATTTTTAAGAGAGAATAAGTACATTAAGTGCAATTTATAAGACAATTTGACTTACATGCTGTTGTGGAATTCACTATATTTTTATATTCTCGTTTATTATAAGCTGTATTTAAATCATGAATAAATTATTAAAAATTGTACTCTGCTTTTTTTTCTTAGGAACTGTAAATTCAGGTGCTGGCGATTTTAATGTTGCTGTAGGAAAATTTGATTATAGCGATAAAAGTAAAAATGCCATGATGCTTGATATGACTTATGGATTTAGAGAAAATAAAGTACCTTCAGCTATCGGAGAAATTATCCCTGTTTTTGGAGCTTTTGTTACTGAAGACTCAGCTGCAATGATTTATTCAGGAGCAAAAATTGATTACAAATTTGGATCATTGGTCATTAGCCCAAGCTTTACTCCAGGTGTTTATCGTAAAGGAGATGGAAAAGATTTGGGTCACACTATAGAGTTTAAATCGCAAATAAATTTGGGATTAGATTTGGGAAAAAGTACAAATCTTTCCCTTGGCTATAGTCACGTATCGAATGCTAGCCTTGGAGACAAAAATCCAGGAGCTAACAGCTACACTGTAAATTTTCTAACACGTTTCTAAATTTATGAAACTCAGCGACTGTTATAATGTCGGTGATTTTAGAAAGTTAGCAAAACAAAAATTACCTTCTCCAATATTTCATTACATCGATGGCGGTGCTGATGACGAGGTTACTTTAAAAAGAAACACCAGTTCTTTTGATAGCTGTGATCTTATCCCTTCTGTTTTGACAGATGTTAGTAATGTTAATTTATCAACAACGGTATTAGGACAAAAAATAGAATTTCCTCTTTTTTTATCACCCACAGCAATGCATCAAATGTATCATCACGAAGGTGAAACTGCCACGGCTCGAGCTGCAGAAAAATTTGGAACTTTTTTTAGTTTATCTACTATGGCAACTACTAGCATTGAAGATGTTGCTGCAGTGGCGCAAGGACCAAAAATGTTTCAATTGTACATTCATAAAGATCAAGGCCTGACAGATAATTTAATTGAGAGATGTAAAAGCTCTGGATTTAAAGCAATGTGTTTAACTGTTGATACCATAGTTGCCGGTAATAGAGAGCGTGATCATCGCACAGGATTTACTACTCCACCTTCTTTAACTTTATCAAGCTTATTAAGTTTTATGACTCATCCAGCCTGGAGTTTAAATTATTTATTTGGAAAAAAATTTAGTTTAGCAAATATTGCCCATATGACCAAAAAGGGAACAAGTATTGAAATGTCCATTATGGATTATATTAACCAACAGTTTGACACGACCATGAATTGGAAACATGCAGAGTATGCTATTAAAAAATGGAACGGTCCTTTTGCATTGAAAGGCATAATGTCTGTGGAAGATGCTAAAAAAGCAATTGATATTGGAGCAACCGCTATCATGATCTCCAATCATGGTGGAAGACAGCTTGATGGTTCTAGAGCTCCCTTTGATCAACTAGAAACAATTGTTGATGCTGTTGGAGATAAAATAGAGGTCATTTTAGATGGTGGTATTCGAAGAGGAACTCATGTGTTAAAAGCATTGGCATTAGGAGCGAAAGCTTGTTCTATGGGAAAAGCTTATTTATATGCTTTGAGTGCAGGAGGCCAACCAGGAGTGGAACGATTGATTGGAAAACTTAAAGATGAAATTCAAAGAGGAATGACTTTAATGGGCTGTCGTTCGGTTCAAGAGTTAACTAAAGATAAAATTTCTTTTAGGTAATCATCATGAAAATAGCTGAAAATTTTTTTAGATTGGGAACCGAGTCTGCTTTTGTAGTTTTGGCCAAAGCTAAAAAGCTTGAAGCTGAAGGCAAGGAAATTATTAATTTGGGTATTGGTCAGCCAGATTTTAGAACACCACAGCATATTGTGGAGGCTGGAAAAAAAGCATTAGAAGATGGCCATCACGGATATACACCTGCGAATGGAACTTTGGAGTTAAGACAAAGTGTTTGTGCGCACGTAAAAAGAATGTACGGAGCCCAGGTAGATCCTACCAGAGTTCTCATTACCCCGGGCGGCAAACCTATTATGTATTTTGCTATTATGCTTTTTGGAGAGCCTGGAGCAGAAATAATTTATCCAGAACCTGGATTTCCTATTTATGAGTCTATGATTAATTATTCAGGAGCCAAAGCAGTTCCCATGTATCTCTCAGATAAAAATAATTTTTCTTTTAACGTTAAGGATGTTCTCTCGTTAATTAATGACAAAACAAGATTATTAATTTTAAACAATCCTCAAAATCCTACTGGTGGATTGATACCCAAAGAACAAATTGATGAATTGGCAAAAGGGTTACAAAAATTTCCGAATGTAGCTATTTTGAGTGATGAGATTTATAGTAGACAAATTTATGATAATAAAAAAATGCCGTCCTTTTTTTATTATCCAGAGCTATATAATCGTTTAATTGTTTTAGATGGTTGGAGCAAAACCTACGCAATGACAGGATGGAGGCTTGGTTGGAGTGTTTGGCCTGAACAATTTATAGAACAAGTAACCAGAATGGCTATTAACAGTTATTCTTGTGTTTCTGCAGCTAATCAAGTTGCAGCTATGGCAGCATTGGACGGACCACATGATTTTCTAGAAGATATGATGGATAAGTTTTCTAAAAGAAGAAAATTGATTGTAGATGGTTTAAATTCTATTAAAGGAATTACTTGTAATAATCCTGGAGGAGCTTTTTATGTTTTTCCTAATGTGAGTGGCACAGGATTAAACGGAACTCAGTTTGCTGATAAGTGTTTGTATGATGCTGGAGTTGCCATAGTTCCAGGAACAAGTTTTGGAAAATCGGCTAAGGATTTTGTACGTTTTAGCTTTGCAAATTCGTATGAAAATATTGAAAAAGCCTTGGAAAAGATAAAGAAAATATTATAGAATTTATTCTATAATTAAGCTTTAAAAATCATGTCTTTACAAATGCCACAAGCGGATGAGCTTGTAATTAATAATAAAGAAAACATTGTCTCTGAATTAAAAAAAATTTCTAAATATGTTTTGTTTGAAAATGAAGAGATCACACCCTATGAGACGGACGGTTTAACTGCTTATAAACAAAAACCAATTGCAGTTGTTCTTCCAGAAACCACCCAAGAAGTCAGCAATGTTTTAAAATATTGTTTTAATAATAATATAAAAGTAGTCCCAAGAGGAGCGGGCACCGGGCTATCCGGAGGTGCATTGCCTTTGCAAGATTGTGTGTTGGTTGGACTTGGTAAATTTAATCAAATTTTAGAAACTGATTTTGAAAATAGGTGTGTTGTTGCTCAGCCAGGAGTTACTAATTTGTCGATTACTCAGGCGGTTCAGCATGAGGGTTTTTATTATGCTCCAGATCCATCTAGTCAGATAGCTTGTTCCATAGGAGGCAATATAGCTGAAAATTCTGGAGGAGTTCATTCCTTAAAATATGGAACGACTACTAATAATGTTCTGGGCGTTGAAATGGTTCTTATGGATGGAACTATTTTACGTATCGGCGGTAAGAATTTGGACTCAGAGGGTTATGATTTACTTGGATTAATTACCGGTTCAGAAGGTTTGCTTGGTGTCATAACAGAAGTCACTGTTAAAATTTTAAAAAAGCCCCAAGCGGTAAGAGCCGTACTCATAGGATTTGATACCATTGAAGACTCAGGCAATTGCGTAGCAGATATAATTTCCAAAGGAATTGTTCCTGCGGGAATGGAAATAATGGACAGACCTCTTATTAAAGCAACAGATGATTATGCGAAGGCGGGCTATCCTAAAGATGTAGAGTCTCTTTTAATTGTAGAGTTGGATGGAACAGAAAGTGAAGTAGATATTTTAATTGAGAAAGTTTTAGAAATTTCTAAAAATAATAAAGCATCTTACCATCGAGCTAGTACTAGCGATGAAGAAAGAATGCGTTTTTGGAAAGGGAGAAAGGCAGCCTTTCCTGCTTTAGGAGTTATTTCTCCAGATTATATTTGTATGGATGGATCTATTCCAAGAAATAAATTAGCTGATGTTTTGGGTGAGATTTATAAAATGTCTAAAAAATATGGTTTAGGAGTTGCTAATTGTTTTCATGCGGGAGATGGAAATTTGCATCCTTTAATTATGTATGACTCTAACAACGCAAAAGAATTAAAAAAAGCAGAACAGTTTGGAGCAGATATTTTAAAATATTGTGTAAAAGTTGGAGGGGTATTAACGGGCGAGCACGGTGTAGGAATTGAGAAAAGAGATTTAATGTGTGAAATGTTTAATGATAACGACATACAACAACAACTGAGATTAAAGCAGGCATTTGATGATAAAAATCTTCTTAACCCTGGCAAAGTTTATCCAGTGTTACATCGTTGTGCAGAAGAAGGTAGAGTTCATATTCATCAAGGAAAAACAAAATTTCCAGATCTGCCAAGGTTTTAATGTCAGGTGTATATCAGCCAGATAACGAGTCTCAGATATCAGACTTTATTAAGAAGTCTGCAAAAGCCAATCATCCTATTGAAGTAGTTGGTTACAATACCAAAGCAATCGGAAGATATATTCAATGCTCGCAAACTTTAGACTTAAGTAGAATGAAGGGTGTGGTCGAATATATGCCAGAAGAACTTTATATCAAGGTTCGAGCTAATACTTCGATGTTAGAAGTAATGGAAGTTTTAAAATCAAAACAACAAATGCTAGGTTTTGAGCCAGTCGATTATGGTTATTTGTATTACGGAAAAAGTAATTATGGTTCTGTAGGAGGAGCTATCGGATGTAATTTGTCTGGATCAAGAAGATTCAAAGCTGGAGCGCTAAGAGATCACTTGCTTGGCTTTCGAGCAGTTAATGGAATGGGAGAGATTATAAAATCTGGAGGGACTGTTGTTAAAAATGTAACTGGTTATGATTTAAGTAAGTTAGTGGCCGGATCGTACGGAACATTATCAGTCTTGACGGAGGTAGTGCTAAAAGTATTGCCAGATCCAGAATACAGCGACACCTTTGTTATTTATAATTTAAATATTTCTGATGCCATTAAAGCTTTTTCCAAGGTTATGAAGACTTCTTTAGAAATATCAGGGGCATGTTATTTTCCTAAAAATAACATAAGCTTTTTTAGATTGAACGATTTAAATAATACTCATTCTGTTTTGGCGCTAAGAGTAGAGGGCCAAAAAAAATCTGTTATTGAAAGAATCGAAAGTTTGCAGTCTATTTTTAAGGAAATGAAACAAACAACTATTCTTGAGCTCTATCAATCAAAACTTTTTTGGAAAATAGCTTCTAATCTTGAATGTTTTAGCAACTCTCCAAATATTGTAGCTAAAATATCATTAGCTCCTAGCGATACAGACTCTTTTGTAAAACAGTTCTGTGAAGATTCTGTTTTAGGAATCAATAATAAATATTTTATTGATTGGGCGGGCGGATTAGTGTGGATGGAGATAGATAATTCTGATCCTTCTTATTTGATAATAGAAAAAATTAAAAAATTTTGTCTTCAAAAAAATGCACATATGACCATTGTAAAGTCTAATATCACGTATAGGAGTACAGGATCTTTTTTAACTAGTTCAAGTAGCGAACTTAAGTCGTTAACATCCAGAATTAAAAAAAGCTTTGATCCAAAAAGTATTTTAAATCCTGGAAAAATGTATGCGGGGATATAATGCAAACTAAATTTACTAAAAAACAACTAGAGGATCATGAGGTTAGTAACTCTGAACAAATTTTAAGAAAATGTGTTCATTGTGGATTTTGTAATGCTACGTGTCCGACCTATCAAGTTTTAGGAGATGAGCTGGATGGACCAAGAGGCAGAATTTATTTGATTAAAGATATGCTGGAAAATAGTAAGCCAGCAAATGAAAAAATTGTAAAACATATAGATCGATGTTTGTCTTGTTATGCCTGCATGACCACTTGTCCATCCGGTGTGAACTACATGCATATCATTGATCATGCTAGAAATCATATCGAGAGGACTTATCAACGTCCTTGGTTAGACAAAACCTTAAGACAAATTCTGTCATTGGTTTTACCTAATACCAAACTATTTCGCTTGATGGCGCTCATGGTTAAAATTGCAAAACCCATTTCTTTTTTAATGCCAAGTAAAATTAAAAACATGATGGCTCTAATGCCTGCAAAATTTCCAAAACCAGTGTTAAAAAATAAAAATGTTTACAAACCAAAAGACAAAGTGGTTGCTAGAGTTATTTTATTAACTGGTTGTGTACAAAAAGTTATCTCGCCTCAAATTAACGAGTCGACTATTAATATATTAAATCGTCATGGCGTAGAAGTGTATGTGGCTAAAGAAGCCGGTTGTTGTGGTTCATTAAATCATCATCTGGGAAAAGAAGACTTGGCTAAAGAATCTTTTATTAAAAATATCAATGCTTGGTATGACATTTGTCAAAAAAAACCTATAGACGCAATTTTGGTAAACACTTCTGGCTGCGGAACTACATTGAAAGACTATGGTTTTATTTTTGAACATCATCCAGATAAAGAACTGAGTAAAAAAGCAAAAATGATTTCTGAAATGTCCAAAGATGTGACTGAATATTTAGGGAAAAATATTAAGTTAAATTTTAAAACTTCAGGAAAAACACACAAAATAGCCTACCATTCAGCATGTTCGATGCAACACGGGCAAAAAGTTCATCAGCAACCTTTGGATTTATTAAAACAAAGCGGTAGTGAAATTTTAGAAATTCCAGATGGTCATTTATGTTGCGGATCTGCAGGTACTTATAATTTATTACAAGGAGATTTAGCTAAAGAATTATTGAAGCGAAAAGTAACTAATATTAATAAAATAAAGCCAGATTTTATTGCTGCTGGAAATATAGGATGTATTACGCAAATCTCTACTGGAACCACAATCCCTATTGTGCACACGATAGAGTTGTTAGATTGGTTTACAGGTGGTAATCAACCCAAAGAAATCAAAAGTGCATGAAAAAAATATTAGTAACTAGAAATTTATTAGGACCAACAGAAGAAACAGTTCTTAAATTATTTGATGCCAAATTAAACAAGCAAGATAAAATTTTATCTACAGAAGAAATTATCGCACTATCTAAAGATTGTGATGGTATTTTGTGCGTAGGAGGAAATAAATTTACCAAAGAAACTATTCAAAAACTTTCTTCTAGTGTTAAAATTATAGCAAATTACGCAGTAGGTTATAACAACGTTGATACGGAAGCTGCTACCGCTAGAGGAATAGTAGTTACGAATACACCAGAAGTTTTAACAGACGCTACAGCAGATATTTCTATTCTACTTTTACTCGGAGCTTCCAGAAGAGCTTATGAAGGAAGAAAATATGCTGAAGAGCAAAGTTGGATTTGGTCTACAAATTTTTTACTTGGCAAACAAATGTCTGATCGCAAACTAGGAATTTTAGGAATGGGAAGAATTGGAAGAGCAGTTGCTGAGCGAGCAAGAGGGTTTGGTATGGAGATTCATTATCATAACCGAACGAAATTATCTGCAGAGCTAGAAAAGGGAGCTATCTATCATAGCAATATTAAATCTCTTTTTTCACAGAGTGAATTTTTATCTATTAATTGTCCAGCGACAGCTGAGACAGTTAATTTATTAAATGAAGAAACAATAAATTATTTACCCGATGAAGTGGTAATTGCTAACGCAGCTCGCGGCGATGTAATTAATGACGAGGCTATGATTAAGGCGATGAAAAGTGGAAAAGTATTTGCATTAGGTTTAGATGTTTATAATGGGGAGCCTAAAATTAATGAGGAATATTTAAAATTAAATAATCTTTTTTTATTACCACACCTTGGAAGTGCTACTCAAAAAACGAGATTGGCCATGGGAGATCGAGCAATAAATAATCTTCAAGAATTTTTTTCTAACAAGAGACCAAAAGATCAAGTAAATTAATTTACACTTTTAAGTTGTAAATCTATTAAAAAATACAGGAATCAAGCTTTTTTTTCTATTTTTTGTTTAATTTTTTTAAAGACAGTGAGGTCATTATTTGATTAATTGTACCAGTTAAATTTAACAAACTAACATGGGAGAATAAAAACATGTCAAAAAAAACAATTACGTCTCAATCTAGACGTAAATTTTTTAAGGCAGCAGCGGTAACAGGCGCAGCAGCAGTAGCTACTGTAGCGATGCCTAACGTTGGTGCTTATTCAGCGGCACACATGAAAACTGTGAAGTTGAAAATGCAAGCAGCTTGGCCAGGGGGAAGAGATATCTTCTTTGAAATGGCAGGCGACTATGCAAAAAAAGTTAACGCTATGGGAGGCGGAAGCCTTTCAATCGAAGTGTTGCCAGTTGGTGCAGTTCTTAAAACTGCCGAAATTGCAGAAGGTGTGAGCAAAGGTGTAGTAGACGCTTCTCACTCAGTGTCTGCTTATTGGTATGGTAAAAACCCAGCTGCATCATTATTTGGAACAGGACCTTCTTACGGTTTCTCATCTCAAGAATTAATGGGATGGATTGAGTACGGTGGAGGAAGAGCATTATACGAAAAAACTTTAGCAAAAATTGGTTTAAATGTTATTGGTTTTTTTGCGATGCCAATGCCTGCACAGCCTTTCGGATGGTTTAAAAAACATGTTACGAAAGTTTCTGATGTTAAAGGTATGAAATACAGAACAGTGGGACTTGCTACAAACGTTCTTCAAGCAATGGGAATGGTAGTGAGACAGTTGCCAGGAGGAGAGATTCAGCCTGCAATGAAAACTGGTCTTATTGAAGCTGCAGAGTTTAACAACCCTACATCTGATAAAGATTTTGGTATGCAAGATGTTTCTAAGCATTATCACTTAGGAAGCTTCCACCAATCTCAAGAGATGTTTGAAATGCACTTTAATAAAGCTAAGTACCAAAGCTTATCACCAGCGCATCAAGCTATCTTGAAACATGCTGCTGAAGCTGCAAACACAGACAACTATTGGAAAGCATTAGTTAGATACTCAGCTGACCTTGGTAAGTTAATGAACGAACATAAGGTTAATGTGTACCAAACTTCTGATGCTATCCTAGATGCTCAGTTAGCTGCTTGGGATAAAGTTATGAAGGACTTTAGAAAAGATGCATTATTTGATGAGATCGTTAAATCTCAACAAGCTTATGCTAAAGTAGTCATGAAATACTTGTTTATGAACCAGCCTAATTACAGATTGGCATACACAAGAACATTTGGTGACCCAACAAAAGTTAAACTGTAATAGTTTAAGAGTATTATAAATAAAAAAGGGGGCAAAATTTTATTGCCCCCTTTTTTGTATAAATGAGTAAACAAATTTAGTAAGAATTACGGTAAATAAATAAAAATGTTTTCATATATAAAATTTGCAGATCAATTAAGTATATCAGTTGGAAAAACATTTGCTTGGTGCATTTTCATTTTAACCTTTGGAACTGTTTATGAGTGTATTATGGCATACGTATTTAATGCTCCAACGCTTTGGAATTTTGATTTTAGTATTGAAATGTATGGAGCTTTATTCATTATGGCAGGAGCTTATGCAGTTGCTACACAATCCCATGTTCGTGGGGATGTTTTTTATAGATTGATGAAGCCTTCTACCCAAGCAAAAATAGATTTTGTACTATATTTTTTATTTTATTTTCCAGGAGTTTTAGCTTTAGCTTACAAAGGAATAGAATATGCTGGTGAGGCGTGGCATGCAAAAGAGACTAGCTGGAATAGTCCTGCGCAAATTCAAATTTACATGTTTAAAACTTTAATTCCAGTAGCTGGAGTTTTGCTTGTCCTGCAAGGTATTGCAGAGTTACTTAGATGTATAGTTACGATGCAAACAAATAAATGGCCACCGAGAGAAGATGATGTTGAAGAAACTGAAAAGAAATTAATTAAGAAAAAAGATATTGATGGTGTTGTGTCCAATATTAATGGTGTTCTACCAAAAAAAAATAAAAAAAAATAACAGCAGGTAAATAATTTTATGATTTTATCCAATCCAGATGTAGCAATATTGATGATGGGAATATTTTTATTCCTAGTTCTTTTAGGATTTCCAATAGCGTTTACTTTGTTAGCGATGGGTGTTGGATTTGGATTTTATGCCTATTTTGATCCAACAAAAGCTTTTTTTGAGAATAGAATTTTAGACTTAGTGGTTCAAAACACTTTTTCTGTGATGACCAATCACGTCTTGATAGCCGTGCCATTATTTCTTTTCATGGGGTATGTTGTGGAAAGAGCTGGAATTGTAGCCAAACTTTTCTCTTCTCTTCGATTAGCATTGCATAGACTTCCAGGATCCATGGCCGTTGCTGCTATTGTGACTTGCGCTTTATTCTCAACAGCTACAGGTATTATTGGTGCAGTAGTTACTTTAATGGGTTTGTTGGCTTGGCCTGCAATGATAAAAGCTGGTTATGACAAAAAATTCGCTTCGGGAATTATTTGTGCTGGTGGTTGTTTAGGTATTTTAATTCCGCCAAGTATTATGTTAATTGTGTATGCGGTGATCGCTCAATTGTCGCCGTTAAGATTGTTTGCTGCTGCAATGGGTCCAGGTTTATTACTTGCGGGTGCTTATATTATATATGCTATTGCACTTGGGTATTTTAAACCTCATTTGGCTCCTAAACCTCATGAGTCAGAAATTCCTGATCGAGCAACTGTAATTAAAGAAGTCATCGTTTCATTTGTACCTTTATTTGGTTTAATTTTATTAGTGCTTGGAGGAATTTTAGCTGGATTAGCTACACCAGCGGAAGCCGCTGCTCTTGGAACTGCAGGAGCTTTAGTAATGTCATATTTTTACAGAACGTTAACTTGGCAAAATATTAAAGAATCGGTTTTTCTAACTTCTAAAACTACTGCTATGATTATGTGGTTGTTCGTAGGATCGTGGACGTTTGCTTCAGTATTTGGATATTTAGGTGGACACCATGTGTTTGAAGAGTTTTTTTTATCTATGAATTTAGAACCTTGGCAGTTTTTAGTAATTACACAAATTATTATTTTTGTACTGGGATGGCCTTTGGAATGGACAGAAATTTTAATTATTTTTGTTCCAATTTTTTTACCTTTATTAGAAAAGTTTGGAATCAACCCGTATTTCTTTGCTTTATTAATAGCAGTGAATTTACAAACTTCCTTCCTTACACCTCCAATGGCTATGGCAGCATATTATCTCAAAGGGGTGCAAACCAAAAATGTTGAGCTTATGGAGATCTTTAGAGGTATTATGCCTTTCTTAGCTATTGTTATTACAGTGATGATACTGATGTACAATTTCCCTGGTATAGTGCTTTGGTTACCAAACACATTAATGGGTCCAACAGGCTAATTAAAACATGCCTGATTTGATCAACCTATCAGCAACACAGCTGATAGATCTTCAAAAAAATAATAAAGTTTCAGCTCAAGAAATTGCTGAGTCATTTATTAATCGTTATGAAAAAGTAGAAAAAAAGGTTCAGGCGTGGGAATTTTTCGATAAAGAACTTTTTCTTAAAAAATCTATTGAAGCTGATGATTTTAGAAAGTCAGGAAAAGATCTGGGTGCTTTGCATGGTTTACCAATTGGTATCAAAGATATTTTTGGAACTGATGACATGCCAACTAGATGTGGAACTGATATTCGCAAGGGTCTTCAAACCACCAAAGAATCTGAAGTGGCAAGTTTATTAACAAATGCTGGATCGATTATTATGGGAAAAACAGTCACCACTGAGTTTGCTTATTTTGATCCAGGAAAAACTAAAAATCCTCATGACTATGAAAGAACTCCAGGAGGATCTTCCAGTGGTTCAGCAGCAGCTGTAGCAGCAGGCATGGTGCCTGTAGCTATAGGATCGCAAACTAATGGCTCGGTAATTAGACCGGCCTCTTATTGTGGAGTCTATGGTTATAAGCCAACTTTTGGCTCAATCTCAAGAAGAGGAGTTTTGAAGCAATCATATTTATTGGATCATGTCGGAATAATTAGTAAATGCATCGATGATTTGGCTCTCATAAGCAAAGAAATAATTAAAAAAGATATTGATGATATTTCTACAGTTCATTTTCCAGTTACTAATATTCTAAATATTTCTAAAGAGGAGCCTCCCTTTGAACCTAAATTTATTTTTTACAAAACTTCTAAATGGAAAAATATGGATAAAGATGCAATTAAAAGTTTTGAGCAATTTATTAAAAAAATGGGCAAGTACATCGAGGTTTATGACACACCTTCTTATTTTGATAAAATATTTGACTATCATCAAATAATTCATGAGACAGATATGTCGTATGCTTTTAAAGATTATTATCAAAAATCAAAATCAAAACTTGGAAAAAAATTAATCGAAGCAATTGAAAGAGGCATGAAATATAAGTCACGTGATTATGTAGAGGCATGTGAAAATAGAGATTATTTTTACAAAACTTTTTCTGAAGTTTTTCATGATTATCATGCAATTTTAACACCTTCGACTACAGGGGTAGCTCCCAAAGGATTAAATTATACGGGAAGCCCTGAGTTCTGTACGATTTGGACTTATTTAGGAATGCCATCAATTTCATTGCCATTATTAACTGGATCGAATAATCTGCCCCTAGGAGTTCAGATTGTTGGAGAAAAGTTTGATGATCCAAGATTAATGAGAACTGCAAATTGGTTAGTTAAAAAATATTTTGGAGGAGAGAAAAAATGATGAATAAGATCACAACTTTTATTGGCTTAACAATAGCAATTTCTTTTTTGTTGGGTATCGCTATTACTTTTACTAGATCCCCAATGATTGGTTTTATAGAGGCACTGCCCGTATACATTATCATGGCAGTAGCAATTGCCATGATGCTATGCGAAGCAGGCGAGGTGGTTGGAATTATTAAAAGTAAAAAAAAATAGTTAATTTCCTATAATCTAATAAATTGAAACCCAAAATTAATTTTTTTAATTTTGCTCTTCTATTTATTCAGCCTATTTTTATGACTGCAAATATTGCAGTTGCGCGTGGAGCTTTGGGCAACGTTCCTCCTGTGTCTTTGGCTTATTCAAGATGGTTTTTAGTTTTTATAATTTTTTTTCCTTTTGTTTGTAAGTCTATTTATAAAAAAAGAAGATTTATAAAAAAAGAATTCGGTAAACTTTTTTTTTTAGGATTTACAGGATATTCAATCTGTGGAGCTTTTCCTTATATTTCTGGCCTTACTACTTCTGTAACTAACATGGGTATCATTTATGCTCTGTCGCCAATTTTTATTATTTTATTATCAGCTATTTTATTTCATGAACGTTTAAAATTAATTCAATATTTAGGAGTTTTTTTAAGCGTTTTTGGAGTAATTTTTATTGTCTTTAAAGGCCATCTCTATAATTTTTTAAATCTTAAATTTGAATATGGTGATTTATGGATTTTTTTAGCTGCAGTCGCCTGGGCCTTTTTTTCCATATTTTTAATTAATTGGAAAAGTAATTTTAATATTATTGAAAGATTTACTCTAATGAGTTTTGTAGGTTCGGTAATTTTAATACCCTTTTTTATTATTGAACATAAATATTTTCTTCCCACCAGCTTTGATTTTGCTTATTTAAGTTTTTCATTATTAGCTGCAATTTTTCCAGGAGCATTAGCTTTCTTAATGTATACAAAACTCCAACAATTAGCAGGGGCGTCTATAGCAGGTTTAACAGTTTATTTTATGCCGATTTATGGCGCTATTTATGGAATGATATTATTTTCAGAAAAATTATTACCTTATCATTTTTATGGAGCGCTCTTGGTTTTGTTAGGTATTTTTATTGCCAAAAAAAAATATAAATAATTTATCTATTTACTAAACCTTCCGTAAAATCTTTAGCTTTGAAGGGTAGTAAATCATCTTCCTTTTCTCCAATGCCTATCGCTACAATAGGAATTTTGAATTGATCAGCAATAGCTACTAATACCCCGCCTTTTGCTGTTCCATCTAATTTAGTCATCACAATTCCAGTGATCGGAGTAATTTTTTTGAACTCTTCGATTTGGTTAATAGCATTTTGTCCTGTAGTTGCGTCTAGTACAATCCATGTTTCTTGTGGAGCCTCAGGATCAATTTTTTTGATCACTCTGATGATTTTGGAAAACTCTTCCATAAGATTTTTTTTATTATGAAGTCTTCCAGCAGTATCTATTATACATAAATTTTTATTATTATTTTTAGCGTATTCCAGTGTTTTAAATGCAACAGAGGCAGGATCTGATCCAACATCAGATTGAATCATGTCCGTATTGTTTCGCTCACACCATATTTTTAACTGGTCAATTGCTGCTGCTCGAAAAGTATCTGCTGCTCCAACTGCTATTTTATTATTTTTTTCTTTAAATAATTTGCAAAGTTTTCCAATAGTTGTGGTTTTACCGGTCCCATTTACTCCACAAATTAAAATAGTTGTAAGTTTTTCACTATTACTAAAAATTTCTTTTTCTAATGGCTGTAAAATTTTAGAAACTTCCTCAGCAAATATTTTATAAAAATTTTCTTTCTTTAATTCTTCGTCGGAATATTTCTGATGTGCTAATGTTGCCTTAAATTTTTTTGCTACTTCTGTACCAAAGTCAGCCTCAATCATGAAATCTTCTATTTCATTTAGAAGTGCATCATTTGCCTTAGTTTTAGTAAAGATATTAGTAATACCTTCAGATAAACTTTTAGAAGACTTAAACAGTCCTTCTTTCAAATTGTTAAAAAAGCCCATGTATTAAATTTCTATATTTACTTCTTTAATGTCTGAAACAGGACCGCTCATATAAATATGATTATCATTCTTCCACTCAATAGTTAGTATTCCGTTTTCAAAATGAATATTAACTAATTTATTGGTTAGGTTTTTTTTACTAGATGCAACAGCGGTTGCACAAGCAGCTGTTCCGCAAGCTTTAGTAAGACCGGCACCTCGCTCCCAAACTTTGATTTTGATATTTTCTTTGTCCAGAACGTTTGCAAAAGTAACATTACATCTTTCTGGAAAAAATTCGTGATGCTCTATCTGAGGACCAATTGTTCTTAGTATCGAAAGTTCAATATCCTCAAAAAAAATAATATGAGGATTGCCTACACTCAAACTATAACCAGTAAATTGTTCGCCGCTTTTTAAGTTAATGGGTATTTTGGTGTAATCCATTTGGTGAGATAAAGGTATTTTATTCCAATCAAAAATAGGCTCTCCCATATTGATAGTAATATTTTGATTTCCATTATGAATGGAATGCAGAACTCCACTTTTGGTATTAATAGAAATATTATTAATTTTTTTTTCATTCATTAGTAAGTAAGCAACGCATCTACTTCCATTTCCACAAGCGGCAGATTCCCCACCATCTGAATTATAAAATAAAATATCAGGCATAGAATTTTTGCCAGGGTTTATATAAATTAATTGATCAAACCCTATGTTGTTTCTATTCCCTAATTTTTTAATTTGATCAGCAGTGAGAGCAATCGGCATAGCTCTTTGATCAATGATTAAAAAATCATTTCCCAATCCATCCATTTTATAACCTTTAAAATTCATCACTTTAACTAATACCCCAGTTTTCTTGACTTTTAAATTATTAGTATATAGCTTCAGGCTACTTCCACAAATTGTTACAATTTTTGTGGTGTCCTCTGCGGAGGAGATCAACACTAGTCAGCGAGGATTCGCCCACTAGTGCAATTTGTGCTGGAGGAGAGAAAAATATGTTTGAAAGTTTAACAGATAAAATAGAAAGCGCATTTTCGTTCTTCAATCGAATTACTCGGTTAGATGAAAAACAAGCTGACGAAGGATTAAGAAAAATTAGACAAGCTTTGTTGGAGTCTGATGTTTCGCTTAGTGTTGCGAAAGATTTTATTACTAATGTGAAGCCAAAGATCATTGGACAAGAAGTTTTAAAATCAGTTACCCCTGGTCAGATGATCGTCAAAATAGTTCATGACGAATTAGTTAGGGTGTTAGGGGACGAGAAAAAAGATATAAATTTAAATGCAGTTCCCCCAGTTAAAATTTTGGTGGTGGGATTACAAGGATCTGGAAAAACTACCACTACTGCAAAGTTAGCTAAATATTTAGAAAAACAATTTTCCAAAAAAAGTATGCTAGTTAGCCTTGACGTTTATAGGCCAGCCGCACAAAAACAATTAGAAATTCTTGGTCAAAATAATTCAATTAAAACCTTACCAATTGTTGAGGGGCAGTTTCCTTTAGAAATTTCAAAGCGTGCAATTAATGCTGCCTCCTTATCTGGCGAGGATATTATTATTTTTGATACTGCAGGAAGAACTCAAATTGATCAACAAATGATGATGGAGTTAAAACAATTAGAAAGCAATATTCAGCCTACCGAAATTATTTTGGTGGCAGACTCTCTGACAGGACAAGATGCGGTCAATATTGCTAGCGAATTTAAAAAAACCGTTTCATTGAGTTCTATTATTTTAACTAGAATAGATGGAGATGGAAAAGGTGGTGCTGCATTAAGTATGAAAGCTGTAACCGGATGTCCTATTAAATTTTTAGGAACTGGCGAAAGTATTCATGAATTAGAAATATTTCATCCAGATAGAATTGCTAACCGAATTTTGGGAATGGGTGACGTAGTTTCTTTAGTAGAAAAAGTTTCCGAAGGATTAGAACAGGAAAAAATTGAAGAGTTAGAAGAAAGTTTGAAGCAAGGAACTTTTACTTTTCATGACTATTTAAAACAAATCAGACAAATGAAAAAAGCAGGAGGCATGAGTGGCGTATTAAGTATGTTGCCTGGAATTTCTAAAATTAAAAAACAATTAGATGAAGCCAATTTAGATGAAAGTTTGCTTGCAAAACAAGAAGCAATTATTTTATCGATGACTAAAAAGGAAAGAGACAACCCTAGAGTAATTGATGGCTCTAGAAAGAAAAGAATTGCAAATGGATCCGGCACGGACATTTCAATGGTAAACAAGCTTCTTAAGCAACACAAAATGATGACAAACATGATGAAACGAATGTCAAAAGGCGGAAGAGGTGCTCTGGATGGAATGGGAAATATTCCACCCGAGTTTTTTAATAACTTAAAATAGAAAGGAACAAAATGTTAAAAATAAGAATGTCTAGAGGGGGAGCGAAAAAAAGACCCTTTTATAAAATAGTAGTTGCAGACTCTCGAAGACCAAGAGATGGAAAATTTATCGAGAAAGTGGGATTTTTTAATCCATTATTACCTAAAGACAAAAAAGAAAGATTAAGTTTAGATCTAGAGAGGATTAAGTATTGGTTAGAACAGGGAGCACAACCTTCAGAAAGAATTGCAAGATTTTTAGGAGAAGCCAATGTTATTCCTATGCCCAAACAAAGAAATAATCCTATTAAAGCTTTGCCAAAAAAGAAAGCTCAAGAAAAATTAAAAAAAGCTGAAGAGGCAAAAAAAGCTGCAGAAGCAGCTGCGGCAGCACCAGCACCAGAAGCTGCTCCAGCAGAAGCTCCTGCCACTGAGGCAGCTCCAGTAGTGGAAGAAAAAAAAGAATAGGAGAAACAACATAACGACGATGTGGTCGGCCAAAATATTTACTTTGTATCCAGATTTTTTTCCAGGCTTGCTTGATATAGGAATGTATAAAAGAGCAAGGGAAAAAAATATATGGGGATTAGAGGTTGTGAATATAAGAGACTATGCAATTGATAAGCATGGGTCAGTAGATGACAAGCCTTTTGGTGGAGGTAAGGGAATGTTATTGAGACCAGATGTGGTAAATGATTGTTTAACTAAAAACAAAAATAGTAATCCTACTATTTATCTTTCTCCTAAAGGAAAAAAACTTACGCAAGAAATTTGTAAAAATTTTTCTTTATTATCTGGATTAAATATTTTATGTGGCCATTTCGAAGGAGTAGATCAGAGAGTTATAGAATCTAACAATATAGAAGAAATAAGTATTGGTGATTATATTTTATCTGGCGGAGAAACAGCAGCAGTAGTTTTGTTAGATGGTATTTTAAGATTATTACCAGGTGTGGTGGGCGACCAGGAGTCATTAGATGAGGAAAGTTTTAATAATTCTCTATTAGAGTATCCCCAATATACTCAACCTAGAGAATGGCAGGGAAAAAAGGTGCCAGACGTTCTATTATCGGGAAACCATGCGGAAATAAAGCGCTGGCGTTTAGAGCAGTCCGAGGGTATAACACAGCGCCTAAGACCAGACATGTGGCAAAGGTATAAAAATAAAAATTAGAATGAATTTAGTCATGAAAAATATTGAAGATATAAATAAAGAACAAATTAAAAAATTAACTGAAAATAAAAAAATCATAAATTTTAATCCAGGCGATACAGTTAAGGTGAATGTTCGAATTATTGAAGGTAAAAAGCAACGAATTCAAGCATATGAAGGTGTATGCATCGCAAAGAAAAATAGAGGAATTAACTCTGCATTTACAGTGAGAAAGATATCTTTTGGCGAAGGAGTAGAAAGAGTATTTCAACTTTATAGCCCCAATGTAGAGTCGGTAGAATTAATTCGATCAGGAAAAGTCAGAAGAGCAAAACTTTACTATTTAAGAGATAGAAAAGGTAAATCTGCAAGAATTAATGAAAAGATCAAAAAAAAGATCGGTATTGATGTTGCAGCTAAAAAAGCTGTAACTAAAAAAGCATCCGCTCAAGTAGAGACCGTTAGCGAAGACACAAACAAGTAAACAAGTAAGACTTAATGTCTAAAACTCTGTACGATAAAATATTTGAAAGTCATTTAATTGATCGACAATCTGATGGTACCTGCTTATTGTTTATTGATAGACATTTAGTTCATGAAGTAACTAGTCCCCAGGCATTCGAAGGTCTAAGAATGAGTGGCAGGAAAGTAAAATTTCCGAAATTTACACTTGCAGTGGCAGATCACAATGTTCCCACTACTGATAGAAGCAAACCTATAGAAAATAAAGATTCAGCATTGCAATGCGAAACTTTAGAAAAAAACTGTAAAGAATTTAATATTGAATTTTTTGGTTTGAATGACATTAGACAAGGAATTGTTCATGTAATTGGACCAGAACAAGGATTGACACAACCAGGCATGACGATTGTATGTGGAGACAGTCATACAGCTACCCATGGCGCATTTGGTGCTTTAGCTTTTGGAATTGGAACTTCAGAGGTGGAACATGTATTGGCCACGCAAACTTTGATTCAAAGAAAAGCAAAAAATATGAAAATTGAAGTTCGAGGAAAACTTTCTTTAGGAGTTACTGCAAAAGATATCATTCTTACTATTATTGGAAAAATTGGTACTGCTGGAGGTACCGGATATGTAATTGAATATTGCGGAGAAGTTATCAAGAATTTAAGTATGGAAGAACGAATGACTATTTGCAATATGTCAATTGAGGCAGGAGCTCGTGCTGGCCTCATTCAGCCAGATGAAAAAACGATTGAGTTTATTAAAAATAAACCCTTAGCGCCCAAAGGTGAGTATTGGGACAAAGCTAAGTCCTACTGGTCAACTTTATATTCTGACAAAGATGCAGTGTTTGATAAAACAATAGTTTTACAAGGAGAGGACATTGCTCCTTCGGTTACATGGGGCACTAGCCCAGAAGATGTGCTGCCTATCACAGAGTCAGTTCCTCACCCTGATGATTTTAAAGATTTAGACAAACGAAATGCAGTCATTAGATCGCTTGAATATATGGGATTGGAAGCTAATAAAAAATTAGAAACTGTTAGGATAGATAAAGTTTTTATTGGATCTTGTACGAATGGAAGAATTCAAGATCTGAGAGCTGCTGCAGCCATTTTAAAGGGGAAAAAAATAGCTCCGAATGTAACAGGATTTGTTGTTCCAGGATCTGGATTGGTGAAAAAACAAGCTGAAGAAGAGGGTTTAGATAAAATTTTTGTAGCCTTTGGATTGGAGTGGAGAGAGCCAGGATGCTCGATGTGTTTAGGCATGAACCCCGATCAGCTATTACCTGGCGAGAGATGCGCATCAACTTCTAATCGAAATTTTGAGGGACGACAAGGAAGAGGAGGAAGAACTCATCTTGTAAGTCCAGCTATGGCCGCTGCCGCAGCTATAGAAGGAAAATTAACTGATGTTAGAAAATTTTTATAATGGATAAATTTAATACTACCAAAAGTATTCCTGCTTATTTGCCTATAGTAAACGTGGACACGGACATGATTATTCCCAAACAGTTTTTGAAAACTATTAAAAGAACTGGACTAGGAAAAAGTTTATTTTTTGAAATGAGATATGATCAAGAAGGAAAACCTATTCAAAGTTTTATTTTAAATCAAGATCCTTTTAATAAATCTAAAATATTAATTGCTGAAAAAAATTTTGGTTGTGGTTCTTCAAGAGAGCATGCTCCTTGGGCACTATTAGATTTTGGAATAAAAGTCGTAATAGCACCAAGCTTTGCAGATATATTTTATAATAATTGTTTTAAAAATGGAATTTTACCGATTATTTTACCCGAAGAAAAAATAAAAGAACTTGCAGAATTTTCAAAAAATAAAAAAGATATTGAAATTAATTTAGAAGAGCAAAAAATTTCTAAGGGAGATAATCAACCCATCGAATTTAATGTAGACCCTTTTTTAAAAGATTGTTTGATTAATGGTCTGGACGATATTGGAATTACATTAAAGAAATCTGAAAGTATAACTAATTTTATTTCTAATCAAAAAAATAAAACTCCTTGGCTTTTTTAAATGGCTAAAAAAAATATTTTACTATTAGCTGGAGATGGTATTGGACCAGAAATCATGGCTGAAGCTAAAAAGGTTATTGATTGGTTCAATACTCAGTAAGAAACTAGATCTAGAATATTCTGAAGAATTAGCAGGAGGGGCTTCGTATGATGAAAATGAAACTCCATTAACAGATGACGTTTTGTACAAAGCAATGGATAGCGATGCAGTTCTATTAGGTGCCGTCGGAGGTCCTAAGTGGGATAATTTAGAATTTTCTAAAAAGCCAGAGCGAGCATTATTAAGATTGAGAAAAGAAATGCGTTTATTTGCAAATTTAAGACCAGCTATTTGTTTTGAAGAGTTGGTAAGTGCCTCTACATTAAAGCCAGAAATTATAGCAGGTCTTGATATTTTGATTGTTCGGGAGCTTACGGGAGGAATATATTTTGGGGAGCCACGTGGAATCGAACCAATAGAAAATGGAGAACGTAAAGGAATTAATACACATGTCTATACGTCCAAAGAAATAAGAAGAGTAGCCAAAGTAGCTTTTGATTTAGCTTTGAAAAGAAATAAAAAAGTAACTTCGGCAGACAAATCTAATGTGATGGAGGCTGGACTTTTATGGAAAGAAGAGGTGCAAGCACTTCATGATGAAAGCTCGGTTTATAAAAATATTCAATTAAGTCATATGTTGGCAGATAATTGTGCCATGCAGTTAGTGCGTAATCCCAAACAATTTGACGTTATCGTTACTGATAATTTATTTGGCGACATGCTTTCAGATGAGGCAGCAATGTTAACAGGATCACTAGGGATGTTGCCATCTGCATCTTTAAGTGAAAAAGACAAGAATGGTAGAATCAGATCCATGTATGAACCATGTCATGGTTCAGCACCTGATATTGCAGGAAAAGCAATGGCCAATCCTATTGCCATGATCTTAAGTTTTGCCATGGCTTTAAAATATTCTTTAAATTTTGACAAGGAATCAAACATGATTGAATCTGCAATTAAATCAGTTTTAAAAGACGGACTAAGAACTGCAGATATTATGGAAAGTGGAAAAAAGAAGGTAACAACATCTGAAATGGGTGATGCAATCGTTGCTAAACTAGATAAACAAAAATGAAATTTAATATTGCAATTGCCGGAGCAACCGGAAATGTGGGAAGAAAAGTAATAGAAGTTTTGGAAAGAAGAAACTTTCCACTAAATAATCTTCATTTGTTGGCTTCTAAAAACAGCGCAGGTAAATCAATAGAATTTAAGGGTACTAAAATTATTGTAGAGCAGTTAGATTTGTTTGATTTTTCTAAAGCTACAATTACTTTTTTTTGTTGTGGTTCTGCGGTTTCTAAACAACTAGCAGAAAAAGCTGCCAAACATACGATTGTGATAGATAATTCTAGTCTTTATCGAATGGAACCAGATATTCCATTGATTGTACCAGAAGTAAATTGGCAAGACCTAAAAAATTATAAAAAAAGAAATATCATTGCGAACCCAAACTGTTCAACAGCTCAGTTGGTGGTTGCGCTGAAACCTTTACATGATTTATTTACTATTCAGAGAGTAGTTACCTCCACTTATCAATCCGTATCCGGAGGAGGTAAAGAGCCCATGGACGAACTTATTTATCAAACGAAGCAATTTTTAAATAATGAACCCATTCAATCTAAAAAATTTACTAAACAAATTGCTTTCAACTTAATTCCTCATATCGATGTATTTGCAGATGATGGATACACAAAAGAAGAATTAAAAATGGTTAATGAAACAAAAAAAATTTTAGATAGTAAAATAAAATTAACTGCTACCTGCGTAAGAGTTCCAGTATTAATTTCTCACAGCGAGTCAGTGAATATTCAGTTTGAAAAACCTTTTGAGTTAGAACAAGTCAGAGCCGCACTATCAGCTGCTAGTGGGTGTAAAGTAATAGATGAAAGAAAAGATGGTGGTTATATTACTCCTTTTGAAGCTCAGGATCAGTTTGAAACTTATATTTCAAGAATTCGTGTGGATCATACAGAAAAAAATTGTTTAAATCTTTGGATTGTTTCTGATAATTTATTAAAAGGAGCGGCATTAAATGCAGTGCAAATTGCCGAAACATTAATTAATAAAAAGTTTATCTAATACAAATAATGGATGATTTGCAAAAAAATAGACCTCTGTCTCCACACCTTCAAGTTTATAAATGGCAGCTGTCCTCTTTATTATCAATAACACATCGTTTAACATCTATTATTAACACAGCGGGCATTACTTTAATTTGTTCTTGGATACTTTCCCTATACATGGGAGAAAATTGCTACAAATATTTTTCCATGTTTGCATCTAGCTTTATCGGAAAATTTATTTTGATCGGTTTTACATGGTCTTTTAGTTATCATTTGCTAAATGGTGTCAGACATTTGTTTTGGGATATGGGTTATGGATATGAAATAAAAACAGCTAATTTATCGGGAATAGTGGTTCTGGTTAGTTCTTTTTTATTAACAATTGGTTTTTGGATTTTAGCATGAGCAATAATGTTGTTAAAAAATGGATGTTACAAAGAATTTCAGCTGTTATTTTATTACCTGTGCTTATTTGGTTTTTATCTATTTTTACTGGGTTAATTCAAAAAGATTATCAAACAGTCTTAGCCTTTTTCAAAAATGATATAAATTTTGTTTTTTCAGTTATTCTTTTAGTTTTGGTTTTTTTTCATATGAAAATTGGGATGGGTGAAATATTTGAGGATTATATTCAGAATAGCAGGTACAAAAGTGTCGCTAATTTTATAATTTCCGTATTTGCAACTGTTCTTCCATTAGTAACTATTGTATCGTTGGTCTTAATTAAATTTAACTAAATTTCATGAGCAACTATAAAATAATCGATCACGAGTATGATGCCATTGTGGTTGGTGCAGGAGGATCTGGACTTCGAGCAGCTGTAGGTTTGTCGGAAGCTGGATTAAAAACTGCTTGCATATCAAAAGTATTTCCTACTAGAAGTCACACAGCAGCAGCTCAAGGTGGAATTTCAGCAGCCCTTGGAAATATGGGAGAGGACGACTGGCGTTGGCATATGTTTGATACGGTAAAAGGAGCAGATTGGTTGGGCGATCAAGATGCCATAGAATTTTTATGTAAAGAAGCACCGCAAGCTGTAGTCGAACTAGAGAAATATGGAGTACCATTTAGCAGGACAGAAGAAGGAAAGATTTACCAAAGACCATTTGGGGGAATGACAAAAAATTATGGGAATGGAGTTGTTCAAAGAACTTGTGCAGCGGCAGATCGAACTGGTCATGCCATTTTACACACTCTCTATGGACAAGCGTTAAAGAAGAATACAGAATTTTTTATAGAATATTTTGCATTAGATCTATTAATGCATGATGGTAAGTGCCATGGAATTTTAGCATGGTCTTTACAGGATGGAACTATACATAGATTTAGAGCTAATATGACTATTCTTGCAACAGGTGGTTATGGAAGAGCTTATTTTTCAGCAACATCTGCACACACTTGTACAGGAGATGGTGGGGGAATGGTTTTGCGAGCAGGTCTTCCTTTGCAAGATATGGAATTTGTGCAATTTCATCCAACGGGAATCTATGGAGCTGGATGTTTGATTACTGAAGGAAGTAGGGGTGAAGGTGGTTTTTTAGTTAATTCTGAAGGTGAACGTTTTATGGAAAGATATGCACCATCAGCAAAAGATTTAGCGTCCAGAGATGTTGTGTCGAGATCTATGACGATTGAAATCAATGAAGGCAGAGGAGTTGGAAAAAACAAAGATCATATCTATTTACATTTAAATCATTTAGATCCAAAAATTTTACATGAAAGATTACCTGGCATATCTGAATCGGCAAAAGTTTTTGCAGGTGTTGATGTAACTAAAGAGCCTATTCCAGTGTTGCCAACAGTTCATTACAATATGGGTGGGATTCCTACGAATTATTATGGAGAGGTTTTGACTAAAAATGCAGAGGGATCTGAAGTAATTGTCGAAGGTCTGATGTCTATTGGTGAAGCCGCGTGCGTTTCTGTGCACGGCGCAAATAGATTAGGATCTAATTCTTTGATTGATTTGGTAGTGTTTGGTAAGGCAGCAGCTATTCGTACTGCAGAAGTCGTAAAGCCCAATTCTAAACATGCAGACATACCAGAGTCTGAAACCCAAAAATCTTTAGATCGTTTTGATAAAATGAGAAATGCTAATGGTGGCACTCCTACTTCTGTATTGAGAGATAAAATGCAAAGAACTATGCAAAGTAAGTGTGCAGTTTTTAGAACAGATCAAACATTAAAAGAGGGCTTAAAAGATATTCAACAACCATGGGAAGGCCTTAAAGATATTTCTATTTCGGATAGGTCGTTGGTATTTAATACAGATTTAGTTGAGGCTCTGGAGTTTGATAATTTAATTAGACAATCTATGGTCACGGTATCTTCTGCGGAAAACAGAAAAGAAAGCAGAGGAGCTCATTCGCGTGAAGACTTTAAAGAAAGAAATGATCAAGAGTGGATGAAGCATACATTGGCATGGCATCAAGATGGAAAAGTAGATATTAAATATCGAGATGTTCATTCCTATACTTTGACAAGCGACGTACAATATTTTCCGCCAAAGGCAAGGGTATACTAAATGGTTCAATTTGCTTTACCTAAAAATTCTTCTATTCAAAAAGGAAAATATTTTTCACACAAAGGTCAGTCCAAAAATATAAAAAAGGTAAATGTGTATCGTTGGAATCCAGAAGATAATCAAAATCCAAAATTAGACACGTATGAAGTAGATATGGACAATTGTGGTCCAATGGTACTAGATGCATTAATTAAAATTAAGAATGAAATTGACTCAACTTTAACTTTTAGAAGATCTTGTAGAGAAGGTATTTGCGGAAGTTGTGCCATGAATATTGATGGGTCAAATACGCTAGCTTGCACCAAGTCATCTAAAGAAATTGAGGGAGATATTAATATATATCCTTTACCGCACATGCCAGTAGTAAAAGATTTGGTTCCAGATTTGCAACAGTTATACAAACAATACCAATCTATAGAGCCGTGGATGCAATCCGAAGTCTCAGGTAAAGATGGACTTGAAAAATTACAAACGGTTGAGGATAGATCCAAGTTAGATGGGTTGTATGAATGTATTTTATGTGCTTGTTGCTCGACCTCATGCCCAAGTTATTGGTGGAATGGTGATAAGTATTTAGGACCGGCAGTTTTACTTCAAGCTTACAGATGGATCATAGATAGCAGAGATGATGAAAGAAAAAAAAGATTACAAAAAGTAGCTGATGAACTTAAGCTATTTAGATGTCATACGATCATGAACTGCACCAATGCTTGTCCGAAAGGTTTAAATCCTGCAAAAGCAATTGGCTCTATCAAAAAAATGTTAGTTAGCGCTGATAATAGTAGATAATTTTATATTATTAATTTCATTTTTTTTTTATTAAAATTGACAGCTTAAAAGGCAATCTATAATTTCTACGCTCTTATGAAAACTATTCATCACTTTGTAAATGGTTCCATTTTTGAAGGAAAATCTAAAAGAACTTCAGATGTTTACAATCCAGCCACAGGTGAAGTTACTGCAAAGGTTTCTTTAGCTTCCAAACAAGATGTGGATGATGCAGTGAATGTAGCAAGCTCTGCTTTTGAGTCTTGGTCAAATACGCCACCTTTGCAAAGAGCTAGAATTTTATTCAAATTTAAAGAATTAATTGAAAAAAACTCTGATGAATTAACTAAAGCGATCGTATCAGAACATGGAAAAGTTTATAATGATGCCAAAGGATCTTTAACAAGAGGATTGGAAGTAGTCGAGTTTGCATGCGGGATCCCTCATTTATTAAGAGGAGATTTTACTGAAAATGTTGGCAGAGATGTAGATAGTTGGTCTTTAAGACAGCCTCTAGGGGTTTGTGCTGGAATTACTCCTTTTAACTTCCCAGCTATGGTTCCCATGTGGATGTTTCCAGTGGCTATTGCATGCGGAAATACATTTGTATTGAAGCCATCTGAAAAAGATCCTTCTTGTCCTTTATTATTAGGAAAACTTTTAAAAGAAGCTGGGTTACCAGACGGAGTTTTCAATGTTGTCAATGGAGATAAAGAATCGGTTGATGCTTTGTTAGAAAATAAAAAAGTAAGCGCAATCAGTTTTGTAGGTTCAACGCCTATTGCAAAATATATTTATGAAGGTGCAGCTAAAAATGAAAAAAGAGTTCAGGCACTAGGTGGAGCAAAAAATCATTGCGTAGTAATGCCAGACTCTGACATTGATCAAGCTGTAAATGGATTGATGGGTGCTGCTTATGGATCAGCAGGAGAGCGATGTATGGCGCAGTCAGTGGCTGTAGCTGTGGGAGGAATTGGTGATGTGCTAGTTAAAAAACTTACACAACAAGTAGAGTCGTTAAAAGTGGGACCTGGAATGGATGAACATTCTGAAATGGGACCCCTGGTTACCAAAGAACATTTAGAAAAAGTAAGAAGCTATGTAGATATTGGAGTTAAAGAAGGAGCGAAGCTAGTTGTAGATGGAAGAAATTTAAAATTACAAGGCTATGAAAAAGGTTTTTTTATGGGTGGATGTTTATTTGATCATGTCACAGATCAAATGAAAATTTATAAAGAAGAGATTTTTGGACCTGTGCTTTCGGTTATCCGAGTAAAAGATTTTGAAAGTGCTGTAAAACTTATCAACAATCATGAATATGGAAATGGTGTAAGTTTGTATACCAGGGATGGCGATTCAGCGAGGACCTTTGTGAATAAAATTCAAGTAGGAATGGTTGGAATTAACATACCTATCCCAGTTCCTATGGCATTTCATAGTTTTGGAGGATGGAAAAGGTCATTATTTGGAGATCAACATATGCACGGTATGGAAGGTGTGCGGTTTTATACCAAACTAAAAACAGTTACATCTCGTTGGCCCTCAGGTATAAGAAGCAATCCTGAATTTATAATGCCAACCATGAAGTAACTATGAATAGAAAAAAAATATCATTAATAGGAGCGGGACAAATTGGCGGAACTCTTGCTCACTTAATTGCCACAAAAGAATTAGCTGACGTCGTATTATTTGATGTTGCAGAAGGAATAGCTAAAGGAAAAGCACTAGATATTGCACAATCTTTAGCTGTAGATGGATCGAGCGTAGATTTAGTTGGTACTAGCAATTACGAGGATACAAAAAACTCAGATGTAATTATTATCACTGCTGGAGTTCCAAGAAAACCAGGAATGACTAGAGATGATCTTTTAGGAATTAATTTAAAAATTATTAAACAAGTCGCAGAGGGTATTAAACATACTTCTCCCAACGCATTTGTAATATGCATTACTAATCCACTAGATGTAATTGTGATGGCTTTGCAAAAATATTCTGGTCTTCCCAAAAATAAAGTAATTGGAATGGCTGGAGTGTTAGACACTTCAAGATTTAAAAGATTTTTATCTCAAGAGCTTCAGGTACCAATTAAAGATATAGACTCATTTGTTTTAGGGGGGCATGGTGACACCATGGTTCCTATGCCAAATAGAACATTTGTAAAAAAAGAAAAATTATCTGATTTGGTTAAAAACGGAAAAATTAATCAAGAAACATTAAATCAAATTGTAGATCGAACAAGAAATGGTGGAGCAGAAATTGTTAAATATTTAGAAAAAGGGTCAGCTTTTTATGCACCAGCAGCTGCAGGAGTACAAATGGCAGAGGCTTTTCTTAAAGATGAAAAAAAGACTTTACCTTGTGCAGCTTTTTTAAATGGTGAATATGGAATAAAAGATTTATATGTAGGAGTTCCAGTGATTATTGGGGCTTCAGGTATAGAAAAAGTTGTTGAATTAGAGCTAGATGCAGAGGAAAAAAAATATTTTGATATTTCTATCTCGGCAGTTAGGGATCTTTTTGAAGCAGCTAAGAAAATTGATCCAAGTCTTGCCTAAATGAACATTCACGAACATCAGGCCAAAGATATTTTAAAAAAATTTGGCGCACCAGTACCAAATGGAGTTCCTATTTTTTCGCTTAGCGAGATAGATGAAAAAATCAAAAAAATAAAAACAAGTAAGATTGTGCTAAAAGCTCAAATTCATGCTGGAGGAAGAGGCAAGGCAGGAGGCGTAAAAGTTGTTGAAAATATTGAACAATTAAAGCAAGAAGCAAAAATTTTACTGGGAAAAGTTCTAGTTACCCATCAAACGGGACCACAAGGCAGAGAAGTAAAAAGACTTTATATTGAAGAAGCCTCAGATATTCAAAAAGAATTTTATTTATCGTGTTTGGTAGATAGAGCTAGTTCGAAAATTGCATTTATTTCAAGTGCAGAAGGAGGAATGGATATAGAAGAGGTTGCTAGCAAAACTCCAGATAAAATTATTACTACCAGAGTCAGTCTAGCAAATGGATTATCCAAAGATGATATTAAGCAAATTTTAAAACCATATCAGTTACCTAATTCTTGTGCGCAACAAGCTGAACAATTAATACAATCTATTTTTGATGCTTTAGTAAGTACAGATGCAAATTTGATAGAGGTAAATCCACTAATTCTTACCAAGGATAATAATGTTTTATGTCTAGATGCTAAAATTAATTTTGACTCTAATGCTTTATATAGGCATCCCGATGTCGTTGCACTTAGAGATTTAAACGAAGAAGATCCAGCAGAGATTGAAGCCAGCAAGTATGACTTGGCATATATCAAGTTAGATGGTGCAATTGGATGCATGGTGAATGGGGCGGGTTTAGCCATGGCCACAATGGATATTATAAAATTATACGGTTCAGAACCTGCGAATTTTTTAGATGTGGGAGGAGGCGCAACCAAAGAAAAAGTTTCTGCTGCATTTAAAATTATTTTGTCAGATAAAAATGTTAAAGGAATATTGATAAATATTTTTGGTGGTATCATGCGTTGCGATGTAATTGCAGAGGGAGTGATTGCAGCCGCAAAAGAAACTAATTTAAGCGTTCCTTTAGTAGTACGATTAGCAGGTACTAAGTTTGAGGAAGGCAAAAAAATTTTAGAACAATCTAATTTAAAAATAATTCCTGCTAGTAATCTTTCTGAAGCAGCTCAGAAAATTGTTGAGGCGATTAAGTAACCATGTCTGTCTTAGTTAATAAAAATACAAAGCTTATTTGCCAAGGATTTACCGGCACTCATGGAACTTTTCATTCAGAACAAGCTCTAGCATACGGAACTAATCTAGTGGGGGGAGTTACTCCTGGCAAAGGCGGACAACTTCATTTAGGAAAACCAGTTTTTAATTCAGTTGCAGATGCTGTCGTTGCTACTAAGGCAGACGCAACTATGATTTATGTTCCTGCAAAATTTGCAGCCGCTGCAATCATTGAAGCAATTGATTGCGAATTGCCTCTGGTCGTATGCATAACTGAAGGGATACCTATTTTGGACATGATCAAGGTAAAAGAAAAATTAAAAGGCTCTAAAACAAGGTTAATCGGGCCTAATTGTCCGGGTATCATTACCCCGGACGAGTGCAAGATTGGCATTATGCCAGGACATATTCATAAAAAAGGATCTGTGGGAATAGTGTCTCGTTCAGGAACGCTTACTTATGAAGCGGTAGCACAAACCTCTGAAATTGGTCTCGGACAATCGACATGTATAGGAATTGGTGGAGATCCTATTAATGGAACTAACTTTATTGATTGTTTGGAGTTATTTTTAAAAGATGACAAAACCGAGTCTATAATCATGATTGGTGAAATTGGTGGAACAGCAGAAGAAGAGGCTGCTCAATTTATAAAAGATTCTAAAACAAAAAAACCAATTGTAGGATTTATTGCTGGTTTAACTGCTCCTCCAGGAAGAAGAATGGGGCACGCTGGAGCGATTATAGCTGGCGGAAAAGGCGGTGCACAAGACAAAATAGAAAAGATGAGATCTTGTGGTATTGTTGTGACCAATTCTCCAGCAGAGATTGGAAAAACTTTAAAGACTAAGCTAAAAGGTTGAGATATATTTAGGTTTGTAAATGTCATCTTCTAAAAATAAAATATTTGAAACAACTTCTTTCTTAGCTGGCGCAAACAATTCCTACATTGAAGAATTATATGAAAAATTTGTAAATGATCCCAATTCGATACAAGAAAGTTGGAGAGAGTTTTTTTTAGGTCTATCTGAAAATAAAGAATTAATAAAACGAGATGTTGCCAAAGCTAGTTGGTCTCCAGAAAAAATAAAAAATAGTCACAATGGAAACTTAGATCAGTACGAGGCTTTATTGCCGAAGGTGAACGTTTTGGAAATTCAAGAAAAAATTATTAAAGAGTTACCAAAAAATCAAAACTTTGATGTAGAGACCGCAACCAAAGATTCAGTAAGAGCTATTATGATGATCAGAGCTTACCGAATTAGAGGTCACTTAATAGCCGATTTAGATCCACTAAGGTTAACATTAAGTTCGGAGCATCCTGAATTGAATCCTGAAACTTATGGATTTAGCTCAAAAGATAGAGATAGAAAAATTTTTTTAGATGATGTGTTGGGCCTTAAATATGCATCTATTAATGAGATACTAGAAATTTTACTTAAAACATATTGTTCAAAAGTTGGTGTAGAGTACATGCATATGACGGATCCAGAAGAAAAAAGCTGGATTCAAAATAGAATTGAGGGAAAAGATAAAGAAATTTCTTTTTCAGTAGAGGGAAAAAAAGCAATATTAAATAGAGTTTTAGAGGCAGAAGGTTTTGAAAAATATCTGCATGCAAAATTTGTTGGCACAAAAAGATTTGGCCTAGATGGTTGTGAGTCTTTAGTTCCTGCCATGGAACAAATTATTAAAATGGGAGGTTCCTTAGGAGCGGTCGAAGTAAAAATTGGAATGCCACACCGAGGCAGATTAAATGTTTTAACTAATGTTATTCAAAAACCTTTAAAAAAAATATTTAAAGAATTTGGTGGAGAGCCAGGACCTGCCATGGGTGGAGTTTCTGGAGATGTAAAATATCATTTAGGAGCTTCAGCAAACCGGGAGTTTGATGGTAATAAAGTTCATGTTAGTTTAACAGCTAACCCATCCCATTTAGAAGCCGTTAATCCAGTGGTGCTTGGACAAACTAGAGCTAAACAATTTTTTCACAAAGATAAAAATAGAGAAAAAGTAATTCCAATTTTATTACATGGAGATGCTGCTTTTGCTGGTCAAGGAATTGTTGCAGAATGTTTTGCAATGTCTGGAGTGCCAGGGCACAATATTGGAGGAACTATTCATATCATTGTTAATAATCAAATTGGTTTTACCACAGTTCCTTCTTTTGCAAGATCATCTCCCTACCCATCCGAAGTTGCCAAAATGGTTCAAGCTCCCATCTTTCACGTGAATGGTGATGATGTAGAAGCGGTAGTTTATGTTGCTAAAGTTGCAACAGAATACAGACAAAAATTTAGACGAGACGTAGTCATAGATATTTTTTGTTACAGAAGATTTGGACATAATGAGGGTGACGAGCCATCATTTACTCAGCCCTTGATGTATAAAAAAATTAAAAATCATCCATCTATTTTGTCTGTTTATTCTAAACAATTAATTAAAGAAGGACTGTTTACACAGCAAGATATTGATAAACAAATTTCAGATTATAAGAAAAAACTAGATCAAGAATTTGAGTCTTCTAAAAATTATATACCTAATGAGCAAGATTGGTTTACTGGAACTTGGTCCAAATTTACCACTGAATATGGATCCGATCGAAGAGGAATTACTGGTGTGGATTTAAGAATTATAAAAAATTTAGGAAAAAAATTATGTACTATTCCTGATAATTTTGATGCTCATCCAACCATAAGAAGAATATTTGAAGCTAAGAAAAAAATGTTTGAAACCGGAAAAGGTTTTGACTGGAGTACAGCAGAAAGTTTAGCCTTTGGAACTCTGCTTGAAGAAGGATATCCTGTTAGATTAGTTGGACAAGATTCGGTTAGAGGTACTTTTAGCCAACGACATGCTGGGATTACCGATCAGACAACGGGTGAAAAATATTTCCCATTAAATAATTTAAACAAGAAACAGGCCAAAGCTGAAATAATAGACAGTTTATTATCAGAAATGGGAGTGTTAGGTTTTGAATATGGATATTCGCTAGTGGAGCCAGACACACTAGTTTTATGGGAAGCTCAATTTGGAGACTTTGCTAATGGCGCTCAAGTTATTTTTGATCAATTCATTAGCTCTGGAGAAAAAAAATGGACACGAGCAAGTGGTCTGGTGATGTTATTGCCTCACGGATATGAAGGTCAGGGTCCCGAACACTCTTCTGCTAGAATTGAACGATACTTACAAGCTTGTGCCCAAGAAAATTTGCAAGTAGTAAATTGTACTACACCCGCAAACTATTTTCATGCATTAAGACGACAAATTCATAGAAAATTTAGAAAACCATTAGTTATTTTTTCACCTAAATCTTTATTAAGACATAAAAAATGCGTTTCTGAGTTAGAGGATTTTTCTAAAAATAATTCTTTTCATAGAGTGCTGTGTGATCACGCTGAGTATCCAGAATATAAATTAATTAAATTAGCAGAGGATAAAAATATTGAGAGAGTAGTTTTATGTTCAGGAAAAGTTTATTTTGATCTTTTAGAAAAAAGAGAAGAAATGAAACAAAATAAAATTCAGCTTATAAGAATAGAGCAATTATATCCGTTCCCAGTCAAAGCTTTGGTTAAACATATTAAGCGGTTTTCTAATGCGAAAGAATATATTTGGTGTCAAGAGGAGCCACAAAATATGGGATGCTGGAATACTGTAGAGCGATATATTAATTGGACTTTAGATTTTATGAACGCAAAATCTAAGAAAGTTCAATATATCGGTAGAGGACCTTCGGCATCTACAGCTACGGGTTATTTAAAAAAACATGTTGCTCAACAAGAAGAAATTGTTACAAAAGCATTAACTATATAAATGGCTGATAAAATTATTGTTCCAACTCTGGGCGAGTCTATTAAAGAAGCTACGGTCGCGAAGTGGTTAAAAAAACCAGGAGATGCAGTGAAAGCAGACGAGGCAGTTGTTTCATTAGAAACTGACAAAGTTAGTGTTGATGTTACTTCTCCGAAAGCAGGCGTTTTGTCAGAAATTTTAGCCCCAGAAGGATCCACGGTTAGTGTTGGTTCTGCTCTGGGAATGGTAGGCGCTGGTAGCGCAGTATCTTCGTCTTCAAAAGAGAAGAAACCAGAAGAAAATAAAGTAGTGGAAATCAAAAAAACAGAATTTAAACCTGATAAAGTTGATCAGTCAAAAACTAAACAAAATGAACTGTCTCCTGCCGTTAAGAGAATAGTAGAAGAAAAAAATATTGATATCACCTCTGTTGTTGGATCAGGCAAAGATGGAAGAATTTTAAAAGGTGATCTTGTAGGTCTCATGGGATTTAGTCCTTCTCCGAATAAAAGAAAGATTGAAATAGGAGAAGAAGAGCGGGTAAAAATGACTCGACTAAGGGCTACAATTGCAAAAAGATTAAAAGATGCCCAAAATAATGCGGCCATATTAACTACTTTTAATGAAGTTGATATGTCGATGATTATTCAAATCAGAAAAGATAACAAAGATGAATTTGAAAAAAGGTATGGAGTAAAACTTGGCTTTATGTCTTTTTTTGTAAAAGCATGCGTGAATGCTTTGCAGGCGTTTCCTGCTGTAAATGCTGAAGTGCAAGGAGAGGAAATTGTTTATAAAAACTATTACAACATTGGTGTTGCAGTAGGAACTGACAAAGGTCTTGTAGTTCCTGTTCTAGGCAATGCCGACGAATTGTCTTTTGATCAAATTGAAAAAGAAATTGTCAATATGGGCAATAAGGCAAAAAATAATCAACTGTCGATTGATGAATTACAGGGTGGGACGTTCACTATAACTAACGGAGGAATTTATGGATCTATGCTTTCAACACCCATAATTAATCCTCCTCAGTCTGGTGTTTTAGGAATGCATAATATTGTTCAACGAGCAGTAGTGATTAATGGAAAAATTGAAGTTCGACCTATTATGTATTTAGCGCTATCATATGATCATAGAATTATTGACGGGAAAGAAGCCGTTTCTTTTTTAGTTAGAGTAAAAGAAATATTAGAAGATCCGAGAAGATTATTTTTAAATTTATAAGATATGGAAGAATTTGACGTTGTAGTAATTGGAGGAGGTCCGGGGGGTTATGTTTGTGCCATTCGGGCAGCTCAATTAGGCAATAAAACTGCCTGCATAGAGTCCAGAGGAGCCTTGGGTGGGACTTGTTTAAATGTAGGTTGCATCCCGTCAAAATCTTTATTGCATGCATCAGAGATGTACAGCAAAGCTCAGCATGAATTTAAGGATATTGGAATTAACACTGGTTCTATATCGTTAGATTTGTCAAAAATGATGGATCATAAAGCAAAGTCTGTAGACGGACTTACCAAGGGTATCGAATTTTTATTTAAAAAAAATAAAGTTACTTATTTAAAAGGACATGGAAGTTTTCAGGATAAAAATACTATTTCAGTCAAAGACTCCTCCGGATCGATAAGTCAAATTAAAGCTAAACATATTGTAATTGCAACAGGCTCCTCAGTTGTTTCATTGCCTAATATTACAATTGATGAGGAAATTATTGTATCTTCGACTGGAGCTTTGTCTTTAAAACAAGTTCCTAAAAAACTAATTATTATTGGAGGTGGAGTAATTGGACTTGAAATGGGCTCCGTATGGCTGAGACTAGGTTCAGAAGTAGAAGTGATCGAATATATGGATCATATTACTCCAGGAATGGATAGAGAAATATGTGATAACTTTTTAAAAATTTTAAAAAAGCAAGGAATGAAATTTCATTTATCAAGCAAGGTATTAGATGTTCAAAAAAATTCTAATGGAGCTACGGTAATAGTAGAAAGTAATGGACAAAAATTAGAAATGTCATCAGATATTGTTCTTATGTCGGTAGGTAGAAAACCAAATACAGAGGGATTAAATTTAGAGTCTGTTAAAATAAGTAAAGATTCGAAAGGCAGAATCCCAGTTGATAAGAAGTTTAAAACAAATGTTGATAATATTTATGCAATAGGTGATGTGATTGATGGACCTATGCTAGCACATAAAGCCGAAGATGAGGGAATGGCAGTAGCAGAATTTATTTCTGGAAAATACGGACATGTAAATCATGATACTATTCCTGGAGTAGTCTATACTTCTCCAGAAGTTGCTGCTGTTGGAAAAACTGAGGAGCAGTTAAAAAAAGCAGGAATTGAGTATAATGTTGGAAAATTTCCATTTTTAGCAAATTCAAGAGCTAAAATTAATAATGATGCTGACGGGTTTGTTAAAATATTAGCTGATAAAGTTACAGATAAAGTTTTAGGGGTGCACATGATCGGTCCAGATGTGGGGACGATGATTGCAGAAGTAGTATTGGCAATGGAGTTTGGAGCAAGTGCAGAAGATATCGCAAGAACTTGTCATGCACATCCTACTTTAACCGAAGCAGTAAGAGAAGCTGCCTTAGCAGTAGACAAAAGAGCTATACATTTTTAATTTATTTGTTTTCCACTTTTTTTCCAATCAGATAAAAAAGATTCCAAACCTTTGTCTGTGAGATCGTGCTTATAAAGAGTGTGAAAAATTTTAGGAGGTATAGTCACAACATCCGCTCCTATTTTTGCAACTTCAAACACATGTTCAGGAGTTCGGATTGAGGCAGCTAAAATTTTAGTAGTGCAATTATAATTTTGATAAACTGTTTTTATATCCTTAATTAGTTGTAATCCATTTTCTCCTATATCATCTAATCTTCCAATAAATGGAGAAATATAAGTTGCCCCAGCTTTTGCTGCTAGCATTGCCTGATTAGCTGAAAAACAAAGAGTTACATTAACTTTAAATTTTTTTTTACTTAAATAATTGCAAGCAGTTAGTCCATCGAGGGTGAGAGGAATTTTGATCACAATATTTTTGGCTATTTTTTGTAATATTTTTGCTTCATCAATCATTTTATTTGCATGAATTGCAGTTACCTCAGCGCTAATTGGACCTTTTACCTCTGTTGCTATGGCTTTTAAAATTTGTTTAAAATTTCCTTCCTGTTTAGAAAGTAACGATGGATTCGTTGTAATACCATCAATTAAACCAGTTTGGTTAATAGGTTTAATTTCTTTAATATCTGATGAATCTAAGAATATTTTCATAGTAGTATAACTTATTATTTAAAAATATATAAATCAATTTTTATATGAAGATAAATGTTTTGCTTCCAATTAAATTTGACCGTCCATTCACGTATTTATCTGATGTTTCTTATAAACCTGAAATTGGTGATTATGTTTACGTTCCATTTAGAAATAAACAGATAATAGGAGTAGTTTGGGAGAAGCAAGTAAAAGTACCAGAAAATATAAAAATAAAAAAAATAATCTCAAAAGTAGATTTTCCAAAACTTTCCTCTGCAAATATAGAATTTATAAAAAAATTTTCTCAGTATAATATTTCTAATCTTGGCATGACCTTAAAGCTTTTTATGTTTGAAAAAGGTTTTGTTTCTTTAGATAAAATCAAACAAAAAAAAATTGATAATGAATTTGATATTATAAAAATTAAAAATGAAATTTTAAATACACAACAAAAAAACTCTGTTAGGCAAATTTTAAATAATTTAAATTTTAATACCTATTCGACTACACTGCTCCACGGGGTGACTGGCTCAGGAAAAACTCTTGTTTACTTAGAAATTATAAAAGAAGCACTAAAGAAGGACCACCAAGTGCTAGTTTTGCTGCCAGAAATTGCTCTTACTAAGCAAATTTCGCAAAGATTTAAAGATTATTTTGGTACCGAAGTTGCCTTGTGGCATTCCAGTATAGGAGATAAAAAAAAAAAAATTATTTGGCATGAGATTTCTCAAAATAAAATAAAATTAGTTTTGGGAGCTAGATCATCTCTTTTTTTACCTTTTCAAGATTTAAAATTAATCATAATTGATGAAGAGCATGACTCTTCTTACAAGCAGGATGAAGGATTAATTTATAATGCCAGAGACATGTCTATTTTAAAGGCATCGATTGAAAAGTTTCCTATTTTATTAATATCTGCCACTCCTTCGATTGAAAGTTATTTTAATAGTATAAATAAGAAATATTTTTATGTAGCGCTAAAAGAAAGATATAAAAATATATCATTTCCCAAAACTCAAATTGTCGATTTAATTAAGTTTCCACCTGATAAAGGAAAGTTTGTTTCTAACAGTATTATTTCACAATTAAAAAAAATTGTAGATGAAAAAAATCAAGTTTTATTTTTTTTAAATCGTAGAGGATATTCAACTTATATTATTTGTTATCAGTGTAAAAAAAGATTGGTCTGTCCTTATTGCTCAATCGGTCTTGTTTTTCACCAAGCTACTAATGAAGCTATTTGTCATTATTGTGATCATAAAACAAAAATAAATCAAACATGTGTTGACGGAAAAAAATGTAATTTTTCCTTCTATGGAATTGGTATTGAAAAAATTTTTGAAGAAGTAAAAAATTTATTTCCTGATCAAAAAATACAAATTTTTTCCTCTGATACTATAAGTCGTAATAAAGACTCAGCAAACATTATTCAAAATATAGAGCAAAATAAAATATCTATTTTAGTAGGTACACAATTAATTTCTAAAGGTTTTCATTTTCCTCATTTAAATTGTATTGTAGTTATTAATTCAGATACAAATTTTTTAGGAAGTGATATCAGAGCATCTGAAAAAAATTTTCAATTATTGCAGCAACTATCTGGAAGAGCAGGAAGAGTAGATAATAAAGCCATTGTATTTTTACAAACAAATGATTCTAACAATAAAATTCTTCATTCTTTATCGAATCCTAACCCAGATGTTTTTTATGAAGAGGAGTTAAGTTTTAGAAAAAAAGCTAATTTACCACCATTTACAAAATTAGTTTCCATAATTATTTCTGGCAAAAATCAATTTGTTGTCGACAAAATTTCTAAAAAATTGAAACAAACATTTCCTATTCAAACTAAAATTAAAATCTACGGTCCAGTATCTGCCCCTATATTTAAAGTAAGAGGTAGGTTTAGAATGCGCTTGTTAATTAAATATGATGTTTCTATATTTCCACAGCAGTTTTTAAGGGATTGGCTAAATTTAAATGAAATAAGCAAAGATATAAAACTTGAGGTTGATGTAGACCCTACAAACTTCCTATAATTTTGAAGATTCTCTAAAATATCGCACTTGATCGTCACTTTTCATTATGCTACGAACAGCCTCGAAATTATTAAAGCAAAGGAATTATCTTGGAAAGCCAATCAAATTCATTTTCAGACGCTACCGGTAGATATGCAAAATCTATTTTTCAAATAGCAGTTGAAAAAAATATTTTACCCGAAATAGAGAAAAATTTTTTTCAAGTGGGAACTTTGTTAAAAGATTCTATCGATTTTAAAAAGTTTGTCGTTAATCCCACTATTCAGAAACAATCTAGACTATCAATTATTGAAACTATATCAAAAAAATTTAATTTTAATAAATATTTTATCAATTTTCTTAAACTTATAAACGAAAAGGGAAGATTTTTCTTTTTAGAGAAAATTATTAGAGATTTTTTTTCAATTGTTGCAGAGAGCAAAGGAGAAGTAACTGCAGATTTAATTATTGCTAATGAAATTTCTGAAATCAAGAAAGAAGAAATTAAAAAAGAACTTTCTCTTCTTTATAAAAAAGATATTAAATTAAATTTTTCAGTCGATGAAAGTTTAATTTCAGGATCAATTTTAAAAGTTGGAAGTAAAATGATCGACAATTCGGCAAAAAGTAAATTTAACAGAATTTTAAATAATATTTAGGAGAACAATAATGGACATAAACCCAGCAGAAGTAACAAAAGTAATTAAGGAGCAAATTCAGAACTTTGGTTCAGAAACGGAGGTTTCTGAAGTTGGACAAGTTCTTTCCGTAGGGGACGGAATTTCAAGAATATATGGACTTGATAATGTTCAGGCAGGAGAAATGGTTGAGTTTTCAGAAGGGACTAAAGGAATGGCCTTGAACTTGGAAAATGATAACGTAGGTGTGGTTATTTTTGGAGATGACTCTAAAATTAAAGAGGGTGATATCGTTAAAAGAACTGGAAAAATTGTAGATGTGGCAGTTGGAAAATCACTATTAGGAAGAGTGGTAGATGGATTAGGAAATCCAATAGACGGCAAAGGTCCAATTGACTCAAAATCTGAAAGAAGAAGAGTTGATGTGAAAGCTCCAGGAATTATTTCTAGAAAATCTGTTCATGAGCCGATGCAAACTGGATTAAAAGCTATTGATAGTTTAATTCCAATTGGAAGAGGACAAAGGGAGCTAATTATTGGCGACAGACAGACAGGAAAAACTGCAATTGCAATTGACACAATTATTAATCAAAAAGAGATTAACAAATCTTCCGATGAGTCTAAAAAATTATATTGTATTTATGTTGCGATTGGCCAAAAAAGATCAACAGTAGCTCAAATTGTAAAAACTTTAGAAGATTCTGGTGCATTAGAATATACCATAGTAGTAGCTGCGACAGCTTCAGATCCAGCTCCTCTTCAGTTTTTGGCACCTTATATTGGCTGTACAATGGGAGAGTATTTTAGAGATAATGGAATGCATGCGCTTATCGTATATGATGATCTTTCAAAACAAGCAGTGGCTTACAGACAAATGTCTTTATTATTAAGAAGACCTCCAGGACGAGAAGCTTTTCCAGGAGACGTGTTTTATTTACATAGTAGATTATTAGAAAGAGCAGCGAAGTTAAGCGATGAACATGGCGGAGGATCGTTGACTGCTTTGCCAGTTATTGAAACACAAGCCAGCGACGTTTCTGCTTATATTCCTACCAACGTTATTTCAATTACTGATGGACAGATATTTTTGGAAACAGAGTTATTTTTTAAAGGTATTAGACCAGCGGTAAACGTGGGTATTTCTGTATCAAGAGTTGGTTCAGCAGCACAAATCAAGGCAATGAAACAAGTGGCTGGTTCTATCAAGCTAGAACTTGCTCAATATAGAGAGATGGCAGCTTTTGCTCAATTTGGTTCAGACTTGGACGCTTCCACCCAGCAGTTATTAAACAGAGGATCTAAGTTAACTGAACTTTTAAAACAAGGTCAATACTCCCCTTTAAAAGTTGAAGAACAAGTTGTGTCTATATTTTGTGGTGTAAAAGGATATTTGGATAATGTTGATCTTGGAAAAATTAAACAGTTTGAAAGTCAATTATTAAGCCAAATCAAGTCTGATGCACCAGATATTTTAAGCAACATTTCTTCATCTGGAAAATTAGACGAGGCTAATGAAACTAAATTAAGATCTTTTATTGAAAGCTTTAAAAATAAATTTGAAAATTAATGGCTACTTTAAAGGATCTTCGTAATAGAATTAAAAGCGTAAAGTCTACTCAGAAAATTACCAAGGCTATGAAAATGGTTGCTGCAGCAAAATTAAGAAAAGCTCAAGACAGAGCTGAAAAGGGCAGACCTTATTCTGATAAGATGAATAGCATAATTACGAATTTAAATAACTCCATTGTAGATAAAACTTCTGCACCAAAACTTTTAGTTGGAAATGGAAAAGATCACAAGCATCTTTGTATTGTTATGACTGCAGATCGAGGATTATGTGGAGGTTTCAATACCAGCATATGTAGAAAAGCCAGAACTTTTTTTAATGAAAAACTTAAAGCAGGAAAAGAGTTAAAAATTATTACAGTAGGAAGTAAAGGTAATGATCAGCTCAAAAGAGTTTTTGGTAAATACATAGTAGAAAAAATAAGTTTTAAGGATTTAAAAGAAATTACCATCAAAGAATCAGAAATGATTACTTCTAAAATAATAGAAATGTTTAGTAAGGAAGAGTTTGATATTTGTACAATTTTTTATAATAAATTTAAAAGCGTCATATCTCAAGAGCCACAAGCTCAACAAATAATACCCATACCTTCAAACGAGGAACAAAAAAATTCTGAGGATCAGTCTCAATATGAGTATGAGCCAGAAGAGGAAGAAATTTTAGAAAATTTATTACCAAAAAATATATCTACTCAAATTTTCAAAGCATTTTTGGAGAATGCAGCTAGTGAGCAGGGTTCAAGAATGTCAGCGATGGATAACGCGACAAGAAATGCAGGGGATTTAATTAATAAGTTAACTATAAATTACAACAGAAGCAGACAAGCAGTGATTACCAAGGAGTTGATTGAGATCATTTCTGGAGCTGAGTCTTTGTAGAAAATTAAGGAGAAAATAGATAATGACAAATAAATTTGGAACAATTACTCAAGTAATCGGTGCAGTTGTTGACGTGAAGTTTGAAGGAAATTTACCAGAAATTTTAACAGCTTTAGAATGTGATAATTCCGGAGTTAGATTAGTATTAGAAGTTGCTCAGCACTTAGGTGAAAACACAGTTAGAACTATTGCAATGGACACTACCGAAGGTTTGAAAAGAGGTGATAAAGTTGTAAATACAGGATCTGCGATCCAAGTTCCAGTTGGTCCTGAAACTTTAGGAAGAATTATAAATGTTATTGGAGAACCTATTGACGAAAGAGGTGCTCTTAATACTAAAGAAAAATGGCCAATTCATAGAGCAGCACCATCATTTGTTGAGCAATCTACTGAAACAGAAGTTTTAGTAACAGGAATTAAAGTAGTTGACTTATTAGCTCCGTATTCAAGAGGTGGTAAAATTGGTTTATTCGGTGGAGCTGGAGTTGGTAAAACAGTTTTAATTATGGAGTTAATTAATAACGTAGCTAAAGCTCATGGTGGTTATTCTGTTTTTGCAGGAGTTGGAGAGAGAACAAGAGAAGGTAACGATCTTTATCATGAGATGATGGAATCAGGAGTTATTAAAATTGATGGTCCAGGATCTAAAGCAGCGTTAGTGTACGGACAAATGAACGAACCACCAGGAGCAAGAGCTCGAGTTGCGCTTTCAGGTCTTACTGTTGCTGAATATTTTAGAGATAAAGAAGGACAAGACGTTCTTTTCTTCGTTGATAATATATTTAGATTTACACAAGCTGGTTCAGAAGTTTCTGCATTATTGGGAAGGATTCCGTCAGCGGTGGGATATCAACCAACTTTAGCAACAGATATGGGTAATTTACAAGAGAGAATTACAACTACCAACAAAGGTTCCATTACTTCTGTTCAAGCAATTTATGTTCCTGCAGACGATTTAACTGACCCTGCGCCAGCAACATCATTTGCTCACCTTGATGCAACTACCGTTTTGTCTAGACAAATTGCTGAGCTAGGTATTTACCCAGCAGTTGATCCACTAGACTCAACTTCACGAATTTTAGATCCTAGAATTGTTGGAGATGAGCATTATAGAGTAGCTAGAGAAGTTCAAGAAATTCTGCAAACTTATAAATCACTTCAAGATATCATAGCAATTCTTGGTATGGATGAATTATCCGAGGAGGACAAGCTTGTAGTCGCAAGAGCTAGAAAAATTCAAAGGTTTTTATCTCAACCATTCTTTGTTGCCGAAGTATTTACTGGCTCTCCAGGAAAATTAGTAGATTTAGAGTCTACAATCAAAGGTTTTTCTGCAATTTGCAAAGGTGAGTACGATCATTTACCTGAGGCAGCTTTTTATATGGTGGGTACAATAGAAGAAGCAGTAGCAAAAGCAGAGAAAATGGCGAAAGAAGCTGCCAAATAAAACATGAGTGAAGTTATACAGCTTGATATTGTAACTCCGGAAAAAAAATTTTTTTCTGATGCCAATGTAAGCTTGGTAACAGTTCCAGGAATAGAAGGTGATATGGGAATTTTAAATAACCATATACCGATCATAACTTTTTTAAGACCAGGCACTATTCAAGTTCAGACTCAAAATAAAGAATTTTCTTTTTTTATCTCAGACGGTGTTTTGGAATTTAGCAATAACGTTTTAACTATTTTAGCATCTGAAATTTATGATTTAGCTAAAATAGACTCAGCTACTCTTGACTATTTAAAAAATAAAGCGAAAGAAAAAGTAAGCCGAGATAATTTGTCTGATAATGATATTTTCTTGGCAAATAAATTTGAAGAAGAAGTTAGTAGCTTATCGTTAGCTAAATAAAAGATTTAAATTCCTCAACTAATTCTTGGTATAATTTTTTTTTAAATGGGACTATAAGATCTGATAATTCATCTATATTAGCCCATTTCCATTTTTTAAATTCAGGATTTTTTTGATCTAGATCGATCTCTTCATCTTTCCCGGTAAATAATGCAAGGAACCAAATTTGCTTCTGACCTTTAAATTTTCCTTTCCATATTTTTCCTAAAAGATAATCTGGAAGATCATAAGTATAAATTTTTTTTGATTTTTTAATTATGGTTATTGAAGAAATTCCAGTTTCTTCTTTTAATTCTCGTTTGACAGCATCAATAGGATTTTCGTTTGCATCAATTCCTCCTTGTGGCATCTGCCAAGCCGAACGATTATCAATCCTTTTTCCGACAAAAATTTTTTTATTTTTATTAACAAGCATTACTCCTACACCATTTCGATAAGGTAAGTTATGTAATTTAGATACCATTTAGCCTCTAAAAAGATTTAAAGCATATTGAAGTTGATTATCTTTTTTGTCGTCATTGATTTTAAAATTATCTTTACTTTCTTTTACTAAGATATCTGGTTCCACACCTGTTTCAGAAATAGATGTTCCAGATGGCAAATAATATTTTGCAGTAGTTAGTCTCAGAGCTCCATTTCCTTTTAATGGAATGATACTTTGTACGGAACCTTTACCAAAAGTTTTTTCTCCCAATAATATAGCTCTTTTGTGATCTTTAAGAGCTCCAGATACAATTTCTGAAGCAGAAGCAGAGCCCCTGTTAATCAAGACTATCAAAGGTTTGCCATTCAAAACATCGCCCTTTCGAGCTGTGTAGATTTTGATATCGTTTTTGTCTCTCCCTCTCGTGGAAACTATTTCCCCACCGTCTAAAAATGCATCAGAAATTTTAATAGCCTGAGAAAGAAGCCCCCCAGGGTTATTTCTTAGGTCCAAAATATAACCAGTTAAATTTTTATTTTGTTTAGAGAAATCTTTAATTTTTTGTAATAGTTGATCTCCACTTTGTTCATTAAAAGCTCTAAGTCTTATATATCCAACATTTTCTTTAATTGATGAGGAAACCTCTCTCACTTTAATTCTATCTCTTGTAATAGTGAATTTTAAATCATCATCTATATCAATACGTCTAATTGTAATATTAATAGAAGTGCCAATTTTTCCTCTCATTAAGTTTACAGCTTCCATTAATGTTAACCCTTTAACCTGCTTATCATTGATTTTGATAATATAATCTCCAGCTTTAACTCCAATTTTATCAGCAGGAGAATCTTCTATTGGGGTAATTACTTTAACCACACCTGCTTCCATAGTAATTTCTATTCCAAGACCTCCAAATTCTCCTTTTGTTTCTACGTTCATATTTTTGAAACTTTCTGGATTCATGTAGGATGAGTAGGGATCGAGAGATTGTAACATTCCATTAATCGCAGAATCGATTACTTCACTTTGATCTACTTCTTTAACATATTCCTTATTAATTTTTTCTAAAACATCACTAAATAAATCAAGTTTTTCATATAAAGTGTTAGTCTCATTTTTAGCGAAGAGATTTTGATTTAGTAGTATTACAAAAATTATAATAAATTTTATAAATTGTTTAATGATCATTTAATATTTGTGATAAGGATGGTTAGTTAAAATAGTAGCACAACGATACAATTGTTCACACAAAACAACCCTGGACAGAGAATGTGAAAAAGTTAATTTACTTAGAGAAATTTTACTGCATTTATCAGTATTAATAGAGATACCTTCTGGTTTTCCAATTAGTAGATAAAGTTCTTTAATATTGTCATGAATAAATTTTTGTATCATTTTTGAAAATTCTATACTTGTATATTGTTTGCCCACCTCACTTAAAATTAATATTTTTTTGTGAATATGGTTACTTTCGATTATATTAATAATTTCTTTTGTCGTACATTGTTTAATTTGAAAATTGCTAAAACCACTTTTTTTTATTGAATTAATTCTTTTTTGATAAAGTTCACAAAGTTCTCTTTCAGGACCTTTGTTGATCCTTCCTTCACATACAATTATAATTTTCATTATACAGAAATATTTTGCTTAGGAAGAATATCCTCCCACATTTTTTCTAAATTATATAAAGATCTTTTTTCAGGATGAAAAATGTGAATTACTACTTCAATGGCATCAATTAGTTTCCAATCGTCGCTTTCTTTTCCTTCTATACTGGTATTTTTAATTCCTAGCTTTTTTAATTCTTGGGCGGTGATTTCAGAAACTGCTTGAATATGCCTAGAAGAAGTACCACTGGCAATAATCATGTAGTCTGCTATAGAGCTTTTGTCTTTGAGATCTATGGTGACGATATCGGTAGCTTTGTTATCGTCTAAAATTTTTTTTATTCTAGTAATTAGTGATGTTTCTTTAATATTTTTCATTATCTAAATTATTTATATAAGTTTATTCTAAGTTTAGAAGAAGAAATATTAATGCCCCGATTGTTAATGAAAACCCATTGGTAATTTTTGGGCATATTTTTATTAATATAAGATAAATTTGTTTTAAATTTTTTAAATTTTTTGCCAATAAATGAATTTAAAGCTTTTTTTTTGTACCCAGGTCTGTTCATGACCACCAGAGTGCTCAAAGACATTATTTTTTTAAAATTTTTCCATTTATGAAAATTAATTAAATTATCAGCTCCGATAATGAAAAATAATTTTTGATTAACATTTATACGTCTTCGCATTGAGCTAATTACATTATGAGTAAATTGTGAATTTTTTATTTTTTTGGTGTTTAATATAAAAATTTTTTTCTCTTTTTTGATAATTTTTTTACAAAGTAAAATTCTTTTTTTTTCGTCAATTAATGGTTTTAATTTTTTTAAAGGATTTTGTTTTGTTATAGACCAAAATAATTTTTGAATCTTTAATTTTTGTATTGCTATTCTGGATATTGTTAGATGTCCTTTGTGTACAGGATCAAAAGTTCCACCTAATACTCCAATATTTTTTTTAGTTCCTTTAATCAAGGTCGAATTTGTCCGTTTCCTTTAACAATATATTTGTAAGAAGTTAGCTGCTCTAATCCAACTGGTCCTCTAGGATGTAGTTTATTTGTTGAAATTCCTACTTCAGCACCAAGACCAAATTCATATCCATCAGCAAATTGTGTAGATGTATTATGCATTACAATAGAACTATTTATTTCGTTCAAAAATTTCTGAGCATTCTTTTTATTTTGAGTAATAATAGATTCGGTATGATTGGTTCCATATTTTTTAATATGAGCAATAGCTTCATCAATACTATTAACTATTTTTACAGAAATAATTGCGTCTAAATATTCGGTTTTCCAATCCTGTTCTTTTGCGAGAGTTGATAGAGGAAAATATTTTTTAACTAATTTGTCACCAATAATTTTACAATTATTTTTATGTAAAATATTTATGATTGGTACTAAGTGAGTTGTGATAACTTTTTTATGAATTAATAAAGTTTCTGCTGCACCACAAATACTAGTTCTTCTTAATTTCGCATTTAATACAACTTTTTTTGCCATTTCTAAATTAGCACCTGAATCAATATAAACATGACAAAGACCTTCTAGGTGTCCTATCACTGGTACTTTTGACAAATCTAAAACTTTTTTGACAAGACCCTTTCCACCCCTAGGAACAATGACATCGATGTATGATTTCATGCTGGAGAGTAGATAATCTACATGGTCTCTGCTTGTTTTGTTTACAAGCTGGATACAGTCTGGATTAATTTTATTTTTTTTTAAAACTTTTCTAAATAATGCAGATAAAATTGTATTCGAGTGAAAAGCTTCCGTACCTCCCCTGAGAATTGCGCAATTACCAGATTTAAAACATAAAATAGAGATATCTGCAGTTACATTGGGTCTTGCTTCATAAATTACCCCAATAACTCCAATAGGCATAGAAATTCTTTGAATTATCAGGCCGTTTGGTCTTTTCCATGATGATAGTATTTTTTTTGTAGGATCCTTTAATTTAATAACTTCTCTTATTGATTTTATAATAGAGTCAATTCTATCATTGTTCAAAATAGACCTTTCAATAATATTTTCTTTAATTTTTTTACTTCTAGCTAGTTTAATATCCAGAGCATTAGCTTGTAATATTTTTTTTTTATTTTTTTTTAATTCTAGAATATAATCGTACAAGGTTTTGTTTTTTTGTTTTTCGTTAAGATCAGCTAACGAATTAAAAGCAATTACTGCTCTTTTTCCTAATTGATCTAAGTAATTATTTGTTTTCATTTTTTGATATCTCTTACTAAATTATCTATATGAATTACTTCCCCACGTGAAGAATATCCAAGGGCTTTATTAATTTGATCGCTTTTTAATCCTTTAATTTTTTGAATTTCGTCATTGGAGTAGGATGTTACCCCAAGTCCAATTTTATTTTTATTTGAATCTAGCATTAAAACAGTATCACCTCTTTGAAAAGATCCATAAGTATCAACTATGCCTACAGGTAATAAACTTTTACCACTTGCTAGTGCATTGGCTGCTCCGTTATCTACAATAATGGAACCTTTGGCTTTGATAGTTCCCATAATCCACTTCTTTTTAGCATTGAAAGAATTAATTTTAGGAACAAACCAAGTAAATCTTTTATTTTTTATAATATGCTGAATTGGATTATTTACCTTGCCCGAACTAATAAGCATATTACAACCAGCATCCATACATATTTTTGCTGCTTCAATTTTAGTAATCATACCTCCGGATCCATAATCACTTATGCTCTTCGTAGCAGATTCCTCAATGGAATTATTTATTTCAGTTACTTTTTCTATAAAGGTTGAGTCCTTAAACTGATTTGGATTTTTAGAGTATAATCCATCAATATCAGATAGCATTATTAATGTGTTGGCATTAGTTATTTGTGCAACTCTTGCAGCTAAACGATCATTATCACCATATCGTATTTCAGTAGTTGCGGTAGTATCATTTTCATTCACAATTGGAATTATATTCATCATGAATAAATTAGAAATAGTATCTTTAGCATTTAAAGATCTTCTTCTATTCTCTGTATCTTCAAGCGTTAGTAAAATTTGGGCAATTTTTAATTTTTTTCTTAAAAAAGATTTTTTAAAGAGATTCATTAATTCAATTTGTCCCACTGCTGCTACTGCCTGATATTCTTTTAATTTTAGTTTTTTTTTATTTTTTTTTAAAAGTTTGCATCCTAAGGCGATAGCTCCCGAAGTTACTATGATTACTTTAATATTTTTTTTTATTAAAAAATAAACGTCATCAATTAATTTATTAATCCAGTCTTTTTTAAAGTTTTCTGTTTTGTCAATTAATGTGGAAGATCCAATTTTGATAACAATTAATTTAGATTCAAGTATATTCATGACAGGGCTCTTAAAACTACATTAATATTTTGTTTGTTAAGAATTGAAATTTCGTAAAATTTCTTTTTGAAAAATTTTTTGAAATTTTGAAGTTTTTTATTTTTTTCATTTTCTTCTAATAAGTCTATTTTATTAAATACTACTATTTCCTTTTTTTTTAAAAGTTTTTCACTATATTGTTTTAGTTCTTCTCGAATAATTTTGTAATTTTTTATTAAATCATCCTCATTAATATCTATAATGTGTAATAAACTATTGCATCTTTCAATATGTTTTAAAAACTGATCTCCCAGTCCAACCCCTTTATGAGCACCCTCAATTAGACCAGGTATATCAGCCAGAACTATTTCCTTATCATCTATTTGCACCACTCCAAGATTTGGATTTAAAGTTGTAAATGGATAGTTAGCTATTTTTGGTCTTGCCCTAGTAGAAATTGATAAAAAACTAGACTTTCCTGCATTGGGAAATCCAATTAATCCTACGTCAGCTATAATTTTTAGTTCTAACCAAACTGAAATTTCTTCACCTTCTTTTCCTTTTGTAAATTTTCTTGGTGCTCGGTTGGTTGAACTTTTAAATTTAGTATTTCCAACTCCACCCAAGCCACCTTTGGCTAAAACAAATTCTTCATTTTCTTTTGTAAAATCATAAATTAATGTTTTTTTATCCTCTGCATATACCTGTGTTCCTAACGGCACGCGTAAATATAAATCTTTGCCACTATGTCCACTTTTATTATTTGATCCTCCTTTTTCTCCGCTAGTGGCTTTAAAATGTTGAGCAAATCTATAGTCAATTAAAGTATTTAGGCCATTGACTGCTTTTAAAATTACCGATCCTCCTGCGCCACCATCTCCACCATTAGGTCCTCCAAATTCTACAAATTTTTCCCTACGAAAACTAGCAAGACCATTTCCTCCATTGCCAGCTTTAACATAAATTTTAGCTTGATCTAAAAATTTCATAATTGAGAAAGTATACGAGAATTAGTTCTTAAAAAAAGAACTGATTAATTAGTGAGGGATTACTGAAATATAAGTTTTTCCAAACTTTTTAGTTTGAAATTTTACTCTACCGCTTACTTTAGCGAAAATTGTGTGATCTTTTCCCATTCCTACATTTAATCCTGGGTGCATTTTAGTTCCTCGTTGTCTTAGAATAATGTTTCCAGGTATGACGGTTTGTTCTCCGTATTTTTTTACTCCAAGTCTTCTACCAGCACTATCTCGACCATTTCGCGTTGAACCACCAGCTTTTTTCGTTGCCATAATAAAATTTTATATCACTTATTTGGTTGTATTTTCAATCTTTTCTTTAGTTTTTTTTTCTACTTTAGTAGGAGCTTTTTCTAATGTCGATTCTGACAACAGTTTTCCATTTTTTCCGAAAATTTTCATAATTTGGACTACAGAAATTTGTTGTCTGTGACCTTTTCTTCTTCTTGAATTTTGTCTTCTTCTTTTAGTAAAAGCTATTACCGTCCTATTTTTGGTCTGTTTAACAATCTTACCTTCTACTTTTGCTCCTTCTAAAGTTGGAGATCCAATTTCAATATCATTATCTTTGTTTGTAAGTAGAACTTCATCAAAATTTACAATCTGTCCTTCCTTGATCGAAAGCTTTTCCAATCTTAAAGTATCATTTGCTGAAACTTTATATTGTTTTCCACCGGTATGTATTACTGCAAAGGTCATAGTGTTAATTTTAAAGTAGGGGCAATATATCCAGCAAGTGCATCATGTCAAGGTGATAGATGCTCAATTCTTAAAAATTATCCTTAAGTTTCCTTAGTTTTGTGAAGATCTCGAGATCACTTGCGCCTAGAAGGTTAATTGCTTTTCTAATTTCAAGATCGTTTGTTCTAAAAAAAATATTCGTTTTTTTTTCATGTCCCACAGTAGTCGGAATAGTTGGTTCGTTATTTTTTCTAAGGCTCTGAACTTGCATTTCCTTTTGTTGTAATTCTTTATCGTGAGGAATAATAGATAGACAAAATTTTAAATTAGATTGAGTATATTCATGTCCGCAAAATATTTTAGTTTCACTAGGTAATTTTTTAATTTTATTAATTGAATTAAACATATCTTCTGAACTACCTTCAAATATTCTTCCACAACCAGAGGAAAAAACAACGTCGCCCACAAATGCTATATTTTCTTTTTTATTATAATAAAAAATATGACCACTAGTATGTCCAGGAACGTGATGTATCTCAAATTCTAGATTTAAACATTTCCACAGCTGCTTATCTTCTAAAAAAATATCAATTCCAGGGATTCTTGTTTTATCAGGAGCAAAACCAGCTATTTTACATTTATATTTATTTTTTAATTCTATATTTGCCCCCACATGGTCAGAATGGTGATGAGTATTAAGTATATAATTTAAATGTAAATTATTTTTATTTAAAAAAGTATCAATAGGTAAGAATTCTGCAGGATCAATTATGCATGCTTGTTTTGTTTCTGGATTTACGATGCAGTATGAATAATTATCACTTAAGCATGGAATTAAATTTACATTCATTCAATTTTTTTTGTATTATATAAATTAACATGTATCAAGATTTTAATGAGTATGAAAAATTTTATGAAAGCGAATTAGGTAAAAACATAAAATATTTTATTTCTCTGGAGCTTAAAAAATATATTTATTTATATAAAGGAGAAAATTTTGGTAGCTTTGGCTTTTCTCACCCTTTTTTAAATTTTTTAGATAATCGGGATATAAAAATTTTTAATTGCTATTCTGAAAAAATGGGCATTAAAAAAGACATCATTAATTCTCAACATGCAAATATTTTATTAGAAGAAGATAGGCTGCCTATTGAAGATCTTTTTTTCAATCATATTTTGTGCATTCATTATTTAGAAAATTCAAATAATTTAAAAAAAACAATTAGAGAAATTTGGAGAGTTTTGGCTCCAGAAGGCAGGGCTTATATTATATTGCCTAATAAAAAATCTTCCTGGAATTTATCTGCTAGCAGTCCTTTTTCCTCTGGGTTTGGTTTTTCTAAAAAACAAATAGCCAATATTTTTGATGAAAATTTTTTTGAAACACAATTTATAAGTCGATTAATTTATTTTCCTCCTTGGAATTTGAGATTGCTTTTTAAAAATAAATTTTTTTTTGAAAAAATCGGTTCTTATTTTTGGCGTTTTTTTAATGGCGTTTATTTATGTGTGGTAAAAAAGAGAATTTATGCAGCGCCAAAAACGAAATCTTTATCTTTCTCTAATAGAATTAAAATTTTCCAAAAAAATAATTAATTTATTTTTTAATTAAAAATATTCCAATTTCAGAAACAAAATTTTTTATTTCCAGGTTACCTCTTTGAATATTGCTAATTTTTCCTCCTGATACAGAAATAGATTTGACGATTTTAATGTTATCTAATGAGCATAATTCATAAAAGTCTTTAATGGTGCACATATGTAAGTTGGGAGTATTATACCAGGTATTAGGCAGAGTTTTAGTTACAGGCATGACGCCTTTAAATAAAAGTGATAATCTAACTTTCCAGTAACCAAAGTTTGGAATAGTAACAATAGCATTTTTAGCTATTCTCAAAAGTTCATTTAAAACTAATCTTGGATCATAAAATTGCTGTAGCGATTGATTTAAAATTGCAAAATCAAATGAACTATCTGGGTAATTAATTAAATCTTTTTCGGCATCGCCCTCAATAACCGCTAATCCTTTGGACACACTTTCTTGTACTTTGTTTTGATCAATTTCAATTCCTCTGCCATCAACTCTTTTATTTTTCTTTAGATGCAGTAACAAACTTCCGTCACCACAGCCAACATCCAACACTCTGGAGTTCATGTCTATAAGACCTGATAATATATCATCTTCAAATTTCATTTTTAAATTCCTCGTAAGTAGAATCAATAAATCCTTTTAAAGTATTAAAAAAAGCAGGCTCATGTACTAGAAATGAATCATGACCATTATTGGTAATAATTTCTACAAAGCTAACTTCAGCTCCGATTGCATTTAATGCAATTACAATTTTTTTGCTTTCTGCAGTAGGATATAGCCAGTCCGTTGAAAATGAAATTATACAATATTTAATTTTAGAATCTTTAAACGCTTTGGAAAGATTTCCATCATTTTTTTTATATAAGTCAAAATAGTCCATAGCTCGAGTAATGTATAAATAAGAGTTTGCATCGAACCTATCTACAAAAGAATATCCTTGGTATTTTAGGTAACTTTCAACTTCGAAGTCAGCATCAAAAGTAAATTTTACATCGGTTTGTTCTTGAAGTTTTCTGCCAAATTTATTTTGCAATCCCTGCTCAGATAGATAACTTATATGACCAGCCATTCTTGCTATCGCCAATCCTTTTCGTGGTATTTTTTTTGAAATTAAATAGTTCCCATTATCCCACTCTGGATCTGCCATAATCGCTTGTCTTGCCAATTCATTAAATGCAATATTTTGTGCAGAATGACTTGCAGCACATGCAATAGGTATAGCCGCAAAGGTACGATCAGGAAAAAGTGTACAAAATTGTAAAGCTTGCATTCCACCCATTGATCCACCTAAAACAGCTAATGTTTTTTTTATTTTAAAATAATCTAATAAGTGAATTTGCGCCGTGACCATGTCCTTGATAGTGACAACAGGAAAATTTAAACCATACGGTTTTCCTGTAGATGGGTCAATTTCTTTTGGACCAGTGCTACCCATGCAACCACCCAAAACATTAGCACAAATTACAAAATACTTATTTGTATCAATTGCTTTATTTTTCCCTACAGCTAGATTCCACCACCCGTCTTTATTGGTTACGGTATTTGTTTCTGTAACGAATTGATCACCAGAGAGAGCATGAAAAACTAAAATAGCGTTCGTTTTGTTTTCATTTAAATTGCCAAATGTTTCGTAGGCAATATCAAAACCAGTAAGAACGGTACCACAATCCAATTGAAGTGGCTTTTCTACTCTAATTTTTTTAATATTTTTAAAGTTTAAATTCATTTATTTTAAAGTGCTTATTGAAAAGCACTTTCCTTTTTAGCAGTTTCCGCCCGCAATTTGGTTAAATCAGCGAATGAAGTTGTACTAAATGACAAATTTAATGTCAAATAGTAGAGATTTTTTGATAAACAACTGCATGTATTGTAAGAAGAAAACAATTAGTAAATTTGTATGAGTTTTCCAAAAGCAAAAAAAATAAATATTCAGAGATACGAAGGTGGTCTATCAAAACTATCTGGTATTAAAAATCCTATTAAGCTTTCATCAAATGAGTCGGCATTAGGCTGCTCTCCCCTTGTAATTAAATCTTTAAATGTAATTAAAAAAAAAATTTTTAAATATCCAGACTCAAATAGTATTTTATTAAAAAAAGAAATCTCAAAAAGATTTAATTTAAATATTAATCAATTGATTGTTGGATCTGGCTCGGATGAAATTATTAGTTTTGCTTGCCAGGCTTTTTTAGAAAAAGGTGATGAAGTTATTGTTCCAGAATTCAGTTTTTTGATGTACAGAATCTACGCCCAAATTAATGGAGCTAAAGTTGTTTATGCAAAAGAAAAAAACTTTAAAATAGATATTAATTCAATTTTAAATTGTGTTTCTAAAAAAACAAAAATTGTTTTTTTGGCCAATCCCAATAACCCCACAGGAACTTATTTAACAATCAATGAGTTAAAAATTTTGCGTAAAAAACTTCCTTCAAAAATTCTCTTACTAGTGGATGATGCTTACTGGGAATACATTGCAAATAAAGACTATGCCTCAGGAATAAAATTATTTAAAAATGCAAAAAATGTACTTGTAACTAGAACTTTCTCAAAGATTTACGGTCTTGCAAGTTTGCGATTGGGGTGGGGTTATGCATCTAAAAATATTATTTCTTCCTTATTAAATTATAAGCCTCCATTTAATATTACCACAGCAGCAGAGGTCGCTGGAGTCCAGGCTCTAAAAGATAATAATTGGATTGTCAAAAACGTAAATCACAATGAATTTTGGAGAAAAAAAATTTATAAAAAATTAATTGAAAAAAATATACAATGCAATCCTCCGACGACTAATTTTTTTTTAATGAGGTTTGATAACAAATACAATGCGGATCAAATATTTAATAAATTTGCAAAATATGGAATTATTTTGCGTAAAATGAAAAATTATAAAATTAATAATAGTTTACGAGTTACCGTGGGGAATGTTAAAGAAAGTAAATTATTTATTAATCTTTTAGATAAGTTCTTTTAATGTTTAAAAAAATATCAATCATTGGATTTGGATTAATAGGGTCCTCAATTGCTAGAGAGTTTAAAAAACATAATCTATCTAAAATAATAAGCGCTTGTGATATTTCTGGCAAAGCAAGAAGTGATATTAGAAAGCTTAAATTGGCAGATGAGATTACAAGTGATTTAAAACTTAGCTGTAAAAATTCTGAGATAATTTTTATATGCTCTCCTTTAAGCACTTATGAGAAAATTTTTTTAGAAATTAAAAAATATATAAATCATAATGTAATTTTGACTGATGTAGGATCATCTAAATCAGAAGTAATTAAAATTGCGGAAAAAATATTACCCAAGAATTATTGCTATGTTCCGGGACACCCTATAGCGGGAACTGAGGAAAGTGGTCCTCGAGCTGGTTTGTTAAATCTTTTTAAAAATAGGTGGTTTATTATTACACCAAGTAAATTAACCAGTAACAATGCTAAGAAAAAAATAGAAAAAATATGGAAAAAATTTGGAAGTAGGGTGACTACTATGAATGTTAAAAGCCATGATAATATTATGGCTATTACCAGTCATATTCCTCACTTAATAGCATACAACATTGTCGGAACCGCATCTAAACTAGAGAATAAAATTAAATCCGAAGTGATAAAATTTAGTGCTAGTGGATTTAGAGATTTTACACGTATTGCTTCTTCTGATCCTACCATGTGGAGGGATATTATGATCAGTAATAAAAATCAAATTTTATTTATGTTAAGAAGATTTAATAAAGATTTGAGTCATTTAGAGAAATCAATCAAGAATAATAATAAAAAGGAACTATTTAGTATCTTTAAAAAAACAAGAGATATAAGAAAAAAAATTATATTAGCTGGTCAAGATATCAAAGCTGCAAATTTTGGAAGAAAAAATTAATTGTAAATAGCTTTTTCTAATTTACTAGTAAATGAGATACTGTCTAATCCTGGCTCAATAATATCTTTAACCTCAAAAATAATTTTACCAGGATATTTTAAGAAACTATTTTTAGGCCAAACAGAGCCAGTGTTAAGTTTAATGGGTAGGCAGCTAATATTAAGCCCTTGATAAATTCTACTTGCTCCTTTTTTAATAGGTGGCTGCTCATCATGCTTTACTCTAGTGCCTTGAGGAAATATTATTAAAGTTCTATCACTTTGATGAATTTTACTAAAAATTTGCCCAAAGGAATCGATATTTTCCTTAGTAGTTTTTCCTCTATTAATTGAAATATAATTAAGTTTTTTTAAATATAGACCGTATAGTGGTATAGAGAGAAGCTCTTTTTTAATCACAAATACACAATCAGGTATCAAATAGTTATAAATAAATGTTTCGAACATAGATTGATGTGCTGATGCTATAAAAAATTTTTTATCTTTAGGTATTTTTTCAAGTCCAATAAATTCCACTTTTGTTTGAAGAATAATGTTAGTTAATAAAATTAAATAATATCCTAAATAATAAGATAATTTACTTAAAATTTTTCGGTGAAGAAAAAGCATTGGTATGGCGATAACGCAAGCTATTGCAATTCCAGCAAAAGTGAACAAATTAAATATTAACGATCTTGCAAAATTCACAATATATTTATTTGATAAGATCTTTAAGCTTTTGTCTAGGTCTTATAATTCGGAAGGAATTTTTATTAATAGCTATTTCTGCTATCAAAGGTCTTACATTGTAATTAGATGCCAACGATCTCCCGTAAGCCCCCACATTGGTGAAACAAACATAATCTTCTTCTTCTAGTTGAGAAAAATTAGAGTAATTAATAAATTTATCTGTACTTTCACATACAGGCCCCACAAATTCTATTTTTTTATTAAATTTTTTTTTATTTATTCGTAATGGTAGAATTTCATGCTTGGCATCGTAAAGAGCTGGTCGCATAAGATCGTTCATTCCTGCATCCAATACAACAAGATTTCTGTCATGAATTTTTTTAATATAAGTAATCTTACTGACTAGTAAGGCAGTATTAGCGGAAATATATCTTCCTGGCTCAAAAATAATTTTAAGATTATGCTTTTGATTAAATTTAAAAATTAAGGAGGCGTATTTTTTTAAATCAAAAGTTTTTTCAAAAGATGAGTAGGGTATTCCCATCCCTCCTCCTAAATCTAAATATTGAAGATTAATTTTGTTTTTATTTAATTTATTAATAAATTTATCTAAAAGAGTAAGCATTTTTTGAAAAGGGGTTACCTCTTTAATTTGACTACCTATATGTACACTTAAAGCTTTAATAGAAATATTTTGATTAGTATTATGTTTTTTCAATATAGAAAAACATTGTTCTAGACTAATACCAAATTTATCACTTTTTTTACCAGTAGAAATTTTTTTTATAGTATTAGCGCTGATGTCTGGATTTAATCTAAGTCCAATATTTACTTTTATTTTTTTAGTTTTTGCAATTTTTATAATTTGATCAATTTCGTTTTCAGACTCTGTATTAATTAATAAAATTTTTTTAGATATAGCATAATTTAATTCTTCTTTAGTTTTTCCTACCCCTGAAAAAACAATTTTATTTGAGGCAATTCCAGCTTTTAGTGCCAGTTGTAACTCTCCTATAGAAACAACATCTGCTCCAGATCCTAATTGTTTTAAATTTCTTAAAATAGTTAAATTTGAATTAGATTTTACTGCAAAACAAATAAGAGGCTTAGTATCAAAAAAAATATTTTGAAAATATTTAAAATTATTTCTTAGTTGCTTCAATGAATATAAATAGAAAGGTGTAATATTTTTTTTTGCTATTTTTTCAATTAATACATTTTCAAAATATAGATTTTTGTTCCTATATTTGATCTCATTCATGTTAATTACAGAAACTAGGAGCTGTTATTTGATTATCTTTGTTGGACTTGCTAATTTCGCAACCTGGAGGACCTTTTTTTCCACAAGATATTAGAATCATTCCCAAAAATATTATTATAATTAATTTTTTCATTTAAATTCTTTTTTAATTTTTTTAATCATATTAATAACATTTTTTGTACCTGTTCCACCGTAAGAAATTTTCTTTTCAATAGAATTTTCAATTTTAAAAACTTTCATAACATCTGGTTCAATTGATTTATGTATTTTTTGAACAGTTGTAAAATCAAGTTGATCTAATCTAAGTTTGTTTTTTTCAGCTATATTAACTAGTTCTGCAGATTTTTTGTATGCCTCTCTAAAAGAAATTCCTTTCTTTACTAAATAATCTGCAAAGTCTGTTGCGGTAGTGTAGCCCTCTAGTGCCGCATTAAATAATTTTTCTTTATTTGGTTTTATTCCTTTGATTAGTTCGTTTGCTAATTGTAAATTTAAAATAAGGTTATCGTAAGCATTAAATACTGCAGCTTTATCTTCTTGCATATCTTTAAAATAAGATAAGGGTAAACCTTTCATGGTAATCAATAAGGAGTTTAAATTTCCAAAAATACTTCCCGTTTTCCCTCTTATTAGTTCCGCTGAGTCGGGATTTTTTTTCTGAGGCATCATAGAAGAACCGGTCAGCAAACTATCTTCAATGCTAATAAAATTTACTAAATCCGAATTCCATAAAATTATTTCTTCGGCAAGTCTTGATAGATGCATTGCGCATAAACTAGATGCAAATAAAAATTCAATTGCGTAATCTCTGTCTGATACAGAGTCTATAGAATTGTGAGTAGGGTTTTTAAATCTCAATAATTTGCTGGTGAGGTGTCTGTCAATATTGTAAGACGTGCCGGCTAATGCTCCTGCACCAAGAGGATTTTCATTAGCGTTGTTGATGACATTTTGAAATTTGACATAATCTCTTTTAAACATTTCTACATAGGCGAGCAAGTAATGAGAAAATAAAACTGGTTGAGCATTTTTTAAATGAGTAAAACCAGGCATGATGATATCAATATTTTTTTCTGCCAGGTTAGTAAAATTTTTAATCAAGTCATGAATTAATTTTTTTATTTCTTTAGATGATTTTTTTATCCATAATTTAAAATCTGTAGTAACTTGATCATTTCTTGATCTTGCAGTATGTAAAAATCCAGCATCGGGACCAATAATCGCAAAAAGTCTTTTTTCAATATTTAAATGGATATCTTCATGTTTTATTTCAAATTGAAATTTATTATCTAAAATTTCCTTATTAATTTTTTTTAGCCCAGCTATAATCTTTTTAGATTTTTGGATATCAATAATTTTTTGTTTTGCCAGCATGCTACAATGTGCAATGGATCCTTCGATATCTTCTTGAAAAAGTCTTTTGTCAATTTCAATAGATGAATTAGCTTTTTGTAAAATTGATGAAACAGCTTTGCTCATTCTTGTTCCCCAAACTGAGTTTTTTTTTGTTTTTTTCATTTAAAAATATATAAGTTCTTTAATGATGAATTTTTTTTCAATTTATTTCAAAAAATTAACTATCTTTATTACTGTATTATTACTTATTACTAATTATTGTTTATCTCAACAAAATTTCCCAGCCCCTTCCAAAAATATAATTCTTCACGAAAAACCAAAAGATTTTCCAAAAATTGTTCTGGAAGACAAAAAGACTGGTAAGGATATTGAGGTTATTTTTAGCAAAAAAATTACGGTTGTTAACTTTTGGGCAACCTGGTGCGCTCCTTGTAAGGAAGAAATGCCTTCTTTAGATAAAATGGTATCTATTTTAGGTACAAATTATGCGGAAGTTATTGCTATTAATGTCGAGGCTATTGAATATCAAAAGTCCAAGATTTTTTTAGATGATTTAAAAATTAAAAATTTTGATAGTTTTTTTGATAAAGATTTAAAAGTCGTAAAAAAACTCGCACTAAGAGGAGTTCCCACAACTATATTGATTGATCAAAGCGGCAAAGAGTTTGCCAGAGTAATGGGTTCAATAGATTTTGCAGATAAAAAATTTATAAATTGGATTAAAAATTTTTAATTACTTCCCATAAATTAAAGCGAGAGCCATTAAAATAACAATTGCACAAAATTGAAGAAATACTCGTAATTGCATAAGTTTATTACTTTTTCTTTTTTCCTCAATGTTACCACCTCTAAAAAAAGACTTTAAACCACGAATAAGAACCACCAGCACTGCTAGGATTGCTAGAATTCCAAAAAAACTTAATGTATTTTGACTCATAGATTACAATTAGCATAAATATCTAATAATAGAGAAGATTAAATGTCGCTAAAGTATAAAAAAATTAAAGCTTCTTCTGGGACGGCAAAAAAAATTGTAATTTTGAGCCATGGTTATGGTGCGGATTGTAATGATTTAATATCCATAGGTGAGTATTGGCAAAGATTTTTACCAGATATTTGTTTTATTGCACCTAATGCACCAACTGTTTGTCAAATAAATCCAGGAGGGTATGAGTGGTTTGATTTAATGCAAACATCCCTAGAAAAAATAAAAATAGAAATGCAATCTTCCCTGTCAAAATTAGATCATTTTATTCGTGGACAGCTTGTAGAACACAACCTTTCTAATAAAGATTTATTTTTAATGGGTTTTAGTCAAGGAACTATGATGTCATTACAACTAGCTTTGTCTTATTCAGAACCTGTTGCAGGAATTTTAGGATATTCAGGAAAAATTTTTGACTTTGATGAGCTAAAAAAAAATATTCATTCCAAGCCACCAATTTTTTTATTTCATGGGACGGATGATACTATTATTCCTCTTGAAGAAATGTATTCAAGTTATGAGTTCCTAAAAGATCAATTGTTTGATGTTAATTATAAAGTGTTTACAAATTGTGGTCATTCTATTACCCCAGAAGGTCTAAGTCTTGGATTAGATTTTATTAAATCTAAATCAAATTAATAACAATTTTTACTTGAACCGGTTTATAAATATATATAATTTCATAATTAATGATTGTTAGTGCTGTTAATGAACTTCCATTAGAAAGATGCCCGGCATTAGTGCTCAATGCAGATTATCGACCGCTAAGCTACTATCCTTTATCGCTTTGGTGTTGGCAGGATGCAGTTCGAGATGTTTTTTTAGATAGAGTTAATATTGTCTCTGAATATGACAGGGAAATTAGAAGTCCATCTTTTTCAATGAAATTACCAAGTGTTATTTCTCTTAAAACTTTTATTAGACCGTCGGAATATCCAAATTTTACAAGATTTAATGTTTTTTTAAGAGATAAATTTACTTGCTTGTATTGTGGTGGTCAAAAAAATTTAACTTTTGATCATCTTGTGCCAAAATCAAGAGGAGGAATTACTTCTTGGGAAAATGTTGTTACAGCTTGTACTTGTTGCAATGTTAAAAAAGGTAATAGACTTTCCAATGAGTGTGGTATGTTTCCAAAAACTAGGCCATATCGACCAACGGAAGAACAGTTGCATAAAAATGGAAGAAATTTTCCACCAAACTTTTTACATCAGAGTTGGCTTGATTATCTATACTGGGACGTTCGTCTTGAACCTTAAATAGTTAAATCTTTTTTGAAATTTCTATTGCCGCTCTTGATCCTATTTTAATAATAGCATCTAAAATTCCGTACGGACCTTCTTTGTTCGCTCCTTCTTCATAGGCAATATCTCTGTGTTCTAATTCATCTTGTCTAAATTTTTTAACTTTAGAAAGAAGTTCTTTTTCATTTTTTTCATTTTTAGTTAAATAGTCAATTTGTGTTGAGTAATGTTTGTCTATCACTTCCTCGACCGAAGCAGTACATAGCATGGCAGCTTTTTTCCCTAGCAGTGCAGTTCCAAATCCTAATGCGGTTCCAAGCAAATCCCACAAAGGAAGCAATAAGGTAGGTCGTATTTTTCTTTCAGCCAATTGTTGTTCAAAATATTTGAGATGCTCTTTTTCATGTTCTTTCATTTCAGCAACCTTCTTTTCTAAATCTGGATCCCCTTTTAATAGCTGTAAAGCGAGGAGCTGGCCGTCATATATTTTGATTGCTCCACGCTCGCCTGCATGATCAACTCTTATGATTTCTTCAATTTTATTTTTCATATTTGAATATTCCCCAATACAACAGTATTAGAGTAAAACTTACAATAAAATTTATAGTCGCAAGTGATAATCCGAAAATTGTAAAGGAAATTTCTTTACAAGGTACAATTGTTTGTTTTTGCAATTCTTTTAATAAATTTTGAGTATTGTCAGAAACTATATTATTTTTACAGGTAGCAAGTTCACTAAAAAAACCGCGCTCAATCCCTATATGATAAAAACTAAGAGCCAAGCTTATTATTGATAGAAATATTAAGATTATCATTAATTTTTTTAATCTTATTTTTCTTAATAAAGTAAAGATTAGAATTACTATTGCAAAATAATAGGGAACTCTCTGGTAAATACAAAGTGTGCAGGGAGGAATATTTAAAATGTATTCAATAAAATAAGCAATACTAATGATACTTAAATTTAATATAATTAATATATTAAGTATTGTTTTGTGTTGTAAAAACATCAACCAAAAAATTCTACAATCCAATTATAGTGTTCGTAAATTAAATATCCTATAAACACCCCCAAGCAAAAAAGACCTGCTAATATTGTAATTATTTTTTTTGCTCTTTCTTGAACATACAATATTAATTTTTCACCAAAGTAGTGACATACCCAGCATAAAAAAAAGAATCTTGTTCCTCTAATTAAAATTGTAATGATAATAAAAATATGAAAAGGAAAATGAATAAATCCTGAAGTGATTGTTAATAATTTAAAAGGCACAGGAGAGTATCCAGCTATAGTCATAATTATTATCCATGCCCAAAACCCTTTGCCAACTTGTAAATATTCTTTAAATTCTTGAAAATTGTGAAAGTTATAAAATTCAAATATTCTCAAACCCACTTCTTTATAAAAAAAATATCCAATTATATATCCAACAATTGCTCCAGTAAGAGTCGACAGTAAAGCAACTGTTGCAATTTTAAACCATTTTTGAATTTTCGCTAATGCCATGGGGATAAGCATGACATCTGGAGGAATAGGAAAAAAAATACTTTCTATAAAACAAAGAAAAGATAAATAATAAATAGCGTACTTATGACCTGCCCAAGATACAACTTTATTCAACAGTGTTTTTAACATTTTACATAGGCATAGATATCATGCTTTTAAAATAGTCTTAACAAAAAAGATTTTTACCTTTGGTTCTTTTGGTCATTTTAAAAAAATTGTGATATTAATTTCAAGCATTTTACAGGGCGAATGGCGGAATGGCAGACGCAGTGGATTCAAAATCCACCGAGAAATCGTAAGGGTTCAAGTCCCTTTTCGCCCACCAAAAAAATTAATGAAAAAATTATATTTAAAAGTTTTAGATTTATCCGCCAAGCAACAGTCTGAAAAATTTCTTTATTTCTTATCTACGATCGAAAGTATATTTTTTCCTATCCCCCCAGATATTTTTATGATGCCAATTCAGTTGGTCAAAAGATATCGAGCGATTCAAATAGGACTCTGGGTGACTTTTTATTCAGTTTTAGGAGGAATAGTAGGTTATTATATAGGTTATTTTTTTTTTGATGCATTTGGTAATAAAATAATAAATTTTTATGGGTATCAAGATCGGTTCGTTGAGCTTACCAAATCTATTAGTAAAGAGTTTGAATTTTGGATTATTTTTGCAGCAGGATTAACGCCTATTCCTTATAAATTATTTACTTTAAGTAGCGGGTTTGCAAAATTTGATATACTCATTTTCATATTTGCCAGTCTTTTTTCCCGTGGTTTGAGATTTTTAACAATTAGTTTTTTAATTTGGAAATTTGGTGAAAAAATTAAGTATTTTATAGATAAATATTTTAACATTCTATCAATATTGATTTTGTTTTTATTGATCGGAGGATTTGTGTTGGTAAAATATTTATTTTAATTTTATGAATTTTAAAAGTTTTAATAATTTAATTGAACTTTTTGATCATGTTAAAGAACAAAATTTAGATAAACAGTTTCTATTTCAGGTAGATAGTAATAAATTATTACAATCAATAAGTTGGAAAAAAGCTGGTCAAAAGGTTTGTAATCTTGCAAAATTTTTATCTGACCGTGGAGTATTAAAGGGTGACCGAGTTTTATTAGTTTCTGAAAATAGACCAGAATGGTTAATTAGCGATTTGTCTATTTTGACTCTTGGGGCTATCACAGTTCCTAATTACACGACTTATACCGCAAAAGATTTTGAATTCATTCTAAATGACTGTTCTCCCAAGGGGTTAATTGTCTCAAATAAAAAATTATTAGATAAAATTTTGATTGCTTGTAAAAAAATTAATTATGAATTTAATTTTATAATTATTTTTGACAAGGAAGAAGCTAATTTAAATGTTGTTTCATTGGAGGAGATTGAAAATACTCAAATAAAAAAAAATAATTTTATCGCAAGGACTGATCCTGCTTGCATTATTTACACATCTGGAACACAAGGAAACCCCAAAGGTGTTCTGCTAAGTCATGGAGGTATTTTAGCAAATGTTGAAGGTGCTTATAATCTTGTTAAAGAGATTAAAACTAATCAGTATCGTTTTTTAACTTGGTTACCGTTATCGCATTCCTATGAACATACCGTTCAATTTGTGCAAATTTCACTGGCTGCTGAAATAGTATATTGCCAATATTTAGAAAAATTAATGGAGACTATTAAAATTGCAAGGCCAGATATAATGACTGCTGTTCCAAGATTTTATAATAATCTTTATAATAAAATGCAGTCCAAACTTAAAGAATCAAAGATTTTTTCTAAAACTGTTGAATTAGGTAAAAGAAATTTTGTAGGCGAAAAACTTAGTATTTTTGAAAATTTACTAAATAAAATTTTAACTATTTTAGTAAGAAAAAAAGTTTTAAATAATTTTGGTGGCCGATTAAAAGCATTTATATCTGGAGGTGGCCCGCTTGATAAAAATATTGGAATTTTTTTAAATGCCGTGGGTTTGAAAGACTTTACAAGGTTATGGTTTAACAGAATTTTCGCCAATTGTTTCGTGCAATCCTATTAACAAAATTAAGGTTGAAACAGTGGGAATCCCTTTTTCAAATATTGAAGTTAAAATTAATCATGATGGTGAAATATTGGCAAAAGGTGAAAGTCTAATGATCAAATATTGGAATAACGAGCAGGCAACTAGTGAGGCAATTAAAGATGGATGGTTACATACTGGTGATATTGGGGAGATAGATCAGGATGGTTATTTAAAAATTACTGACAGGAAAAAAGATATAATTGTCAATGCTGGAGGAGATAATATATCTCCAGCAAAAATAGAAAATTTATTATGCATTAATCCTGAAATTGAACAGGCATTTGTTTATGGTGATAATAAAAATTATTTAGTTGCATTGGTTGTTTTAAATAAACAAAACCAATTATCTAGGTCTGAAGTTCAAGTAATAATAGATAAAGTTAATAAAAATCTAACCGCAATAGAAAAAATAAAAAATTTTTCCATCCTTCAAGATGGATTTACACTAGAAAATAATATGATGACGCCAACTATGAAAATTAAACGTCATATCATTAGTAAAAAATTTGCTGAAACTTTAAATAGTTTTTATAGTTCTAAAAAATAAAAAATGATCATTTAAGTGTTTAAAATCAACAAAAATTTTTAATTATTAAGATTAAACTTTCAATTGAATAAAAAAAAAATTTAAAAAAAATTTTTACTAAATTTTTAAAAATAATTAGTAATTGACATTGATAGTTAATTATTTTTATATGAATTAATAACGAATCACTTAAAATTTATTTAAGTGAAACTCCACAACTAAAAAGGAGAACTAAGATGGCTAAAAAAAGAAAAAAAGCAGCAAAGAAAAAAACTAAAAAGAAAGCTGCTACTAAGAAAAAGAAATCTAAAGCTAAGAAAAGAAGAAAATAGTTTTATAAGTATTTTTCAAAAAAAACGCTCTCTTATTAGAGGGCGTTTTTTTTATTCCACTAAATTTTTTTCAGGTGTTTTTCCCAGAGCTTTATTTAATTTTTCTTTTGCTTCTTCCTCTGGAACTGCCAATACGATTGTAACTTCTCCAAGAAGTCTTTCAAATGCTTTTTCAAAAAGCTGTCTTTCGCTGTATGATTGGTCAACTGGCATATCAGTATTTTTATTTAGATCTCGGACCACTTCTGCAATTTGATAGATTTCTCCAGAATTTATTTTTTGTTCATATTCTTGAGCTCGTCTACTCCACATAGTTCTTTTTACTTTTGCTTTACCTTTTAAAATTGAGATTGCTTTATTAATTTGGTTTATACTAGATATAGGTCTCAAGTGGGATTGTTGATTAGTAGGAATCGTTAAAACCAATTTGTCTTTGGTAATTTCAATTTTATAAAAATTTATTTCGATGCCAGCAATGGTATCTTTTTCGACAGCAACTATCTGTCCAATTCCGTGTTTAGGATAAATGACATAATCTTTTATTTTATAAATTCTTTTTTCATTATCTTGCTTTTTAATTTTAGTAATTTCAACCAAAGGATCTTGCTGAGAAGTGTATACTCTCCCTGTTTTGATAGCGGGTTTTTCACTGGATGTTTGATTTTTAATTTCAGAAGCTGTGTTTTTAATTTCTTTTTTTTCTTTAGTAATTTTAACTTTTTTTTCTTTTAAAATTTTTACTGGTTTAGTCTTTTTTTCAGTTAGTGATTTTACTTTTTTGGAAACTTTATTTTTGGGTGCTTTTGTAGATTTTAAAGGTTTAGTTTTTTTTTCTTTTTGGCCAGCAACTTTTAAAAGAGATTGTTTTAATTTTTTTAGCATGAGTTTTTAGTAAGGCGATGGAAATAGCTTATATTAAGAAGGTTTTCAACAAATATAATTATTTTTTGTCCCCAGAGCCTGGATTTTCATTGTAATATTTATTTAATTTATTTTCCTCGTCTTTATATTTTTCCCAGTCCGGAAGAGGCTCCTTTTTTTTGGTAATGACCGGCCATAATGCAGATAATTTTTTATTTATTAAAACGTGTTTTTCGGCTCCATCATTTGTATCGGGCTCAATTGCATTAATAGGACATTCTGGTTCACAAACACCACAATCAATGCATTCATCTGGATTGATGACGAGCATATTTTCCCCTTCATAAAAACAATCTACAGGGCAAACTTCGACACAATCTGTCAATTTGCACTTAATACATTTGTCATTAACTACGTATGTCATAGTAGCCCAAGTTTCTTTTTTATTTTCATTTTAATCGAACCAATATCAGCATGATTTATATATGTAAGTCCTGCAACTCTTCTAATAAGATTATCTTCAAATTCATCAAGTTTTTGGTCTGCATATATAATTTCTATAAGCATTTCAATTATTTTTAAACGATCCGGATACTCTATTTTTTTTATTTCTTGGGTTAGGTGTAAAATTTGATTGTTATTTTTTTCTAGTTCTTCACATTTAGAGACTAACTGCCTAATGTAAATATCATCAGTAATCCCCAATTTTTTTAAACAAAGAATAATAGTTTTTTTTTCACTATCGCTATAGTTTTCATCAAGCCTTGCAGCATGTATAAATAGCGTTGTAATTGATGTTTCTAAAGTTTTAAAATTTTCATTAGATTTACCCGTTGAAAAAAAATTCATTAAGATACAATAGTAATTTTTTGAAGTTTGCTAAATGGACTATTAAATGTTTTTGCTTTAGATAACTTAGTACTATTTTTTTTAGGAGTGTATTTAAAATAAAATTTTTCTTTTTCTTCTATATATTTATAGTTCATTTGTTTCATTAATTCTTTAAAATCTTCTTTGGAGGCTCCTAGTAGATTAAGCATATCACTAGTTAATTCAAATATATTATCTTTACTAGATGTAATGATTTTTAAAAACAATCGTTCCAAAATATCTATTCTAATAATGTATGAGCCAAAAGTTTCAAAACCACAAATAAGTAGATATTCTTTATTTTTGTTTTTAAAATTTTTTTGAAAATTTAAACCAAATACAGGATATTCATTATCAGATAAGTTGTGAAAACAATTCCATAGAATACTTTTAAAAGAAACAGCTATAGGTTTTAGCATTCGCGGTTGATAAATATGATATCTGCCAATTTTAATTCCAAATTTTCTTAGTATAGATCGATCTTCCTTATTTATTTGCTTCACAATTTCATTTACAGTTTCTCTTTTGATAGCTCCATTATTTTCAAATAATTGATAGCACAAACCCCTAACAAATCTGTTAGTGGTGTTACTTTTTTCAATTTTAATTAAATCTTGTAATAATTTTTCTTTTTCACTTTTTAACCAAGCAGTTAAAAATTGAAAAATTTTTTGCTGATCTTGTGGTTCAATACTTTCGTCAGCAATTATTTTTATATCAGGATTTAAGTAATTTTTGCCTGGGTATATTTTTCCAATTATTTGATCTTTCCAGTAAATATTTTTATCCTTATTTAAAGTTATGTGTTCTGGCGTCTTAATAATTTCATCAATCTTACGAAGCAGTTCAATAGCAGCACCATTCCTTGCGGCTTTTTTGATAGATCTTATGTCTGTTTGAAGAGCTGAACTTGTGTAGTTGAGCAAAATTTTAAGTCCATTGATTTTTCCTACTAACTGTCCATCCACTATAATTTCATTTTTTTCTGAAATTTTTGCTTCTAGTTTAACATCTTGTTTTAGACCTCGAGAAAGAATGCTTATTCTCTTATCAACAAAACTTTTTGATAATTCTTCATGCAATCTGTCAGATAATTTGTCCTCAATATCTTTTGTTTTTGCTATCCAAAAGTCATTATTTTCCACCCAGTTTCGTTTATTAGCTACATAGGACCAAGTTCTCACATGAGATATTCGGTTGGCTATTGCATCAATATTTCCAGTAGTATTATCAAGATTGTTAACTTGTTTTTTCATCCAATCATTAGTTATTTTTTCTTTTCCTGTAGTCAAAAAATGAAAAACATTTTTGATAATTTCTATATGTTCGTTATATGAGCTTTTAGTAAAATCTGGTATTTGGCAACATTCCCAAAGTGTAGAAAGATGATTGGGTTCATTATTAAATTTTAATTCTGAGTTTTCAGAGGTAAGAAATTTAAACATATTTTCATCTATTAATTCTCTATTTCTTAGAAGGTTAGTGTATGGTGGAGTTTTATTAATGCTTTCAGTAAACTTACTAACGCTTGAAAAATTTAAATCTGAATTTCTCCAATAAATATTAATTACACTATCAAATTTATGATTTTCTAATTTTTCTATTTGTTCGCTACTAAGGGTTTCACAATTACCCGTTATGCCAAAACTTCCATTATTAATGTATCTTCCGGCTCGACCACTAATTTGACCTATTTCTGTATTTCTTAAGCCTCGTATTTTTTTTCCATCATATTTTCTTAAACTGCTAAAGCTTACATGATCTATGTCCATGTTAATTCCCATGCCAATGGCATCAGTAGCAACTAAAAAATCAACATCACCAGATTGATATAATTCTACTTGAGAGTTTCTAGTTTTAGGACTCAATGATCCCATCACTATTGCGGCACCACCTCTTTGACGTCTGACAAATTCGGCAAGTGCATATACTTCATCTACAGAAAAGGCTACGATTGCGCTACGAGGTTGAATTCTTGATATTTTTTTATGTCCTGTAAAAATTAATTTAGAAAGTCTTTCTCTATAAATAAATTCACTTTCAGGAACTAGATTGGAAATTATATTTTTCATTGTATCGGCTCCTAAAAACATAGTTAATTTATCGCCACGATAATTTAATAACCTATCAGTAAAAATATGGCCTCGCTCGGGATCCGCACACATTTGTATTTCATCAATTGCAATAAATTCAAAATTTAAATCTAGCGGCATAGATTCCACCGTACATAAATAATAATTAGCTTTAGGTGGAATAATTTTTTCTTCACCAGTAATGAGCGCAACTCGATCCACACCTATTTTTGAAACACATTTGTCATAAACTTCTCTCGCGAGTAATCGCAAAGGAAATCCAATCACCCCGGTTTCAAATTGAAGCATTCGATCGACCGCCAAATGTGTCTTGCCAGTATTCGTAGGCCCCAGGATAGAGATTATTTGCCGATTCATCATTTATGGTCTAAAAATTTTTGACCTACTATATTTAGATTTTGCCGAAGAACAAACTAGGCATAAAACAAGACCGAATCAATGAAATAAATGTTCTCGTTTTAAGTGAAATAGTAGATCTCTAATTTATTATTTCAAAGTTATCAGCAACGACCCCGTCGGTCAAATCTTCTACCAGAATATTTGTAACTTGTGCTTTTGCAGGTCCCATAAAGCAGTTTGATAAAACATTTTTAAACATTTCATCTTCTAGATCGTAGAAAGCAGCTTCTACTTCTCCATTTTTTTTATTCTTTACCCAGCCCTTTATTTTCTTTTCTTTGCAAAGTTTTTGTAACCAATAACGATAACCTACGCCTTGAACTTTGCCAGAAATCGTAATTTTTTTACAGATTTGGTTCATTACAAGGGTCTTTTAATTGCAACAAGTGGTAAATTTTTTTTAGACAAAATGTTAATTATATTTGTAATTGACATAATAATTACCTTTTTTTTAGGGCCATAAGCATGGATTAATTTTTTTTTATTTAATGCAATAGCAACATGTCCCTTCCAAAATAGTAAATCACCTCTTTTAATATTATTTAGAGAAACATTTTTTTTAAAAAATTTTAATTGATCTTTACTATCTCTTGGACATTTTTTATTGATACTTTTCATTAGTTCTTGTACTAAGCCAGAACAGTCAATTCCCAATATAGAATTACCACCCCATAGATATTTTGTTTTTAAAAAGAAAAATATTTTTTTTAAAAAATTATTTGATTTAATAATTGTTTTATTAATAGAATTTTTTTTTATCCAATATTTATTTATTTTTATAAAATTATTTTTTTCATCTAAAATTGAGACAAGTGAGTTAAATAATAAGTATTTTTTTATTTTTTTACTATTATCAGGAGCTGTATATAAAAAACTTTTTTTTAATATAATTCTCGAATTTTTACTTGGCTTAGTTTTTATGAAGTGTTTTTTTAAGACATATCCCTTGTAGTGATCATAGACTGAAAATCCTTCATAAAACAATTTATTTTTTTTTGTAACATAAAATTTTTCACCAAATAATATCTGAGAAACAACCTCAGACTTTGGATTGGCTGATTTATAAATATTTGTTAATTGATTGTTACAAGTAAATGACTTGTTCATTTTTTATTTAAAAAAATTTTGAAATAATTCTTTTAGCCATGCAAAATTTTGAGCCATTACTTCTTTTAAAATATCTGAGGATTCATAAAATCCAGCAAAGAAAGGATAGTTAGAGAGTATTAAATCTTTATTTTCTAAGATTCCTAAATAAATGACAAAAATAAATATTATTAAACTTAAGGTTAATAAGCCAAATTTATTTTTTTTTGGCTTTGTTATTTTTGGGTCGGCTGTTACTGTTTTGTGTGGTTTTGGAATAGGAATTTCTTCACCAGGGATATTAGTTTCTACATTTTGTTGATTGGGATTTTCTTGAAACCACTCTTCATTGCAAAACTCACAACGAACCAACCTTCCGTCACCTGTTATTTCATGATCAGGAATATCAAATTGATACTTTGAACATTTGCAATTAATAATCATTAAACAGCAAACTAAGTCTTAAAATAAAATAATCAATTTTAATTTTAACTTGCAAACATATTAAAATTGTTATTAAAGTCTTTGAGTTCGGGGGTGCGGAAACGCTGAGATTATACTCTTAGAACCTGATGTTTAATTACAACGTAGGGAGAACCATGAAAACAAAACTAGTAGCAATTTATTTTACTTTATTTTTTACTTTATTTGGGTCGAATAGAGCTTTGACCGAGCCTATTAAGCTTGCCGATAATGTTGAGCTCAGTTTCACCGGTGAATACATGAGTAGATACATTTATAGAGGATCTGATCAAAATCGTAGCAGAAGTACTGCATCACTTTCAGCAAATATTTCATTACCAAGAGGATTATATGTGGGGACTTGGATAGCAGAGGCTGATTATGCAGCTTCTTCTCAAGAGGTAGACATTTATTTTGGTATAAATCAAAATTATAAAGATTTTAATTTTGATATTTCTTACCTTGAAGCAAGATATCCAGGAAAAAAATCTGCAAATATTGCTGAATATAATTTTAAAATTAAATATCAACCAAAAGATAAACCATACAATTTTGGTTATTACTATGCTTTAGAAGATACCTCAGAGGCATTAGGTAGTAATTTTAAAGAATATAGTGTGGGTTATAATTTTGACTCTTTTTCTCTTGCAGCATCATATGGAGATTGGGATGCAATTAATAAAATAAAAACTATTACTTGGTCTAAAAATTTTAATTATTTTGATTTAAAAATTTCTCATATTGATACAGATAATGTGGGTGCTACAGCGGATCAAAAGTTTAATACGATTATCATAAGCAAAACTTTTTAAATTAAATTTCATGTTTGATTTGCATATTTTTCTTATTCTATTTGTTTGTATTTCATTTATGATTTTTGGATTATTTTTTTCTAAAGATCATTCCTCCATCTCTATTTACTTGAATGCTGGTCGTTCCATTACATCAGGTTCATTAACAGCATCAATTGTAGCTTCTTGCTTTGGAGTATGGATTTTAATTGGACCATCTGAAGCTGCAACATGGGGAGGAATGGGTGCAGTAATAGGATATGCCCTGGGTCAATCATGCCCTTATTTAGCCATGAGTATTTTGGGAAAAAAACTTAGAGTATTAATGCCTAAGGGAAATAGTTTAACCCAATTTATTTTTGCACGATATGGATCCAACATGTTGAACTTAGTTTTATTTTTAACATTGTTTTATTTATTTATTTATTTGTGTGCAGAAGTTACAGCTATTGCGCAAATTGTAAATTTAATCACAGGTATTTCGTTATGGAAAACGTCTTTATTAATTTTAATTACTACTTTGATTTATACTCTTAAAGGAGGTTTAAGAATTTCTATTATCACTGACAAATTACAATTTGTAATTATTATCATTATTTTGTTTTTTATTTTTTACTATTTATTTTTTTCAGAAAATATTACCCTTTCCTTAGACTTGATTAATGAAAAAGCTAGTTCATTAATAAGTGCAAAATATTTTTATGGTTATACTGCTGGTCTCACTTTTTTTATTGCAGTATTTGCAACTAATTTATTTGACCAAGGTGTTTGGCAAAGGGTTTTTGCTGCAAAATCTAATGAAGATTTAGATAAAAGTTTTAAAAATTCTTTTTACATCGTTTTGCCAGTTATATTTATTTTGGGGGTTTGCGGAATTATTGGGGTTTCTTTGGATCAGGCTAAAAACCCAAGCACAATTATATTTTCATTATTAGCAAGTAATGGCGGGCTTTTGATATCATCTGCACTTCTTATTTTAGCATTAACCTTAGTGATTAGCAGTATGGATACATTAATTAATGCAATTTCAAGCTTGATTGTAATTGAGAGTAAAAAATTTATTAAACTTAGTTCAGTCATATCTTATGTAAATCTTTCAAGAATAGTTTTGGTGTTGTTGTCTGGATTAATTTTTTATGTAGCATCCAAAGGTTTAAGTGTTTTGTATATGTTTTTACTTGCAGATTTGTTGTGTTGTGCAGCAGTAATTCCAGTTTTTTATGGAATGTTCAAAAAAGATATTGATGGGACAAAAACAGTAGTATCAACAGTGGTTGGGCTTATAGGGGGTTTGTTATTTTTTCCCAACATATCTTTTGAAAAAAGTATTTTAGTGGGTTTTTGGTTTAATATAGATTTATTTCCAACCTGGGTTTCTACTGCTTTATTATTTTGGTCCTTTGTTATTGCAACTATTTTACCATTTATATCCATTCTATTACTACGTAATAAAAATATTAAATATAATTTTGATAGAATTAAACATACCATTCTAGAAATTAAGTAAATGAGTATTTATTCCAAAAAAAGTTTATTTAACTTACTTAAACTAAGTTGTACAAAAGAGTGGTTCTCATACACAAATCATAAATTTATAAATTCTTTATCAGAAGGTTCTTTACCAAAAGAATGTTTTAAAAAATATTTAATACAAGATTATTTTTTTTTAATTAAATTTATAAAAATATTGGGATTGGGCTGTGTTAAATCGGAGAATAATAGCGATTTGATGCGTTGTGTAAATTTTATTATAGCCATAAAAAATGAACTGAAGCTTCATCTACATTATTGCAAAAAATATAAAATTACTCAAAAAAAGATTCTTAAAACTCCTACATTAATAGAAAATAAAAATTACACAGATTTTGTTATGAAGGTGGGAACTAAAGGAGATATTCTTGATTTATTTACTGCATTAGGACCTTGCATTATTGGGTATGGTGAAATTGGATATAATCTTAAAAAAAAACAATCTAAAAAAAATCCCTATCAGGCCTGGATTGATACTTACTCTTCTAAAGATTATCAGATAATTGCAAATGAAAATATTTTGTATTTAGATTTTTTATTTAACAAAGTTAAAAATAAAAAAAATAAAATTCAAAAATTAAAAAAAATTTTTAAAAAAGCTACCCAGCTAGAGGCTGATTTCTGGAGTATGTCATTAAAAGATCGTGTATAACTTGATTGAGCATGGAAATTATTCATTTTGATTATACTTTTGTAATTGTCTTATTAATTTTTTTATTAGGTGGAATTGTTAAGGGAACTATCGGAGTAGGACTTGCCGACCGTTACTCTTGTTCTTCTATCTTTTATCTATGATATTAAAGATTCTATCTCTTTTATTTTGATACCAGTCATTTTTACAAATTTATTTCAAATGCTGGATGGAAAAGAACTAAAATCAATTCTGAATCAAACTAAGTATTTTTTGATTACTTCTGTGATATTTATTGTTCCAGGATTTTTTATTTTAAGAGTAGTTCATTCTAAAATAATTTTATTAGTGTTGGCAGGTCTTTTAATCGTAAACTCATCTTTGGTTTTATTAAAAAAAATTATAATTTTTAAAAATTATCATTCTTTTAAAGTTCAATTTATTATTGGAGCATTAAATGGTATCACAACTGGTATTACAAGTATTTATACCATGCCGTTTGTATTTCTTATGCAATCTTTAAACTTTAATAAGGAAAAGTTAATTCAATTAATGGGCTTAACTTTTTTTTTGTATTCATTGTTTCAATTTATATTGTTTTATAGTTTTTCTATGATTGATCAGAGGGTGTTATTATTTTCTTCTGTGGCTTGTGTGCCGATTTTATTAGGAGTAGTTGCAGGAAAGTATTTAAGAAAAGTTTTAAGTGAACAAACTTTTAAAATTTTGTTTAATTATATGCTGTTATTAAGTGGACTGGTAATAGTAATTAAAAATATATTTTAATTATTTTTTAGCTTTATTTTTTTTTAGATATTCTTTTTGCTCTTCTAGAGTAACGTTACCATCTTTGTTTGTAGTCCATTTTTTCTAGTAAGGCTCTTTGTTCTTCAGGAGTTATTTTTCCATCTTTATTGGTATCTGCAAGTTTTGACATTTCTTTTCTAATATTATTTATTTCTTGCATTTTTTTTACATATGCTTTGTCCTCAGCTTCTGTAATTTTTCCATCTTTATTAGTATCAATAGCATCAAACTGAGCTTCTAATTTTTTAATATTATCATCAATAAATTTTTTCTTAGTTACTAAAACTTTGTCTTCAGCTGCAAAAGCTACATTGAGCAAGTAAATATTGTTACAACTAAGATAAGTATTAATTTTTTCATAGAAGTTCAGTATCATTAATTATTCAGCTTGTAAAATAAGCTATTTTTTAATCGGTATGTCTTTTATTAAATAAACCAAGAATAGTACTGGTACACCTAAAATCGCAGTAAAAATAAAAAAAGAAGGGTAGCCAATTGCATTTACTATTCCACCCGCATAACCTGCGATTAATTTTGGAAGAAATAACATTAACGAGCTAAATAAAGCATATTGAGTTGCAGTAAATTTTACAGAGGTGAGTGAAGATAGGTAAACAATAAATGCTGCACCAGCAAATCCGCTCGCTATATTGTCTATACTAATTACTACAATTAAAAACAGAATGCTTATGTCGCTAATTGCAAGCCAGGCAAATAAAACGTTGCTTAAAGCAGCAATAACAGCTCCGATTAATAAGCTTTGAATTACACCTCGATGAACGGAATAAAGACCTCCAAGAAATCCACCTAGTATCGTTGCAAATAAACCAAAAAATTTAGAATAAGTTGCAATTTCTTCGTATTTTATATCCCTTTTCTAAATAAAATACATTTGCCATTACACCCATTACAATATCTGCAATTCTATAAAGACCGATGAGCATTAAAATCAAAATAGCAATTTTTTTGTATCTATGAAAAAAATCTCGAAGTGGATCAATGTAGGCTAATTTTGCCGAGTGAATGGAAATAAAATTAATTTTACTAAAGAATACCAAAGTTGCTATGCAGCTAATAAATGAAATGATTATTCTTAACATTTCATCAAGAGAATTTAATAAATTGGACTCCGCATAAAAAAATTGAGGTAGAAAATTGTAAACACAGAAAAAAATAATGATTGATAAAATTAAAATAAATACAAAAGATAATTGCGAAGTAGTTTTGTTTTTTTTAGTTATAGATGGTTCTTGTGAAATAAAAGTAGCCAAGATCCCAACAAGCATAAAACAAGCCATTATTTGGTAAACTTTTTTCCAAGTATTCACATTATAAGTATCAGCTCCAAAATGTGCTGCTAACCATAAACTGCCAGCCCCAGAAACAATCATGGCTATTCTGTATCCCGCCAGATACATGGACGAAAGAGCTCCCTGTTTTTTTATGGTTTCAGACTCTATTCTGAATGCATCAATCACAATATCTTGGGTAGCGCTAGAAAAAGCAATTAAGACTATTCCAAAAGCAGTATAAAATAAATTTTGAGCAGGATCTGTATATGATGTGAACAATATAGATAAGATGATCATTAGTTGAGAAAATAATAACCAACTTTTTCTATGGCCTAGTTTAGATAGATAGGGTAAGCGACAATGATCTACGATTGGAGTCCACAAAAATTTAAACGAGTAAGCAAAACCAGCCCAGCTAAATAAAGTAATCGTACTTCTCTCCACACCAGCATTTACTAACCACACGGAAAGAGTTGAAAAAATTAAAAGTAACGGAAGACCGGCTGAAAAACCAAACAAAGCCATTCCTAGTGATTTTTTATTTAGTAATGGTTTAATGTATGAAAGGTTCATTAATTAATAATGGAACTTATACAATAAATAAATAATTTAGATATTATTTTAAGGGAGCTGGACTATCGCTTAAGCTATTTAAGTAGGCAATTACATTAGCTCTTTCGCTATCTTTTCTTAATCCTGCAAATGCCATTTTAGTACCTTTGATATATTTAGTGGGTGCGTTTAAGAAACCATTCAATTCTTCAAACGTCCAATTTTTTCCATATCCTTGAAGTGCTGAGGAATATTTAAATCCTTCATGTGAGCCAACTTTTTTATTCACTACTCCCCATAAAGCTGGGCCAATTTTGTTTGCTCCACCTTTATCGGCACTATGACAAGCGGCACATTTTTTGAAAGCATCTTTTCCCGCATCAATACTAGCTGAGGCAAGCATAGGAGTGATCGGTGCAAGTTTTTCTTCAGCTTTAGTAGTTTCTGCTTTTGCCTCTTCTTTTGTTTCTACACCTTCAATTTTGTAAGCAGATTGTTTTGGTTTTTTCACATGAAAAATTTCGTTAGCAACTTCTTTAACACCAATTATAACCAAAATAGTAACAAGGACTGCTGCTGCAATTTTATTAAATTCAAAACTATCCATAATTATTAAACGAATTCATATAGTATTTTGAGATAGTTTTAGAGTATAAAATAAAGCTATAGATGTCGCAGTTTCTAGAATTTTAATTATGAAAACAGCAATAATTATACCCAGTCATTTAGGCGCAAAAAGATTACCAAATAAACCATTATTGTTAATTCATAATGAACCTATGATCGTACATGTTTGGAAGCAGGCAAAAAAAACAAATATAGATGAAGTTATTGTAGCAACATCTGATAGGGAAATTTTTAATGTTATCACAGAGCATGGGGGAACCAGCGTACTAACGGCAAGCCATCACACCAATGGATCGGATAGAATTTTTGAAGCAGTAGAAACCTTAAAGTCGAAACCTGATCTTATTATTAATGTTCAAGGAGATATGCCCTTAATTAAACCAGAGGCCATAAATTATTTAGCTAATTTTATGCAAAATAGTTCTGCCGAAATGTCTACCTTGGCAAGTACATTGGAAAGTGAAGATCTATCTAATCCCAATGTAGTTAAAGTAGAAACAGAAAAAGAAATTGATCGAAATAATTTTGCTTATGCAAAAGATTTTTTTAGAATAAAAGACGAAAGTAGAAACCATTTGTACCATCACGTGGGTATTTATGCGTATCAATATACCGTTTTAAAAAAATATGTTGGGTTGAAGAAAACTAAAAATGAGTTAGAAAGAAGTTTAGAACAAATGCGAGCCTTGGATAATCAAATTAAAATACAGGTAGGTTTTATTAATGACTATCCGTTAGGTGTTGATACGCAAGCAGATTTAGATAAAATTAGATTGATGTATAATGAAACATAGAATAGCCATTCAAGGAGAGTTAGGAGCATATTCCCATCTTGCTGCAACAAGATTATTTAAAAATATTAATGTTGCACCCTGCAAGACCTTTGAAGATGTTTTTGAGCTTTGTAAAAAAAATAAAAATGTAATTTCAGTTATTCCCATTGAAAATTCTTTAGCAGGCAGAGTAGCTGATATTCATTATTTATTACCCAAATATAAATTAAAAATTATTGGAGAATATTTTCATCCAGTAGAGCACTGCTTATTAGCTAACAAGGGTGTAACATTAAAAGATATTAAATTTGTCAGAAGTCATTCCCATGCCATAGGTCAATGTCAAAAAAATTTGAATAAATATAAATTAACCTCAGTAGTTGCCGCAGATACTGCAGGTTCAGCTAAATATATTTCTGAACATCATAGTACTCATGAAGCAGCTATTGCCTCTTCTCTTGCAGCTAAAATATATAACTTACATATTTTGAAGAAAAAATTTGAAGATAAAAAAGGAAATACAACCAGATTTTTGATCATGAAAAAAAATCATACATTTCCTAAAAATATTAAAGGAAAAAAATTTATTACCACTTGTATATTTATGATCAAAAGCACTCCAGGAGCACTGTTTAATGCCCTTGGTGGATTTGCTAAAAATAGAGTAAACCTTACGAAATTAGAGAGTTTTTCTGTGAACAATACATTCTTACAAACAATTTTTTATTTAGATATAGAAGGACACGCAGAAAATAAGTTTGTGAAACAATCAATTCACGAACTAAAAAAATATACAAAAAAATTAGATATTTTGGGTATTTATCGAGCAGACCAATTTCGTTACAAAAAATAATACACAGAATCTTTCCTATCGTTTTTTTCTTATCTTGTTATACTATTGCCTTGGGGAATTGGTGGCAGGTGGATGTTGCGCTAATCCGGTCAGATTCGAAAGAAAGCAGCCGTAACGTTAATTTTTCAGGTTGTTATTCAGTTCCCCGTTGATGTTATGAATAATCGAAAAGTTTTATCACTTAAGTATCGTCCGCAAAATTTTGATCAATTAATTGGTCAAGAGTCTATGAGCATAGCTATACAAAATGCAATTGCTATGGACAGGATTCCTAATGCTTATCTTTTAACTGGAATTCGTGGCGTAGGAAAAACTACAACGGCAAGAATTATTGCCAAGGCAATCAATTGCAATAAAAAATTTGGAACTAATGAACAATGTTCCAAGGAAGAATATTGTCATTGTGAAGCAATCATCGATTCCAGTCATATGGATATTTTGGAGATGGACGCTGCATCTAAAACAGGAATTGATGATATTAGAGAAATTTTAGACTCGTCACAGTATTTACCCTCTAGTGCAAAGTATAAAGTATTTATTATTGATGAAGTGCACATGTTATCGAAACAGGCATTTAATGCATTGTTAAAAACTCTAGAAGAACCACCGGCTCATTTAAAATTTATTTTAGCAACGACTGAAGTTAAAAAAATTCCCGTTACTATTTTATCAAGATGCCAACGTTTTGATTTACGAAGAATTAAAATAGATGAAATGCAAAAATTTTTAAGAAGCATTGCTGAAAAAGAACAAGCTAAAATTGACGACAAGGCACTTGCTATTATTGCAAAAGCTTCTGAAGGTTCTGTTCGTGATGGTTTGTCTATTCTTGATCAAGCGATCATTACCTTTAATTTACAAAATGAAGAAATAAATGAGACCAAAGTTCGAGATATGCTTGGTCTTGCAGATCAAACCAGAGTCATTGAATTGTTGTCTCATATTATTAAAGGATCGCAACAAGAAGCAATCAAAGAGTCAGAAGAAATCTTTAATATAGGAGCAGATCCAAAATTAATTTTGCAAAGCATGCTAGAAATTATTTATTTAATTTCAAGAACTAAAGCTCTAGGAAAGATCGAAAATGATTTAAGCGTTTCAGAAGAAGAATCGTTACAAATTAAAAAAATTGCAGATGTTGTGGACCTTACTTATATTTCGATGCTTTGGCATTTTACCTTAAAAGGTATCGAAGAATTAAACTTTATGCCCAATCCTTTTTTATCTTTTCAAATGATATTGATAAGATTGGCTCATTTAAAAAACATGCCAGATCCTCAAGCTTTGTTGCAAGATAAGGATATAGATCATGACATTACAACTGAATTGGAAACAGAAGATTTAAACGAAACAGACTCTATTGCAGTTGAGCCAGTCATTTCTAAAACACAAATAAAAAATACCACTCAAGAAAAAAAAGAAGCACCTAAAATTAAACCAGAAATTTTAAATGAAGCAAAAGAAGTAAAAAATGAACATTCTATTAAGTCGTTTCAAAGTTTAATTGATTTAGCTAATCAGCATAAAGAAATCGAGTTGAAGTTTGATCTAGAAAGAAATGTACGTGTGGTAAAATTTGAAGAGGGAAAAATTGATATTTCTTTTAATGAAAATTTATCTAAAGATTTTATTAAAAATCTTTCACAAAAATTAAATGAATGGACAGGAAAACGTTGGATTATCTCTCTATCGAAAGAGGAGGGTCAAACCACGGTTTTTGAAAAGAAAAACAAATTAAAGTCTGAACTTTTAGAAGAAATGAAACAATCTGAGGAGTACAGAAAAATTTTAGAAGTATTTCCTGATGCAGAGTTAATAGATGTAAAAGAAGAAGAGAAGGAATAATTATGGATTTTAGTAAAATGCTACAGCAGGCCCAAGAAATGCAAAAAAAGATGACAGAGGCAAAAGATTCTTTAAAAAATATTACTACAGAAGCCGAGGCAGGGGGTGGGGCGGTGAAAGTGGTTATGAATGGAAATCACGAAATGATATCAGTTACGATTAGTCCAGAAACATTGAAAGAAGAAAAAAGTATAGTGGAAGATTTGATTGTGGCAGCTACTAATAATGCAAAAAAAAGTATTGAGTCTAAAATCCAAGAGGAAATGTCAAAACTGACCGGGGGAATTAAGTTGCCCGAAGGTTTTAAATTTCCTTTTTAATTAAATGAAATTTTCTACAGAACCAGATTTAAATGAATTAATTACCTTGGTTGCAAAATTGCCAGGTCTTGGTCCAAAATCTGCAAGAAGAATTGCTTTGTATTTATTAAAAAATAAAGACAATGTAATGAAACCTTTATCCGAGGCTTTATTAAAAGTTCATACCAAAGTTATTAGATGTAATTTGTGTGGAAATATTAAATCCAGTGAGTCGCAATGTAATTTAGAACAATGTTTTTATTTCAAGAAAAGTTACGATCAAATTTGTGTGGTCGAAAATATTGCAGATATGTGGGCCATGGAAAGCACCAATGTATTTCAGGGGCATTACCATATTCTGGGAGGAACGCTTTCTGCATTAAACGGATCTAACCCTGAAGATCTTTTAATAAATTCTTTAGTTAACAGAATAAAAAAAAATAAAGTAAAAGAAGTTATACTGGCTACCTCAGCCACTATTGAGGGACAGACTACTGCTCATTATATTAATGATTGTATTAAAGATTTAGGAGTAAAAGTAACTAAATTAGCCCATGGTCTTCCTGTGGGAGGCGAGATCGAGTATTTGGATGATGGAACTTTATTTTCTGCTTTTAAATTTCGTAATTCATTAATTTCAGATTAAATTAATAACCATGAGTGTTTTGACCATCTTAAAAGAACCAGATCCTATATTAAGAAAAAAATCATTGCCGGTTGAAACCGTAGATAGAGACATAAAAAAATTAATGAACGATATGTTGGAGACCATGTATGCAGCACCAGGCATTGGTCTTGCAGCCGCCCAGGTGGGAGTTTTAAAAAGAGTAGTTGTTATAGATATTTCTAAGGATCCCAAATCAAAGGATCCTATGTGTTTTGTTAATCCAGAAATTATTTGGAAATCGGATGTATTAGAAAAAAAAGAAGAAGGATGTTTATCTATTCCTGATTACTTTGCTGAAATAAAAAGACCTAATGCTTGTCATGTTAAGTATTGGAACGAGCAAGGTAAGGAAAAAATATTAAAAGCAGAAGGTTTGCTTGCTACCTGTATTCAACATGAAATAGATCATTGTGATGGAATTTTATTTATAGATTATTTATCTAAACTTAAAAAAGCTTTTATTATGAAAAAATTAATAAAAGCTAAAAACAATCAATAATTATACATGTCGTTTAACATTGTTTTTATGGGAACCCCTGATTTTGCTGTTCCTACCCTAGAACAACTCAGCAAAAGCAATGTGACTATCAAACAAGTTTATTCTCAGCCACCAAAAAAATCTAATCGAGGCATGAAATTGGAAAAAAGCCCTGTTCAACTTTTTGCTGAAAAAAATAATCTTAATGTACGTACTCCTAATAAATTACATGATGATTTTGCTTTTTTTCAATCTCTACATATTGATCTAGTCATAGTAGTTGCTTATGGACAGATTATTTCTAAAGAATTTTTACAACTATCTAAGCATGGATTTTTAAACATTCATGCATCTATTCTTCCGAAGTGGAGAGGAGCAGCTCCTATTCAAAGATCAATTATGGCGCAAGATTCCTATACTGGAATTTCTATTATGAAAATTGAAGAACAGTTAGATGCGGGTCCAGTGTTATTAACAGAAACAATTAATTTAAATTTAGACAGTACTGCAGGAGAAATTGAAGCTAAGCTTGCACAGTTAGGAGCTAGTAAAATTGTAGAAGCAATCAATCTTATTCAACAACATAAAGCAAATTTTATAAAACAAAATGATGATCAATCGACGTATGCAAAAAAAATTAAAAAAGAAGATGAAAAAATAGATTGGAATAAACATGCCAAAGCAATTATTGCTCAAATACACGCACTAAATCCAAGACCTGGTGCTTATTTTGAATATAGGGGAGAAAAAATTAAAATATGGAAGGCTTCCTATTCCGAACAAACAGGAGAGGCAGGAACTGTCATCAATAATTCTTTGCAAATTGCCTGCGGAGATTCATCTTTGATTATTGAAGAAATACAAAGACCAGGAAAAAAAATACAGAAAGCGAAAGAATTTTTATTAGGGTTTCCTATCTTAAAAGGCGCAACATTAGATTAATAATGAAACGATACAAATGCATCGTAGAATATGATGGTACCGATTTTGTTGGTTGGCAGAGACAACTAAATGGTTATTCGGTTCAAGAGGCTATTGAGAGCAGTTTAGAAAGTATTTTTCAAAAAAATATTAGAATTCATGGATCGGGCAGAACGGATTCTGGAGTTCACGCAAAAGGTCAAGTGATGCATTTTGATGTGGATACAGAAATGGATGAGCATAAAATGACCAGCGCACTCAATCACTACTTAAAAAAAAAATTAATAAGCATCTTACATGTGGAAGTAGTTAATAATAATTTTGATAGTAGAAGAGATGCTATTTTGAGAACTTATGAATATGTAATCGTCAATAGACAATCTCCATTAGCAATTACTAAAAATAGAGCGTGGCATATTTCTGCTCCACTTGATATCAGTTTTATGCAAGAAGCTATTAAGGCATTTGAGGGTGAGCATGATTTTACTACTTTTAGAGCTGCTTCTTGCGAAGCTACATCGCCTATAAGAACTATTGAATCGGCTTTGATAAGACAAGACCAGGATCAAATTAGTATTACATTTCAATCCAGATCTTTTTTGCAGCATCAAGTACGTTCCATGGTAGGTGCCTTGAAGTTAGTGGGAGAAGGAAAGTGGAGTCAAAACAGATCTTAAAAATGCGTTAGATGCTAAAGATAGATCAAAATGTGCAGCACTTGCACCTTCTTGTGGTCTGTATTTAATTAAAGTGGATTATTAGGCCTTTAATAATGAGCGCACATGAAGAGAGGTGCTTTCTTGAAGCGCATCTAGATCGTAACCACCCTCTAGGACAGAAACTATTTTGTTATCACAAATTTCTTTTGCAATTAAAATCATTCTATCAGTAAGTTTAGCAAAATCTTGGGACTGCAAATTAATTTGAGCCAGAGGATCACTCTGATGAGCATCAAATCCAGAAGATAATAAAATAAATTCAGGTTTAAATTCCTTAATTTTTTTAAAAATTATTTCATAGGCGTTAAAAAAAACATCACCAGCTGTTCCTGCATCAAGTGGGATATTCAAAATATTATTATGATGACCACGTTCCTTAGGAGAGCCAGTACCAGGGTAAAAGGGATATTGATGAGACGAAATATATAAAACTTGTTTATTATCATAAAAAATTTCTTGAGTACCGTTACCGTGATGAACATCAAAATCAAGAATAGCAACTTTATTTAATTGGTATTTTTCTAATAAGTAATGGGCACCAATAGCTACATTATTATAAATACAAAACCCCATAGCTTTTTTGCTTTCAGCATGATGTCCTGGTGGTCTGATAGAACAAAAGGCATTGGTGAATTCTTTGTTCATTACTCCATCAATAGCTAGCAAAACTGAACCAACTGCATCTAAAGCAGCTTGTTTCGATCCTGGGGTAATTAAAGTATCTCCATCTAAAAAAAGACTTCCTGAAGAAGGAAAAGATAATTCTAAATTTTTTAGATAAGTTAAGTCGTGGGCTAACTCTAAATATTTACTATCAAAAGTTTTTGGTTTTTTCCAAACAAGATCTTTAGATTGAATTTTTTTTAATCCTTCATTAACCACCGTAACTCTATCAATTCTTTCAGGATGTCCTAAACCTGTGTCATGATCTTGATAGGTATCTGTTGTGATAATACAGGTACTCAAGCGAAATAAGACTCTAGTATTTTGGTGTAAATTATTTTTAATTTTTTTAAATCACTTAATGCCACGCATTCATTCACCTTATGCATAGTGTTCCCCACCAATCCAAATTCCACACAAGGTGCAATATCTTTGATAAATCTTGCATCCGATGTGCCTCCTGTGGTGGACAATACGGGATTAAGATTAGTAATTTTTTTTATTACTTGGCTCATCATCTGAACGGTTTTTCCTGGCTTAGTAATAAATGCTACCCCAGTTTCTGAATATTTTATGTTTGCAGTACATTTATACTTTCGAGCAATAGGATGAATGATGCTCTCAATTTTCTTTTTCAAAGATGCATAGTTATGCTTGTTATTAAATCGGATATTGAACGTCGCGTAAGATGTAGCAGGTATAACGTTGTCAGCATTACTATCTGTTCCTATTTTAGTCACCTCTAAATTAGAGGGTTGAAAATTTTTGGTTCCATTATCTAATTTAGTAGATTTTAATTTATCTAAAATTTTTATTAATGGTGTTGACGGGTTACATGCTTCATGAGGGTATGCAACATGCCCTTGAACACCTGTAAGGGTTAGGTAAGCAGTAATGCTTCCTCTTCTGCCAATTTTCATCATTTGGCCCATTTGCTTTCTATTGGAAGGCTCTCCCACTAAACAAAAATCAATTTTTTCTTTTTTTCTTTTTAAATAATCGACTATTTTTTTTGTACCGTTAATAGCAACACCCTCTTCATCGCCCGTAATAATAAAGCTTATAGATCCTTTAAATTTTTTTTTATTTTTTATAAATTCACTTACCGCAGCTATAAAACAAGCAATACCGCCTTTCATATCACTGGTACCTCTGCCATAAATTTTTCCTTGTCTCACCACACCTGCAAAAGGACCTGATTTCCATGATTTTAAATTTCCAGGTGGCACAACATCGGTGTGACCTGCAAAACAAAAATTAGGGGAGGCATTTCCTAGTCTTGCGTACAAATTTTTAATGGAGGGAGTATTTTTATCTGTAAAATTAAATATCTTACATTTAAATCCTAGAGATTTTAAGTGTTTTGCAACTACGGCAATAGCCCCTGCATCAACAGGTGTTACACTTGGTATTTGTATTAATTCTTTGGTTAGCGAAAGTTCATTAATAACTTTAGCCATTTATTCTCTTAGCAAATCATTTACGGAAGTTTTGCTTCTTGTTTTTTCATCTACAGTTTTCACAATAACTGCACAATATAAATTGGGACCATCTTTATCGCTACTGCTAGGCATGCTACCAGCAACTACTACCGAGTAAGGAGGAACTTTTCCGAAGGTAATTTTTTTTGTTTTTCGGTCATAAATTTTAGTGGAAGCTCCAAGATATACTCCCATGGAAATTACAGATCCTGTTCCTACAATTACTCCTTCAGCAACTTCAGATCTTGCTCCTATAAAACAATTATCTTCAATAATAACTGGATTGGCCTGTAAAGGTTCTAGCACTCCACCAATTCCTACACCACCGCTGATGTGACAGTTTTTTCCTATCTGTGCACAAGATCCTACTGTTGACCAAGTATCAATCATCGTACCTTCATCTACATAAGCTCCCAGGTTTACAAAGGAAGGCATCAGAACAACATTTTTTGCAATATAAGCACCATGTCTAACTACACCATTTGGCACCATTCTAAATCCAGCTTTGATATGTTCTTCTCTTCCCCAACCAGCAGTCTTTCCTCTCACTTTATCCCACCACGTCGCATAAGGGCCAGCAAGAGTTTGCATTTCATTAGTTCTAAAACTTAAAAGAATTGCTTTTTTAATCCACTGATTTACCACCCACTCTTTGCCTTTTTTTTCCGCAACACGTAAAATTCCTTGATCGACTAAATCAATAGTTTCTTTGATAGCTTCAATTATTTTTTTATCAGAATTTTTTGAGATTTTTTCTTTTTTATCCCATGCTTGATTAATAATTTTTTCAAATTTCATAACAATTAATTTATACTTTCGTTAATAGTTCTTAAGAAGTCACTAAGTTTTTTTATCTTATAATGAACGTGTTTTCCATCAAATCCTTCTTTACAATAGGTATCATCATTTTCCACCCAAGCTGTTTTCATTCCTAATTCATGCGCTGGTAATAAATTTTTTGCAATATCTTCAATAAAAATACTATTTTTAGTATCAATTTGATAAGTAGAAATTAATTTTTTATAAGGCTCCATTTCAGGTTTGGGAATAAATTGAGCATCCACAATATCAAATATTTTGTAGAAATTGCTTTCTATTCCAAGTTGTTCCGTTACCTTTTGAGCATGTTTTTTAGTTCCGTTGGTGAAGATAATTTTTTCTCCAGGTAATTTTTTAATTTCTTTTGCAAGCTCAACATCTTTTTTTAGTAAACTATAGTCAATATCGTGCACAAATTCTAAAAATTCTTCAGCATCAATTTTATGATTTTTCATGAGACCATTTAAAGTAGTACCATGTTCATGAAAATAAGTGTCTTTAATGGCCAATGCTTCTTTTGCGCTAACGCCCAAATTAGTTTCTATAAATTTACACATCAACACATCTATTTTGGCAAACAGATTAGTAGTATTTGGATACAGGGTATTATCTAGATCAAATACCCAGTATCTAATATTTTTTAATTCAATCATTCTACAATTAATGTCCCAGCTCCTTCATTGGAACAAAGTTCAAAAAGAACCGCATGTGGCTTTCTTCCATCAATAATAACCACACCTTTAACCCCACCCTTAATAGCAGAGATACATGTTTTAATTTTAGGGATCATGCCACCTGTAATAGTTTCGTTTTTAATTAGCTCTTCGGCCTCAGCAATAGTTAGTTTAGAGATTAGTTTTCCGTTTTTGTCATTCACACCAGGAACATCGGTCATCAATAGTAATCGTTCTGCTTTAATTTTATTTGCAACCGTGCCAGCTGCGGTATCGGCGTTTATATTATAGACTTGGCCTTTGTCGTCTTTTCCCATGGGTGCAATTACCGGAATAATATTTTTTTCAATCAAGGAATTAAGTGTTGCAACATTAATTTCCTCAGGATCAGCCACAAATCCTAGTTCAGGATTAATAGCTTTAATGACATGAAAAATATTATTATTTTTAACTGTAACTGGCTCTGCATTAGCTCCATAATATTGAATAGTTTTTACTAAATCTGGATTAATTTCATGTAACAAAACTTCTTCTACAATTTTAATTACATGTTCATCAGTAACTCTTAATCCCAAAATAAATTTACTTTGAATATTTTGAGCTTTTAATTTTTGTTGAATTTGCGGTCCACCGCCATGAATAACCAGCGGCTTGATTCCTATTTTTTTGCAAACAGCAGCATCTTGCGCAAAGGCTTTGGACAGTTGATCGCTAGCCATGACTTGTCCGCCATACTTTAATATAATTTTTTTTCCTTGATATTTTTCAATATACTTTTTTGCTTCTTCTAATGGGGGAGCGTCTTTGGGCCAAAACTCAGCAATATTCATCTACACAGTTTTTGTTTTTGTTTTTTTAATAATTATATACTGCTGTGCCATGGTTAATACGTTGTTGACGGTCCAATACACAACTAGACCAGAAGGAAACGATGCTAACATCACCGTTAAAAACAACGGAAAGAATGCGAATATTTTTGCTTGAATAGGATCGGTTGGAGCAGGATTTAATTTTTGCTGAATCCACATAGTAACTCCCATTAAAATAGGCCAGACGCCAATCATTAAGAAAGAAGGAGGACTCCAAGGAATTAATCCAAATAAATTAAATAACGAAGTAGGATCTGGTGCTGATAAATCTTGTATCCATCCAAAAAATGGAGCGTGTCTCATTTCTAGAGTCACAAATAGCATTTTATAAATGGCAAAGAAGAAAGGAATTTGGATAAGCATCGGCAAACATCCTGACACTGGATTAATTTTTTCTTTTCTATACAGCGCCATCATTTCTAATTGAATTTTTTGTTTATCGTCTTTGTACAAATCTTTTAGTCTTGTCATTTCTGGCTGTAGCGCTTTCATTTTTGCCATAGATGCAAATGAGTAATTAGCAAGTGGAAAAAATAATAATCTTATTCCAGCAGTTAGAATAATAATAGCTACGCCAAAATTTCCGCACCATTTGAAAAAGTAATCAATAATAAAGAATAAAGGTTTGGTAAAAAAGTAAAACCAACCCCAATCAATAGCTAAATCAAATTTATTAATCTCAGCAGTTTTTGCATAACCATCAATTACTTCTACTTCTTTCGCTCCTATAAAAAGCTGAGCAGAACTTGAGGTGGTTTGTCCAGGATTGACGCTACTCGGGGTAGTTAAAATATAATTAGCTTTGTAAGAATTATTGAAAGTAAATTCAGCGTTAAAGGCTTGTTTTTGTTGTGGAACGATTGCGGTTAGCCAATATTTGTCTGTAATACCAACCCAACCTTTAGACCCCTGATATTTTTGATTTTTATCTTTAATGTTATCGTAGGTTTCTTCTTTTAAATTTTCATCAATCACTCCAATTAAACCTTCATGTAAAATATAAAAACCTTGAACGAAGGGCTTTTCTTTTCTGGTAATTTGAGAATAGTGAAAAAGATCAACTTTATTTTTAGAACTATTTTTTATGCCATCGCTAATTTTGAATAAGTATTGTTCATCAATTTCTATTTTTTTAGTAAAAATAATTCCATTTTGATTATTCCATTCTAGTTCAATAGGAGTTTTTGGCGTTAGAGCATTGTTTTTTACTAATTTCCAAACGCTGTTATTGTCAGGAACCACAATATTATTTGCGCTTGCCCAGCCACTTTCTAAATAATATCCATTATTCATTTTTTTAGGACTGAGAACTTCAACTAGCTTACTATTTTTTTTAATATCTTCTTTATAATTTTTAAGAGTGACATCATCTATTAGTGCTCCGGTTAGAGAGATAGATCCAATTAATTTTGAATTTTCAATTTTAACTCTTTGCACAGAAGAAATAGCTTCTGTTCTAGTCACAATTTTTTGAGGTGTTGGGGCCTTGATAGTTAATGATGGAGCAGAAGGTTGACCTGAGTTGGCAGATGGATTTGGTTTAGCTTGTTCAGTTTTTACTATTTCTGTTTTGCTTTTTTTTAATTCTGGATCAACTACAAATACTTGCCAGCCAACTATGATAATAGTTGATAAGACAACTGCCATTAGTACATTTTTTGTATCCATTATATTTTTTTCTCTTTCTGCACAGGATCGTATCCAGCGCTACCACCCAACCAAGTTAAAGGATGGCACTTTAGAATTCTTCGAAATCCATGGAAGGATCCCTTTAACCAACCATGAACTTTGATGGAGTCAATAAAGTAATGTGAACAGGTAGGTTCAAATCTGCAAGAATGATGAAGAAGAGGTGAAATTAAATATTGGTAAGCTTTCACAATCATAATAATAAATTTACTTATTAATGCATTCATAGATTAATTATATTTTGCTTCTTTAAATTTATTTTTTAACTCTTCTACTAAATGTTGGAAATTTTCATCGTAAACTTTTGATTTTGCAAAAATGGCATATTTAAATTTGTTATTGAAGGCACTATTCAATTCTACGATCGCTTTTCTAGTTGCCATTTTTAATCTTCTTCTAATTCTATTTCTCTTTACCGCATTACCTAGCTTTTTTGCTGAAACACAACTAAGTATAACTTTTTTGTTATTGGTTACTTCTTTTTCTAATTTTTTATAATAAATAGTAAACAAGTTAGATATCACTTTTTTGCTTCTTAAAATTTCTTTGAATTCAGTATTTCCAGACAGGCTTTCAAATTTAATGGAGACTGCCATTGAATTAAGCAGAGATTCTTTTTCTACCTTTTGCTCTTCTTCTTGCTAATACTTTTCTGCCACCTTTTTTCGCCATTCGTGAACGAAAACCGTGTCTACGTGCTCTAACTTTAGTACTTGGTTGAAATGTTCGTTTCATTGCTGTAATTGCTATAATTAAATTTGGGCTATTTATAGGTAATTCAATTTAGGATGTACAGTATAAATTAAAAGCTACATATCAACATATGGAAACATTCTCCAAGCTAAAAGTATTGATAGGCCTTATCTATTTAGGAATTGTAGCCTTAGTCGTTTTTTTGTTTTTTTATTATGGAGCTAATTCTTTTTTGGACATAGAGTTTTTAAAAAATAATAAAGACAAAATTTTTTTATTTAGAACGGAACATTTCTTTTCGCTGGCTGTTACTTATTTTTTCTTTTCTATTGTCTGGGTATTTCTATTGGGTTTCGGAACTCCTTTGGTTATCCTCGCTGGCTTTGCTTTTGGTGCAGTTTGGGGCTCTATACTTTCAGTGATAGCTTTTTCTATTGGAGCATCACTACTTTATGTATTTGCTAATCACTATTTTAAAGATTTAGTGTTTCATTATTTAAGTAGTAAATTTTTAAACCTAAAAAAACATTTTAATGAAAATGAATTTAGCTATTTCTTTTTTTTAAGAGTCATACCGGGAATTCCCTTTCCGATTAAGAATATTGTACCAGTATTATTTGATATGAAATTAAAAAATTATTTTTTAGCCACTTTATTTGGTGAAGCGCTTCCAATTATTATTTCTGTTAGTATTGTAAGTGGTTTTGTAAATGCAATTGAAACTAATGCAGAGTTAAATCTTAATTTGTTGTACAATCCTCAAATATTTTTTCCTTTATTAGGACTTGGTTTTATGGTGATATTTACTAATTTTTTAAAAAAGAAATATTTTTAAGTTATTTATGAATGGTTTGACTAACAAAATTTGTAAATTTAAAAATGTTTTTATTATTTTATTTTTTTTGCTATCAAGTTGTACTCACTCTGGTTTAACTAAATATTATGGAAATTCTAATTTAGTTTTGTCAGAAGAAACTGCAAAAAGATTTATTCAATACATTCAGGGTGATTTTTACTCTATGGTTTATAACCAAAGAGAACAACAAGTTTCTCCTCTATTTTTTTATGTAACAGAGGATGGAATGAAAAGTTTAATACTCTATTGTGGAAAAAGAGAAAGCGACCGTTGTTTTCATATGGGTGTTGAGCCTTACCAGGCATTATTGAAATGCGAAAAATTATTTTTGAGCCGATGTAAAGTTTTTGCAGAGAAAGATTATATAGTTTGGAATAATAAAAAACAAAAAAAATTCAATTTGATACAAAAGATAAAATTTTATCTTTTTTAATCAACCAAGGTTACGTAGAAAAAAATTTAAAACATGTTGATTTGGAATTAAAAAAAACAACTAATTCTTGGGATTTCAGAGTTGTTCCAGATGATGATAAATTTGGTGGCACAGCTGATTGGTCAAATTAGTTTTAACTTTTGTTACTTTTTTAAATTTTATATGTTATAAGTATTTAAATTAAAATTTGTAAGGATTGATAATGACTTTTGAACTACCTAAACTAAATTACCCACTTAATGCTCTTGCTCCTGCAATGTCGCAAGAAACTCTTGAATTACATCATGGCAAACATCATCAAACGTACATAACTAATTTAAATAATTTGATTAAAGACACCGATTTAGCCAAATCAACCTTGGAAGATATTGTTAAAAAAACATCTAAAGATAGCGGGAAAATAGGAATTTTTAATAATGCGGGTCAACACTGGAATCATATTTTATTCTGGAATTGTATGAAGCCCAAAGGAGGTGGAGCAATGCCACCAGCACTTGAGAAAAGAATTATTTCTGATTTTGGAAGTGTAGAAAAATTTAAAGAAGATTTTATTCAAGCTGGAACCACACAGTTTGGTTCTGGTTGGGCTTGGCTTGCGATTAATAATGGTAAATTAGTAGTAACCAAAACAGCAAATGCATCTAATCCTCTAGTGGATAATATGAAGCCTATTTTTGGATGTGATGTTTGGGAACATTCATATTATGTAGATTACAGAAATAGAAGACCAGACTATCTAAAAGCATTTGTAAATGAACTTGCCAATTGGGAGTTTGTTGCTTCACAATTAGATTAACTTTGTTAAGCTTTTAACTATGCTTAAAAGCATCTTCATTATTTTTTTATTTCAGTTAATTGGAGAGACTATACAGAAGTATTTTGATCTGACTGTTCCTGGACCGGTGATTGGTTTGATACTTCTATCTAACTAACTTTAATTGCATTAAAAGGTACTAAAAGTATTTATATCAAAAATACCAAGGAAGAAATTTCAAGTACTTCTAATTATATAACTAGTTATTTATCTTTATTATTCGTACCTATCGGGGTGGGTGTAGTGATGCATCTTTCTTATTTAGAAAAAAATTATATTCCCGTTCTTGCTGTTATTTTTATTAGCACCACATTAACTATCGGATTTACTGCACTGCTCATGGAAAAAATTAATAATCACTTAAAGAAAAATGTTAGAAAAAAGTAAACTGTATACGATCTGGGTATACCTTCAGGCTGAACCTTTATTTTGGCTAACTCTCACCATTGGTGCATATTTAGTTGGTGATTATTTATATAAAAAATCAAAATTAAATCCTTTAGTAAACCCTGTAGCCATTTCAATCTTACTCGTATCAGGAATTTTAGTAGCTACAGAGATTTCTTATGAAAGATATTTTAATGGTGCTAAATTTATTCACTTTATGTTAGGGCCAGCAACCGTAGCTTTGGCCATCCCTATTTATAAGCAAATTAATTTAATTAAAAAAGAATCGGTAAGTATTTTTGTTTCTTTAATTTTGGGTTCGTTATTTGCAATTTTTACTACTTATTATTTTGCAAAATGGTTTCACTTAGATATAGAAATTATTTATAGCATGATGCCGCGTTCGGTTACTGCTCCCATCGCTATGGGTATTTCTGAATTAATTGGCGGTGTTCCTTCGTTAACTGCAATTATTACGGTTCTTACAGGAATAATTGGAGCATCATTTGGTACTTTTGCTTTAGATTTATTGCGAGTTAAAGATATGACAGCAAGAGGCTTTGCTTTTGGCTTAGCAAGTCACGGCATTGGCACAGCAAGAGCCATGAGTAGAAATGAAACGGCTGGAATTTTTGCAGCATTAGCTTTAGGTCTAAGTGGTATTGCTACCTCTATTATTATTCCTTTGTTATTTAAATTAATTAATTTTTAGTTTTTTTTTAGCTTTTAGAAATACTGCAGTCATCTTAGCTTCGGTAATTCTTCCTGTATTTACATTTCTTGGGCTGGGGTGGTAGCAAGCTAGTAATGTTTTTCCATCTGGTAATGAATAGTATTTTCCGTGAGCAAACTTGAACTGTTTAGTTTCAAAAGAATAATGTTTTTTATAAAAATTTATACAAGCATCAAAAGCTATTTTTCCTAAAGCAATAATGATTTTCAAATTTTCTAATAAAGCAATTTCGTTTTGAAAAAAAGAGGAGCAGTTCATTAGCTCTAGTGTTGTTGGTTTGTCTTGTGGTGGTACACATTTCAGAGCAGTTGTGATGTAAGAGTATTTCATAATTAGTCCATCATTTTTAGAAATGGAAGTGGGCTGGTTGCATAGCTTTGCTTTATGAAGACACTTAAATAAAAAGGTAGAAGAGGCATCACCAGTAAATACTCGTCCAGTTCTAGTTCCACCATGTGCAGCTGGAGCTAGTCCAACAAGTAATATTTTTGCCCCAGGATCTCCATGACCAGTAATTGGCTTTCCCCAATAAGTTTCGTGCAAGTATTGTTTTCTTTTCTTTTGAGAAATTGTTTCTCTAAACTGAACTAATCTAGGACACAGACGACATTGGATGATTTTTTTATTTAGAGTTTCTAATTTTTTATTCATTGTTTTGGTGATCCCGGAGGGAATCGAACCCCCAACCCTCAGTTTAGGAAACCGACATTCTATCCAGTTGAACTACGGGATCGGTTATCAATAATTTTTTTATGCTCGATGAGTGTACATCGGTTCATAATCATAACAATTCCGTTCTCTTCTGCAATTTTTTTTGCTTCTTCATTTTGAATACCTAATTGAAGCCAAATGTAAGAAACTTTAGCCCGAATAGCATTTTTGGTAATTTCTAAAGCTTCCTGAGAGGGGCGGAATACATCTACCATATCAATACGTTCCGGAACATCCGCAAGATTTGCATAGACTTCTTGCCCAAGTATTTGCTGTCCTTGATATTTAGGATTAATAGGAAAAACTTTAAATTTATTTTGCAAAAGATATTCCATTACTTCATTTGAATCTAAGCTTGGCTTAGGACTGGCTCCCACAAGTGCAATAGTTTTACATTTTGTGAGACACGTCCGAATAATATTATCTTCATTACTCTCGAATTCTTTCATGCTGCAAGGAGAAGAAAATAATTCAGTCATGTTGTTTATTTCTTAATTTGTCAAAATACGTCTATGAATAAATTTTATTCACCAACATACACGGAAACACCTCGTTTATTTAGATCAATTTTGAAATTTTTATTAAGTGGCGGAAAAGCCCTTTGTTGGCAGTCCATTCTGGTACAGGTTCTGCAGTTTACTCCAATGGGTACAGCGGCATTGTCATCTTTAAGGTTCAATTCATCTGCATAAACAAAGTTTTTTGCGTGTTTTGCCTTGCAGCCCAATCCAATGCTCACCATGCTTCGGTGCACGCCGTGGCGGCCCACACCCTTTTCAATGGTTCTGGCAATGCAAACATATTTTTCTCCATCAGTCATTTTAGAAACGGCACAATGAATTTTATTAGGAGACATAAAAGAAGAATGAATGTTCCATCTAGGACAAGCCCCACCGTATCGTGGAATTTGAATTCCAGATAAAGAAAGTCTTTTAGAAATATTTCCTGCAATATCTACTCTTAACATATGGAAAGGAATTCCTTTCATATTAGGATCTTGAAGACAAGTTACACGATGCGCCACTTGTTCGAATGAGGTTGCAAATGAATGTTGTAATAGTTCTAAATCATAACGGTGTTTCATACATTCTTGATAAAAAAGTTTATAAGGCATTAACATAGCTGCAGCCGTATAATTTATTAAAGAAATGGTTGCCAAAGTTTTCGCTTCATTTGATTGAAAAGGAAAATTTTCTAAATAATTATTAATTATAGGCATGGCTTCAATTTGAGCAATTTGTGATGCAACATACAACTTTTTAGTTTCTAAAGTTAAGTAGTCAGATAAAAAAAGTATTTTAGAAGTGGTCTCAAACTTTTTAGTAAAAGGATCGTTATCTTTAGGAACTACTTCGTCTACTTTTATTTTATATTTAGTTTTTAAATACTCACATAATAAAACATATCTTGCTCTATTATTATTTTGTATTTCTGAAAATGTTTTAGATGCATATTCTTCTAATAAAGGAAAAAAATTTTGTTTCTCTTGTAAAAAATCTGCGACTACTTCTCCGGGGAAATTAGATTTACTATTATTTAAATTTTGCTCAGAAATATTTTCAACTTTATCATATACTTCTTTGTTCGATTTTTTATAAACGTCACCTAGACGTACCATTGCTTTGGCAATAAAAGGATTTACATCTACAAAAGATTTAACGTCTAAATTCTTAATATCTAAATCTTCAAAAACATTTTCACCCAGCAGTTCCATAATATCATGATATAAATTGGTATTATCTTTTGGAGACAGTTCTCTAAAATCGATATCTAAAATTTCAGGAATTTGTAAAAGAAGATCAACATTGATATTTCTTTTTCCCGATTCAATTAAATTGAGGTAGCTTGGAGAAATAGAAAGTTTATTGGACAATTCAGCTTGTGAAATTCCCTGTTTTCTTCTTGCTTCTTTAATTTTAAAGCCAATTTTATTCTTCATATTTACAAAATTTACAAATTGTAAATTTATTTATTACAAAAATTTACTAAATTTGCAAGTAATATAGTGATTTTTATTGATAAATTATAATTTGTAAATATTGTAAATTTATTAACAAAAAAGGAGAATAAAATGCCTCTAAGAGAAAAACACAACATAGAAAGCAATTGCGTAACTTTTGATGACAGCTGTTATGATGAAACTGAAACAGTGAGTTTTCATGAGGATGTTGTGAAGATGGATCAAAAAGAAAGAGAAATTTTTAGAAATGCATTCAACAATTCTTTTAAAGCTGTTTATAAGACAGGTGAAGCTTTTGTTAATGAACTTCGTCAAAAAATAAAAATTTAATCACACAATACTCGAAAGGAATATTAATGAAAAACGCAAGTTTGGAATCTATTGATAATAATAGGTTTGAAGGAATAAAAAGAGATTACTCAGAAAAAGATGTTCAAAAATTAAGAGGAACATTTGATGTCGATTATACTGTTTCAAAAAGATTATCTAAAAAATTATGGAAGTTACTTAAAACAGAAAACTATGTAAATACATTAGGATCATTATCAGGAAATCAATCGGTTCAGCATGCAAAAGCTGGATTGAAAGCTATTTATTTATCAGGATGGCAAGTAGCAGCAGACGCTAATAGTGCTGGTGAAATGTATCCAGATCAAAGTTTATATCCATATGACAGTGCTCCAAAATTAGTAGAGAATATGATCAATGCTTTAATGCGAGCAGATCAAGTTCAGCATATGGAAATTTCTGAAGGAAAAATGAAAGAATCAGATGCTGTCGACTATCATATGCCTATTGTTGCAGATGGCGAAGCAGGATTTGGCGGTCCATTAAACGTATTTGAACTTACCAAAAAATTTATTAAAGCTGGAGCTGCAGGCGTTCATTTTGAAGATCAATTAGCTTCAGAAAAAAAATGCGGGCATATGGGTGGCAAGGTATTAATACCTACTCAAAATGCTATTCGTAATTTAAAATCTGCAAGATTAGCCGCAGATGTTTGCAATGTACCTTTGGTGATCTGTGCAAGAACAGATGCTAATGCTGCAAAACTTATCACTAGTGATATAGATGAAAATGACAAACCTTTCTTAACAGGAAAAAGATCTCCAGAAGGTTTTTATTATGTGAAAAATGGTTTGGATCAGGCAATCTCTAGAGGATTAGCGTATGCACCGTATTGCGATGCAATTTGGTGTGAAACTTCTACTCCAGATTTAGATGAAGCAAAAAGATTTGCAGAAGCAATTCATGCTAAATTTCCTGGAAAATTATTAGCTTACAACTGCTCACCATCTTTTAATTGGAAAAAATATTTATCTGATAAAGAGATGTTACAGTTCCAAGAAAAAATTGCAGAAATGGGCTACAAATATCAGTTTATTACATTAGCTGGATTTCATGCTCAAAACTTCACTATTTTCAATCTTGCTAAGGAATATAAAAAAGAAGGAATGCTTGCTTACTCAAGATTGCAACAACAAGAATTTGAGGCTGAAAAAGATGGCTATACTGCCGCTAAACATCAAAGAGAAGTGGGAGCTTCTTACTTTGATGAAATCTCAAATATTATAAGTTCAGGTCAATCTTCTACTACAGCGCTTAAAGGCTCTACAGAATCAGAGCAGTTTTATGATGATGGAGCTAAGAAAGAAAAATCTGAAGCAGCATAATTATTTTTCCTGTTAGATGTTAAGTATGTGGGTTTGCCGTAATGGCAGGCCCACACCAAATTAAGAATGTAAGGTCATTTTGACCAGATTGTTTCTTACATAAAAATGCTAAAGTAAAAGTATGAGGAAAATACTTTTAATTATTTTTATTTTTTTGTTTCCTGGTATTTCAGTCGCTCATATTGAACACTATGCACATTTGAATGTTATCAAGTTCAATATTTTTTTTAATGAGAGTAAAGTAGGGTACCATCATATTTTTTTTACTAGAAATAAAGACAATATTATTGTGAATAATAAAATTAATTTTGACATTAGAAAATTAGGAATTTCTTTTTACAAGTATATTTCAGATGGAACAGAAATTTATGATCAACAAGGAAAGTTATTAAGTTTTAATTCAAAAACCTCAGACAATAATACCGATAAATTCTGTAATATTAAAAAAGAAGCAAATACATATAAGATTGAGGGAACGAAATTTAATGGTTATTTGGATAAAGATTTTTTAATTTCTTCTTATTGGAACCATGAAATTTTAAAAAAAACTATACAAGTGTCTGGTATTAGCTGTTCTATACGAAATCAAAAAGTAACTTTTATTAAAAATGAGACCATAGCGATTCAAGGGATACCAACAGAGTCCTTAGTGTTTGATATTCAGGGAGATAATTTAAATACGCAAGTTTGGTTTCGAAAAAAAGACATGGCCATAGTCAGGCAAGTTTTAAATCGCAGTGGCGTTTGGCTTTATGAGATAGAAGAGCTTAACTAGGATGTTGTTTTAAAAATTCAATATAATTGATTACTTCATTAAATTTTTCATCTTCAATATCTTTATAGCTATTATTAAATTTTGTTTTTATGCATAGTGCTACATGGGCGTAAGGATTTCTTCCTTTTGGGTGATTGGGGTGCTTTGGTAGCTGTCCTTGCAAATAATCGCCAGCTTCCTGAATAATTTTCCAGAGTTTACTTGCGTTTTCTTTATTCATCGGTGTTTAATTCGTAGATGAATGCTTTTTTTTTAGATCCATCTTTTAAATATACGTCCGTGACTACACGTTGGTAGCAATCTCCCTCATATGCATCAATAGTATTTATAACGCTCATTAATTGATTAGATTGAAAAAGCATTCCTGTAATTTTTGTTCCTTTAGGATCAAGTTTAATAACGGGATAACCAATGGCAGATGCTTTGCCTGTAGTGATATAATTTCCGAATACATAGGCATTTTTCCAAATTCCTGTTAATTTTTTTAAATAATGATCACTTTCTTTTCCTAATTGTAGTGATCCATAGGTAAAAAGGGCATTAAGTAATTTCATTATGCAAATAAGAAATAAGTTATTTAGTAAAGATCAATATCAATTTCATCAAGATGTTTTAATTATGCTATAAAATAGTATGGAAAATAAAAAAGTAATTTGGATCACAGGAGCAAGTAGCGGAATAGGCAAGGCGCTAGCTATTAGATTTGTCAAAGAAGGCTGGATTGTAGCGGCTTCTGCAAGACGAAAAGAGTTATTGGAGGACTTGCAAAAAGAGCATCAGGATATTTATCCTTTCCCATTAGACGTAACTAATATCGATCAGTGCAAAACAGTATCTAACTCTATTATCAAACAATTCTCATCCATCGAAATCTGTGTGTTTGGCACAGGTATGCACGATCCAAAATCTGAAAAAAGATTTAATTTAGAAAAAATACGAGAAATTATGGAAGTAAATTATTTTGGAACAATGAATTGTATTAATTCAATTTATGAACATTATCTTGAAAAAAAATCAGGACAAATTTCAATTATTTCATCAGTTGCAGGATATAGAGGATTACCAGCGGCAGGAGCATACTGTGCTTCGAAATCTGCACTTTCTAGTTTTGTGGAGAGTTTTTATTTCGAAATGAAAAACAATAATGTGCGCGTTTCTCTAATTTGTCCTGGCTTTATTAAAACTCCTATGACTGATCAAAATGAATTTCCCATGCCGATGATTAAATCACCTGAGTTTGCAGCTGAGCAAATTTATCAAGGATTAATTAAAAAAGATGCTTTTGAAATTCATTTTCCCAAAGCCTTTACTTTCATGATGAAGTTATTAAAATTTCTTCCGGATAAATTATATTTCTGGCTGGTGGAAAAAATGATGAAACAAATTAACTATTAATTTTTTTTAAAAAAAACAGTTAATTCTCCCACTTTAAAGCCAAATTTAGTTAAAGTAGCTCTATTAATAGCGACCTCTTCATCCTGTTTAAAGATCCAATCATCAAAAGAAACTTTAATAGTAGTTCCTTTAAAGGGAACATTTAAACTATATTCAAATTTGAAAGCTGAACCATACTGAAGACCCTTGGCAACTCCTACTACATCTGGTGCAGTTCCTTCATAAGTATGCTCGTTAATTTTTTTAATTTTCCAAATCCTGTTTTGTTTTTCTCCATCTGTCCAATAAAAATCTTCTTTTAAAGTCAAAGTGTCTCCCTCCAGAGTACCAAACATATCAGCTTTGAATTGTCTGGTGACATTGCCCTGTCTGTCTTGAAGAAGCCCCCAAGCCTTTACCGGACCTTGAAAATATTGTTCAATGATCATAGTCGGCTTAGTATTTTTAAAATCTTCTGGTTTCATGGAGCTACTAGATAAGCAACTTGTAAGGAAGAATAGTGAAAGAATCAATAGAGCGTTGGTAATAGTTTTCATATTTATATTTTCTGGTTAGGGTTTATTATGCATAGACACTTGAACTAAATCGATATTTTTGGATTTAAAACCTGCCTCACAGTAGCTTAGATAAAATTCCCACATTTTTTTAAAGGTTACATCAAATCCCTCTTTGCTAATTAAATTCCATTTTTCATTAAATTTTTCTCTCCATAATTTTAATGTTTTAGAATAGTGATCTGCATAAGAATTATATTCGCTCAGTTCTAAACCGTTAGTATTAGCATAATTTAATAAAGCTTTTTTGGATGGTAAAAATCCTCCAGGAAAAATATATTTTTGAATGAAGTCTTGCCTGTTTTTATATCGATCGTAGAGATTATCCTGAATAGTAATCGCTTGAATAGCTACTTTACCTTGTGGAGCTAGATTATATTTAATTGTTTTAAAATAATCATTTAGATAGTTTTGCCCCACTGCTTCAATCATTTCAATAGAGGCAATGTAATCATATTTTTTTTTAAGTTCTCTATAATCTTTAATTTCAATATTTACTTTTTCATTTAACCCAGCTTTGTAAATTCTTTCTTTAGCAAATTCGTATTGCTTATGGGATATGGTGATGCAATCAAGTTTTACACTATAATTTTTTGCCAAATATTCTGCAAATCCTCCCCAGCCACAACCAATTTCTAACATATGACTATTTTCTTTTGGTTGTAAAAGATTAATTAATTTTTGGTATTTATTTTTTTGTGCATCACTCAAATTCTGCTTTTCATTTTCAAAAATGGCACTCGAGTACGTTTTGGTATCATCTAACCATAATGAAAAAAAATTATTACCAAGATCGTAATGCTTGGCTATGTTTACTTTGCTTCTGCCTTTAGTATTTTTAATAAATTTATTTTTAATAAAGTTCACAAAAGAAAAATCAAAAAGACCAAAGAATTTATACACAGTGTTTATATTTTGAGCTCCTAGCTCAATGAGATTTGCCAAATTGTCAGTTTCAAAATAGTCATTCATGTAACTTTCGCCAAGACCAATGCAATCATTTTTAATTAGTTGGTAGGTAAAACCAGGATGTTTAATTTTAATTTTGGCTTGAAGGGGATCTTGCTTATTCCCAAATTGTACAACCGTACCGTCCAGTTTGGTTATTTCTAAATAACCTGAACGAATTGCTTTTAATGCATTAAACACAATTAAATCTGACAATGTATGTACGATCATGAATTTTCTATAGTAATATTATTCTTCAATTTTATATTTTTAGAAACTAGTTTAATTCGTTTTAACCATAACTTCATAGCTTCAAAATGTATAGCTACAATAACTTTAAAAGTCATTAGTGGGTGCTCCAAGTAAGTTTTAATCAGACTAGCATTAGTTAATATTTTTTTGGTTCCATCTTGGGATGCATACAATATTTTTCCCAACTCATCATGTTGATTGATTACAATTGATATGGTGTTTCCTGGTTGTGCAATTTTAAAATAGTAGGTGCAGTTCATTTCTAAAAAGGGAGAGACATAAAATTTTTTACTACAATCATGCTGCAGTGCTTGCTGTTGTTTGTTTATTTTAAATATATAGGTGTGCTGTTCTCCAAATGTATTTTTTACCTCATAAAAAATAGCAATTAATTTTGATTGTTGATTATAAATAAAAAAAACACTTAATGGATTAAATACATAACCTAATATTCTAGGATAGCACAAAAGCTTAATTCTAATATGGGAAGAGTTAATTTTATTTTTTTTTAAGTTTTGAACAACCCAACGTTTGATAGATGTGCCATCCCTTGCTCCATGATCAACATCATAAAAGCTGATAAGATTAAATTTGTTGTATGAAAAAATACCTAATCGTTTGTGAAGTGTGTTTAGCTCGTCTAGGTCTATGAGTAATGAGAATACTTTGTATTTAAATAAATGATTTTTAGGTTTAAATCTTTTGTGAATAACGTTTCCACTGTAAATACATGAATGTTTAATCATTAATACTTTTTAGCATATCTAGTGAAGACTTAATCCCATCTTCATGAAAACCGTAACCAAAATAGCTACCACAAAATAAAATATTTTTTTTATTCTGAATAGTCTCAAGTTGATTTTGATACTGTAATGCATTTTGGTCGTAATAGGGATGAGTAAAATCGACCTTTTTAAATATTTTTTCTTCTGAAATTTTTTCTAATGGATTAATGGTTAGAAAAATATTTTTATTAATATTAAGATTCTGCAATTGATTAAGCCAGTAGGTTACAGAAGTAACACCCAAATTATTGATATTCATAGATGAATTCCAAGAGCTCCAGGCTTTTTTATTAAGGGGCATCATTTTTTCATCAGAATGAATGACTGCCATATTACTTCTATAATTAAAGTTTTTTAATATTTGTACTTCTTCCTCAGTTGGCTGTTCTATAAGTTTTAAAGTCTCATCAGCATGGGTTGCCATGACCACCTTATCATAATGACCTACTTCAATAGCGTGCTCAAAAATAATATTAATTTTACTCTGAACTCTTTGAACAGATTTTATTTTACAATTACTGAAGCACCGGCCACTTATTTTTTTAAGAATGGTATCAACATAAGTTTTGCTTCTACCCTTCACCGTGTACCATTGAGGTCTATTCACCAATTTAAATAAACCGTGATTTTTAAAAAAACTAATAAAAAAGTTTAATGGCATCTGGGCAGACTCATAAGGTGGCATAGACCAAATAGCGGACACCATCGGTATAATATGAAAATTAATAAAATATTCTGATATTTTTATTTCTTTAAGATAATCACCTAAAGTGTAATGGGCAAATTTATCTGGATTTAGCTTATCACATTTAGAATAAAAACTAATAATTTCAAAAAACATTTTCATAAATGAAATATTGAAAATATTAGATTTATTAGAAAAAATTCCACTTATGCCATTTCCACAATATTCAATGTTACTTCCCTTCACAGAAACAGAAAAAGACATGTCGCTTTCTTCAATATCGACATTATTTTCTAAAAAAAAATTAATTAAGTTTGGGTAAGTTTGTTTATTGAAAACCATGAAGCCAATATCGACTGCAATGTTCTTGGTTTGCTCATAATTAATATCTAACGTGTAAGCATGACCTCCAAAATGATTGTTTTGTTCCAATAAATCTACCTCATGTTTTTGGGAAAGATAATAGGCTGCGCTTAATCCAGATATTCCTGATCCTATAACTGCTATTTTCATTAATTAGATTTATTTGTTAAATATTTTTGAGTATAAAGGATAAATATCATGGTAGCTAAAGTTTTTTACAATCAATCCTGCAGTATTTGTAGAGCTGAAATCAATCATTATAAAAAAATTTCTAAAGACGAATTTGATTTTGTTGATATTACCGACAATGAAATGGCAAAAGTCGAAACTAAATCAGATGCAGCTACTCTATTAAGAAGGATGCATGTGATTGAAAATGGAATTTTATACTCAGGCGCAAAAGCTTTTTTAATTGTTTGGTCTAAAATCCCTAGATATAAATTATTATCTAAAATATTGGGACTGCCCATTATATTTACGTGTTTTCATATTATTTATGAAATAGTGGCACTTCTTCTCTTCTGGAAAAACAAAGATCAGCTACCAACTAAAAAATAACGATCTTTCCACAATCCAAGTATAGCAATGCTGATTTCACAGCTTCAAGCTTTGTTTGACTTTGGTAGAATTTTTCTATCTAAGACCAGTTGTATTTGTTTTTACAAATACAAAACTAATAATAACAAGAAAGTAACAAATGAGTCTAAAAGGAAAAGTAAAATGGTTTAATGAAAAAAAAGGTTTTGGTTTCATTGAACGCGAAGACGGAAAAAAAGATGTTTTCGTACATATCTCTGCAGTCCAAGCGGCTGGCTTAGATTACCTAGATGAAGGAAGTTCTATTAATTTTGATGTCGAAGACGGTCCAAAGGGCCCATCTGCGGTAAATCTAAAACAAGAATAATCCCAATCGTAAACAGTTAGGAGGCCCGTTTTGGGCATACACTACAATTATAAAGCAAAGCGTGGAGAACGCGCGATGCAAAAGGAGCAAAAGCGAAAAGATCGATTAGCTTCTAAAAGATTGAAACGGGCCCCTCTAACTACCCATGCATCTTCCGAGTCAAACGTTGCAAGACCCAAAAGAATAGAAATGCATGATATTAATAAAACAGTCACTTTAGAAGATCTTACAAAACCAGAAAATTAATTCGTTTCATTTCCATTATTTTCAAATATAAAATTTCCATTACAAGTTCGGCATGTATCAAAATTTTAATTGGAAGTGGAATAATCTAGTTTTTATAGGAAGATTACTAACTTCTTCTTTGTTTTTTATGTACGTGGGCTCGTTGCCCTTTTTATTAGAAAGTTGGAAATTAACAGCAGGAGCGGCAGGCTTGATACAAACTGCACTTGTTGCAGGTTTTGCTTTATCTTTATTTATTTCTTCCTATCTTTGCGATTATTTTAATCCCAATAAAATATTAATTATTTCTGCCGTGGGAAATGTTGTTGCAGGAATTATTTTTTATTTTGTAGCAAAAGATTTCATAACAGGTTTTTTTTGTAATTTATTCTTGGGTTTATTTCAGGGGGGAATTTATGGACCTTCGATGATTTTAGTTTCTGAACAATTTGAAAAAAAGCACAGAGGTCTTGCTATGGGTTCAATGTTAGCAGGTCAGTCTCTTGGTTACGCACTTTCTTTATCTTCAAGTTTTATTTTATCCAATCTTTATTCAACCTCGGTTGCTTTTTTATTTTGTTTAACTTGTGGATTTTTGGGAATCTTTCCTTTTTTATTAGCTCTGCGAAAAGATTTATTTAAAAAATATAAATTTGATCACAGCTCAAGTTATTTTCAATCCAAGCAATCTGATCAAAATAAATTATTGGTTAGAGGTTATACTGCACATTGTGTAGAATTATTTGGATTATGGTCTTGGCTTCCAGTATTTTTGTCTTTTATTCTCATAAAAGATATTGCAATCAATCCTTTAGTACTGGGAGTTATTATTGGTTTAATTCTTCATTTATCAGGAATGTTTGCAGGCTTAACCGGCGGCATGCTTGCAGATAAATTTGGAAGAAAAAACATTTTAGTTATTTTTGCACTATCTAGTTCTGTTTTGTCTTTTACTGTGGGATGGACCTCTGATTGGAATTGGATTGTTATTTGCGTTATTTCTGTAGTGTATAGCTTTTTTGCAATCGGTGACTCTGGAGTGTTAACAGCAGCTTTATCCGAAAGTACCGAAAGAAACTTTTTAGGTAGAGCATTGGCTTACCGATCGATCGTAGGAATGGGACTCGGATCTTTTACCCCTGGTATTTTTGGTTATATTCTTGATATCACTAATGACCATCAAGCCATTTCACAAAATACTAACTGGATATATGCTTTCTCCTTTTTGGGACTTGCCGGACTCATCGCAACCTTCTACGCGTCGCAAACGAATAAGCAGGTCATCGGTTAAAATCATTGCTCTTCCAACCCTATGATTTATTTGAATAAATTATTTTTAGACGATCCTAAATAAGCCTTAAATTAAGGTAGATATCGCCCTTTAACAAAAGGAATAAAATGAAAAAACTACTAGTAATAATCTCTATCCTTTCAGCTATTGCGTTTAATGCTAATGCAGCAAAGCATACAAAGGGTGATGTTTCTAAAGCAGATTATATCAAACAAGCTGAAGCTCGTTTTGATAAAATGGATGCCAATAAAGATGGAATCCTAACAGCTGCAGAAAAAAAAGCTTACTTTGACAAAATCAAAGCTGACAGAGAAGCTGCTAAGAAAAAAACTGCTAAGTAATTTATACTTAATTTCAGCGGTGCTAAGCACCGCTGACAAAATCCTTTAAAATTCACTGGCTTTTAAAAATACAGCATGTATTAAGGGGCGCACTATGGATTTAAAATTAAGAAACATCGCAATCATTGCTCACGTTGACCACGGCAAAACAACTTTGCTGGACAATATTATGAAACAAAGCGGAATGTTTCGAGACAACCAAGCAGTTGCAGAACGATTGATGGATTCCGGAGATTTAGAAAAAGAAAGAGGAATAACTATTCTTGCTAAACCTACTTCCGTAAAATGGAAAGATGTAAGATTAAATATTATCGACACGCCTGGTCACGCTGATTTCGGCGGAGAAGTAGAGCGTGTCTTGGGAATGACCGATGGTGTTATTTTGCTAGTGGATGCTGCAGAAGGACCAATGCCCCAAACAAAATTTGTTTTAGGAAAAGCATTAAAGCAAGGTTTACGTCCTATCGTCATTATAAATAAAATAGATAGACCAGACGGAAGACCTAAAGAAGTTATTGATGAGGTATTTGATTTATTTGTATCTCTAGATGCAACAGATGCACAATTAGATTTTCCTATTTTATACGCTTCAGGAAGAGCTGGATGGTGTGTGAAAGAATTGGAAGACCCAAGAGAAAATTTACATCCATTATTAGATTTAATTTTAACGCATGTTCCAGAGCCAAAAGTAAATCAAGGAAAAGCTTTTGCTATGCTGGTTACTCTTTTAAGTTCTGATTTTTATTTAGGTAGATGTTTGGTTGGTCGTGTTATTCATGGATCTGCTAAAATTAATGACACAGTGAAAGCAATTAATTTAAAAGGGGAACAAGTAGACCAAGGACGTTTAACCAAACTTTTCACATTTGCAGGAACAGAGAGAATTATTGCAGATCAAGTAACCGCAGGAGATATTGTGTGTATCGCGGGTTTATCCGATGCTTCGGTTGCTGATACTATTTGCGATCCTTCTGTGACTGAACCATTACAATCAACTCCAATAGATCCACCTACCATGTCGGTAACTATTACAGTGAACGACTCCCCATTTGCTGGAAAAGACGGAAAAAAAGTTACTTCAACAGTAATACGAGAAAGATTAATGAAAGAGGCGGAAAGTAACGTTGCAATTACTTATAGGGAAAATGAGGGAAGAGATTCTTTTGAAATTGGTGGAAGAGGAGAATTGCAAATCGGAGTTTTGATAGAGACCATGAGAAGAGAAGGATTTGAGCTTACTGTATCGAGACCAAAAGTTTTATTTAAATCAGAGAACGGACAAAAATTAGAGCCGATGGAAGAAGTGACTATCGATGTAGACGAAGAGTATGCGAGTAACGTCATAGATAACATGAATCAAAGAAAAGCAGAGATGACGGATATGAGAGATATGGGAGCTGGCAAGAAACGAATTATCTTTAAAGCACCTTCTAGAGGATTGATTGGTTATCAAAGTAGATTCTTAACTGACACCAAAGGTACAGGAGTATTAAATAGAATTTTTCATTCGTACGGACCGTTCAAAGGAGAAATTGTTGGAAGAAGAAATGGTGCTTTAATTTCAATTGATACAGGTAAAGCAGTAGCTTTTGCAATTTTTAACCTACAAGATCGTGGACGTATGTTTATCGAGCATAATACAGAAGTATATATGGGAATGATTGTGGGTGAACATTCGCGAGATAATGATTTAGAAATCAATGTCATGAAGGGTAAAAAACTTACTAATATGAGAGCTTCAGGAAGTGATGAGGCGGTCACTTTGGTACCACCGGTTAGAATGAGTTTAGAAGAAATGATGGCATATATTAATGAAGATGAACTATTGGAAGTGACGCCAAAATTTTTACGATTAAGAAAAAAATACCTTATTTCGCACGAAAGAAAACGTTTCGAAAAATCAGCGTCCTAGAACGTTATTCACAAGTACTGTTTATAACTTACTAAAATCACGAACTTGTTCTTGTTTTGATTCACTTAAGGACTCTTTTTAAAACTTAAATAGGTAGTAGTTATCCACTTTGTGGGTAGTTAAGCTGCTCTGGATAATTTTAGTTCTCTCCAAATTTGGTCTAAACTGTCTACTAGATATTTCATCTTTTCATCATCATGATAAGGGGTAGGAGTGAAACGTAATCGTTCGGTACCCTTCGGAACAGTAGGATAATTGATGGGTTGCACATAAATAGAAAAATCATTTAGTAAAATATCTGAAATTTCTTTGCATCTGGCAGAGTCTTTAACTAGCACAGGAACGATATGACTATCATTTTGAATAATAGGTAAATTTTTATCTAACATGAGTTTCTTTAGTTTCGCGGCACGTTCATGAAGTTCTAGTCGTAATGAATGATTATTTTTTACCACACGAATACTAGCAATTGCCGCTGCTGCAATACTTGGTGGCATGGACGTGGTAAAAATAAATCCTGGCGCAAAGGACCTGATCACATCAGCAATATTTTTACTAGAAGCAATATATCCTCCCATAATTCCAAAACCTTTTGCAAGAGTTCCTTCGATAATATCGAGCTCATCTGTCACCCCCATCATTTCAGAAAGCCCTCCACCATGTTCGCCATACAATCCTACTCCATGCACTTCATCTAAATAAGTGAGAGCATTGTATTTTTTGGATACTTCAATAATTTCTTTAATAGGGCACAAATCTCCATCCATGGAATAAACCGATTCAAAAGCTACTATTTTTGGCTGTTCTTTCGGAGATTGTTTTAATAAATATTCTAAATGTTCAACGTCGTTATGTTTCCAAATATGTTTGTCTGATTTTCCATTTTTGATTCCTTCAATCATAGACGCATGATTGTTTGCATCTGAATAAACGATGCAGTTTGGTAAAAAACGTGACAAGGTACTTAACGCGCATTCATTGGCAATGTAGCCAGAAGTAAAAATTAGTGCTGCATCCTTATGATGAAATTTACAAAGTTCTCTTTCCAGTTCCACATGGTAGTTAGATGTTCCGGAAATATTTCTAGTTCCACCAGCTCCAGCTCCCACAGCTTTTGCTGCATTAACAAATGCATTGATCACTTCTGGGTGTTGTCCCATTCCTAAATAATCGTTACTACACCAAATCGTAACATCAGATTTAATTCCTAATTCATTGTTGAATACTGCTTTAGGAAATTCTCCACTTTTACGAGTAATATTATTAAACACTCGGTATCTTCCTTCGCTTCTAAGTTGGTTTAGAGCATTTTCAAAAACTGAGTTGTAATCAAATTTCATAATTTTTTTTCAATTTATACTAATACTAGAAGAGATAATCTATTGAACTTTTGGTTTTATTACTTTTCCATTTTCCAATTTTGGCGGGATATATTGTTTTCCAGCAGGTGCGTCATTTGAGAACCGATAAGATAGAAGAACTATCACTAACAAAAGCAAGCTGATCAAAGATAGTTTGATGATAGGCCACTTTCCGTCTGTTTTTTTTATTACAACTGAGGATATATAAAATACTAAAAAGGGAGCAATAATTGCTGCAGCAATTAAAATTTTATTAAGCATAGTTCATTGTACAAAGAGATTATTCAAAAGCCAAGGGGCTGTAGTAATATTCATTAATGATTCGTAACAAAAAATTTTCTATTACTGATCTTACTACCATTACTACCAGACTGGAGCGCGTCCGGAAAAAACTTAAAAGTCCCAAAGTAGAAAATTTTCAAATTGATCTAGAACTGATTTCATTAATTAATAAGCTAAAGCTGGCTATTACTAATTTGAAAAAAAATAAGAGTTAAATTTTTGTGGTCCCAGTACAACTCCGTAAAAGTGTAAGATGGCCAAATAAGGAACGAGTACTAGGACCGAGGTAGTTTATAGCAAAAAAAAATGAAAAAATTGTGACGAAAATAAAATTTTTTTATCCTTATTTTGTTAGTTTTTTTTAAAATAAAAAAAAACGAATCAACCTTTAATTGAAATAATTTAGTTCTGGGTCTGTAGGTAAGAAAGTAGGCTAGCAAGTCCAGCGATGATAATTTGGCCATCTAAAGAAAATAGCATGTGAGGATAAACCCCAACCAGCCACCAAATAGCAGTTATGATAATATACCAAACAATACTTATTTTGCTGGTACGAATAATTTGTTCCCAATTAATTTTTTTTGGTTTTTCTTCGGTCATGTTTCAAAATAGTAAAGGAATTTAATCATTTCGTCATTCCTTTTTCGCAGTAGTGATATCTGCAAATAGCATTACTCAATCTAACACAAGATAATTATAAATTTATTATGACACAAACTATTAAAATAAATTTATTTAGCTTAGCTTGCATAGCTGTTTTATCAGTAGCTATCCATTACTTTGCTTAATAAAGAAACTGTTGCTTAGGAAAGAAAAGGATAATCAGTATATCCTTTTTCTTGGCCACCGTAAAAAGTAGATCTATCATATTTAGTTAGTTCTGCTTTTTTAGCAATTCGATCTGGAAGATCAGGATTAGATATAAACCATCTTCCAAACATAACTGCGTCCGCCTTATTATCTTGAAGTGCCTGTTCCGCAGTCTCAGGAGTATAACCACCAGCGGAAATAAATATTCCATTAAATTTATTTTTAAATAAATCAGAAGTGCTCGGAGCTGCAGCATTCAGTTTATCATCTCCACCAGCTGATGAAGCTCTAGGTTCAATCATATCAATAAAAAGAATATTTCTTTTGTTTAGTTCTTCAATAAGATGATTAAATAAAGCAACTGGGTCTGAGTCGCTCATGTCATTAAAAGTTCCGTAAGGGGATAATCGAACTCCCACTTTATCTTTTCCCCAAACATTCAAAACTGCATCTAATACTTCCAAAGGAAATCTTACACGGTCTGCAATTGATCCTCCGTAATCATCTGTTCGTTGGTTACTACCGCTTTGTAAAAATTGGTCTATTAAATAACCATTTGCCATGTGTACTTCGACACCATCAAATCCTGCTTCTTTGGCATTAATAGCTCCTTGTCTAAAATCTTTTACAATACTTTTAATTTCAGCAACCTCTAAAGCTCGAGGAGTTTTAATGTCTGTCGGTTTCCAATCTGCAGTAAATGTTCCACTGTTTTTAGCAGCTATTGCAGAAGGAGCTACAGGTAATTTTCCATCAGGCTGATGCGAACTGTGAGAAATTCGTCCTACATGCCACAATTGTAAAAATATTTTTCCACCTTTCTCATGAACAGCATCTGTAACTTGTTTCCAGCCAGCTACTTGTTCTTTACTGTGAATTCCAGGAGTTCCTGGATAGCCCTGACCTTGTTGTGATACTTGTGTTGCTTCTGAAATAATCAGACCTGCACTGGCTCTTTGAGCATAATACGTTGCATTTAATTCTTGAGGAATATTACCAGGTTGTGCAGAGCGCATTCTAGTAAGAGGCGCCATTATAATTCTGTTCTTTAAAGTTATTTTTCCAAAGGGTAATTCTGATAAAAGTTTCATAATAAGTTTTTTTAATGATTAGGTTACACTAGGTAATTATTAACTTGATAAATTCAAGTATCTTTTAGGAAAGATATTTTTTAAAAAAATCGATTGTTCTATTCCAGGCAAGTGTTGCAGCTTTTTCGTCATATCTTGGCGTTGTATCATTGTGAAAGCCATGATTTACTTTTGGATAGATATAAGCAGTGTAATTTTTTTTATTTTTCTTTAGGGCCGCCTCATAAGCTGGCCAACCTTCGTTAATTCTTTTATCTAATTCAGCATAATGTAATAGAAGAGGTGATTTAATTTTAGGTACATCTTTGTCATCAGCCTGTCTGCCATAGAAGGGAACAGATGCAGCAAGTTCAGGATAGGCAACTGCTAATGCATTACAAACGCCGCCTCCATAACAGAATCCTACACAACCTATTTTTCCCGAATTATCTTTTCTAGATTGTAAATATTCAAAGCCTGCAAAAAAATCGTTCATTAATTTAACTGGATCTACTTCACTTTGTAATTGTTTGCCTTTCTCATCGTTTCCAGGATAACCTCCTTTGGAAGTAAGGCCATCTGGCGCTAAAGCTAAAAATCCAGCTTTTGCAACTCTTCGTGCAACATCCTCTATGTAGGGATTTAAACCTCTGTTTTCATGCACTACTAATACGGAAGAAATTTTGCCAACCGTTTTGCTAGGCATCACCAAATAAGCTTTTACTGTTCCATTTCCTTTAGGAGAAGTGTAGTTGATGTAACTCGTCTTAATATCAGGATCATTAGCTTTGACTTGTTCAGCTAAAGCATAATTAGGATTTAGTATGTTTAAAATAGCGGCAGCAGTCAAACCACCAATGGCAAATTTATTGGCATTTTTTAAAAATTCTCGTTTGCTGATTTTTCCATGCGCATAAAAATCATAAAGATCTAGAAGTTCTTGGCTAAAATCTTTAGCAGTAAGTCTGGTCATAGCAGGAGTATTAGAATACTCTTTTTATTTGTAAAGCGTATTTACTATCTCTAAAAAAAGAGTATTAGAGCCACTAACCTTAACCGGTAGGATATTATGGGAAAAAGCAAAGACGTAAAAAAAGAAAAAAAGAAACCAAAAAGCACTGCGCCAAAAGTAAGTAAATCTAAAAAGCAGTACTAATTGTTTTTATTAAAAGGACGCTCATGCATAAGCAGGGCGTCCTTTTTCTTTCCAAGTATAAAAATAATCTATAGATAGTTATTATGTTGAAAGAAAATCTTCATTGGATCTTATTAGGTATCGCTGTTGGAATTGTTTTTTATTTAGCAGATAAATACATTTTTTAAATTACACCATGCAAATTGAAATTATTTCTAAGTTATTTGAAATAATTTTTCCTGTTTTTTTTATTATTGGCATCGGTTATTTTTTTGGAAAAAAAAATCCTAATTTTGATAACAATATTATCACTAGTTTTGCAGGAACAGTGGGAGTTCCTTGTCTTCTTTTTTATTCTTTAACATTAAGTGGAATTGATTTTCATATTTTTGTTAAATTTGCAGGCATCACATTGATCTGCATCGCTTTATTTGCAGTTATGGGAGCGATTGTATTATTTTTTCTGCAACGAAATATTTTAAAAGAATTATCTCCTATTTTGTTACCTAACATGGGAAATATGGGTCTTGCTTTTTGTTTATTTGCTTATGGACCTGAAGGGTTTTCTATTTCAAGTGCGATTGCTTCTATGGTTATGATTTTGCATTTTACCTTAAATATTTTTTTAGCTAAGGGGAAATTTTCTATAGGTCCCATGGTTAAATCTGTTCCTTTATATGTCATTTGTATAGCTGCATTTTTTTTATATTATAAAATTCCCATTCCAAAATTTGTAACTAACACCACTATGTTAGTAGGTTATACTGGAATTGTTTTAATTCTTATTTCTCTAGGAGTGGCATTAGGAACCCTTAAAACCGTAAGTATAAAAAAAACTTTAGTTATTTCTTTAGCAAGATTAATCGGTGGTCCGATCATTGCTTTTGCTGTGATTCAATTTTTTTCTCTTATCCGGTTATCAAGCAGGAGTTTTGTTTATCCAGTGTTCTATGCCTGCAGCTGTACTTACTTATTTATTAGCAAAAATGTATTCGCCCAAGGAAGAAACAGATAATATTGCAAGCGTTATAGCCGCCTCCACTACTTTATCTATTTTTACTATACCGATTATTATTTTTATTGCGTTAAAGTATTTTTCTTAAGTATTTTTTAGTATTGAAAGAATACCTTTAATATTTTTTCGTTGTCGTCTTTTTTTAATTTTTTGTTGATAGGTTTTTTTCTTTTTTTTTAGTTTCATTAACAATTACTGCAGATCCTCTTTTTCCGCTTTTTTTGAGATAATTAAAGGAAAGATAATAAGGGCAAAAATAATAATCATTCCTAGAATGATTAGGACAGTCCAGTTCATTAAGATTTATCGAATGACTTTGCGCTTTTTAAGATTGCTTCTACTTTGGAATAATTAGCAGAGGATAATGTTTTTTTAGGATCAAAATAAGCCTTTTCAATTTTGGTCATATCGTAATCAATTTCTTTTAACAGTTCGATCCCTTGCTCATAATGTTTTTTCATAGCAAAAGCCAAACCTCTCAATTTGATCTCATTTTTTTCGCCAGCAATTTGTTTTGAAATAGCGCTCACTTCTCTAAGGTGCTTGAAAGCCTTTTCTTCAATTTGCTTGTTCTTCGATTGAAAGATTTTGGATATAAATTTAAACACTAGTTCCTCTCATTTCTCTTAAATTATCAAAACTTTAAACTAATGTCTAAAACAAAGACACCAAGTACTTGTGTACAAAAAAACCTAAAATAAGCAAAACAACTCCTAACGAGTAGATTAGCCAAAAGTTCATGCCTAAACTTTTAGCAAAAAAGAATGGAAGAAAAAATAAATAGGAGACCGGAACTCCTACTAAAATACTTTTGGCAAAAGTTACAGATGTTTCTGGATTTTTATGCTCAAGATAAGAAAATACTAATGCAATTAAACTAGCTAGGGGAAGCGCTATAATAAAACCAGATAATTCAGGTTTTTTTCCTGATAACCAACTAGCAAACGCAATAACAGAAGCAGCCAATAGAACTTTAAGAAAAAAAATCATATTTTTATATAAACTTGCATTATAGTAATATTCATTCAAAATTCATTAAGCAAATATTATACAAAATGAAGACAGCTATAGTAACACTTTCAGACTCTGGATATTTTCATTTATTAGAAGAGCTTATCGAATCTATTCATTCTTTTGAGGAAAGCAGCAGTGTAAATATTTGCGTCTTGGATGCTGGTATGAGCCAAGATCAATTAGAAAAAATAAAAAATAAAGTTTATTCAGTTAAAAAAGCAGAATGGGATATTCCTGTTTCTTCTCTCAAAGTGAAAGGAAAGGAGTGGTTAAAGAGCCAAGTGTCGAGAGCTTTTTTACCAAAGTATTTCCCTTCATTTGAAAAATATATTTGGATTGATTGTGATGCTTGGGTGCAATCTTGGTTTGCTATAGATCTTTTAAAAAGAGCTTGTGATCACGGCAGACTGGGTATTGTTAGTATGTCTGACCGACACAACGGAAGAGTAGCTAAGATTAACTGGTTTTTTAAAAATTTAGGTTTTGTTAAATCTCAAAATTACAAGCATGCAAAGTCTTCAGGTTTTTCTGAGAGTATTTCAAGACATATTGCTCTACAACCTCATTTGAATATAGGAGTATTTTCTTTAGAAGGCAGCTCGCCTGCTTGGAAAGTTTGGCAAAAGAACCTAGAGCAAGCCCTATCCAAAGGAAATATTTTTGGCTCTGAACAAGTAGCCATGAATGTGTCTGTGTATGCAGATCATATACCAGCTGATGTTTTACCCTTTTATTGTAATTGGATTCCTTATCCAGGATCTAATAATACTAAATTTGATGTTTCCAAAAATAAATTTGTGGAAGGTTTTACGCCTCATCATGAAATAGGCATCATGCATTTAGCAGGTGGTATCAAGGTAGAAAATGTTGATATGCGTTTTGATAAAAACTATACTATTTCTGTCCCTACCACCGATGGTGGGTTTGTTAAAAAAAGCTTTAGATTTAATAAAAATTAATTATTTAAAAGAACCTTGCGGCATGAATTTTAAAACATTGCCTCGGTAATATTCAAACAAACTAGAACTTTCTCTATAAATATTAGCACAAGCAAAATTTCTTTCAGCCTCTGATAATTTCACTTCTGGGTTACTTAAGTGCTCTATGCAGTTAGACATGTATCGTTGTGACCGATATTGTTTTTCAATTTGTAAACCTAGCATCATAAATAAAGCGATTGCAATTCCTACTCCTGCATAAGATTTTAAAAAATATCCGATACATTTACAAATCTGAGGAGTGTTGCTACTCCAAGGACAAACCTGTTGTTTTTTTGCTTCATTTTTCTTCATATCAAAAGACTTTAAACTGTTTTAAATTTTTAACCAATGAAATTTTGCTCTCTTCATTAAGAAATGTTAGATTACATCTTAATCAAAGGAGATTGTATGAAAGCAACTTATAAATGCCCAAAATGCAATATGGCTGTTAATGCGACGTGCGCCAATTGTAATAATGAGCCGCTTATTAATGACACCTTAGATGTAAATGGAAAAAAAGTTCAAATATCCAAATGCCCAAAATGCCAAGGAAAAATTAAATCTCCTATGTGTTGCGGTCAGGATATGACTTGCTCCGTATAGTCATTTAACATTAGATTATTTTAGAATTATTTTGAGGCTAGTTGAGCCTTCATTAATTTTATTTTACCAGACGCTATTTTTTTTCAGGGGGAGAAAAGAAGGGCAAAGCTGGTAAAACAAAAATAATAACTTATTTGTAATCGTTAAACTTAGAGAAACAAGAATTGTAATTGCAGCACAGCTGTGTACAGCAGACATAGCTCGCTCTAAGTAAAGATACTTAACTGCTTGGGGGAAGTTAAATGAAAAAATTAAATAGAGCGAAGCCAGCTATGTAGTACTTTTTTAATTTTTTGCAATAGTTGTGCTATTAATTTTTTATTAGCATGAATCACTGTGACACTTGTGCATTCAAAAAATAAAACGATTTCTATCACAATTTGAACACAAACTACTCTTACATGCGGTACATGAATACAGTCACTACAACACAAACAATAGTACCTAGTTTTAACGTAAAAAAACTAAATAACATTTTGTTAAATGTTATGTCTGGTTTAGCTACCATTGCAGTTGTCACAAGCTTTTTATGTTTGCCGATGATTCTATATGTGGTTACTCAAACTGGAATATAATTAGTAAGATTATTAGAAAATTAAAGTATTAAACTAGAGCAAATAAGAGTATAGGCATACCTAATCATGCGATTATGTATGATTAGAATGTAAATATGATACCATACAACGATGAAGAATTAGAGTTTCTAAACAAAGCTTAAATTTTCCTACTTAGATTAAACCAAAGGATTAGACGTGGAACTGCAAACAGGGATATGGCTACTGTGTTTAGGATTGCCTGCAACAATCGTATGCATAGCTTGTATCATTTGGTTCGAAAGCCCGAAGAAGAAACGTGAGTAATGAATGCTTTCTATTACTGTAGAAACTGAAAAGAATTCTCGTAGCCAAGATATTGCGGAGGACCAAGCAAAAAAATTTATTTCCATTAAGCTGATAGAGATGCTTAAAAATAAAAATCTTCACAGTGTTACTATTTCTAAAAGTAATACAGTGATGTATATTTTTACTCATAATATAGATACGTAGTTATTTACTTAAAATTTTTTCTGAAAAAAAAATTGAATCCATTAAAGAGGCATCAATGTGGATTATATTGGTAGGACTTTTGATTTGGTGGGCGTACTATCTTTTTTAATAAAAAGTACCGAAATTACTTATGTTTTGAGCAATGCAATGAAAACAAATTCAGGTATTTGAATAGCCTGATATTTGTCATAATCTTATTTTGATATGGAAAATATTATGAAACAAATAATAGCATCCGTTTTAATTAGCTTTCTACTAGCAACAGGAGCATTGGCCGAAACTTGTCCTGCCATGATGAAGCAAATTGATCAAATGCTTGCAGAAACCAAGCAATTGAGTTCTGAACAAGTGAAAGAAATTAAAGCTTTGCGTGCACAAGGAGAAGAGGCCTTCAAGGAAGGTAATCAGGAAGAATGTCAAAAACTTCTTAGCCAAGCGATAGAGCTGTTAGGATAATAAGGATGCAACAAAATATTGGCTGGAATTTTGATAATAGCTATTTAAATTTATCAGAAATGATGGCATCTAAGCTGTCGCCAGTTCCTGTCAAAGAGCCAAAACTTATTTTATATAATCAAGCATTAGCAAAAGAACTAGGTTTAAATTTTTCTTCATTGACCAAAGAACAGCAAGCTCTGATTTTTTCAGGAAATGTTCTTCCCGAAGGAACGATTCCATGGGCCGAGGCTTATGCTGGGCATCAATTTGGGCATTTTGTAATGTTAGGAGATGGTAGGGCAATTGTCTTAGGGGAACATGTTACCCCTAGTAACAAAAGATTTGATATTCAGTTAAAGGGATCAGGAAAAACTCCTTATTCCAGAGGGGGAGATGGCAGAGCAGCATTAGGTCCGATGATCAGAGAATATATTATTAGTGAAGCTATTCATCATTTACATATTCCCACCACGAGAAGCTTAGCTGTAGTTGCTACAGGACAAGATGTAATGAGAGAAACTATTTTACCTGGAGCTATTCTTACCCGAGTAGCCGCAAGTCACATCAGAGTAGGAACCTTTGAGTTTGTAGCAGCGCAAAAAGAGGTAGGAGCATTACAAGAGTTGATCATGTATTGTATCGATCGACACTATCCTGAACTGAAAGGAGAAAAAATTCCTGCTTTGCAGTTATTTCGTGCTGTCATGAACCGGCACGCTGATTTAATTGTCAATTATATGAGGATTGGTTTTATTCACGGTGTTCTCAATACAGATAATGTGGCGATTTCAGGTGAGTCGATTGATTATGGACCTTGCGCTTTTATGGATTCTTATGACCCTAAAACTAAATTTAGTTCTATTGATCATCAAGGGCGCTATGCTTATGGTAATCAAGCGAATATCGCTCAGTGGAATATGGCTCGTTTTGCTGAAACGCTCATTCCATTAGTGGATGTTGATATGAATAAAGCTATTGAAATACTGGAACAGGAAATAGATGAATTTAGCAAAATATATGACAATAAAAGTTTAGAGATGATGCGCGGAAAGCTAGGAATTAAGGGAGAAATAGAAGAGGACCGTTCTGTTATTAATGATTTGTTACACTGGATGAATGTTCATAAGGCTGATTATACCAACACATTTTTAGCGATTATGAATGAGGATTTTAACGACAGTATCTATCATAATGAAGAATTTAAGAGTTGGTATCAAAAGTTAAAAAATAAAAATCCAAACAGAGAGATAATGAAACGGAATAATCCTGTTGTGATCCCTAGAAATTATAAAGTGGAAGAAGCATTGGAGGCTGCTCACCATAATAATTTAGATCCTTTGTATCAATTATTACAAGTTTTAGAAAAACCTTATGAACATAATCCTACATGTACTGATTATCAAAAGCCTTCACCCATATCTAGCGTTCCCTATAAAACTTTTTGCGGTACTTAGGCACTATCTAAATGAAAATAAAGAAGCTTTTTTATTCTCCTTTTAAATCATGCGCGATGATGAACACAGAGCAATTAGTTGTTCAACAAGGAATTGGCATAGTAGGAGATCGTAATTTTGCATTAGTACGAATGTTAAATGAAGATGCTGCAATTGCATTTCAAAATAAAAGAGAAGCAAGAAATATTATTAATTATTTTTCGTTAAAATCAACTCCCGTATTAAATAGGTATTCTTTTCGTATAGAGGAAAAAATAATTACCCTTTATAAAAAAAATAAAAAAATAGCATCCACTATTCATAAAGATTTTGCTTCTCTACAAACTATTGCACGAGCTTTTCAACAAGAAGAACAAATACAAGATCAAAAAATATTTTTAGTGTATAATAAAGAAATTCCTTTTTTCGATACGGTACAACATAATACTATTTCTTTGATCAATCTAAATAGCCTTAAAGATTTTAATGCAAGAAATTCTTTAACCATAGATTTAGAAAGGTTTAGAGCAAATATTTATATAGATGGTGTAGATCCTTTCCAAGAACAGGAGTGGGAGGGAAAACAAATATCCATTGATGGAAAATTATTTGATGTATTTGCTACTATTCCCAGATGTAAAGCTACGCATTATCCCTACGGTTCTCAAGAAGCAGATTGTAATGTTCCTCAACTATTACAACAAACCTATGGTCATGTAGATCTTGGTATTTATTTGAGACCCACTAATGAAGCGACTATTACATTGCAATCTCAAATTTTTTTACCATAAACACTTTTTTGATTTTTCATCATATAATCATAACGAAATGCAGAAATTGTAATAATGAAAAAAGCTTTAAAAAATGAGCATTTTTAACACTAAAGAGTCTTACGGATTAGTATCTAAATTCTTTCATTGGATCATGGCAGCCATGTTAATTGTAATTTGGTTGTTAGGAACATTTAATGATGAGGTTGGTCCGCTTAAAAAAATATTCATTGTAACTCACTATACCTTAGGAATTACTATATTTTTAATGGTGGGATTAAGATTAATCTGGAGATGGCTCAATCCTAAACCAGAGTATCTTTCACCAAATAAATTCTTACGAAAAATTTCTAATATGGTTTTTACTCTTTTTTATTCTTTAATGTTTATCATTCCTATATCTGGTTATGTGTTAATGAATTTACGTGGACGAAATCCAGTTTATTTTGGTTATGAAATACCAGCATTATTTTCTTCCAATGAAGCATGGAAAGGATTTGCTAAAGAAACTCATGAATTATTAGGGACTGTATTACTAATCTTATTTGTGCTACATGTACTGGCAGCGTTGTATCATCATTATATTAGAAGAGATGAAACATTAAAGAGAATGGCTTGGACTAAATAAATGACTATTATTAACTTCACACCGATCAGTTCTTTTCTGGGAGGATTATTAATTGGCCTTGCGGTGGTTATTTTTTTTCTAGGCAATGGTAGAATTGCAGGCATTAGCGGAATTACTAATAATCTTTTATTTTCAAAAACTAACAGATTAGATAATTTATTATTTATCTTAGGAATTATTTTAGGACCTATCCTAATTCAATTTTTTACTGGTACACCTATTCCTTTTGTAATTGAAACATCGTTAGTTATGTTAGTAAGTGCAGGTTTATTAGTTGGAGTAGGTACTGCTATCGGGGGAGGATGCACAAGCGGACATGGTGTTTGTGGAATTAGTAGATTTTCTTCTCGTTCGATTGTTGCAACTCTACTATTTATGGGAGCTGCAATCTTAACTGTTCTGTTCAAAGGAATGATATAATGAATCGTTTTTGTTCTCTTGTTTCAGGTTTAGTATTTGGATTAGGATTAACTCTTTCAGGAATGACTAATCCTGAAAAAGTAATTAATTTTTTAAATATATTTAGAGCTTGGGATCCTTCCCTTGCTTTTGTGATGATTGGTGCCATACTAATTAGCGCACCTTTTTTTTATTTAGCAAAAAATAAAAACAAACCTTTATTTGCCGAAACATTTTCTTGGCCCACATTAAAAGAAATAGATTCTAAACTGATACTTGGATCTTTGATGTTTGGAATAGGATGGGGTTTAATTGGTTTATGTCCTGGTCCTGCAATTGCATCTATTTCACTATTAAGCCAGCCTAGTTTCACTTTTATCTTGTCGATGCTAGCCGGATTTTCGTTGATTAGAGCCTATAATTTAATCAAATAAGTAAATTGATTTCTGTTGACTAATTAAGGCTTTTTGCTAATTTAGATATGCATTTACCACATAGGTAGTATGCGCCATTCACATGGATTAAAAGTGACTCATCTACATGAGTTAAAAGTAGGTAAACTTTTAACAAGAGGTACACTTAAATGTTACATAGAATAAATGATCTGTTGATCAAAGCTAAAAAGCAAAAAACTGTTGAAAAAGTCAACAATGCTTTATCAAAAAATGTAAAAGCAGTTGATACTTATGCAAACGGTACAACAGGTTATGTAATCAAAAATGGTTCTGGAAAAGGAAAAGCGAAAGCGCATCTAGCACCAAATAGATTTCAATAATCCACAAAAATTTCTTAAAAAGGGAGAGACGTCCAACTCTCCCTTTTTTTTGACCTATTTTTTCTGTAGGTATGTTTCATGCACACAGAATCAAATAACACAGTCGATTTATTTACTATCCAGATTAAACAACACATGAATAATGATTTTATCATTGTTCATCATAATGAAACTTTGTCCGATGTTATTACTAAACTTCAAACTGAGAAAAAATCAAGCGTCTTAGTTCTTCAAGATAATGTTCTTTCAGGAATTATAACGGAACAAGATATTGTTAGAAAAATAACATTTAAGGAAAATAAAAATAATTTAGTGTCAAGCGTTATGGTTCATCCCGTAGTTTCTGTTCTGGAAGATGATTTATTATTTTATGCAGTGGGCAAAATGCGTAAAAATAAATTTAGACATATTCCTGTGGTGAACAAAGATTTCTATCCAGTAGGAATGATTGATTTACAATCAGCCTTAGCAGCAGAATTAGGAGTATTGATTCATGAAATTGATCAGCTGACTTATGATGATGATAATACCGAAGGTTTAATCAAAATGAAAAAGCAACAAATTTCATTAACGGAAACACTCATCCATCAAAATGCTAGTCCAGGAGATATTAGTTATATTTTAAGTTTTCTGAATAATGTGATTTACCGAAGAGCAATTAAAAATGCTGAAAAAAAAATAGAAGCAAAACATATATTAACCAACATTCCTAATTACAGTGTGATTACTATGGGATCAGGTGGAAGGATGGAAAGTTTTTTACATCCCGATCAAGATAATGGAATTATTTATGAAGATCACAATCAAGATCCTGAACAAGTTGATTTATATTTTTTAGAACTAGCTAAAGAATTTACCAAGACGTTAGATGAATGCGACATTCCTTATTGCAAGGGAAATTTAATGGCTAGTAATATTTTGTGGAGAAAAAGTATTTCTGGTTGGAAAAAACAAATTGATGAGTGGACCTCCGACATGACCGAGCAAAACGCTAGATATATTGATATGCTTTATGATTTTAGGTCCGTGTATGGAACTGATGCGCTTGCAGATGAATTAAGAAATCATGTGATTAAACGATTACAAGGAAATCATGTTTTAAAATTCTTATATAAAAGTGAAGAGATGTCAGATTCAGGTATTAACTTTTTTGGCGGTTTTGTTTTAGAAAAAGAAGATGAAGAAAATTTAGGTTTGCTTAATTTAAAACATACAGGAACGTTGCCATTAGTTGAGTCCATTCGTCTTTATTCGATTAAACACGGTATTAAAAAGCTTTCCACGCTAGGAAGACTTCAAGAATTGAACAAATTAAAGGTTTTTACGGACGATCAGTATGAGTTTTTTAGAAGTGCATTTAAGTTTTTATCAGATATCTTGCTGAAAAATCAGGTAGTAAGAGCCAAAGAAGGCAAAGCTATTAAAAATTTTATAGATCCTAAAAAATTGTTGGATTTGGATAAGCAACTTTTAAAGATTTATCTTAAAAAAATTAAAGGTTTAAAAGAACAGGTAAGAGGAGATTTTGGTGAAGAATATTTTTAGTCGTTTAAAACTTTATCTTAAAAATAGAGTATCGTTTGCAAATGTGAATGTATCTGATGCCACCTTTGCCGTGCTAGATACCGAAACCACTGGCTTAGATTTTACTAAAGATAAAATTGTATCTATTGCAGCTGTTAAAATTTCAGATCTTACACTTCAGGACAAAGATGTGTTAGATGAACTAGTTAATCCAGAACGAGATATTCCTTGGGAGTCTGTAAAAATTCATCACATTACTGATGAACATGTAAAAAATAAGCAAACCTTTACTCAATTAGAAACTAAAGTTTCAAATTATTTACAAGAATGTATTTTAGTAGGGCATAATGTAGATTTTGATGTCAATTTTATTAGATCTAATCTTCCGCAATCTAATCTTGGAACACTAGTAAAAAATATTACTACGATCGATACCATCTTGTTATCAGCAGGACTGTTTCCTGATCTAGAAACTTATGAATTAAGTTTTTTATGTAACAAATTTAATATTAGAACTAACGACCAAATAAGACATTCAGCCATAGGGGACTGTATTGTAACTGCTAGATTATTTTTATTTTTATTAGAAGAAGCAAAGAAGAAAAATATTATGACCGTTTCTCAAATTGTAAAAACATGTAAAGCAGGACAAAAATTGCATCAGTTAACTAGGAACGCAATTAAGATTCATTAGTTAGTAAGGTTCGTTTATGATGGAGAAGAAAGCTGCAGCTAGAAGAAGTACTTTAGTAAGTGTCCTAGTAAATGTATGCCTAGGAACGTTTCAAATTATTGCAGGTTTTTTTTCAGGCTCGCAAGGTTTAATCGCTGACGGAATTCATTCCTTATCTGATATGGTGTCAGACTTTGTGGTATTGTTTGCCAACAAACATAGCAGCAAAGATGCAGATGAAGATCATCATTATGGTCACTATCGTTATGAAACGGCAGCTTCTTTATTTATAGGAATTTCTTTAGTGGTGGTTGGTGCCGGTATGATTTGGAATGTGGCGGTTAAAATCATGGAACCAGATGTAACCAGAGAGATCAAACTAATCGCACTATGGATCGCATTAGGAGGATTAGTTGTTAAAGAATTATTATTTCAATACATGATTTATGTAGCCAAAAAGGTACGTTCTTCCATGCTTATAGCCAATTCTTGGCATGCACGTTCAGATGCTGCCTCTTCACTGGTAGTATCGATTGGTATTATCGGAGCTTTGTATGGCTATACTATTTTCGATTCCATTGCTGCATTAATTGTTGGTTTCATGATTATTAAAATGGGTTGGAATTTTTCTTGGGATGCGCTTCATGATCTTATGGATCGTTCGGTATCTGGGGAAGAAGATAAAAAAATTACAAATATTATTTTAGCAACTCCTGGAGTGAAAGGTTGTCATGATTTAAAGACTAGAAAAATGGGCGATATGATTTTAGTCGATGTACATATTGAAGTAGATTCTAATATGAGCGTTAAAGAAGGACATGACATTGCGGTTGCTGCAAGACGTGCGGTGATGGAACAGATGCCAGTTCTAAATGTGATGACTCACATTGATCCTATTTAATTAGCAGTGGTGATCTTTTAAATCTTTTTTAATATCTTCGTGGTCTCCCACAATAATGTGGTGCTTGCTTTTAGTGACATATTTTTCTAACAAAGGAATTGCAATCAATGGTGCAAGGCCTCCGAGCACTATACCTACTGCTGCAGATTGTAAATTAGGGTCTAAGGTTGCTGCTATAAAATCTGCTATCACATGAGCGACAACCACTCCCAAAATTCCTGCAACATAACCATTAGATGCAACTTTCAATAATCGGTTAATACTCCACCCAGTATAAAAACCAATTAAGGGTATGATAGTATGAACAAAACCAAAAATAAAGCCACGTAGCCAACCTTTGTCTTGTAGCCAAACTATTTCTCCAATCAAATGTTCCATAAGTTATGAGCAGCTTTTACAAAGAGTGGATACTTCTAATTCAAAATTAGAAAAATCATATTTTTTGATTGGGTATTTTTTTAAAATAGAAGAAAACAAATCTGATTTTAATTCTTCAGTATCACCACACTTTTTACAAATAGCAATCGAAGGATTATGATCTTTAGCATGACTATGATTACATAAAATATAAGTTTTATTTTGGTTAGATTTATGAATTTGTCCTTCTTCGATTAATTTATTTAAAGCTCTATATACTGACATCGGTTGTACTTTTTTAATCTTCTGAAATTTTTCTAAAATCGCATAAGCTGATAGGTGAACTTTAGATTTCTTAATAATATCTAAAACAATCTCATTATTTGTCATATGTTATGTTATAACATAACATTGCTTGAAATCAACAAACCAAAGTACCCTTGCTGGACAAACGAAGCCAAATTTAGCTTGATAAATAAGGATTATTTTTAAGAGCACTTGAAAAAGATCCCGATTTATTAAAAGTAAGTAAATTATGCGTTTAATCAATAAATCAAGGCACCCCTCTGTGCAAACGAAGCCAAATTAAGCTTGATAATTAAGGGTTATTTTTGAGAATGTTTAAAAAAGATCCCGATTTATTAAAAATGAGCGAATTTACATCCAAATCTAAATCCATAACTTAATTAGAATCATGCTAAGATTGTTTAATTAGTTAACATTGTATTGGGAAGCTAATGATTAGAGTTCTTTATTATTTTTCCTTACATGTACTGCGCGTAAAATGATGGAAATTATTATTTATATTACTTGTGGAGCAATCGTTGCTTTTGTTCTTTTTTCTTTTTTTAATAAGAAGAAAGGAAGTGAAGATGACTCTTCTGTTTTAAGCACTCAGCTTAGCGAACTTGCAAGGCGTTTTACAGTTTTGGAGGAAGCTGCCAAGCAAATGGGGTCGATGCAAACATCGATCGATACCACCTTTAAAAATTTTCAGAATATGCTTGATGATAAGCAAGAACGAGGAGCTTTTTCTGAAGTGGAATTAGAAAAATTACTTACGTGACAGATTGCCAAGTAACTATTTAAAATTTCAAGAAACCTTAAGTAATGGTAAAAGAGTAGATTGCTTAATTGACTTTGGGGATGCCAATTCAAGAATAGCTATTGATAGTAAGTTTGTTCTAGATAATTTTAAAACATTTAAATCTTCAGAGTCAGAAGAGGAGATTAAAAAATATAAAAAGTTATTTGAAGAAGATGTGATGAAAAATGTGAAAAAGATTTCATCTGATTATATTATTTCTGGAGAAACCGCACCTCACGCTATCATGTTTGTAAGATCAGAAAGTGTGTATCGATCTATTCAAGATAGTGATGTTGATCTGATGGGAAAAGCCAGAGAAAAAAATGTTCTTATTGTTTCTCCTTCTTATTTGTGGGGATTGTTAAATACTCTTCGTGTTTTTTTAAAGGATAGTGAAATGAATAAAAAAGCACAGATGATTATTAAAGAAATAGGGTTAATCGGAAAAGATATTGGAAGGTTAGTGGAGAGAACAGATGATGTAGAGAAAAAATTTAATCTAGTTGCAGATCAATTTAGAAGCATCAAAGTTTCCGCTGAAAAAATTCAACGAAGAGCAGAAAAAATAGAAGAAATAGAAGGAATTAATGTTCCTACCATAGAAAAGGATGACAAATAATGAATTATGCATTTTATGATTTTGAAACTACAGGACGATCCGGAACGTGGGATCAGATCATTCAAGTTGGTGCAGTATTAGTGAATGCTGAATTTCAAGAACTAGATCGGTTTGAAGCAAAATGTGGTTTAAAGCCAGGATTAGTTCCAGAACCTGGTGCCTTGTTAGTTAACAAAACAACACCTGATATGCTTAGAAAAACTAATCTTTCACACTACGGTTTAGTGGAGCAGATGCTACAAACTTTTAAGAAGTGGAGTCCTGCTCTTTTTATTGGATATAATTCTATAGGTTTTGATGAAGAGTTTTTAAGAAAAACTTTATTTAAAACATTAAACGATCCTTACTTAACTCAGCTGGATGGTAATAAGCGTGGAGATATTTTAGGATTAATTAGAACAGCTCATCTTTATTATCCAGAATGCATCAAGACACCAACTAGCGATAAAGGAAATGCTGTGTTTAAATTAGATCAGCTTGCACCGATGAATGGGATAGAGCATGGTAATGCCCATGATGCGATAGGTGATGTTTTGGCAACCATAGGTATTGCAAAAATAATAGCAGATAAAGCCCCAGCAGTTTGGAAATCTAGTTTAATGACTGCTAGCAAAGCTGAAGTGAATACTATTGTACAAAATGAAAAATTATTTTGTTTTAATGAATATTTTTATGGGAAGGCTCGTCCATTTGTAGTTACATTTTTGTGTTTTCATCCAAAATATAATTGGCCGCAGTGTTTTGATTTAAAAGAAGATCCCCAAACTTATTTTAATATGACCATGGAAAATCTTAAAGATGCGATGAAAAAAAGTCCAAAAATTATAAGGTCAGTTAAAAATAACAAACATCCTGTGATTATGAATCCAAAATTTGGAGAAAATTTTGAAGGATACAAACAGCTAGGAATGAAAAAATTAATGGAACGAGCTGAAATGTTACAAGGCAATGAAGAGTTTAAAAAGAAAGTGGTTAGAATATTAGAAGAAGAGGCCCAAGAAAAAGAAGATTTAGACTCGCAGCTTGATATTGAAGCAGAAGAATCTATTTATTCAGGTGGTTTTGCTTCTGATCAGGATAGATCAGCCATGAAAGAATTTCATCAGTCAGACTGGAAAGATAAATTGTTAGTTGCAGATAAATTTAAAGATCCTAGATTTAATTATTTTGCTAAACGATTAATTTATGAGGAAAATCCATCCATTCTTCCTAAAGATATGTACAATGAAATTCATAGAGCTATAGCCAAGCAAATTTTAAGCACCAATGATGAAAAATGGAACACCATTCCCAAAGCTTATTCTGAACTTGATACTTTGCGAGTAAAATATGAAGAAGAAAAAGACGAAGAACGATTAGCGATGATGAACGATCTTAATAAATTTCTAGAAGAGATTGAAAATAAATATCAAGACGCCTAGTTGACAATTTCTAGTAGATGCTTACCTTAACCTTTTAACTTTAGGAGATTCTTTATGGCAACGAAGCAAGTAAATGATGAAAATTTTGAAACAGAAGTATTAAAATCAGAAAAGCCAGTGTTAGTGGATTTCTGGGCAGAATGGTGCGGCCCATGCAAAATGGTTTCTCCAATTTTAGAAGAACTTTCTAATGAGATGGCTGACAAGTTAGTTATTGCTAAACATAATATTGATGACGCACCCAACACTCCTACCAAATACGGAGTGCGAGGAATCCCAACAATGTTATTATTTAATAGAGGTCAGCTTGTAGAGACTAAGGTAGGCGCAGCCTCTAAATCTCATATTAAAGAGTGGTTAGATAGTAAGGTAAGATAATTATAAAGTAGGAATTCTAGCAAGTACTTTAAAATTTTTATCGGTAATAACTAATTCTCCAGAAGATACCGTTTCACTTACGGAGTTACTAATGACTACTTGATGCGTAACGAATACTAAGTTCTTTTTACTGCTCCAGTTTTTTACAAAAGCTTTTATGTCTTTTAGCTGGCGATTAGCATCTGCATCGATACCTTTTCTAAAAAAAGAATTTAAAGCAGGAAAATCTTTATAATTGCCGAATGCATATTTGGCAGTGTCTCTGCATCTTTCAAATTGTGAACTAAGAACTTGATCAATAGCTATATTGTGTTTTTTAAATAGTTCTCCAATTTTTTTACTTTGTTCAATTCCTTCTTTACCTAAATTTCTCTGTGTTGACCGATCATTAATTTTTAAATTTTCAGGATCACCACAACAAGAAGGAGTAGTCACCGCATGTCTAATCCAGACAATCTTTCCACCTTCTTTAAGAATTTTCCAACCATTTTCATCCGCATGAGAAAAGGAAGATAAAAGAACAATGAATAAGAAAGTTAATATTTTTTTCATAAGTTTAATTCTAGCGCAGAACCTGAAAGATACAAGCTACCACAAACTACAATAATACTTTCAGGGTCTTGCAAGGCAAGTTGGGCAAGTCCACTTGCTACATTTTTCGTAGGATTGGCATGAATGCCAAGATCTTTTGAAACTTTAATGATCTCATCCGTTTCATAAAAATTTTCTCTTAATTTTACAGCTTTAATTTCGGTAACTAGGCTAGAGAAGTTTTCAAGATATCCTTTTAAGTTTTTAGAAGTAAGCATTCCTAATACAAAATAAATTCTTTTTTTCCCCTGTATTTTAGATAAATACTCAGCCAGTTCTTTCCCACCTTCTTTATTGTGAGACCCATCAATAATTAATCTATTTTCATCATGAACATAGTTTCGTAAATTTCCTTTAATAATTTCTTGTATTCTTGCAGGTAATTCTGTCTGACTAATAGCATGTGAAGTTTTGTTATTATCTAATTTCATTCCTATAGCCCTTAATGTTTGAATAGCGGTAGCGGCATTTTCTAGTTGAAATTTTCCTTTCATTTTAGGTAGTTGTAAATCCATAAGTCCAATTTCATCCTGGTAAATCATATTATTATTTTCTTCACTCACCTGAAAATCTTCTGAAAGAATTATTTTTTTTGATGTATTTTTTTTTAATTCTTCATCGATATATTTCATTATTTCTGATGTTTGTTTTGAAATAATAATATTTGTTTTTTCTTTGATAATGCCACATTTATTTCTCACAATATCTTTAAGGGTGGGTCCTAAATATTCCAAATGATCTTCTGAAATAGGGGTTAAAATTTGGGCCACAGGTTTTGAAAAAACATTAGTACTATCACCAATTCCCCCCAGCCCAGTTTCAATGATGTGATAATCAGCTTTGTGTTTGGAAAAAGCTAGAAATGCAAGTGCAGTGATAAATTCAAAAAATGTAATATCTTGATGATTGTTAGCAGCATCTACTTCGTAGACTAATTTTTCAAATTCATCATCAGTAATAAAATGATCATTTAAAAAAATTCTTTCATTAAATTTTACAATGTGGGGACTAGTGTAAACATTGACCGAGTGACCATGTGCTTTTAAAATATTTTTTAAATACTCACATACGCTGCCTTTGCCATTTGTGCCGGTTACCGTAATTACGTTGGATAGATTTTCTTCAGGATGTTTTAGATCTTTAAGTAGTCTTTTAATTCTATTTAAAGTGAGTTCGATGCGATCCGGTGGATTAAGCTGATAAAGTCTGTTGAGAAGAAACTGTATTTTCGTTGGTTGCATCTGTTAAGTTTTCTGCTTTTGCATTTGTTAATTTTAGCAGTATCGATAACAAATTGCTTAACTCTTCTCTATGATTTTTTCTATGAATTATTCTATCTACAAAACCTTTTTCCAATAAATATCCAGCTGTTTGAAAGCCATCAGGCAAATCTTCCCCAATAGTTCTTTTAATGACATTAGGACCAGCAAACATAATTTTAGTAAGCTCTGATTCAGCGAAAACAAATACCGAAGGACCATAAAACCAAGAGGCGGTTACTCCACCTGCCACAGGACTGGTTGCCATAATGATTGCTGGAATTCCTTTTTGCTCTAACATTTGTAGTCCAATGATAGATTTTGGCATTTGCATCAATGCGTAGGCAGAATGTTGCATTTTTTGTCCGCCCGTTTGAGGAAAAGCGATAAAAGGTAAATTATGTTCACTTGCATATTTACATGCAAAAACAAAAGCTTCACCTTCTTCAACTCCAACTGAGCCACCTAAGAATTTTTGGTTCATACAATATGAAATCACTTTAATTCCATTGATCGAACCAGTAGCAACTAATGCAGCATGACGTTGATTAAATTTTTTTCTAGCAGATTTGACTTTATCTTTATAAGGAGTGATGTCTTTCCAATTTAAAGGATCCGAATGAAGCCTAGGAGTTTCTAATTCTTCAAATTTTCCTTCATCAAACAATATTTCAAAACGCTGCCTTGGAAGAATTTGTTGAGGTTCTTGACAGTTCGTGCAGCAATATAGATTTTTTTCAATATCTTCTCTGTAAATTATATTGGAACAGGATGCGCAGTTAGTCCAAAGGTTTTCAGGAACGATAGATTTTTTTTTAAATAAATTATCTAATTTTGGCTTAATCTTAGCTGCAATGTCTGTTATCCAATTCATGCAATTTTAGCTTTAAGCTTTTTTACCACATTTTCGACACTGCGAACAGGATTTAGACGTTTGCTTAAAGCACCAGTTATAGCCTTACATAGAGCAGATCCTACCACCAGCCCATCGGCTTTACGCAAAGATCCAATAGTTTTGTCGGTAATTCCAAAACCAATAACCACATTTTGTTTAGGATTGATTTTTTTAATTTTATTATAATTGTTCAAAATTTCTTTTGCAGTAACTTTTAAAGTTCCGCCGGTGGTAGATAACATGGAAATATAATAAACCATATCATGAGAGTCTTTCATAATTTTTTTCATTCTTTCATTGGATGTAGTAGGCGACAAAAGTTGAATAAAATTAATCGAATATTTTTTGCATTGTTGGGAAAATTTTTTATTCTCGGGCCAAGGTAAATCCACAATAATTAAACCATCCACGCCTGATTGTTTGCAATGTTTTAAAAAAAGATTTTCTCCATGTTGAAAAATATTATTGTAGTACCCCATTAAAATAATAGGTTTTAAAGGTTTGTTTTTTTTGAATTGTTTTACAATTTGAAAAATATCTTTTGTTTTAATTCCATTTTTAATTGCTCTATAGGCGCTATTTTGAATTTGCCCTCCATCCGCAACTGGTGTGTTATGTGGAATTCCTAATTCACAAATATCTGCATAAGTGGAAACAGTATTTAAAATTTCTAACGATTTTTTTTTATTACTATCTCCTGCAACAGTATAGGTAACAAGAGCAGGTCTTTTTTCTTTTTTACATTTTGCAAAAGCTAAGCTGATACTGGATGTCATTTAAAAAACCCCAATCTCTTTTTAATAATTGCCTTATCTTTTTTGGCATCACCGCAGCTATTAACGCAGATTATTGTATCTTTGCTTAATTTAGGTGCAATTTTAATTGCTTCTGCAAAAGCATGTGAAGGTTCTAATGATGGAGAAAGGTCCTCAAGTTTAGAAACTAATTTATAAGCTTGTAATGCTTCCTCATCACTTGCTGAGGTATATCTTGCTCTTTTCGTATCTTTTAAAAAACAATGAAGAGGAGAAATTCCAGGGTAATCAAGTCCAGCACTAATAGAGGAAGTTTCTCCAATCTGACCATCTTTATCTTGAATTACATATTGAGCTGCACCATGCAGAATTCCTATTTTGCAATTATTAGTAAGAGGAGCTGCATGTAATTTACTATTTTTAGGTCCACCAGCTTCTACACCGATAAATTCAACTTGGTTTTTATTGTAATCCATAAATTCATTCCAAAAACCAGCCGCAGAACTTCCTCCGCCCACACAGTTGATCAGTTTTAATTTTTTGGGAATTTCTCCAAATTCTTTTTTCATTTGAATAATTAATTCTCGTGAAATTTGTGCAGTACTCCATGCACAAATTTTGATAAAAATATTAGGTCCTACCGTACTACCTACCGCCATATGGGTGGTGTCGCAGTTAGAAACCCAATATCTCATACATTCGCTCACAGCATCAACCAATGTCTGGCTACCTGAATAAACAGGCACAATTTCAGCACCATTTTTACGCATCGCATCGCAATTTGGTTTTTGCCGAATAATATCTTTTGCGCCCATAAATATTTTACATTTGAGACCAAATTTTTTAGCTGCCATGCTGAGCATTTTTCCTGCATAACCAGCTCCGGTGTCTCCAACAATGTATTTTTTTCCAGCACGTTTACAAATTAATGCATGCACTACAGCATTGTAAATTTTATGAGCGCCGCCATTTGCTTTAGAGACTACTTTTGCATAAATTTGTGCGCCTCCTAAATGTTTAGTTAAATTATGTAATTTGATAAAAGGAGTAGGAGATCCAACATAGTTTTTAAAATAATAATCTCTTTCTTTAATAAATTTTTTATCTCTTCTTAGTTTCTCAAATAAATGAGTAAGATCTTCAACTGGTTTTTTTAATGTTTCAGGAATGAAGTTTCCACCAAATTTTCCACCATATAAATAATTTTTGTCATGCTGATCTATAAGAGAAATTCCTTTTTTTAATTTAGGCATGTCTTTTCACTTCTTCCATAAAATCTTTAATTTTATTTACATCTTTTACACCTGGCGAAGACTCTAAACTGCTAGAGATATCTAATTTAGATGTAAATTGTAAAGCTTGTGCAACATTATCAATATTTATTCCACCGGCTAGAAAATAGGAACTAATATTTCTATTATCTAGCAGATTAAAATTAAATAGTTCTGATTTTTCCATAGCAGGCGTGTCTAATAATAAATCGTCCGCATGAGAAAACATATCTATTTGTTTTAAATCTTCTTCATTTTTAATTTTTACGGCTTTAATTATTTTAAGGTCAAATTTTTTTTTTATTTCCAAAATTCTATCATTAGTTTCAGACCCATGAAGTTGTAAAAAATCAATACTGTCTTTTATAATACTAATAAGCGTATCATCAGGATTAACCACTACAGCAACTTTACAGATTCTTGAATTTGGAACATTTTTTATAATTTCGGTTAATTGATAAGGAGATATATTTCTAGGGCTTTTAGGGTAATCGCATACAAAGCCTAAATATTTTGCACCATAATGAATTGCGGCTTGAATTGCATCAGTATCTCTCAATCCACAAATTTTAATAGTGGATGACATTATTGCAAAGAGGAAATTAATTTTTGAATATTATTTTTGATATTGCCTTTAGTAATACTTCTGCCAATAACAATTCCGGTTGCTCCATTTTGGAAAGCTAATTTTGGAGTCATTACTCTTTTTTGATCTTGTTTTGAGTCGCCTTCTAATCTTATTCCTGGAGTTATGATTTCCATACCTTTGCATATTTTTTTTATAAATTTTGCTTCATGACCTGAACATACAATTCCATCTATTTTTGCTTTTTTAGCAAGATTTGCTTGTTGAATGACAATATTTTTAATCGCCTTGGTATGCCCTGTTTGTTTTATTTGTTGTTCTGAAAAAGATGTGAGAACTGTCACCGCTAAAACTTTTAGTTTTTTATTTGTTTTAGTGGCTGCTTTTTTTGCGGCCATCATCATTTCATAGCCACCCGATGCATGAATGGTTAAATATCTTGCATTAGTTAAATCTTTTAGAGAATTTATCGCAGATGAAACTGTGTTGGGAATATCCATCAATTTTAAATCTAACCATATGGTAATATTGTTAGGTAATTTAGAAATAAAATTTCTACCTTGTCTAGAATTAAAAAATTCAAGTCCAAATTTATAACCAATATTTAGTTTTGAATTTTTACTTTGTTGAATAATTTTTTTTACTTGAGATAAATTGGTAGTATCACAAGCAATAAAAACTTTATATTTTTTCTTGATCAACTTCTTTTCTCTCTTTGTTAATTGCAGCGTTTAATAGTTTAGATGTTTTCCAACTAACTTTTCTTTTTGATGGTACTTCAACCTTATCTCCAGTTTTGGGATTTCTTGCTAAACGGGGCTTCATAGTTTTTACTTTAAGCATTCCAAATCCTCTTATCTCCACATTGTGTCCAGTAGCTAATTGATTGGATAGATATCTAAAAATACTTTCTACCATTCGCTCAATGTCAGCGTTTAAAATTTTTGGATATTTGGCTTGTAATTTTTGAATTAGCTCTTTTTTAACAAAGGTCTTTTTTTCCATGAACTATAGAATAGACTATTGATAATAAAGAATAAATAACAAAATTTGGTTGAAAGATTTAGATTACTTATCGTCTTCTTTTTTCTTTAAAGCGGTACCAAGAATATCCGCAAGTGAACTTCCAGACGATGCTGAACCATATTTTTCAACAGCTTCAGCTTGCTGTTGTTTCTCTAGTTCTTTAATAGATAGTTTAACTTTTCTTTCCGATAGGTTTAATTCCACTATCATTGCATCCAAAGTGTCTCCAGGTGCAAATCTATTAGGTCTTTGATCTGCTTTTTCTAGAGCAATATCAGCTTTTTTAATGATTGTAGGGTATCTGTCATCACCTACATTTACCTTAATTGCATTGTCTAATACCTCAGCAACTCGAACTGACAATACATCTTTAACTTTTTTATCTTCAAAAAAGTGGAAAGGATCTTTTTTAAGAGCTCTGATAGATCCATTGACCTTATCGTCTTTAATATCAATAATTTTAACTTTTACTGTATCGCCCTTATTATAATCATCTAAATCTTTAGACGTTTCTGCAAAAGAAATTTGTTTGTAATGAACAAAAATATCAATATCGCTATCTCCAGTATTTAAAAATAGACCAAAATCTTGTTTGTTAACTAGTTTTGCATCAACGATTGTGCCAACTGGGTACTTAGTTAAAAACTCACTCATAGGATTTGGTTGGGTATCTTTGTAACTAAAGCTAATTTTTCTTTTTTCAGTATCAACTTCTTTCAGTCTTACTTTTGCTACATCGCCAATTTTAAATATTGATTTTGGATTTACATTCTTTTGCATGTGTTTCATTTCACTTGAATGAATTAATCCAACTACACCTTCATCTAATTCTGCAAATGCTCCAAAGTCAGATAGTTTAGTTATTTTTACTTCGTAGTCTGATCCAACTTGATATTTATCTCCAATAGTCTTGAAAGGATCTGGTAACATTGCTTTGATGGATAGGCTAATTCGTTTTGCTTCGTTGTCAATTTCAATAATTTGAACTTTTACAGAATCTCCAACACTGAACATTTCATTTAGGTTAGAAATTTTTAAATGACTTACTTCGCTTGAGTGCAGCAGGCAGTCTAAATTTTCTACGCTTACAAATAATCCGTAACTTGTTATTGCTTTTACTTTTCCTTCTACAATGTCTCCGATTTTGTATTTAGAAATAACTTCATCTTTATTTTGATTTTTAACCTCTTCTAAAATAGCTCTTCGTGAAGAAATAACATTCATTCTAACGTTATCAATTTTAATAATATAAAATTCTAAAGGTTTATTGAAAAATTCGCTTGGGCTTTTGATGGGTCTGTCACTTAATTGCGAAGAGGGACAGAAAGTAAAGATTCCAAAAATTTCTACTATAAATCCACCTTTTACAGAATTTTTTACCAAACCAGATACTTTTTCTTTATTAGTGAAAGCATCTTCAATTTTTTTCCAAGATTTAGCTCTTCGTGCTTTCTCCACGCTAAGAACAATATCTCCAACTTTATTCTCTACTCTTTCAACATATACTTCAATTTCTGCGCCAATTTTTAAATTTTCTAATTCTTCACGAGACAATTCTGTCTTATCAATCATTCCTGATGATTTTCCTTTAACATCAATAGTGATAAATTTCTCTTCGATTTTTTCTACTCTACCTTTAATGATGGAGTTTTCTTGAACGGATCTTTGGGAAAGGTCTTCATTTAACAATGCTTCAAACTCAGCATTGCTGTTATTATAAACTTTCAACGGTTGCTCTATCAATATTGTTTACTCTGAACCTTTCTTATTAATCTTTGTATTTTTACAAAGGTGGATCTTATATTGCGTCCTGTATTATTAATCAAGATAGAGTCTTTAGTTTTAATAAGAGGGCTATTAGATCTTGTTTTATCTAAATAGTCTCTATTATTAAGGGTTTTAAACACTTCTTCGTAAGTAATATTTGGATTATTTTTTTTAAGTTCTAAAAATCTTCGTTTAGCTCTAATTTTTACAGGAGCATCCATATAAATTTTAAGATCTGCATTTTGAGCGACTTTCGAATTAATGTCTCTGCCACAAACAAAAACGTATTGGTAAGAGTTATTAAAAATAATATTTCGTTGCACAGGTAGTAATGCATCTCTAATTTTTTGAATTTTAGCAATGGTCGAGACCAGAAGATTAATTTTTTGCATGTGCAAACCAGAAGATTGTAAATCTTTAAGTGTTATTGTTTTGGCAATCTTAATTAAATAATTAACATTAATTTTTTTGCTTTTACTTTCCAAATGTTTTTTTGCAAGAAACCGATAAAGAAGTCCAGAGTCTAAAAATAAACTATTTTTTATTTTTGAAACTGCATATTTTGCAACTGAGGTTTTTCCAGATCCTACAGGACCGTCCATTCCAATAATGATCTGTTTAAATTTATTATTACTAATTTTTTTTATATCTTTTAAAAACCCAGGATAGCTTACATTTGCAGAACTAAAGTCCTTAATGAGAATTTTCTTCTTCGATGCCATTGCAAGTATTGCAAAACTTAAAGCAATTCTGTGATCTTTAAAACTATCAATTTTAGTTACATGACCAGAATAAAACTTCTCCCCCAATCCAAGTATGGTGATATCGTTGTTTTTTCTTTTTAATTCAACACCAACTTTTGTTAAGTTGTTTTCCATTACAGCAAGTCTGTCTGATTCTTTAATTCTTAATTCGTCAAGGTGAGGAAAAAAAGTTTCACCTTTAGCAAACGATGCTGCAATCATTAGTATAGGGACCTCATCAATAATATTAGGAATAATATCTTTATCAATTTTAATTCCTTTTAAGGCTGAAGATGAAACTTGAATGGTTCCAGTTTCTTCCCCATGTTTTTTTTGTTTATCTTTAATTTTAATATTTGCTCCCATCTTTCTTAAAACAGAAAGAAAACCAATTCTTTTGGGATTTAGTAAAACATTATTTAATTCTAATTTGCTATTTTTGGTTAAAAGCGCAAGAACAACTAAAAAAGCTGCAGAAGAAGGGTCACCTGGAACAATATATTTTTTTTCAGGTCGTAGATATTGTTTTCCCATGATCTTAATTGTTTTTCTTTTTCCCTCATTTTTTATAGTAATTGGGTAATTTAAAAATTTAAGCATTAGCTCTGTGTGATCTCTTTGAGCATTGGGAGCAGTGATCGTAGTTAGACCATGACTGTTCATTCCTGCCAAAATACAAGCAGAAACTATCTGAGCAGAAGGCTTATCTATATTAATTTCTGTTTGTACTGAATTTTCATATCCTGTTACATTAACAGGTAAATAATTTTTATTTTTCGGATAAAAGCTTGCAAAAAATTTTTCCATTAATGGAATAATTCGGATAGGTCTTCCTGACAATGATTTGTCCCCAATTAGTTTTGCATTTACAGGAGATGTAGACAGTAAGCCAGTAAGTAATCTTAAAGTTGTTCCACTATTATTAAAGTTAATCGTTCCTTTAAATTTTTTAAATCCAATACCAAGACCAAAAATTTTGTAGTGATTAGGAGCAACTTTTTTGAATTGGAATGTTTAATTTTTTAATAGCGTGAATAGCTGTTTGAACATCTTCGCCATCTGAAACGTTATAAACTTCAGAAATTCCATAACATTGTGACAATATAATAATAGATCTTATTCCAATTGATTTATCACCAGGAAGATTAATAGAGCCATTGATTGAAATATTATTTCTGGGTAAAAACCACTTTTTAATTGCCATTTGTATTCGAATTATATAAACGCACCCTTAATATTACAAATTAATAATATATGGCAGATAAAAATTGGGGCATAAAAATTTATTGTGAGTGTGGCGCGAAGTACTACAGCATGAATAAAAAAGATAAAATTTTATGTCCAGTTTGTTCTGCAGAATATCTTCCGGAAGATTTAAATTTGCGCACTGCTCCCATTGCGACACCAAAAATTGAATCTAAAAAGAAATTAGACGATATTGAAAATATTGATGATACCCCAGAAGAAGAATCGGATGACATTATAAGTCTTGATGATCAAAAAGAAATAGAAGAGCCAAACGAGGAATTTAAGCCTGATTAAAGTCTGAAGTTATTTCCTAGATAGTATTTTATAGCATCCTTATCGTTAGAGATTTTTTGAGGAGTGCCCTCCACTAAAATTTGACCATCTTTTATAAGATAGGCTTTGTCTAAAATATTTTCAATTGCCCAATAGTTATGATCAGTGATTAATACAGAAAGACCCATTTTTTTTAATTCAATTATAAATTCCTTAAGTGAATTTATTGATAAAGGATCAAGTGCTGCGCACGGTTCATCAAGTAATAAAACTGAAATATTTGGATTGCATATTCTTTGAAGAATACTTACTTTTTTATATTCACCACCTGATAAAAAATTAGCTTTAGTATTTTTTAAATAAACTAAATCAAAAAAAGCTAATAAAGTTTCTATTTTTTGGTATATTTTTTCCTTTATCTTTCATGTGCAATTCTAGAATTGCATAAAGATTTTCTTCTGCAGTCATATTACCAAAAAGCCCTTTGTGCTGCTCTAATAGACTTATGCCTTTTAAACTTCTAATATGAATTGGAAGGTTTTGTATTTCCTGATTATTAAAATTTATAGTTCCCTGATCTGGAAAAATTTTTCCTATAATTAAGTTAAATAAAGTTGTTTTTCCAGAACCATTTGGTCCTAACAATCCTACAATTTTTCCAGGCTCAAGAGCTAAGGATATATTTTTTAATATAGGTTTTTTACCTAATGATTTAGAAATTTTTTTAACCTCGAGTATATTTTTGTTATTATTTTTTATATTTACTATATTTTTAACACTAGAGATAATTTTAAATTCTTTTTTGAGAAGAAAAGTTGTTTTTATTACTTCTTCTTTTTGCTTAATGATTACATTTTCTTTTCTTAATAAATATGCATTTGCTATTATTTCCAGATGATAATATTGCTGAAATAGTAATTTTTTTTTTCATTTAAATTTTTTAGCAATAACTTTGTTATTTTTAGATTTCATAAATGCAACTGTATCGTTGTTTAAAGTATTTATTTCAACTGTATCACAATAAATTACATGAGATAGTCCCATAGTTAAATCTTTCATAACCACATTTCCATCAATAATTATAATATTTTTATCTGAAAAGTAAGTAGCGGTATTAGCTGTAATAAGGTAATTTTTATTTTTGATAATTATATCTTTTTCATAAGATGTAACTTTTTTTGATTTATCTAACATTCCTGTTTTTGCCTGAATTTCAATAATTGATTGGTCTTTATTGAGCGTTGTGAAAGAATAAGGATCAATTAAATAAATTAAATCTGGTTGATTTTGATAAAAAAAAGACTCTTTTGTTTTGGTAGTAAATACTTGTCCTTTATTATTTTGACTTTTGTATTCAGTGTTTAAAAAAGTAGTTTTATTTTTGATTATTGTTTGATCATTTTTATTGTTCATTGTTTCTTTTGAATTTTCTTCTTTAACTTCTATCTCTATAGAACCTAAATTTTTGGAGGGTAAATAATAGTAGCTGTAAAAAAGAATTAAACCACTTAATAAAAGTAGACAATATTGAACAATCTTTTTAAGGCTCACTTGGTTATGAATTTAAATAAGATAAAATATTGTGCATATGTACCAATCCTAGAACCTTATTATTTTTTGTAATTACAAGTGCAGTTATTTTTTCTTTATTCATTAAGTTTAGTGCATCAATAATTAAGTAATTGCTTGGTATTGTTTTTGGTTTTTTAGACATAATATCTTTTGCTTGTTTACTAAATATGTTCTTGTATTTTTTTATAGCCCTGTTCATATCCCCGTCAGAAATAAAACCGGAGATTTTTTTATTTTTGTTTAATACAATAGCACACCCCAATCTTCCAGAAGAGATAGTCATAACTACCTTTTGAATAAATGAGTTTTCTTCGACAATCGGTATTTTTTTTCCAGAAGTCATTATTTCAGAAATTTCAGCTAAATTTTTACCCAAAGATCCTCCTGGATGAAATTTGCCAAATTTTGTTTTGTTAAATTTATTTTTGGTAGCCAAACTAATTGCCAAACAATCTCCCAGAGCTAAAAGGTTTGTTGAACTACTGGTTGGTATCATGTTTAAGTTATTGCCTCCTGCTTCAATTACTTTTGGCATTAATATTTTAATATTACTTGTTTTTATTAAATTAGATTGTGAGTTAGAACTAATACCAATAATTTTTACGTAGTTTTTTTTTGCAAATTTTAAAAGATTATTTAATTCTGTGCTACCTCCACTAAAAGAAGCAATTAGCAAAACATCTTCTTTTTTGATCGCACCTAAAGAACCATGGCCAGCATCTGTTGGATCTAGTGTAAAACTTGAAATACCCACAGAAGAAAGTGTGCTAGAAATTTTTTCTAGAATTTTTGCAGATTTTCCAACCCCACAACAGATTATTCTTCCTTTAGTCTTAGAAATTAAATTAATTGCTTTGCAAAAAGACTTATCTATAGATGAGTTTAATTTTTTTAAGGCAGCTATTTCTGAACTGATAACTTGCTTTGCTGTATAAATTATTTTTTTATCATTCATTGTTAGTGACTAAATATATCTTCATTCCATCCATTGAGATCAAGTTCAACTCTGGTAGTTAAAAAACTAAAACATTGTTCTGCTAAATGAATTCTATCCTCTCTTTTTAACATGATGTCCAACTTCTCTTTCAATTTATGAAGATGTATTACATCTGATGCAGCATATTGTTTTTGTTCTTCGCTTAATTCTTTAGATCCCCAATCTGAAGATTGTTGTGCTTTATTGAGCGTAATATTTAAAAGTTCCTTAGTAATGTCGTAAAGTCCGTGCTTGTCAGTATAAGTTCTTGATAGTTTTGAGGCTATTTTGGTACAATAAATATTTTTTATATCTACATTTAAGTAGTGTTTGAGAATTCCAATTTCAAACCTGGCAAAGTGTGCGATTTTTAGGATATTTTTATCTTCGAGTATTTTACAAAGATTGGGACTTTTGTATTTATTCCTATCAAATTGAACAATATATACTTCGTTATCACCAGAGCAAAGTTGCAATAAGCAAAGCTTGTCTCTTTCTAAGTAATTTAAACCCAAAGATTCAGCGTCAATAGCTACACTTTTGACGTTTGCGAGTTTATGATTTTCAGGTAAATCATCTTGATATAATGTAATTTTCATTATTTTTATGAAATCTAAATGTTCAATTGCTGATTGTATATAGTATGAATGAAAAAAATTATAGTAAAACAGTATGCATTTTTGGAGCTACAGGGTTTGTTGGTGAGGCGATAGTTCAAAAATTAGCTAAAAATAATTTAAAATTAAAATTAGCGTGCAGAAATCCTTACTTTGCTCAAAACCTTAAGGTTTTCGGGGATATTGGTCAGATTGAACTTCATAAAATTGATATTAGTTCCTCAAAATCTATCAAAACATTTTTAAAAGATGCTGACGTTTGTATTAATTTAATTGGAATACTTTATGAGAGTGGCTCACAAAAATTTAAAAATTTACATGAGGACTTTCCAAAAAAATTGGCAGAAATTTTTTCATCAATTTCAAGTTCAGGCTCATTAATTCATTTTTCAGCTTTGGGAGTTAAGGCAAATTCAGAGTCCAAATATATCAATAGTAAATATGCAGGAGAACAAGAGGTAAAAAAAATTTTCCCCAACAGTGTGATTATAAAACCAAGCATTATCATTGGAGCAAAAGATAAATTTTTTAATATGTTTGCAAGATTGGCAAATTTTTTACCTTTTATACCGTTAGTTGGGTCTGAAACAAAATTTCAACCAGTCTGCGTTGAAGATGTTGCGAAGGCTATAAGTATAATTATCGAAAATAATATAAAAAAAGAAACTTTTGAATTTGCAGGTAATAAAGTATTTTCTTTTAAGCAGTTAATCGAAGTTCTTTTGCAGGAAATAAGAAAAAAAAGATTAATTATTCCTGTGCCGTTTTTCGTAGGACGAATTCAAGCTTTTTTTTTACAGCTTTTGCCAAAACCACTGTTAACTACTGATCAAGTGAAAATTTTAGAAGAAGGAGATAATATTGTATCAGGCCAATTTAAAACATTTAAAGAATTAAGTATAGTACCTCAAAGTATAGAAAGTGTAATGCCTTTGTATTTAAGAGTGTATAGACCCAAAGGTCAATTTAGTAATTAGAGTAATAAAACGTCAAAAGAGCAATTCCTAACAAAATTCTAAAAATAACAAACACATTTAGACTAAATTTTTTTAAAAAAATTAAAAAATATTTTATTGTTAATAAAGAAAATAAAAAACTAAAAGTAAAAGCAATTAAGGATAACAAATTAAAATTAACTTCCCCTAGTTTATAAATTTTATAAGAACTCAAAATAAATGCCGCAGATAGAGTAGGTATCGATAATAAAAAAGAAAATTTTGCAGCATCTACTCTGTTAAATTTCATAAATCTTGCAGCGGTCAACGTGATGCCACTTCGCGAGGTTCCTGGTATTAGAGCCAAAACTTGATAAAGTCCAATAATCAAAGAGTCTTTGTGAGAAATAAATTTTTCAAATGATTTTTCTTCTTTATTTTTATCGCTAATAAATAATACAATTCCAAAAAATATTGTTGCGTAGCCTATCACTGCTATATTCATAATTTGATCTATTATGTTAAAATATGTTAGGAGCCCTCCCGCAATGACCACAGGTAATGTTGCAACTATTAAATTTAGTAATAAGGCAAAGTTATTTATTAGTCCTATTATGTCTTTATAAAAAAATATAACCACTGCAGCCAGACTACCTCCGTGCATAGTCACATTAATTAGCAAATTGTTATTTTCTATTTTTAAAATATTTTCAAATATAATTAAAAGGGCAGAGCTAGAGACAGGAATGAATTCAGAAATTCCCTGCACAATCGATAAAAACAAAATTTTGATAAAATAGGCTTCGCTCATTAATTTGAACATTGATTTATATTAAAGAGAGGTACTGTGAAACTTTATTACAAAAGTCCATTTTTGTTACTTTTATCTATTTTTTTTTGAAAATTCATAAAATTACGGTTAATATTTTTATGAAATAGTTATCTTTATGTTAACTAAATATTCACTTTATCATTGTCTTTTTAAAAATAATTGAGATAAAATCATTTTAAAATAACAATAAATCTAATGACTGAAAAAATGCTTAAATTTGTAGGAATTAAGAAGGAAACTCCTACAAAAATTGACTCAGAATCAAGAATTTCTAATTTTCATGAAATATATAAAGAATTTATAGAAAATAAAGCCTCCGAACAAGCTAGCAGATGCTCTCAGTGTGGAACTCCTTTCTGCCAAGTTCATTGTCCGTTGCATAACAATATTCCTGATTGGCTAAAATTAACTGCCGAGGGAAGATTGGAAGAAGCTTATAGATTATCTTCCTCAACAAATTCGATGCCAGAGGTATGTGGTTCAATCTGCCCACAAGATAGGTTATGTGAAGGCAATTGTGTAATTGAGCAATCAGGTCACGGAACAGTTACAATTGGTGCTGTAGAAAAATATATAACTAATACTGCGTGGAAAAATGGTTGGGTAGAAACTATAAAGCCAGAAAAAGAACTAAGAGAATCTGTTGCAATAATAGGCGCAGGTCCAGCCGGATTGGCAGCTGCAGAACAATTAAGACAAAAAGGTTATCAAATTACTATTTATGATCGTTATGATAGAGCAGGTGGCTTGTTAATTTATGGAATTCCTAATTTTAAATTAGACAAATCTTCCGTGCAAAGAAGAACTAAACTCTATCAGGATAGCGGTATTAAATTTATACAAAACTTTGAAGTTGGAAAAGACTCTACGTTGGAAGAATTAAAAGAAAAACATGATGCAGTTTTAATTGCAACAGGAGTTTATAAAGCTCGAGAAATTGATGTTCCAGGAAAAGATTTAAAAAATGTTTTTCCTGCCATGCAGTTTTTAACAGCATCTAATAGAAAAGGATTAGGAGATAAAGTTCCTAGCTTTGATAATGGAACTTTAAATGCAGAAGGAAAAGACGTTGTGGTTATTGGTGGAGGAGATACAGCAATGGATTGTGTTCGAACAGCGATTAGACAAAAAGCAAAATCAGTTTCTTGTTTATATCGTAGGGATAAAAAAAATATGCCAGGTTCTGAAAGAGAAGTTCAAAATGCAGAAGAAGAAGGTGTGAAATTTATTTGGCTATCCAGTCCTAAAGAATTTGTAGGAAAGGATAAAGTTGAAAAAGTTATTTACGATAAAATAAGATTAGGTGAGCCAGATTCTTCAGGACGACAATCTCCTAAAATTATTCAAGGTGCACACAAGGATTTACCTGCGGATTTAGTGATTAAAGCTTTAGGTTTTGATCCAGAAGATATTCCTCATTTATTTTCAGAGCCTAAACTCGAAGTTTCAAAATGGGGCACCATTAAAACAGATTTAAAAACCATGCGCACTAATATTAGAGGAGTTTTTGCAGCTGGAGATATTGTGAGAGGAGCATCGTTAGTTGTATGGGCCATTAGAGATGGAAGAGATGCTGCAAAAGAAATTCATAAATATTTGAAAGTAAAAAGAGAACAATCATCTATTCAGGCAGCGTAATGAAAGATTTATATTTAAAAAATTTAGAATTATTAGAAAATAACAATGTTCTAGTTGAAGAGCATGATGCTTGTGGAGTAGGTTTTGTTGCTTCTATGAGCGGAAAAGCCAGAAGAGACGTAATTATTAATGGAATTAACGCTTTAAAAGCTGTTTGGCATAGAGGAGCTGTAGATGCTGATGGCAAAACAGGAGATGGTGCTGGAATACATTTTGAATTTAGCAAAGAGTTTTTTGAGGATAAAATAAATTCTACCGGGCATTCTTTAAGAGATAATCAAAAGCTTTGCGTAGGAATGATTTTTTTACCAAGAAACAACTTTAGTGAACAAGAACGCTGTCGTACCTTAGTTGAGCAAGAGCTACTCAAAAATGATTTTTATATTTTTGGTTGGAGACAAGTTCCAGTAAATCCAAAAGTTTTAGGTCAAAAAGCAAATGATACAAGACCCGAAATTGAACAACTTTTATTTACAACTAATAAAAACTTTTCTGATGAAGAGTTGGAAAGATTATTATTTGCTGTAAGAAAAAAAATTGAAAAGAGATCCACTGAAGAGCAATTACGAGAATTTTATATTTGTTCGTTTAGTGCAAAAACAATTATTTACAAAGGAATGTTTTTAGCTCAGAATTTGAGTGACTTTTATCCAGATTTTGCGGATGAAAGATTTGTATCTCGTTTTGCAATTTTTCATCAAAGATTTTCTACCAATACTTTTCCATCTTGGGAGTTAGCTCAGCCTTTTAGAATTATAGCTCACAATGGTGAAATTAATACTCTCAAAGGAAATATTAATTGGATGAAGACTCATGAAGCAGGAATGGAAAGTAAATTAATTGCTAACATCGATGATTTAAAACCTATTATTAAATCTGGAAATTCAGATACAGCCTCTTTAGACGCTGCTTTTGAATTATTAGTTAGAACAGGAAGATCTTTACCTGTTGCAAAAATGATGTTGATACCAGAGGCATGGTCTAAAAAAAGTAAAATTATTCCAAAACCACATCGTGAAATGTATAATTATTTAAATTCATTAATTGAGCCATGGGATGGTCCTGCTGCAATAGCAGCTTGTGATGGAAAATGGGTGGTAGCTGCTTCTGATAGAAACGGTTTGAGACCACTGAGATTTACTATTACTAAGGATAAATTATTTTTTGCAGGATCAGAAACAGGAATGATCCCAGTATCAGAAGATAATATTTCTTTTAAAGGAAGAGTGGGCCCTGGGCAGATGATATCTTTAGATTTAGATAAAGGTAAATATTATAATGATGAAAAAACTAAAGATCACTTATCTTCAAATCCTATTTATAAAAAATTTGCTTCTAATCATATCGAGCTCAGCAAGTCTTTAAATAATATTAAAGAAAAAAATAACTTTGAAGGAACCGAGCTAAGACAAAGACAATTTATGGCAGGTTTTACCATTGAAGATTTAGAAAGTATTTTGCATCCAATGATTGAAGATGAAAAAGAAGCAGTGGGATCCATGGGAGATGATACTCCAATTGCCGTTTTATCCAGTAAATTCAGGCCTCTTTCAAACTTTTTTAGACAAAATTTTAGTCAAGTAACTAATCCTCCGATTGACTCTTTAAGGGAAAATAGAGTGATGTCTTTAAATACAAGGTTTGGAAATTTAGAAAATATTTTGGATGATCGTCTGACAGAACAAAAAAGTTATGTTTTAGAAAGCCCCGTTCTCTCTAATTCCCAATTCAAAAAATTATTTGAGATTTTCGGAAGCGAAACGGTTCAGAAAATTGATATTAGTTTTGACAAAGATAATAAAAATTTAAATCTTAAATCTGAAATTGAAAGAATTCAAAAAGAAGCGGAGTTTTGTATTAGGTCTGGAAAAAAACATTTAATAATTTCAGATGAAAATATTTCCAAAGATAGAATTTGTATACCAGTTATTCTTGCAGTAGGTGCCATACAATCTTATTTAGTAAAAAAAGGTTTAAGAAAATTTATTTCTATTAATGTTAAATCTTCTGAATGTTTAGACACACATTATTATGCTGTTTTAATTGGTGCAGGAGCTACTACCGTTAATGCTTATTTAGCAATTGATTCTATTTATCAAAGATTTGAAAAGGGTTTGTTTGGAAAATTTTCTTTTGAAGAGTGTGTCAGACGTTACATCAAAGCAGTTAATGATGGTTTGTTAAAAATTATGTCTAAGATGGGTATTTCAGTTATTAGTTCTTACAGGGGTGGATTAAATTTTCAGTCTCTTGGACTTAGTAGAGGATTAGTAGCTGATTATTTTCCTGGATTGGAATCTAAAATTTCCGGAATTGGACTTTCTGGAATTGAAGATATGATTAGAAAACAACATGATGCAACTTATTCTGATAATATAATTACCTTACCTATTGGTGGAATTTATAAATACCGTCATGGAGGTGAAACGCATGCTTATCAAGCAAAAACTATTCACCTTTTGCAAACTGCAGTTGGAAATGACTCTTATGACTTGTTTAAAAAATATTCAAAACTAATGAGCGATATGCCACCGATTCATTTAAGAGATTTATTAGACTTTAGATTTAAATATAAACCAATACCTTTGGAGGAAGTTGAGTCTGTAACTCATATTAGAAAACGATTTGGATCGGGAAGCATGTCTCTAGGAGCTTTATCTAAAGAAGCTCATGAAACTTTAGCTATTGCAATGAATAGAATAGGAGGGGCTTCATGCAGTGGTGAAGGAGGTGAAGATGAAAGTAGGGCAATCCCAAGAGAGAATGGGGATAATGCTAATTCAAGAGTGAAGCAAATTGCATCTGCAAGATTTGGAGTTACCGCCACTTACTTAAATAATTGCAATGAAATAGAGATAAAAATGGCACAAGGCGCTAAACCAGGTGAAGGAGGGCAGTTACCAGGATTTAAAGTCACTAAAGAAATTGCAAGATTAAGACATTCTACACCAGGTGTAACGCTAGTTTCTCCACCACCTCATCATGATATTTACTCGATCGAAGATTTGGCGCAGTTAATTTATGATTTAAAACAAATTAATCCAAAAGCAAGAGTGGGAGTTAAGTTGGTTGCCTCATCTGGAATTGGAACTATTGCAGCAGGAGTAGCCAAAGCAAAAGCAGATATTATTTTAATTTCAGGACATAACGGCGGAACAGGAGCGACTCCTCAAACAAGCGTTAAGTATGTTGGGCTTCCTTGGGAAATGGGTCTTACAGAAACAAATCAAATTTTAACATTAAATAATTTAAGACACAAAGTTGTTCTTCGTACAGATGGAGGAATCAAAACAGGAAGAGATGTGGTGATGGCTGCCATGATGGGTGCAGATGAATTTGGAATAGCAACAACAAGTTTAGTTGCCATGGGTTGTATCATGGTTCGTCAGTGTCATTCAGACACGTGTCCGGTTGGAATATGTACACAAAATGAAAGTTTAAGAAAAAAATTTACTGGAACACCAGAAAAAGTTGTAAATCTTTTTACTTTTATTGCTGAAGAGGTGAGGGAAATTTTAGCACAACTCGGTTTTAAATCTTTAGATGAAATTATTGGACGAACAGATTTGTTAAGACAGGTTTCTAGAGGAGCTTCAAATCTTGATGATTTAGATTTTAATCCTTTGCTTGTTCAAGCAGATCCAGGAGATCATCCTAGGTATTGCAAAGATAAAATTAGAAATGAAGTTCCAGATACTTTAGACAAACAAATTTTAGCAGATGCCTTACCTTTAATTAAAAGTGGTCAAAAAGTAGAGTTAAGCTATACAATTAGAAACACAGACAGAACTGTTGGTGCAAGACTTTCTTCACACCTTGTTACTGATTATAAAAATAAAAATTTTCCAGAAAATCATATCAAGATAAAATTAAGAGGGTCTGCAGGACAATCTTTGGGGGCATTTGGCATTAAGGGATTAAAGTTTGAAGTAATTGGAGATTGCAATGATTATGTTGGTAAAGGTTTATCAGGTGCCACTATAACTGTGAGGCCTCCAAGAGCAAGCGCATTAGAAACTAATAAAAATACCATCATTGGTAATACCGTTTTGTACGGAGCAACTTCTGGATTCCTTTTTGCTGCAGGGCAAGCCGGTGAAAGATTCTCTGTCAGAAATTCTGGAGCTACAGCAGTAGTAGAAGGTGCGGGAACTAATGCTTGCGAATATATGACCGGTGGAAATGTTGTAATGCTTGGTGATGTAGGGGATAATTTTGCAGCAGGAATGACTGGTGGAATGGCATTTCTATATGATCCAGAAAATAATTTAGAGAATATTATTAATCCTAATTCAGTAATTTGGCAGAGGTTAGAAACAAAGTATTGGTTAGATTTTCTTCATTCTTTGATTAGTAAACATGTAGAAGAAACAGATTCTGAATATGCTAAAAAAATACTTTATGATTGGGATTTAAGTCAGAAAGATTTTTATCAAATTTGTCCAAAGGAGATGTTAGACAAATTAGAGAACCCAATTTCTTTACAGGAGTCCAAAAAACAAGCTGTCTAATCGAATAAAATTATTTTGTTTTGGCTTTGGCTTGACAGCTAAATATTTAGTTAATTTGCTATTAAATAAAAAAATTAACTTCTCTATGGCAGGAACATCAAGATCGGAAAGAAGAGATAAGAATATTTTTTATTTTAATGATAATAATTTTGATAAAGAAATTCTAGAATACCTGAAAAACTCAACTCATATTTTAATATCAACACCACCAAATACCGAAGATTCAATTATTAAAAATTTTTCTTCAATTATCTTTGAAAATAAAAATTTAATATGGCTAGGTTATTTATCGTCCACCAGTGTTTATGGAGATCACCAAGGTCAATGGGTTACTGAAGTTTCTGAAACTAAGCCAATGACAGAAACTGGTATAAAAAGATTATCTGCAGAAAAAAAACTATTAGATACTAATTTACCGGTAAGAATCTTTAGATTATCTGGAATATATTCTCCAGAAAGAAATATATTTCAAAGGCTTAAGGACTCAAATTATAAAATGATAAATTCCAATAATCAAATTTTTTCAAGAATTCATGTTGAGGATATTGCTCAAACACTTCTATATTCCTTTCAAAAATCAAAACCAAAAGATATCTTTAATGTAAGTGATGATTATCCATGCGCTTACAGAGAAGTAGTGAAATATGCATGCAATCTTTTAAGTTCTAAAATGCCAGAACAAGTATCTCTTGAAGATATCCCAGAAGGAAAATTAAAAGATTTTTATCAAGATAGTAAACGGGTAAGTAATCAGAAAATAAAATTATTGGGTATTAAATTAAAGTATCCTACTTATAAAGAAGGATTAAAAAGCATTTTGGACCAATCTAATTAATTCTTCTTGGATTTTTTTTAAATCTTCTTTTTTAGATAAACTATGATCCCCGTTTTTTTGAAAGTATAGAATAGTATCTTTTGACTTTAATGTTTTTGATAATTTAATTGCAAAACTTATTGGAACCGTTTTATCTTCTAAGCCATGAAATAACCTAACAGGGAAATTACATTTAATTTTTTTCTTTAAAATAAGACTCGATTTTCCACCTTCTATTAGGTTTTTAGATATTGGATAAGAAGTATTATAAGAGTTTGGTAGATAATAAATATTGCCTTTATTGATCATAGATTTAGTTTTTTTTGAAAAATTGTTCCACATAATATCTTTTGTAAAATCTGGAGCAGCAGCTATTCCCATAAATCCTTTAATTTTTTTTTTTATTTTTGGAATAAGACATGAAGCAATCCAGGCTCCCATTGAAGATCCTATTAAAATAATATTTTGTGTTTTGACAATGTTTTCAATAATTTCCTTTGATTGATTTATCCAATCGTTAATTCCATAGTTAGATATTATTCCAGATGATTTTCCATGTCCCGTATATTCAAAGGCTAAAAATGAAATATTTAGTTTAGTTGAAATTCTACTTAAGGATTTAATTTTTTTACCAGTTAGGTCAGACATAAATCCATGTAAAAAAATGATTGTAACTGGTTTATTTCCTTTAATTAATTTATATCTAATATGTTCTTTATTTTTAGTGAGGAAAAATTTAACTTTAGACTTGTTCATAATTAATGTTAATTTTTTACCATAAACTTTATGATTAAAAAAATAAGATTACTACAAGTTATCCCAAATATGGGAATGGGTGGCGCAGAAACTGGATGCAGACATATCGCTGAGTATGTATCTAATCACTGCGAGTTTTCATCTATACTTACTACAGGCGGATCTCAAATTAATTTAATAAGTGATAAGGTAAAAATATTTAAATGGCCAATTTCTAAAAACATTCTTATGATTTTAGTAAATATATTTTATATATTTTTTTTAATTAAGAAAAATAATATTAATATTGTTCATGCAAGAAGTCGAGGACCAGCGTGGTCTTGTTTTTTTGCCTGTAGAGTTAGCAAAAGTAAAATTTGTCACTACTTTTCATGGAACTTATAATTTTAAATCACCAATAAAAAAATACTATAATTCTATTATGCTAAAAGCTGATCATATAATTGCTGGATCTAAATTTATTTATGATCATATTCATTTATATTATAAAACTAATAATCCCATAACCATTGTTAAGCGAGGGATTGATCAAAATTATTTTAATCCGTCTAATATTAGCAATTCAGAAAAAGAAAAAATTAGAAAAGAAATGGGTTTTTCAAATGATAATTTCTTAGTTTTGCTACCAGGAAGGCTGACTGCTTGGAAAGGTCAGAAGCTTTTTATTGAGGCCGCAAATTTTTTAAAAAAACAAGATAAAATTTCTAATATTTTTTTTATTATTTTAGGAGATGCTCAAGGAAGAAACGAATATGAAAGTGAGTTAAAGAGTTTAATATTTTCATATAAATTGATGGATAAAGTAAGAATTGTAAAACCAAAATTACAGATGCCCTTGGCATATGCATTTACCAATTTAATTGTTTCAGCATCTGTTGAACCAGAGGCTTTTGGTAGAGTTAGTGTTGAAGCCCAAGCTATGCAAAAGTTAATTTTGGCGAGTGAGCATGGTGGGTCAATAGAAACAGTAATTAATAATAAAACAGGATGGTTTTTTAAGACTAATAATGTTGAGGAACTGGCAAATAATATTTATAGAATATCAAAAATACCAAAACATGAAATGGAGCAAATTGGCATTCAAGGTAGAGAAAATGTTAAACAGAATTTTACCAAAGATCAAATGTGTTTGAAAACACTAGAAATTTATCATTCATTAGTTTAATAAAAACATTAATGAATTTATCCAAATATATATGCCAATAGTTCAGCTGCCAGACGGCAAAAAACTAAATTATAAAAATATTGTAACAGGATTTGATGTAGCAAAAGACATAAGTATTTCTTTATCTAAAAAGGCCTTAGCCTTGGAACTCAACGGTGAATACAAAGATCTTAATACAGAAATTACAAAAGACTCTTCTATCAAAATTATTACGTTAGAAGATGACTATGCTCTAGAATTATTAAGACATGATGCAGCTCACGTTTGCGCTATGGCTGTGCAAGAATTGTTTCCCGGTACACAAGTTACGATAGGTCCTGTTATTGAAAATGGTTTTTATTATGATTTTGCCAGAGATGAACCTTTTACTGAGGATGATCTAGTAAAAATTGAAAAAAAGATGGTGGAAATTGTAGATAGAGATGAAAAAACTACTAGAGAAGTTTGGGACAGAAAAAAAGCTATTCAGCATTTTAAAAATATTGGAGAGCATTATAAAGCAGAAATTATAGACTCTATTCCTGGAAAAGAAGAGATATCCATATATTTTCATGGAACATGGCACGATCTATGTAGAGGTCCACATTTACCAAGCGTGGGAAGAATTGGTAAGGCTTTTAAACTAATGAAGGTTGCAGGAGCTTATTGGAGAGGAGATTCCAATAATGTCATGCTTCAAAGAATTTATGGAACATGCTGGAGAACCAAAAAAGATTTAGATGAGTATCTTCACAATTTAGAGGAGGCAGAAAAAAGAGATCATAGAAAACTTGGAAAAGTTATGGATCTTTTTCATTTTCAAGAAGAAAGTCCCGGAGCTGTTTTTTGGCATCAAAAAGGATGGGTTTTATTTCAAACATTAGTGGAGTTTATGAGACAAAAACAATTGGAAGCTGGTTATAAAGAGGTGAATACCCCAGAAATTATCGATAAGGCTTTATGGGAAAAATCTGGTCATTGGGAAAAATTTCAAGAGTATATGTATACGACAGTAACACCTGACGAGAGAACTTTTGCTATTAAACCCATGAATTGCCCAGGACATTGCCAGATTTATAATCAAGGATTGAAAAGTTATAAAGATCTTCCTCTAAAATTATCTGAATTTGGAAAAGTGCATCGTTACGAACCATCTGGTTCTTTGCATGGATTAATGCGCGTTCGTTCATTTACACAAGATGATGCTCATATTTTTTGCACTGAGGAACAAATCACAGAAGAATCGGTCAAGGTTACCAAGTTAATTTTAGATATTTATAAGTCCTTTGGATTTGAAAATATCACTCTTAAATATGCAGATCGTCCAGCAAAAAGAGTAGGAGACGATTCAGTTTGGGATCATGCAGAGAAAGCTTTGCTAGAAGCTATTAAAGCTTCCAATATAGAATATAAAATAAATAAAGGTGAAGGTGCTTTTTATGGACCAAAAATTGAGTTTGTGTTGAGAGATGCAATAGGAAGAGATTGGCAATGTGGAACTTTGCAAGTTGATTTAAATTTACCTGGAAGGCTAGGAGCTACTTATGTGGACAAAGATGGAAAAAAAAAGATACCGGTTATGTTGCATAGGGCTATGTTTGGTTCTTTAGAAAGGTTTACGGGAATTTTGATTGAGCATTACGCAGGAAAACTTCCCTTTTGGTTATCACCATTGCAAGTAGTCATACTTCCTATCAGTGAAGAGCATCATGATTATGCTAAAAAAATATTAATTCATCTTGAAAAAAAAGGAATAAGAACTATTATCGATTTAAGAAATGAAAAAATTAATTACAAAATTAGAGAACACTCCCTCGAAAAAATTCCCGTTTTAATGATTTGTGGTACTAAAGAAGTAGAAAACAATACTATAACTGTGCGAAGATTAGGAATAGAAGATCAACAAACAAAAAAATTAGAAGAGATTATCTCTAATTTATCTGTAGAGTCTCAAGCTCCAAAAATTTAGAGGTATTTTTATTAATAAAAATTTTCAACATAATCGCAAACCTATAAATAGGGGACCTCGTACTAATAATAATATTAGAGCAACTGAAGTTCAGTTAATTGGTCATGAAGGTGAAAATATTGGAATTGTTCCTTTAGGTGAAGCTATTAATAGAGCACAAGAAGTGGGACTTGATTTAATTGAAATTGCACCAAATACTAAACCACCCGTATGTAAAATCATGGATAGTGGTAAGTTCAAATACGAACTTCAAAAAAAAGCTAGTCAGGCAAGAAAAAAACAAAAAATTATAAATTTAAAAGAAATTAAATTAAGACCAGTGACGGATGTGCATGATTATGATTTTAAGATTAAAAATGCTCATAAATTTTTAAAAAGTGGTGACAAAGTAAAATTCACAATTAAATTTAAGGGCAGAGAAACAGAATATATGAAAGCAGCATACGATTTAGTTCGAAGAATTATAGAGGATACAAAAGAATTAGGGAAAGTAGAGCAATCAGCTAAAATGGAAGGTCGACAAATGACCTTAATAATTCAAGCTTTATAAGCAATCGATTTGTATTGTTTTCAAATCACAATCTTTGTATAAACCCCGTACATTTTTATGGGAAAATTAAAAACTAAGAGCTCGGCAAAAAAGCGTTTCAGATTTACGGCTAGTGGAAAAGTAAAAGCACCACAAGCTGGAAAAAGACATGGAATGATTAAACGTACAAATAAGCAAGTTAGAACATTAAGAGGTACAACGATTTTATCAAAGCAAGATGAGAAAATTATCAAATCGTATATGCCTTATAGTTTGAGAGGATAAGAAGTAAAATTATGTCTAGAGTAAAACGAGGTGTAACTAGTCATCAGAAACATAAAAAAACCTTAAAGCAAGCAAAAGGTTTTAGAGGTAGAAGAAAGAATACCATTAGAATTGCTAAGCAAGCAGTAGAAAAATCTTTGCAATATGCTTATAGAGACAGAAGAAGAAATAAAAGAATTTTCAGATCATTGTGGATACAAAGGATTAATGCAGGAGTTAGAGCGGAGGGCCTAACTTATTCAAAATTTATTAATGGATTAGTTAAATCTAAAATAAAAATTGATAGAAAAGTACTGGCTGATATCGCTTATCACAATCCCGAAACCTTTAAATCTATTGTAAAAAAGGTACAATCTCATCTAAATTAAATTCAAATTTTAATTTTTAGATGAGCGATCTATCAAAACTAGAACAAGAAATTTTTAATAAATTTTCCCAAATAAAAGATAAGGAAAGTTTAGAAAACTTAAGAGTGGAAACTCTTGGCAAAAAAGGGAGTATCTCTCAATTATTTCAAGAGCTTGCCACAATCGAAAAAGACAAAAAAAAAGAATTTGCATCAAGCCTTAATATTTTAAAAACAAAAGTTCTTGATGAATTTACCAAGTACTCAGCTAAGTTTGAAAAAGAGGAAATACAAAAAAAATTAGATACCCAAACTATCGATATCACTCTTCCAGTGCCACAAAGTCCCCAAGGAAAAGTTCATCCCGTATCACAAGTAATTGATGAGTTAACTTGCATTTTTGCAGAATTGGGATTTTCAGTTGCAGAAGGACCTGATGTTGAAAATGAGTATAATAATTTTACAGCATTAAATACTCCACCCAATCATCCGGCAAGAGATATGCATGACACTTTTTATCTTGATGAAGCAAAGCAACTTTTATTAAGAACCCACACTTCCCCAGTTCAAATAAGAACTATGTTGAATGAGAAGCCTCCTTATAAAATTATTGCTCCTGGAAGAACTTATCGTTGCGATAGTGATCAAACCCACACTCCTATGTTTCACCAATTAGAAGGATTGTATGTCGATAAAAATGTTACCATGGCCGATCTCAGAGGATCTCTTGATTATTTTTTAAAAAAATTTTTCGAAGTAGATAAAATAAAAATGCGCTTTAGACCAAGCCATTTTCCTTTCACTGAGCCGTCAGCCGAGGTTGATATTGGATATGAAATAAAAGATGGAAAAATTACCATCGGTCAGGGAGATAAATGGCTAGAAATTCTAGGATGTGGAATGGTTCATCCAAATGTTTTGACGAATGCCAAAGTAGATCCAAAAAAATATCAAGGGTATGCATTTGGTGTCGGAATAGATCGATTAGCAATGTTAAAATATGGCATTAACGATTTAAGATCATTTTTTGAAAGTGATGTTCGCTGGTTAGAGCATTTTGGTTTTAATTCAAATGATATTCCCACTAACTATAGAGGTCTTGCAAGATGAACATAACTCTTAGTTGGTTAAAAAAATACTTGAAGACTAAATTAAATACTGAGAAAATTTCTGAAAAATTAACGTCAATTGGTCTTGAGGTTGAAAGCATAACTTCAGCCGAAGATAATTTAACGAATTTTAAAATTTGTAAAATTATAAAAGCAATTAAACACCCGCAAGCTGATAAATTAAAAGTATGCGATGTTGATATAGGGGATGGAAAAATTACCAAAGTAGTTTGTGGGGCTTCCAATGCCAGAGATAATCTTGTCACTGTATATGCTTCACCAGGAACAGTGATTCCTAAAAATGGAATGAAACTTTCCATTGCTAAAATAAGGGGGGTCGAGTCATTTGGAATGTTATGTTCTGAGGCAGAATTAAATTTGAGTGAGGAAAGTGACGGAATTATTGAATTAAAAAATAAATCAAAAATCGGTGATAATTTTTTTCAACAAAATATAGAACCAATGATTGATATTTCTATCACACCCAATCGATCTGATTGTTTGGGAGTAAGAGGAATTGCTAGGGATTTATCGGCCTCAGGAGCGGGTACATTTATTGATTCTAAATTAGATAAATTAAAATTTAATTCAAAAAAAACAATCAGGGTTGAAATTGAAAAAGACGCAGGATGTTATCAATTTGGCAGCTGTTTTATTGAGGGAGTTACGAATAAAGAAAGTCCAGAATGGCTAAAAAAATCTCTAAAATCTGTTGGGCAAAAACCCATTTCAGCAATTGTAGATATTACTAATTATGTCATGCTTGATATGAATAGACCGCTACATGCATATGATGCAGATAAAATTTCTGAAAAAATTATAGTAAGAAAATCAAAAAAAGGAGAATCTTTTCAAGCGCTTGATAATAAAAAATATATCTTGTCAGATTCTAATTGTGTTATTTCAGACGCATCAAAAGTTCTTGGTTTGGGTGGTATCATTGGAGGAGAAGGAAGTGGGACTGAGATGAGCACTGAACAATATTATTTTAGAAGCAGCTAGTTTTGATCCTGTTTCTATTGCAAAATCATCAAAAGAATTAGGAATTATAACAGATGCAAAATATAGATTTGAAAGAGGGGTGGACCCTAAATCTATTGAAGAAGGCTTGGTTAAAGCGGCGAAATTAATACAAGAAATTTGTGGAGGGAAAATAGGAAAAATTATAATAACAGGTAAGACAAATTATAAAGAGAGAAAAATTAATTTTGACCTAGCTAATTTTAAAAAATTAATAGGATTTGAAATTTCAAAATCGGAGTCTTTAAAAATTTTGGAAAAGTTAGGTTTTGAAATTAAAGACAAAAAAAATAATCTTAAATTAACTGTTCCGAGCTTTAGACCTGATATTAATTTAGAAGTTGATATTATTGAAGAGCTCATAAGAATTAAAGGATATGATAATATTCCTCTTGCAGATCCCAATAAAGTTTCATTTAAACATCCTTTAAATTATCAGCAAAAAAACTTTCATTATATTCAAAGATCTATTGCTTCTTTAGGCTACTACGAGACAGTTACATGGTCTTTTACTAATTCAAAAGTGGATGATTTTTTTACAGATAAGAGGTTGCGTTTAATAAATCCCATTTCTTCAGATTTAGACTACATTAAGAACTTCAATTTTTTCTAATTTGTTAATTCACTCAAAAAATAATGTTGATAGGGATTTTAAAAATTTAATGTTATTTGAAATTGGCCCTGTTTTCAAAGGATCAAAACCAGGCGAGCAAAATATAGTAGCTGGTGGAGTTCGAATTGGTAATAAAATGGAAAAAAGTTGGAAAGAGAAAACAGAATTATCATCAGCATATGACTCCAAATCTGATGTCTTAAAAGTGTTAAGAGACCTTGGATTTGATATAGAAAAGTTAATTATAGAAAGTAGAAGCAATCAATCTTTTCATCCAGGAAGATCTGGATCTGTATTTTTAGGTTCAAACAAAGGACCTTTATTGGCATAGCTTTGGTGAATTAAATCCTATAATAGTTAATCAATTGGATTTAGATAAATATTGTCCATGTGGATTTGAAATTTATTTAGACAATATTGCTGAGCCAAAAAGAAAACAAAAAGATTTAAAAGGATCTTATGCAGTATCTAAATTTCAATCCGTTGATAGAGATTTTGCTTTTATTGTTGATAAAAATGTAAAAGCAGGTGAGTTAATGACAATCATTAAAAATTGCGATCATCAGTTAATATCCAGGATTGATATATTTGATGTGTATGAAGGAAGTAATATTGGTGAAAATAAAAAATCAATCGCTATTAGTATTAAATTACAATCCATGGAAAAAACTTTAGATGAACAATCAATTGAAGAAGTAAGCCAAAAGATTATATCTTCAGTGCAATCTAAAACAGGTGGCACTTTAAGAAGTTCATGAAATCTACAGATTTAATAAGGAATTTTTCCATCGTTGCTCATATTGATCACGGAAAATCTACACTTGCAGACCGTTTAATTCAAACTTGTGGTGGATTAGCTGATCGTGAAATGAAAGAGCAAGTTCTTGACTCAATGGACATTGAAAGAGAAAGAGGAATTACGATTAAAGCTCAAACTGTAAGACTTAATTATAAACATAAAGATGGGAAAAATTATATTTTAAACATTATGGACACGCCTGGTCACGTAGACTTTAGCTATGAGGTCAGCAGATCTCTGGCGGCATGTGAGGGATCTTTATTAGTAGTGGACAGTTCTCAAGGAGTTGAAGCACAAACTTTAGCAAATGTTTATCAAGCAATGGATAATAATCATGAGATCGTCATAGTTTTAAATAAGGCTGACCTTCCAGCATCAGAACCTGAAAAAGTAAAACAAGAAATAGAAGATGTAATTGGTTTAGATACATCTAGTGCAATTTTAGCATCTGGAAAAACTGGCGAGGGTATTCAGGAAATTTTGTCTGCAATAGTAGAAAAGTTACCAGCACCCAAAAGTGAAAGTAATGATCAGTTAAAAGCTTTGTTGGTTGATAGTTGGTACGACAGTTATTTAGGAGTAGTTATATTAGTTCGAATTATAGATGGTTTTATCAAAAAAGATGATGAGATTTTAATGATGTCAAATCATGCAAAATATAAAATTGATAAAGTTGGTGTATTTACTCCAAAACCAATTGACAAAGAAAATTTAGGACCGGGAGAAATGGGTTTTATCGTAACTGGAATTAAAAGTGTTTCAGAAACTAAAGTTGGAGATACAATTACGCTAAGCAAAAACCCAGTAGCAAAGGCACTTCCAGGATTTAAGCCTAGCAAGCCAGTTGTTTTTTGTGGTTTATTTCCAGTTGATAGTTCTGACTACGCGTTATTAAGAGATAGTCTAGGAAAGCTTGCGTTAAATGACTCAAGCTTAATTTATGAGGCAGAATCTTCTACTGCACTTGGACTTGGTTTTAGATGTGGTTTTTTGGGATTGTTACATCTCGAAATAGTTGTTGAACGATTAGATAGAGAATATGATTTAAATTTAATTACAACTACTCCAGGAGTTATTTATAAATTAGAGAAAACAGATGGTACCCTTAGTAGATTTACAAAATCCAAGCAGCATGCCTGAGCCCAATTATATTAAAACGATTAAAGAGCCTTGGATTAATGCTACTTTAATAACTCCAGATGAATATTTAGGATCTATAATAAAACTTTGTGAAGAAAAAAGAGGATCTCAAAAAAATTTATCTTATTCAGGCAATAGAGCAATTTTAAAGTATGAACTTCCATTAAACGAAGTAGTATTTGATTTTTATGACAGACTAAAATCTATTTCTAGTGGATATGCTAGCTTTGATTATGAAATAAGCGAATATAAAGAAGGAGATTTAATTAAACTTGTCAGTTTTAGTTAATTCTGAACCAGTTGATGCATTATCTACAATTATTCATAGAGAATTTGCAGTTAGGCAGGGAAGGCTTAATATGTGAAAAATTAAAAGAGCTAATTCCTCGACATCAATTTCAAATACCTGTTCAAGCTGCAATTGGAGGAAAAATTATTGCTAGAGAAACTATTCAAGGATTTAAAAAAGATGTATTAACTAAAATTCATGGAGGTGGTGCGAGAGATAGAAAAAGAAAGCTACTTGACAAACAAAAAAGAGGAAAATCAAGAATGAAGCAATTTGGAAGTGTAGAAATACCTCAGGAGGCATTTATTGGAGTTTTGAAAATAAAAAATGATAAATAAAAAACTTAAACTTTTTTTATTTAAATTAAAGTTTTTTTAAAGAAAGAATTGCCTCAGGTATTTTAAAAAAAGAAATAAAAAAAATTACAAGATATAATGAGTTTGAAAAAGTTATTAAAAGTAAAAAATTTTCAACAAATTGGTTTTTAAATAATTACAAAATTTTTAGCTTTTTTTTACCCACTGATATTAATAAAAAATTTAATTATTTAGAAATAGGATCGTTTGAGGGGATGTCAGCATTGTTTGTGCTTTATTTTTGGAAAAATTCTAACGTAACATGTATTGATACATGGGAGGTTAGCAGTGATAAGTCTCAAATATTAGATTATTGTTTTGATAATGTTGAAAGTAGTTTTGATAAAAATCTTGAAAATTATAAATTTAATAAAATAAAAGATAACTCCAAAAATGCTTTAAAAAAATTAAAAGAAAATAAAATATTATATGACTATATTTATATTGACGGTTCTCATAATGGCTCAGTTATATTAAATGATGCTGTAGCATCATTTGAGCTATTAAATAAAAATGGAGTATTAATTTTTGATGATATACAAACCATTTATAATGAAATTTCAATACAGCCACATGATGCGTTTAAAAATTTTTACAAATTATATAGTAGTAAAATTAAAATTTTATATTTAAAAAATCTTGCAATAATTAAAAAAAATTAATTTCTAAACTTAAATTTATGTAGTTTTAGTCTAGAAAATCCGAAACTTAATTCTATATAATTATTAAACAGTTAAAAGATTTAGAGTTTGTAATATAAATCTAATTTTTAGAAAAATTCGGTAAGATATAAATAAAATAATATGATTAGAGCAGTTATGTTATATTAGTAATATTTTATTTATTAAATTATTTTTTTTCATTAAAAAATTTTTTTAAATGATAAAATATTTTTTTTTGTTCTTTAGCTGTTAAATCAGGATAAATTGGAAGTCGAACTAATTTATTATATAATTTTTGCAGTTGTTGGGAAAATTTTTTTTGTATATAATTTTCCCATTTTTGACTTATTTAGAGGTACATAATGAAAAGTAGCTGCAATATTATTTGATTGCATGTAAACTTTAAAACAATCTGCCATGCTCTTTTTTTTAAATATTAGGGCAATGATATGAAAAGTACTTTCACAATTTTGTGAAGGTTCAATTAAATAAAAATCATTAGAATTTATTGTATTTAATAATTTTTTATATTTTAACCAAATCATCATTCTTTTATTTTGGATTTTTGCTGATTTTTTTATTTGTGATAATAATAGTGCAGAAGCTATTTCAGAAAGTCTGTACTCCGATCCTATGTCAACCCAGCTATAAAAATTTTTATTATTTTTTGGACTAATTATTTTTTTTTTATAGTTATTAATAAATTGTTTTCTGTTAGTACCTTTATCTAAAATATAATTTGCTCTTTTAATAAGTGATTTATTATTAATGCTAATGCATCCTCCCTGCCCACTTGTTAAATTTTTTGATTCGTGAAAACTATAAGTTCCAATATCACCCATGGTCCCAAGAAACTTATTTTTAAATTTGCCTAAAAAACCATGAGCCGCATCCTCAATTAAATAAATATTATATTTTTTTTTTATTTTAAGTAACTCGTCAATATCACAGCTATTTCCGGCATAATGTATTACATAAATAGCTTTAGTTTTTTTTGTAATATTTTTTTCGATTTCTTTAACGTCTATATTCAAATTTTTTGAGCACACGTCTACAAAAACAGGCTTAGCACCTCTTAAAGCGATAGCATTTGCAACAGAAACAAAACCGTATGATGGCATAATTACCTCATCATTTTTTTTAAGATTGATTAGTATTGCAGATATTTCTAAGGCAGCAGTACAGCTTTGTGTAACTGCAACAAATTTCGAATTTATCAATTTTTTTATATTATTTTCTACTTCATTTTGAAAATATCCATCAACAAGCATTTTTGAATGTAAAATTTTTTTAATAAACCTGAAATCATTTTGATTAATCGATGGTCTGCTTAGAGGTATCATTTTAAAATTAGGTTTTTATACTTTTTAACATTATACCTAAGAAATTCAGGAAAAGAATTATTTATTTTTACTTTTTTTAATTTAATGTTTCTATTGAATGGATCTTTAAGATTAATAATATTTTTTTTTATATTTTTTAAATTTTTAAATTCTTCTTTAAACAAACTCAGTATGTGCCATACTTGAAATTTTATTTTTTATTTCTTTTGGTGTCATTAAATAAGAGAAGTGCCAACCACCATGAGTTATTAACTGAATACTTTTTTCTTTGTCAATCCTCCAGAAAGGATAATCTTTATTTTTAATTTTTAATAATCTAAACTTAAAAAAAGATTTTAAATATTTTTTTTGACAGATTCTCGACCCCGGCCAATTACCGTTTCCTTCCGTTAAATTTTGAATATTAAACTTATAGTAGTACATATTTTGCAAAAAAATACCAAATTTGTAATTTTCTTTTTTAAATTTGAAAATCATTTTTGGATTTGGAATTTCATCTTCATCTGAAAATATAATCAAGTCATTTTCATCTGCGTTTTTAATACCTTTGTGAAGATATTCCATCTGCATTTCTAATAACTTGTAATCTTTTTTTCCTTTAAGATTTATGAATGGCAATTTATTTGCTCTTATATAAATAATTTTTTTTTTATATTTTTTTGGAATGTTAGGCTTGAAATTATATTTTTTTGCTACTCCTTGATGATTTTTATTTGCTTCACAAATTACAAAATAGTCAACTACGTCCTTTAAAATTTCAAATCTTAATTTAAATAATAAATTTGCATTATAAAACGTAATGCAGTCATATATTTTGTTTTTCATAGTATAAAATATTATATAGGTTAAATTGATACTACATAAAAATAAAAATTTTTGGAGAGGTGGCCGAGAGGTTGAAGGCGCACGCTTGGAAAGCGTGTATACTGTTAAAGGTATCAAGGGTTCGAATCCCTTTCTCTCCGCCAGACTAAATTTATGTAGTCAAAGTTATTTTATAGAGCTAAATAATATCCCCTTTTTGTCTTTTTTTGATAATATTGGTTTTTTACATGGCCACTTAATTTTTAAATGAGGGTCATTCCATGAAATTGTTGTTTCACTTTTTTTATCTCTATAATTAGAACATTTGTAATAAACTGCGCACTTTTTAGACAGACATAAAAAACCATGTGCAAAATTTTCTGGTATATAAAATTGATAAGATTTGAATTTTCATGAAAGTTTTATTGCAAAATACTTACCGTATGTTTTTGATTTTTTTCTTAAATCAACACAAACATCTAATATCTTTCCATGAACAACTGTTAATAATTTTGCTTGAGAATTTTTTTTTTGAAAATGCAAACCTCTTAAAACATTTTTTTTAGACAAAGACATACAGTCAAATATAAAATCATTTTTTTTATCAATTTTTTTTTTGTATACTTCTTTAAATAATCCTCTATTGTCTTTAAAAACTTTTGTTTGAATTAATTTTAAATCTTTAATTTTAGTTTTTATTTTTTTCATTTTTTAATATTTGCTAAATATTTGCCATAATCACATTTTCCATAAAATTCGATATTTTTTTGATTTTGTTTTTTGCTTAATCCATCCTTGATTAAAAGATATTTCTTCTAAGGCATGCGATTTTAATATTTTGAACTTTTTCTACTAGATTGAACAAAATTTGATAAATTAGTCAAGATCTTCTATTTTACCAGCATCTGACCAAATCGCACCTCTTCCAATTTCTTCATATTTTAAATTTCTTATTTTTTTGATAAAATTTTAGTACATCAGTGATTTCTAATTCATTTCTTTTTGATGGCTTTAAAGTTTTGCGAAATTTTAATTACTTTATTATCAAAAAAATATAAACCAGTAATCGCTTGGTTAGAAATAAATTTTTTAGGTTTTTCATAATTTATATAATTTATTTTAGTATTTTTAATTACTGCAACTCCAAAATTTTCAGGATTTTTTACAGTTTTTAAAAAAATAGTTGCACCATTGCTATAATTTTGTGCATTTTATAAGTTTATTAGTTAAGACTTTGACCATAAAAAAAATTGTCACCAAGAATTAAGACATACGTTGTCTGTTTTTTATAAATGATTTTCACCTAAAATAAAAGCATCTGCAATTCCTTTAGGTTTATTTTGTATCTTTGTATTGAATTTTTATTCCCAATCTTTTTCCATTACCTAAAACATTAAAAAAATTTTTAATTTGACCTTTGTTAACAATAATTAGAATATTTTTAATTCCTGCTAGCATTAAAATTGATAATGGATAAAATATCATTGGTTTATCATAAATGGGTAAAAGTTGTTTATTTACTAACTTTAGTTAATAGGGCTTAGTCTTGTTCCTTTTCCTCCTGCTAAAATTATTCCTTTTGTAATCAATTTTATACTCCAATTCTTTTTTGGTAGTTTTTATTTTTTAACTTATTTAACCATTTTTTATTATTTAAATACCAATTAATTGTATTCTTAATTCCATTATTAAAAGTCGTAATATAGGTTTCCATTTTAATTTATTTTTAATTTTATTAGAGTTTAGAGCATATCTTTTATCATGACCAGGTCTATCTTTAACAAATATAATTTTTGATTTACTTGATATTAATTTTTTTGTTAATAAACATAATTTTTTTTAGCAATATCAATATTTTTAAGTATATTACCACTGCCAATATTGTAATTTTCTCCAATTTTACCTTTTTTAAAAATTTTTAATAATGCAAGACAGTGATCTTTAACATGTATCCATTCTCTTTCGTTATTACCATTTCCATAAATAGGTAAATTTTTATTATTTTTTATATTTAAAATTATTCTTGGAATTAAGTTTTTCTGGATATTGATTTGGACCATAATTATTGCAACAATTAGAAATAATTGCTGGAAATTTATAAGTTCTTACATATGATTTTATCCAAAGATCTGATGCTGCTTTTGAGGCAGAATATGGAGAACTAGGTTATATAGCTATCACTTTCATAGTGAAAATTTATTTTTTTTAATATCTCCATAAACTTCATCAGTAGATATATGAATTAATTTAAATTTTTTATTTTTAATTTTTTTTAAATAATCTCTAATAGATTCTAATAAATTATAAGTTCCAAGAATATTGCTATTTATAAATGATTCTGGATCATCAATTGATCTATCAACATGAGTTTCAGCAGCTAAATTAAAAATACAAATTGGGCTGATATTTTTGAAGTATGTATTTTATTTTTTTTTGGTTATTTATATCAATCTTAAAAAATTTATATTTTTTTTTGTTAATTCCATATAAATTATAATAAGTTAGAAGAATAAGAATATTTATCAATATTTATAACAAAAAAACCCTTATTAATTAAGCAATTTAACTAAGTTACTTCCAATAAACCCAAGGCCCCCAGTGACAATGACATTTTTTTTCATATTTAAAATAAAATTTATACTTTATATTTTATAAATTAAACTAGTTTCTATGAATTATACAGATATCACCGCAGTAATTGTTACTTATAAAAGTGAGAAAGTAATTTTTAAATGTCTAGATAGTATTGAGACATATTAAAAAAATTATTATTATTGATAATTCTAACGATACTAATATTAAAAAAAAAATATTATCAAAACTTCCAAATATTAATTTTATTTTATCAAAAAAAAATTTAGGTTACGGATCATGGTAACAACCTTGCGCTTAAAAAGTATAAAGACAAAGTATGCTTTAATTTTAAATCCAGATACAATTTTATCAAGTAAATTGTATTTATGAGTTAAGATCATTAGCAAAAAAAATAAATGATAATTTTTCTATTATTGCTCCAAGTGTTGTAAAAAAAATAAAAATAATTATGGGTTTTTTAGATGATACAAAAAAATTATCAAAAATATTTTAATAACTAAAGATTATTTTAAAGTTGATTATGTGAAAGGATTTGCAATGTTTTTAAATTTACAAAAAATAAATAAAATTAAATATTTTGATGAAAATTTTTTTATGTACTTAGAAGAAATTGATTTATGCAAAAGATTATACAATGCTAAGGAGAAAATATTTATGTTGCTAAAAGAGCTCTAGTTAGAGCATGCTGGTGCAAAATCTATCTAGCTTGGGTTTTGATTTTGAGATTAATAGAAATTGGCACTGGATGTGGTCTAAAGTTTATTATTCTAGTAAACATGACGGTTTTTTTATTTCTACGAATATTAGCAATTCCTACAATACTTAAATTAATAATAAAATGTATTTTTAATATTTTAATTTTTAAGAAAAAGAAGTTTTTTAATTAGTTTTTATAGACTCTGGGGTCTTATTTTCTTCTTATCATTAGGACTTAAATCTTTTTATAGAATTAAACTATCTTAGAGTATTAAAAATTATTTAAATATTTTCTTTAAGAATAATTATAGTATAGAAGTTCGTATAATTTTTTTATTAAAGTTATAGCTCTTTGATCAGCTCCCATCGTAGGGTTAAGTTCTTTAGTGACATAAGATATACCCATTCCATTAATTGGGTCTGCAAATCCTAAAGATCCTCCCCAGCCATTATGACCAAAAGATTCTTTATATTTGCCAAACATCCATCCACCACGAAGTATAAATCCAAGGTTAGTCCATCTAATAGGAAAGTTTAAACTTAAATCTTTTTCAAAATTAGTTTCAGATAAATATTTTTGTAATAAATTTTGTTTAATTATATTTTGATTATTATTTTTATAATCATTAGCTAAATAATCGTAAATAGATGCTATAGCATCTGAATTTCCATGCCCACCCATAGAAGGTACTTCTGATTTTCTCCATTCTAATGTGTTGTAATAGTTAATATCGTGTGAAGGATTATTAAAAGCATCATAATTATCAATATTTTTACTAATATCTTCTGGTCCAAAAATGTCTAAAGAAAGGTCAGCTGTATTTGATATTTCATTATCATTTATTCCAAAATAAAATTTTATATTGTTTTTATTTGTAATTTCTTTTTGTAAATATTTTCCCACACTTAAATTAGTAATTATCTTAATTAAATTTCCTATTAAATATCCGTGTGTTTTTGCATGGTAATAAGTAAATGCTCCAGGAAGATGATCGGGCTCTTGATTTTCTAATATAAAAATTATTTTTTCCCAATCAATTAGATCTTGATTTTTTAATTGAGTTTTAAATCTATAGACACCGGATTGATGAGACAAAACATGTTTAACTAAAATATGAGATTTGTTTTTTTTATTAAAATTAGGCCAGTAATAAGAAACTGGTTTTTCAATATCTATTAAATTTTCGTTTAAAAGTTTTGCAATACATGCTTCATAAATTCCTTTGCTTGCAGAAAAAGTATTTACTATAGTATTTTGATCCCAAGCTTCATTCCTGGAGTTTTTTACACCTCCATAAATACTAATAATTTTTTTTTGATTTTGTATTACTGAAAATCCAGCACCAGTTTCTTGATTTTTTTCAAAAAAACTAGAGAAAATATTTTTAATTTCAGAAAATTTTTCTTCGCAAATACCTTGCAACTATCATTTAGACAGCTAATTTCATCGCAAAATTTCTTCCCAAGCTTACTTTGAGGTCTTGGCAAAATTTAGCTGCTTCGGCACCATCAATAATTCTGTGGTCATAAGATAATGATATTGGCATCATCATTCGAGGTTCAAATTTTCCTTCAATAAATATTTGTTTCATTTCGGATTTTCCAATTCCTATAATAGCCACCTCAGGAGCATTAATAATTGGAGTAAAAAAACTACCACCTATACCTCCTAGACTGGAAATGGTCATGGATCCTCCAAAAAATTCTTTTTTATCTATTTTTAATTCTTTGCATAATTTGCTGACTTTTCTTACTTCCTCACTTAGTTCTTGTAAGCTTTTTTTATCTACATTTCTTATTTTGGGAACCATTAATCCGTGAGGTGTGTCGACAGCAATTCCTATGTGGAAGTATTTTTTAAAAATTACTTTTTCACCATCCAGAGAGCTATTGAAATTTGGATATTTTCTCATAGCATTGACCAGTGCTTTCATCATAAAAGCAAGAGGAGTGATAGAGATCTTTTCTCTAGTATTTAGGTTTACTAAGCTTTTTCTAAAACTTTCCATTTCTGTTACATCTAATTCATCATGTTGTGTTACATGAGGAATGGTAGTCCATGCTTTCACCAAATGTGGTCCTGATAGCTTTTTAATTCTTGGTATATTTTGAACATCTACATCTCCAAACTCGTTATGCTGAAAAGGTAATGGCTTCTGATTTTGGCTGTTCTGGCTGTGTTACAACAGGAGAGGAAGCAGAAGCTTTTGGTTTGTTAATATTTTCGCTTACATAACGCTTAATATCTTGTTCTAAAACTCTGCCTTTTCTTCCAGTTCCATTAATTTGATCAATTGTAACTCCTAGTTCTCTAGCAAATTTCATAACCTTGGGGCTTGCCCCAGTAACGTTACTAGAGAAATCCTCATTACTAGATTGAGGTGTTGTTATAATCGGTTCTTGTCTTGTATTAGTTTCTTTTATTATTTTAGAAATTTTTTGTTCAGTTTGTATTTTACAAATTTCTTGATCAATAGAGACTTCTTGATTTGGCTGAACTAAAATTTTATCAATTATTCCAGTAATAGGGGATGGAATATCAATACTTGAAGTATTATCTTCCAGAGTAATGACTGGCTGTTCTGGTACAACTTTGTCTCCAGTTTTAACTAAAATATTTGTTATAATAAGTTTTCCAGAAAAATTTATACTTGGTATGGTTAAAGTTTTTAATTCGATAGTTTGATTGAGTTGAATTTCTTCAGTTTTTTGAGAAATTTTTTGATTGTCAATTATTTTTTTCTCTTCTTGTTTGTTTTTAGCTTGTACCTCGGATCCCTCGAGTGATGCTATTAAGCTTCCTTCCGATACTTTATCACCAATTTTAATATGAATTTTTTTAATTTTTCCAGAGGAGCTTGATGGCACTTCCACACTTGATTTATCACTTTCAAGGGTGATGATCGCATCACCTTTTTCAACTTCTTGTCCTTCTTTAATTAAAACTTCTATGATCTCAACATTTTTAAAGTCACCAATATTTGGTACTAAAATATCTTGGGCCATTATAGTTTAGTAGGAATGGGTTTAGTTTGGTCAATATTATATTTTTCAAAAGCTTTTTGAGCAACCTTAGAAGCAATTTTTTGTTCTTGAGACAAAATGCTTAACGTGTTTGCAACAATATATTCTTTGCTTACCTCAAAAAATTCTCTTAATTTTTTTCTTGTATCGCTTCTACCAAATCCGTCTGTTCCAAAAGTATAATAATTTTCTTTAATATAGGGTCTTATTTGATCTGAATGTACTCTCATGTAATCGGTTGCTGCAATAATTGGACCAGTTCTTCCTTCTAAACATTTTTCTATATAGGTTTGTTCTCTGTCTTGAGTAGGGTTAAGTAAGTTCTTTCTTTCAATCTCCATCGCGTTTTTTTGAAGTTCATTAAAGCTTGTTACGCTCCAAACATCAGAATCAATTCCATATTCATTACTTAAAATTTCAGCCGCTTGTAAAACTTCATTGAGAATAGTTCCTGAACCCATTAATTGAACTTTTGCCTTTCCTCTGTTGTCAAATTCTTTGAGCAAATACATACCTTTTAACACATCTTCTTTTTTTACATGTTTGGGAAGTTCTGGATGTAAATAATTTTCATTCATGGCTGTAATATAATAAAAAACATTTTCTTGTTTTTCATGCATGCGTTTAAGACCATCTTCAAAAATGATGGCTAGTTCATATGCATAAGTTGGGTCATATGAAACACAATTGGGAATCATAGAAGCCATAATGAGACTGTGTCCATCTTGGTGTTGCAGCCCTTCACCAGCCAAAGTAGTTCTTCCTGCAGTAGCTCCAATTAAAAATCCTCTTGTTTGTGAATCGCCTGCTGCCCAAATTAAATCCATTACCCTTTGAAAACCAAACATAGAATAAAAAATATAAAGAGGTAACATTTCAATCTCATGATTTGCATAAGCTGTTCCTGCTGCAATAAAAGAAGACATCGCTCCAGCTTCGTTAATTCCTTCTTCTAAAACTTGTCCTTTTTTATCTTCACGATAAGAACTAATTTGTTCAGAATCTACCGGCTCATATTTTTGTCCCTCATGCGCATAAATTCCAATTTTTTGGAAAAAACCTTCCATCCCAAATGTTCTTGCTTCATCAGGAATAATTGGTACCAATCTAGAGGCCGTTGATTTGTCTCTTAACATTTTGGTTAGGATTGCAACCAAAGCCATAGTGGTTGAAATTTGTCTTTCCCCGGAGGACTGATAAGAAGATTCGAATACAGAATTATCTATTTTGACAGGAACAGCTTTCGAAGATCTTGAAGGTATAAATCCTCCAAGTTTTTTTCTTCTTTCAAGCATGTATTGTATTTCTTCGGATTTTTCATCTGGTCTATAAAATTCTAAATTTTTAACTTGTTCATCTGTTAAAGGTATTTCGAATCTGTCTCTAAAATAAAACATATCATCTACATCTAATTTTTTTTGTTGGTGGGTGGTGTTTATACTTTCTCCAGATTTGCCCATTCCATATCCTTTAATACTTTTAGTAAGAATTACAGTTGGTTGACCTTTATGTTTTGAGGCTGCATCATATGCGGCATATACTTTGTTTGGATCGTGACCACCTCTGTTTAATCTCCAAATGTCTGAGTCTGACATATTAGAAACTAATTTTGATAGTTCAGGATATTTTCCAAAAAATTTTTCCCTTACATAAGCGCCACCTTTAGCTTTCATGGCTTGATATTCACCGTCGACAACCTCGTTCATTCTTTTCATAAGAAGTCCAGTTTTGTCAGCTTTTAATAATGGATCCCAATAAGATCCCCAGATAACTTTAATTACGTTCCATCCAGCGCCTCTAAAAGTTCCTTCCAATTCTTGAATAATTTTTCCATTTCCTCGAACAGGCCCATCTAGTCTTTGAAGATTACAATTAATTACAAATATTAAATTGTCTAATTTCTCTCGTGATGCAAGTCCAATTGCTCCAAGAGTTTCTGCTTCGTCCGTTTCTCCATCTCCAATAAAACACCAAACTTTTCTGTCTTGATCAGGTATCAATCCTCTATTTTGTAAATATTTCATGAAACGAGCTTGATAAATTGACATAATAGGCCCAAGTCCCATAGAAACAGTTGGAAACTGCCAGTAGTTAGGCATTAGCCAAGGATGAGGATATGAAGATAATCCATTTCCACCTTTTGCTTCTTGTCTAAAATTCATTAGCTGTTCTTTAGAAATTCTTCCTTCAAGAAATGATCTTGCGTACATACCTGGAGCCGCATGGCCTTGATAAAAAACCATATCTCCTAAAAAAGTATCTGTCTTTGCTCTCCAAAAATGATTACACCCCACATCATATAAAGTTGCAGCTGAAGCGAACGTTGCTATATGACCACCTAGTTCAGATGAAATTTTATTTGCTCTTACAACCATTGCCGCCGCATTCCATCTAATCAAAGATCTTATTTTTCTTTCAAGTTCTTGGTTTCCAGGAGATTTTGCTTCTAGTTCAGTTGGAATTGTATTTATGTAAGGAGTGTTTTGTGTAAAAGGAATATTAGAACCAGCAATATAAGCTTCATCAATTAATTGACTTAGTAAGTAATGAGCTCTTTCAGCACCATCTCTTTTTACAACATCTGCAAGAGATTCAATCCATTCATTTGTTTCGGTTGGATCAATATCGTTAATGCGTGGGACACCGCTATAAAGCTGTTTATTTTTTATCTCTATTCTTGAATTAACTACTGGAGCCGATTGTGTCTGGTTTTGAGGGTTTAATGGTAGTTTCTGCTTCTTTATTTATTTTGGTATTTGAAACTAGGTCTTTGCTTTCTGCAATTCCTATCGTACTTCCCTTAGATACTTTGTCACCTACTTTAACCTTAATTTCTTTTACTATTCCTGAAATGGGTGACGGCACCTCCATACTTGATTTATCACTTTCTAAAGTTATTAGAGGATCCCCTTTATTGATTTGGTTTCCCTCATTTATTAGAATTTCAATAATTTCGACATTTTTAAAATCACCAATATCAGGTACTTGAATTTCTATTAGTCCCGAAGAGGAATTTGTCGTTAAACTTTCTTCAGCATCTTTAATAATTTTTTCTGTTTCAGGAAGAATTTTTTCTTTTGGAGATTCTTGTATCAGAAGAACTTTTTGTAGACTTATTATCTCCTTCGGCATTAATAAATCCAACCAGATCACCCTGAGATACTTTATCACCAATTTTTACTTTTAATTCAGATATGGTTCCAGAAAACGGACAAGGAACTTCCACGCTTGATTTATCACTTTCGAGTGTAATGATGGGATCATTTTTATTTATTTGCTCACCCTCTTTTACGAGAACTTCTATAATTTCAACGTTTTTAAAATCTCCAATATCTGGAACTCTAATTTCTGTACTCATATGAATGGCGTTATTTATTAACTAAATACTCCCCTGTAAACCTTAAAAACTGAATTTATTCTAACAAATTTGTTTTCATTTGGGTATCATTTAAGCTAAAAATCTTTTGGACATTACATTTATGTATCAACATTTTGGACAGTTTATCGATGGAAAATGGGCACCTTCATCTGATAAAAGCACATACGAAGTTATTAATCCATCCAATGAAGAAATTTTAGGTAGCGCTTCCAAAGCTACCAGCGAAGATGTGGAGAAGGCATTGCAGTCGGCAAAAAGTGGATTGAATATTTGGAAAAAAACTCCTGCTTGGGAAAGGTCATATAAAATTAGAAAAATTGCTGACTTAATAAGAGAAAAAAAGGATATTATTGCTAAATGGATTTCTCTAGAAGTAGGCAAACCATTTGCTCAAGCCCAAGGAGAGGCTTTAGCATCAGCTGATATTTTTGAATGGAATGCAGAAGAGACAAAAAGAATTTATGGTCAAATTGTTGAAAGCAGATTTGCAGATACTAGAATCCAAATTAAATATGAGCCAGTTGGAGTAGTTGCGGCATTAACTCCATGGAACTTTCCAGTTATTTTAGCTTCAAGAAAAATATCAACTGCTTTAGCTGCTGGATGCTCAGTCATTTGCAAACCTGATGTAGTCACACCAGGTTCAGTTATGCAATTGGTAGATATTATTAGAGAAGCCGGAATACCAGCCGGAGTAGTTAATTTGTTATCAGGTGATCCGGCTTCAATCTCATCTCAATTAATTTCTTCAGATATTGTAAAAAAAATTTCTATTACAGGCTCAACTAGAGTAGGTAAAATTATTTTAAAACAAGCTGCAGAAAAAGTTCAAAGAGTGACAATGGAATTAAGTGGTCACGCTCCTTTTATTGTACATGATGACGCCAATATTCAAAAAGCAACGGACATGGCTATTATGGCCAAATATCGAAATACTGGTCAGGTTTGTATATCTCCAAGTAGGTTTTATATTCATGAAAGCAAAAAAGAAGAGTTTACAAAATTGTTTGTTGAAAAAACATTAAAATTAAAAATGGGTCACGGAATTGAAAAAAATTCTGACATTGGTCCAATTACTACTAAGAAAAGATTATTAGAAATAGAAGATTTGGTTGAAAAAACCAAAACAGAAGGAGCAAAAATTTTATGTGGTGGCAAAAGACCTGCAGAATTTAACAAAGGTTATTTTTATGAACCGACTGTGTTTGATCATGTACAAGATAATTTTACTATTATGAAAACAGAACCATTCGGACCACTTTGTCCTATTTTGACTTTTAAACATTTTGATGAAGTAATTGAGAGAGCTAATAATCATGAGGCAGGATTAGCTGCATATGTTGCTACTAACTCAATGGAAAAAGCTCACAAAACCTCAGACTTGCTTGAGACAGGAATGGTTGCAATTAATACACCACATGTGCCATTTGCAGAAACTCCTTTTGGAGGAATAAAGCAAAGTGGTTATGGAAGAGAAGGTGGATCTGAAGCAATTAAAGATTATTTAAATATTAAATATACTCATCTAGGTCTTTCAGGTTAGCATGGTAATTTCAGAAAAAAAAATAGCCTTTGTGGGTACGGGCTTAATGGGTTTGCCGATGGTGAAAAATTTGGCAAAATCTAATTACAAAATAAAAGCGTTTAATAGAACTCATTCCAAGATGGATGAGCTTAAAGTTATACCAAATATTAAGATTTGTAACTCTTTAGAGGAAGCAATCCAAGATTCTGAAATCGTTATTACCATGCTACCGGACGATACAGCCGTAAAAAAAGTTATTGATGAAATATTAGAAAAAAAATTATTAAAAAATAATTCTATAATTGTCGATATGAGTTCAACAAAATATGAGAGTGCAAAACTTTTTTATAATAGTTTAAAAAATAGTAATATTAATTTTATTGATGCTCCAGTTTCAGGAGGCCCCGAGGGAGCTAAGTCTGCAACCTTAGCTATTATGGCTGGAGGAGATGTAGAAACATTTAAAGAAATACAAAGTATTTTAAATTTTATGGGAAATTCGACTTTGGTAGGACCGTCTGGTAGCGGTCAGGTTGCAAAATTGTGTAATCAAATTATTGTTGGAGTTACTATTGGAGCAGTGGCTGAGGCGATTATTCTTTGCGAAAAAGTTGGAGCAAACCCAGAAAATTTTATTAAAGCGGTAGCAGGTGGATTTGCAGATAGTAAAATTTTACAAAACCACGGATCAAGAATGGTAAAAAAAGATTTTGCCCCAAGAGGAAAATCTATTACTCATTTAAAAGATATGGATAATATTTTAAAATGTGCCAAGGATGTTAATGTTAGTCTTCCTATATCAAAATTGATCCAGAGTATGTACCAAAATATTGTAGATAGAGGAAATGGAAATGATGACCATAGTTCTCTTTACAAAGAAATATTAGAACAAAACACAAAATAATTTTTGGTGCCCACAGCCAGAATCGAACTGACGACCCCGTCCTTACCATGGACGTGCTCTACCTTCTGAGCTATGTGGGCTTCTTTGTGACTTTTTAAATTTATAGCAGGTTTTTACAACTTTTTTTATCTTTGCTTGCCTGGAATATGTCTATTTTAAAGCAAACTAAGATCATTTTTTTATTTTATTTTAATTTTATGAAAAAAATATCTTTAGTAGTTGTAATGATCGCTCTAATAGCTTTAACCAATTGCACTACACATACTGTTAAATTAGGAGAAAAATGCACCTCAGTTGCGTCCAATAATACTTATGAAAAGTCTTATGTTTGGATCGTAAAAAATGAGTCAGTTTCCGCATTTGACAAAAAAATAAACAAAGAAAATTGCTCTAAAATAGAAGGAAAAATTTAATCTTCAATATCTGGTTGAATTTTCAAATTCTTGACAAAAATGTTTATTATCTATTTATAGCCTATGATGTTTGGCATTTAGCCAAATATCTTAATAACTAAAAAGAGAGTAAAGATGAGTATAAAAGGAAAAGTAAAATGGTTTAATGGATCCAAAGGTTATGGATTTATTGAACGAGATGATAAAGAAAAAGACGTTTTTGTTCACATGTCAGCAGTTAAAGACTCTGGTGTAGGATACCTCGATGAGGGAGATGTTCTTACTTTTGATATCGAAGATGGAAAAAAGGGTCCATCTGCTGTAAACTTAAAAAAAGAATAATTTTAAGTTAAAAAATTAGTTAAGGAGGCTCAGCCATGGGTATTCATTATGATTATAAGTCTAAGCGTGGTGAAAGGGCTATGCTGAAAGAAGCAAAAAGAAAAGAACGTCTTGCTCTTAAACGAGCCAAAAGAGCCTCAACTAATCCTGTAGAAGAAAAAAAAGAGCCTGCAGAAATGCATGATATCAATAAGCCGATTACTTTAGAGGATTTAACCAATCCAAATAAATAATTATCAAATGTATTTGATGGGTGAGAAAGAAGATTTAAAGAAAAAGTTAGCTGACGCTCTAAAAGAAAATTTAAGAAAAAGAAAAGAGTTTCAAAAAAAAGAAAAAAATAAAAATGAGCGTACTATCAGATAAATGGATTAAGCAAATGTCTCTTGAAAAGGAGATGATCAAACCTTTTGTTGAAAATCAACAAAGAGGTGACAACATCTCTTTTGGACTATCTTCTTATGGTTATGATGCACGGGTATCCAATGAATTTAAGATTTTTACCAATGTTCATTCAACAGTAGTGGATCCTAAAAATTTTTCTCAAGAAAGTTTTGTGACCAAAAAAGAGGATGTGTGTATTATACCTCCCAATTCTTTTGTTTTGGCGAGCACTGTAGAATACTTTAAGATACCTCGAGATGTTCTTGTGATTTGTCTTGGTAAAAGTACTTATGCAAGATGTGGTATTATAGTAAATGTAACACCTTTAGAACCAGAATGGGAAGGTCATGTTACTTTAGAGTTTTCAAACACTACTCCGCTGCCTGCAAAAATTTATGCTAATGAAGGAGCTTGTCAGTTTATATTTTTAAAAGGAGATCAGTCTCCGGAAGTTTCGTATGCAGACAGAAAAGGAAAGTATATGAAACAGCAGGGTGTTACCCTCCCAAAAATATAAGTAGAAATGAAAAAATTAATAATTCAAGGGGGTAATAAGCTCTTTGGAACTATTGATATTTCAGGTTCAAAAAATGCTGCCTTGCCAATTCTTGCCGCCACACTTTTGTTTGATGAAGAAGTAAGGTTACAAAATATTCCAGATGTTAAAGATATTTCTACAATGGTTATTTTATTAGAAAGTATTGGAAAAAAAATTGAATTCAGTTCTTCAAAAAATGAATTATCTATTTTACCAAAAAAAACTAAAAATTTAATTGCTCCTTATAATTTAGTTAAAACTATGAGGGCAGGTGTTTTGGTGTTGGGACCATTAATTTCAAAATATGGAAATGCAAAAGTTTCTTTACCAGGAGGTTGTGCCATTGGCTCAAGACCAGTTGATTTACATATTGAGCAACTAAAAAAACTAGGTGCAAAAATTAAAATTGATAATGGGTATATTGTTGCAAAAGCCAAACAATTGAAACCAGCAAAACTCTCATTTTCATCCATTTCCGTGGGTGCAACAGAAAATTTGATCATGGCTTCTGTTATCACTAAAGGAAAAACAATAATTAAAAATATTGCAGTAGAGCCTGAAATTATAGATTTGATAAACTTTTTAAATAAAGCAGGAGCAAAAATATCGTTTGGTTCAAAAAGATCTTTAATTATTACGGGAGTAGAAAAATTAAAAAGTGTTACTTATTCTATCATTCCAGACAGAATAGAGGCTGGTACCTACGCGGTTGCATCATTAATTACTAATGGCAAAATAACATTAAATAATATTAATCAAAAAATAATGAAAAATATTTTTGATATTTTAAAAAAATCTGGAGCTTTGTTAAGTTTTAAAAAAAATTCTGTATCTGTTTCAAGAAAAAAAATTAAACCTTTAAATATTAAGACCTCGCCTTACCCTGGTTTTCCAACAGACATGCAGGCTCAACTCATGAGCTTACTTTGTTTATCTAATGTGAAATCGACAATTAAAGAAGATATTTTTGAAAACAGATTTTTACATGTTTCTGAATTAAAAAGAATGGGAGCCAATATAATAATTAAAAATAAAATAGCTTATATACAGGGAGTTGCTAACTTAACAGGAGCAGAAGTCATGGCAACAGATTTGAGAGCGTCCGTATCACTTGTTTTAGCAGGATTAGCTGCGAAAGGAACGACAGTGGTAAATAGAATTTATCATTTAGAAAGAGGTTATGAGAATTTAATTGGAAAGCTTAAAGCTTGCGGGGCAAAATTATCTATTAAGAATGATTAATAATGATATAAATTTAAAATTACAGGCCAACGATGAAAAAGATTTAAAGATTTTTTCTGCATATTTGCAAGATGCAGTAATCGTAACTCAAGATATTAAGTTTTTAGAAAGAAACAAAACATTTCTTTGTATTTTTAATAGATTTATGTGGGAAGATGCTGAACATGGGGTTTTTAGAGATAATAGAAGAATAAGATCTGCCCTTGTTTTTAAAAATATTCTAAAAGTCAAATCTAGAAATATTAGTGCCAAAAATAAAACGCGGATATTAGAATTTTTAGCTTTAGAAACCAATAGACTTAAAAATGAAAATTATAATTTGAAGTTGATATTTTCAGGCGGAGGAGTAATTTCAATGGAGACTGAATTTATAGATTCGACACTTGAAGATTTTTCTGAAAGTTGGATAACTAAATATAAGCCAAAACATAAAATTTAATGAAATATATACTAAATACAAAAACTAGCAGTTTTAAAAAAGATTTTAGTAATGTTTTAAACTCAAAACGTAATCAATCTGAATTTAATAAGTTTGCAGTTTTAAAAATTATTAAAGATATTAAAAAAAATGGAGATCTAGCTTTAATAAAATATTCAAAGAAGTTTGATAAAATTTCTTTGAATAAAAATAATATACAAATTGCCAATTCAGAATTAAATTTTATTGCAAAAAGCTTAGAGCCAAAAATAAAAAAAGCTATAAATTTAGCATATAAAAGAATTAAACAATTTCATCAAAGACAAAAAAATGTTTCATTTAAATTTCAAGATAGTTTTGGAAATCAACTAGGTTATAAATACAATCCAATTAATAAACTTGGAGTTTATGTTCCTGGAGGGAAAGCAAGTTATCCTAGCACTGTATTAATGAATTGTATTCCCGCAATTGTTGCAGGAGTTAAAAATATATATGCTGTTGTGCCGACCCCTAATAATGAGATTAATGCTGGAGTAATTTATGCAGCAAAATTGTGTGGGGTTAAAAAAGTTTTTAGAATAGGTGGTGCACAAGCAATTGCTGCTTTAGCATACGGAACAAATTCGGTTGAAAAAGTAGATAAAATTGTTGGACCAGGAAATATTTTTGTAGCCAGCTGCAAAAAAAGAAGTGTTTGGTGAAGTTGGTATAGATATGATCGCTGGACCTTCAGAAATTACAATTATCGCAGGTCCAGAAAATAATCCTGAGTGGACAGCAATTGACCTATCTATCTCAGGCAGAGCATGATGAGTTGTCCCAAAGTATTTTAATTACTAAAAGCTCTTAGTTTTGCAAACAGGGTTAAATTAGAAATTAGTAAAATTCTTCAACTATTACCAAGAACAAAAAATAGCCCAATCTAGTATAAATAATTTTGGTGCAATTATTGTATGCAAAAATGATAAAGAGATTGTAGACATTGTAAATCAAATTGCTCCTGAGCATTTAGAAATTAAAGTAAAAAATTTTGATTTTATTGAAAAAAAAATTGTTAATGCTGGTTCTATTTTTTTAGGTAACTATAGTCCAGAGGCAATCGGCGACTATATTGCTGGACCTAATCATGTTCTTCCCACCTCTGGAACAGCTAGGTTTTCATCTGGATTGTCTGTTTCAGATTTTTATAAAAAAACTTCTATTATTAAATGTTCAAAAAAAGGAATTAAAAAAATTGGACCAGCAGCAATTGATCTTGCAAATTATGAAGGGTTGCAAGCTCATGCACTTTCGATTATGAAACGTATAAATAAATAAAATTAAAAATCATTTATGGCTAAAGAAGAAATGTTGGAGTTTAATGGGGTAGTAACTGAATTGCTTCCTAATGCAACATTTAGAGTAAAGTTAGAAAATAATCATGAAATTTTAGCTCATAGTTCAGGAAAATTAAGAAAAAACCGCATTAGAGTTTTGACTGGGGACAAAGTCTTAGTAGAGGTTACACCCTATGATCTAACAAAAGGCAGAATTACTTTTAGATTAAAGTAAATGGCTAAAATTACCAAAGGGTTGGTTTTAGCGAGCGCATCTCTAAGAAGATTAGATTTACTAAAAAAAATAAATATTATTCCTGAAATTATTGAAGCGGCTGACATAGATGAAAATCCCAAAAAGAAAAGAAAAACCAATTTTGTATTGTAGTAGATTAGCTAAAGAAAAAGGTGATTTTGTATTTCAAAAATATCCTGAAATGACCATTCTATCTGCAGATACTATTGTTTTTTGTGTCAAATAAAATTTTTGGTAAACCAAAAAATAAAGATGAAGCTAGAAGTTTTTTAACTTTTTTTTCAGGTAGAAAACATAATGTGTTAACATCAGTTTATCTTAGAAATAAAAACCATACAAAACTAAAAAATATTATTACGAAAGTTACTTTTTATAGATTAGACAAGACGCAGATATCGAGATGTATTTGGAAACGGAAGAATGGAAAAATAAAGCAGGTGCTTATGCGATACAAGGATATGCAGACAGATTTATTAAAATTATAAACGGATCTTATTCAAATGTAGTCGGTTTGCCGTTGGCCAAGGCATTTACAACTTGTTAAAATCATCTAATTTAATTTAGTTTTTAATTGATTATTTAAATAAATTGTGGAAAAAGACTAAGCATGGTCTGATAGCTCAGTTGGTAGAGCAGAGCCCTGAAAAGGCTTGTGTCGGTGGTTCAAATCCACCTCAGACCACCAAAAAGTGATTTTAAAAAAATTATTATTTACAATTTAATATCAAAATAAAATTATGAAAATCTATGATTGTTTCATGTATTACGATGAAGACTTATGCTTAGATGTTAGACTAAATACATTAAATGAGTATGTAGATTTTTTTATTATTGTAGAAGCAAAATATGCTCACAATGGAGAAAAAAGAAAATTAAGATTTAATATTAATAATTTTAAAAAATTTAAAAACAAAATTAGATATATTGTTTTAGATAAGCAACCTAAAGATTTAATTAAAAATAATAATAAATATTCAGTCGATGCAATAAAAATTTTGAATGCAATTCAAAGAGAAAATTTGCAAAGAAATTTTATCATGAAAGGTATTTATGATGCTAAAAAAGATGACTTAATAATTATTTCAGATCTTGATGAAATACCCAATCTTTCAGTAATAAATTTAAAAAATATCAGAACTAAACAAATCTATATTTTTGAACAAGATTTTTTTTATTATAAATTTAATTTACAAAATACTCATCAAAAATGGTTTGGAACAAGAATGTGTAAATTTGAATTTTTGAAATCTCCACAGTGGCTTAGAAATGTAAAGCCCAAAAAGTACAAGTTTTTTAGGATTGATACTTGGTTTGATGAAAAAAAATACCAAAATGTACATTTTATTAAAAATGGAGGTTGGCATTTTACTTATATAAAAACACCAAAGCTTATTCAAAAGAAACTAAAAACATATCTTCATCATCAAGAATATGATGCTAATCCACTTTCAATTACAAAAATAAAAAAAATAGTCAGTAATAAAAAAGTAATCTATGATCATCGTTTAGATCAAACTGTGGCTAATAAGTTTGAAACGGGAGTAAAATTAAAAAAAATTTCTATTAACAAACTACCTATTTATATTAAAAACAACATCAGAAAATTTAAAAATTGGCTAGAATAAAAAATAACTATAACCTTGAGTTTTTTTGCCCGTTTGTTATTAAATCTACAAAATATGAGATATAAATTATTACTTTTATAATAAAATTAGCCATGTACATGCTGGGCTTATGCTTGGCCAATAGAATCGTATATTTAAATACAAAATACTATTATAAACAAAAAAGAATGCAGCTGTAGCTCAGTTGGTTAGAGCGCTGGTTTGTGGAACCAGATGTCGGTGGTTCGAGTCCACCCAGCTGTACCAAAAAAATGAATAAAAAAAATTTTAGACCTAGCAGTGATTTACCAGCTGGGTTTGCTGATAGAGAACAAGAAGAATTATTAATTAGAGATCTTTTAATTTCCAATATTAAACAGATCATGATTAAGTATGGCTTTCAATATCTTGAAACTCCTAGTTTTGAGTATACAGAAAGTATTGGAAAATATTTACCTGATAAAGAAAGACCATCTGAGGGAGTTTTTTCTTTTGAGGATGAAAAAAAATGGCTTTCATTGAGATATGATTTAACCGCTCCTTTAGCCCGTTATGCTGCTAAAAATTTTGATACGATACCCAAGCCATTTAAAAGATTTCAGCTAGGAACTGTATGGAGAAACGAAAAACCAGGACCAGGAAGATTTAGAGAATTTTTGCAATTTGATGCTGACTACATTGGTACCAGTAATCTGTTTGCAGATTCTGAGCTTTGTTTTTTAATATCAGAAATTTTAACTTTTTGTGGGTTGGAAAAAAAACAATTCATAATTAAAATTTCAAATCGTAAACTTTCCAAAGGATTATTAGAAAAAATAAATATTAACGATATCACAAAACAAGCAATCACTTTAAGAGCCATAGATAAATTAGATCGAGTAGGGTTAGAAGGGGTAAGTTACTTACTTGGAAAAGGAAGAAAAGATAAATCTGGAGATTTTACAAAAGGAGCAGAACTTGAAGAGTTTCAAATTAAAGAAATAATTAATTTTTTAGAAATTAAAGATTTATCAGAAAATAATTTTGAAAGAATAAGTAAGATTGCAGATAATAATAAAATCATAAATGAGGGAATCGATGAGCTAAAATTAATGCAAAAATATTTTTCATTGTTTGGCTTTGAAAATTATATTTTTGATCCCACGGTAGTTAGAGGACTGGAGTATTACACAGGCCCAATTTTTGAAGCCAATCTTACCTTTGGAGTTTTAAACAATAAAGGGCAAGAAATCGAATTTGGCTCTATTGGTGGTGGAGGTAGATATGATGATCTAGTAAAAAAATTTAATAATCAAGATTGTCCGTCCACTGGAGTTTCAATTGGGTTAGACAGGCTAATTTTTGCACTCATGCAAAAAAATAAAATTGAAATCGAAAAAAAACTATTAATTCTCATATGTGTTTTTAATGACAAATATATGGATTTTTATTTGAAAATTTTAAACAAATTAAGATCCAATAATATAAGCGCAGAAATTTATTCAGGCACTTCGAATATTAAATCTCAATTTAAATATGCCGATAAAAAAGGTTGTGATTACGTTATATTGTGCGGAGATGATGAGGTAAGTAAAAATCTCATTACTATTAAGAACTTAAATATTGGAAAAAAACTCTCCAATAATATTCAAAATAGAGACGAATGGAAAGAGTCTGCCGTGTCACAAAAAACCGTAAAATTTGATCAATTGTTAAATGAATTAAAAAAATGAAACAAGGGCTCGAAAAAAAAAAATTAAAAGAGAAATTTTCTAAAAAAATTTTAAGCTTTTTTAAAAAAAAAAATTTTAATTTTACAGATTTAGATCTTCTTATTGACACAAATTTGTTAACAGAAAGATCGGGAGAGCAATTTAAAAGATATGCACTAACTTATAAAGACCTGCTCGGTAAGGAAATTAGCTTAAGACCAGATCTTACTGTCTCAACTGCCTTAAAATATATTCAAGAAAAGAAAAAGAGAGAAGAAAGATATTGCTACTATGGCAATGCTTTTCGACTTAACAAAAATGGAGATTTAATAGTTTTTGATCAATTAGGCTGTGAAATAATTAATTCAAATAATTCAAACTCTGTTTTAAATTTAGTGGAAACTGTTTTGGACCCTATTAAAAAAATTAAAAATTTAAAAGTCACTATTGGAGATTTAAATTTATTTAAGATTTTAATTGAGACTCTAGATTTGCCAGAGCGATGGAAGTTAAGATTGATAAGACACTTTCCAAGAAAAGTATATTTTGATGATTTGTTAAAAAGGTTAGAAACTAATTATGATTTGGACAAAGAAACAATTGAAGTAGACACTAAAAGACTTGAATATTTAAACAAGATGAATCAAAATGATTTAATAGGCGGAAGGACTATTGAGGATATTGTAAAAAGATTTAAAAAAAAAATTAAAGATCCGAGAGATAATTTTAGAGGCAAAAGTAATGTTAAAATTATTAGAGATTATTTAACAATTAATGTTCCTATAGAACAAGTAGAACAATCAATTTTTTCTTTTTTTAAAAAATATAGTTTAAACAACCAGAATATAAAAAATGGTTTAAAAAAAATTATATTAATAAATAAAAAAATTAAAAAAAAATACACAATTTCATTTAAAACTGATTTTGGAAGAAGTGCTGAATATTATACAGGATTAGTTTTTTTGGCATCTATAAATAAGAATGGACAAATAATAGAGTTGGCTAGAGGAGGCGAGTATAATAACTTGTTAAAAACCCTTGGTTATTCAAAAAACGTTCCTGCGCTAGGTGGAGCCATTAATCTCAATCAATTAATTAATTTATAATAATGGAAAAAATTAAAATTGGTTTACCAAGCAAAGGAAGATTAAGAGATGAGTCTATTAATTTTTTTAAAACAAAAAATTTAAATATAATTAGTACTTTTGGAGAAAGAAATTATTTTTTTAACGTACAAAATAATAAAAGTATCGAGGGAATTTTTTTACACGCCAGAGAGATTATAGAAAGATTAAACGATGGAACATTGGACATCGGTATCTCTGGTCTAGATTTACTAAAGGAATTTCCCGAAATTTATTCTGATAATGTTAAAATTATAAAAAAACTTAAATTTGGTTTTGCAGATTTAGTTGTAGCTGTCCCTAGGGATTGGCTAGATGTTCAAAATATGGCTGATCTTGAAGAGGTAAGTTTTGAATTTAAAGAAAAATATAATCGAAGAATGAGGGTGGCTACTAAATATCCAAACTTAGTGGAAAATTTTTTTCTCTCAAAGGGGGTAAGTCAATTTAGAGTAGTTTCTAGTTTGGGAGCAACAGAGTCATACCCGTTTACTGGATCATCTGAGTTAATAGCTGATATCACTTCAACAGGATCTACATTAAAAGCAAATAATTTAAGAATTATAAATGATGGAATTATTTTAAAAAGCTCTGCTTGTATATTTGTCTCCAAAAAATTTTATAATAATAGTTTTATAAATATTTTTAAATAAGAGTATTTATTTTTTTTTATTAGATTTTTTTTTCTTAAATATTTTTTTTATTCTTAATCCGTGTGGAAATATAGTTGTGTGTTGTTCTCTTAATTTTTTACCCCACTTAATACGTTCCCAAACCCGTTCATGAGAATAGTATAAAAACATTTTAGTCAAAACTTCAATACCAGCAATCGCACCGGCAAAATATATTTCTCCTGTGATTATCCAGCTAATAAGAAAAGTGTCAGCAGAAGCAACAATTCTCCACGTTAGGGTTTTTGCCAAACTTCTTTTAATATGAGCCATTTTATTATTTATAATCTACTAATGATAAAGTTTTATCAACTAAGTTTTCTTAATAGAATGTGTTGTTAAATAACAAAAAATTAACTTTTTTTGATTATTATAATTTTTTAGAATTATAATATCAAATAATTTAAATATAATAGAAAAATAAATTATCATTAAATTCATGAATCAAAAAAATTTAACAAATGTTGATTGGTCTAAAATTCCAGAACCAAAGGGTGAAGAAAATTTAAATCATTTAAATAATTATATTATTAAATCAATCAAACTTAAGAGTACTAATGATAAATTAGTTGAACTATCTGATTTTAAAGGTTTAACAATTATTTATATTTACCCGATGACTGGTCAACCTGATAAGCCACTACCTGATAATTGGGATAACATACCTGGAGCACGTGGATGTACACCTCAATCTTGCTCATTTAGAGATAATTTTCATGAATTAAAAAAATTAAATATTTCAAATATTTTTGGATTATCAACTCAAACAAGCGAATATCAAAGAGAAATGGTTCAAAGACTTAAACTTCCTTATGAAGTTTTGTCAGATGAGAAATTAGAATTTGCTAAACAATTAAACTTGCCCATTTTTGAAGTTGGAGAGATGAAGTTAATAAAAAGAATTACTTTAATATTGAATAGATAATAAAATTATAAAATATTTTTATCCAGTTTTTCCTCCAGATAAAAATGTAGATGATGTAATTGCTTATTTGAAAAACTAAAAACCCCCAGAAATTTCTTTCTGAGGGTTTCTAATTTGTTTAACTTTTGTATTTAAGAGTGTTCTGGTTGGGGAACCGTATTACATTCCCATTCCGCCCATACCACCCATTCCGCCCATACCACCCATTGGAGGCATTCCACCACCACCAGCTGAGTTTTTGTCTTCTGGCTTGTCTGCAATCATTGCTTCAGTAGTAATTAATAATCCAGAAATTGAAGCCGCATCCTGAAGTGCAGTTCTTACAACTTTAGTAGGATCAATAATTCCCTTAGCAAACATGTCTACATACTCTTCCGCTTGAGCGTCGTATCCCATATTGCCTTTTTTACCTTCCAATAATTTTCCAACAACTACAGAAGCATCAACTCCTGCATTCGTTATAATTTGTCGGATTGGAGCTTGTAGAGCTTTTCTAATTATTTCTACCCCTGCTTTTTGGTCATCACCTTTTACTTTAATGTTATCTAAAGCATCCAAAGCATAAAGTAATGCACATCCACCACCAGTAACCACTCCTTCTTGAACAGCAGCTTTAGTAGCGTTTAAAGCATCATCGACTCTATCTTTTCTTTCTTTAACCTCAACTTCGGTTGCTCCTCCAACTTTGATTACAGCAACACCACCAGCTAATTTAGCAAGTCTCTCTTGAAGTTTTTCTTTGTCATAGTCAGATGTACTTTCATCAATTTGTTTTTTGATTGAACTACATCTAGCCTCAATGTCTGATTTTTTTCCCGATCCATCAATAATAGTAGTGTTGTCTTTATCTACTTTAATTGATTTACAAGATCCAAGATCTTTTAATGTTACATTTTCAAGTTTGATACCTAAATCTTCAGAAATAACCTGGCCGCCAGTAAGAATTGCAATATCTTCTAACATTGCTTTTCTTCTATCACCAAATCCTGGAGCTTTAACTGCGCAAACTTTCAGTCCACCTCTTAATTTGTTTACTACCAAAGTTGCAAGAGCCTCTCCCTCAACTTCTTCAGCAATAATTAGTAAAGGTCTTGAAGATTGAACTACAGCTTCTAATAAAGGAACCATAGATTGTAAGTTAGATAATTTTTTATCACACAATAAAATCAACGGATCATTTAACTCGGTTGTCATTTTATCTGCATTGGTAATAAAGTAAGGAGATAAAAATCCTCTATCAAATTGCATTCCTTCAACAACTTCCAATTCTGTTTGAAGACCTTTTGCTTCTTCAACTGTAATTACACCTTCGTTACCTACTTTTTGCATAGCTTCAGAAATCATTTTTCCAATTTCCTTTTCACCATTTGCAGAAATAGTTCCAACTTGTGCAATTTCCTCAGAAGTTTTTACTTTTTTAGAATTGTCTTTTAATCGTTGAATGACAGATTCTACCGCAGTATCAATTCCTCTTTTTAAATCCATTGGATTCATTCCAGCAGAAACATACTTGCAACCTTCTTTTGCAATTGCTTGAGCTAGCACTGTTGCAGTAGTTGTACCATCGCCAGCTTCATCGTTAGTTTTGCTAGCAACTTCTTTAATTATTTGAGCTCCCATATTTTCAAATTTGTCTTCAAGCTCAATTTCTTTTGCAACTGTTACTCCATCTTTTGTAATTCTTGGAGAACCGTAAGACTTGTCGATTACTACGTTACGACCCTTTGGTCCTAAAGTAACTTTTACTGCATTTGCTAAAATATCAACACCTCGTAGCATTGCATTTCTAGCGTCAGTATCAAATTTAACTATTTTTCCTGCCATTGTTATTTCCTCCTAAATTTAAATTATTTTCCCACCACTCCCATGATGTCGCTTTCTTTCATGATGCTGTATTCTTTTCCATCAATTTTAACTTCAGTGCCTGACCATTTTCCAAAAAGAACTCGGTCTCCAACTTTAACATCCATTGGAATAATTTTTCCGTCTTCTGTTTTTGCTCCAGGTCCTACCGCAATTACTTTTCCTTCTTGTGGTTTTTCTTTAGCCGTATCTGGAATGATGATTCCTCCAGCTGTTTTTTCTTCGCTTTCTAGGGATTCAACTAACACCCTGTCATGTAAAGGTCTAAATTTCATTATTATGCTCCTTGTATCGTTAATTGTGCGTTGTTATATGATGATCATTTCCAAAATTTCAAGAGCATTCATTAATCTCAAAACCTATGTTTTTGGCTATGTTTATAGTAGACAATTGTATGCTTTTGCCAAAAACATCAGAACTAAGAGGGATAAGAGAGGTAGCAGATAAGTATGATGCTCTATTTTATTGATTTATGGGGAGTAATACACAATGGTCTAGCGTGCTATCCAGAAGCCTTGTCAGTTTTAGAATATTTGAAAAAAAAAAATAAAAAAATTATACTAATTTCAAACGCTCCAAGACCAGGCAAAGTTGTAAGTGCATTTTTGGAAAAAATTCATTTGCATAAGTCATTATATGATATTTTGATAACTTCTGGGGATGAAACACAAGAATATATAACTATTCATAAAAAAAATAAAAAATTTTATCATTTGGGACCAGATAGAGATCTAGGATTTATTTAAAGATTTGAATATTAAGTTATTCAATAAAGAAGAATCTGACGAAATTATTTGCACTGGGTTATTTTTTGCAGAAAATGAAACAGCTTGAGCAGTATGATAGCGAATTAGAATTATATAAACAACAAAACAAAATATTAGTTTGTGCCAACCCAGATGAAGCTGTATTTAGAGGAAATAAAAAAGAGCTTATGCGCAGGGGCATTAGCAAAAAAATTTGAAGAACTAGGTGGACAAGTTATTTATTTTGGAAAACCTTATAAGTCTATTTATTATTCAGCATTAAAAAAATTAAATCTTTTAAAAATATTTGAAGAAAAAAAAATAAATTTAATAGCAATTGGAGATAATTTAAAAACAGATATTAAGGGTGCAAATTCTCTTAATATTGACTCTATTTTTATTACAAATGGACTGTATAAAAATTTTTTTCAAAGCGAAAAAGTTGATTTAGAAGTTGAGGAAATTCTTTCGAATAGTTAAATACTATCAAAAGAATTTAGCATGGTAAAAATTAAAATTATTAAAAATTCTGTCATTGCAATTGGAAATTTTGATGGAATTCACAAGGGTCATCAAGATATTTTTAGAGTTGGAAAAAAAATAGCTAAACAAAAAAAGAAAAAATTTGGAGTGCTTACATTTTCTCCAATGCCGTCAGAGTTTTTTCAAAAAGAGAAAAAAAATTTAAGAATTACAAATGATGATATAAAAATTGATTTATTTAAAAAAAATAAAATAGATTTTTTTTATATATGTAAATTTAATAAACAATTTTCATTAATGAAGCCAGAGAATTTTATTAAAAGAATTTTGGTTAATAAATTAGGTGTAAATACAGTTATTGTTGGTAAAAATTTTAAGTTTGGTCATAAAAGGGAAGGAACAATTTCTCTATTAAAAAAATACGGAAAAATTTATGGTTACAAAGTTTTAGATAGAAAACTTATAAAAGCAAATAATAAAAAAATTTCTTCGACCAGGGTTCGTTCAGAAATTTTAAAGGGAAATTTTCAATTAGTAACTAAATTTTTAGGTAGGGAGTGGAGCATTAAAGAAAAGGTAATTCGAGGAAAACAAATTGGCAGATCCATAGGAGTTAGAACTGCAAATATAACAATTCAAAGAAATATTAAGCCTAAAATTGGAGTTTATGCGGTTAGAGTATTAGTTAATAAAAAAAAATACAAAGGAGTTGCCAATTTTGGCTTTGCACCAACTTTTGCAAGAAATAAACTGGTTTTAGAGATTAATTTTTTTAATAAAATACAAGCTTTATATGGAAAAATTATAGAAGTATTTTTTGTCAAATATATTAGAAACGAGAAAAAATTTAAAAATACATTTTTATTAATTAAACAAATCAAAAAAGATACAAGCGTAGCAAAAAAAATTTTAAATACATGAGCGACTCAAAAGTTAATTTACCTAAAACTCAATTGTCTATGAAGGCAAATCTGGTTGCAAAAGAACCAGAACTACTAACTTTATGGGAAAATATTAATTTATATAATCAACAAAGATTAAATTCAGCAGATAGAGATAAATTTATTTTGCATGATGGACCGCCCTATGCAAATGGAAATATTCATATTGGAACTGCTCTAAATAAAATTTTAAAAGATATTGTAATTCGTTACCAACAACTTTTGGGAAAAAATGCAGTTTATGTTCCTGGCTGGGATTGTCATGGATTACCCATAGAGTGGAAAATTGAAGAAGAGTATAAAAAGAAAGGAAAAGACAAAAAAAATATTTCGATTATTGATTTTAGAAAAGAATGTAGAGACTTTGCAGCCAATTGGATTTCTAAACAAAAGGACCAATTTAAAAGACTGGGTGTACTTGGTGATTGGAACAACCCATATATGACCATGAGCAAAGATGCGGAAGCCCAGATAGCAGTTGAAATATTAAAGTTTTTAAAAAATGGAGGTTTGTATAATGGTTTCAAACCTGTCTTGTGGTCAGTAGTTGAGGCAACTGCATTAGCAGATGCAGAAGTGGAGTATGCCGATCATAAATCTAATACAATATATGTAAAGTTTCCAATTCAAGGAAAGTTTCACGATCATGAGGATGTAAAAATTGTTATTTGGACAACTACTCCTTGGACTATTCCTTGTAACAGGGCTTTGGCCTACAATTTGGATTTTGAATATTCTTTAGTTGAAATTTCTCAAGATGAAAATAAAGAAAAAATTATATTAGCATCAAATTTAGTCAATGAAGTTATGCAATCTTGCAAGATCATAAATTTTAAAATAATTAAAACTTTCTCAGGATCTGATTTTAAAAATTTACAATGTGCCCATCCATTTAAAAATTATGGATATGATTTTGTTATACCGTTATTAGAGGGAGATTTTGTTACTTTAGAACAGGGTACAGGAATTGTTCATATTGCGCCAAGCCATGGACCAGATGATTTTAATTTAGGTTTGAAAAACGGTATAAAAGCAGAAAATACCATTGATGATCTTGGTCATTACACAAATGTAATAAAAAAATTCCAAGGAATACACATTTTTAAAGCAGATAAAATTATAATTGAAGAATTAAAATTAAATAAGAGCCTATTAGGATCTGGATCGCTAGTTCATAGCTATCCGCATTCTTGGAGATCTAAAGCCCCCCTTGTGCATAGAGCTACACCTCAATGGTTTATTTCAATGGACACGAACCAATTAAGAGAAATAGCATTAAAATCTATTGATAATACAACGTTTTATCCTCCAGTGGGAAAAAATAGATTACGGTCCATGATAGAGACAAGACCTGACTGGTGCATCTCTAGGCAAAGATTTTGGGGAGTGCCGATACCTATTTTTATTAATAAGGAAACTAATAAACCACTGATAGATGAGGAAGTTTTTAAAAAAATAGAAAATATTTTTATTAAAGAAGGAAGTGATGCCTGGTTTAAAAACAAGTCAGAAGACTTTTTGGGAGAGAAGTATAATCCAAATGATTTTACAAAAGTGACAGATATTGTTGAGGTTTGGTTTGATAGCGGTTCAACTCATTCTTACGTCTTAGAAAAAAGAAAAGAATTAAAATGGCCTGCTGATATGTATTTAGAAGGATCGGACCAGCACAGAGGTTGGTTTCATTCATCACTGCTACATTCAAGCGGAACCAGAGGCAGAGCTCCTTATGACAGTATTTTGTGTCACGGCTTTGTAGTTGATGGCAAAGGTCAAAAGATGTCAAAATCTTTAGGTAACGTAGTTTCTCCTGATGATGTAATAAAAAAATACGGTGCAGATATTCTTAGGTTGTGGGTTGTTGCATCAGATTATTCAGATGATTTAAAAATTGATGATTTCATTTTAGAACAACATTCCCAATCTTATAGAAAAATTAGAAATACATTTAGATTTTTACTCGGCAATTTAGCAGATGAGGTCAATTTTGATAAAAAAATTGATTTAAAAAATCTTGAAGAAATAGAGATGTATATTTTGCACAAAGTGGCAACTTTAGACTCAAATTTTCAAAATCTAAATTCTAATTATAATTTTCACAAAATTTATGTTGAGTTGCTAAATTTTTGTACATTAGACCTCTCAGCATTTTATTTTGATATCAGAAAAGATTGTTTGTATTGTGAAGATTTGCAATCTGATAAAAGAAATAACTGTCTAACAGTGCTATCAGTAGTATTGGAATTTTTACTAAAATGGATGTCGCCAATTTTAGTTTTTACATGTGAGGAAATTTATCAGATAATTAATAAAGAGAGTTTTAAAAAAAGTATTTTTTTACATGTATTTAATAAATTTCCTAATGAATGGATAAATACTGCCATTGAAGAAAAGTGGAATTTTTTGAAAAAATTAAGATCTGAGGTTAATAACTCAATTGAAGAACAAAGAAATAAAAAAATTATTGGTTCTAGTCTTGAAGCGAATGTACATATAATGTTGGATGAAAAATATTTATCTAATTTAGTTAATATTGACCTTTCAGAATTATTTATCTGCTCATTTAGTACTGTAAATAATAAAAATATTAAATTTGAAGAAAGTATTAAGAAAAACCTATTTGTAGATAATTTGAAAATCTTGATCAAAAAATCAGAAGGAAAAAAATGTTCTCATTGTTGGAAAATTTTACCAAACAAATGCGATAGGCTTCATTGTGGAATTAATTAAAAGAAATTGGTTTTTTTTGGCAATTATATTATTGGGATTTGTTGCTGATAGAACCTCTAAAGAATATGTCATTAATTTTTTTTTAAATCAAAAGTTAGAAAGTTACTATTATAATCAATTTTTAAATTTTGTTTTAGTTTGGAATACAGGAATGGCCTTTGGTTTATTTGAAACTGAAACTATCGTTTATCATTTTTTAAGCTTTTTAATTATAAGCATAATCATTTTCTTATTTTTTTGGTTATTTAAATCTGACATAAAATTTGAAAAAATGTCTGTTTCATTGATTATTGGAGGTGCATTAGGAAATTTGTATGACAGAATAATCTTTAGAGCCGTTCCAGATTTCATAGATCTGCATTATTTAGATTTTCACTGGTTTGTATTTAATGTATCGGATATTATAATTACCTTAGGTATCTTATTATTATTAATAAATGATTTAGTTTCAAAAAAAAATGAGTAATAAAATATATTTAATTTTTATTTTTTTAGTAAGTTTTGTTTTTTTAAATTCGTGTTCAGATATAAAAAAAGGTATTGGTCTTGAAAAAGAAACTTTAAATGAATTTTTAATTGAAAAAAAAGATCCACTGACACTTCCACCTGACTACAAACTTTTACCTCCAGATAGCACCACTAAAGTAAAAGATGTAAAAAATAGCAATAATTCATTAAAAAGTATTATTGATAAAAATTTAGGTGTAGCAGAAAAAAATAATCAGCCATCTACAAAAGACTCCTCAACAATTGAAAAAGAAATTTTAAATCAAATTAAGTAAATGAAAACAAAAATAGATCTAAGTTTTTTTTTTGATGGATCTATGGGCTTTGATTTAAGACTATCACAGCAGTATAAAAAAAATATGCAGAAATGCATAAAAGCTTCTCAACAACTAATGACAGAAGTACAAAATAACTCTAATGAGATTATAAACTCTTTCAGTATTAGTTATCAAAATAAAATTAAAAAATTAAGAGATCAAATAAAAACAAATAAACAAATATTAGTCATAGGACTAGGTGGATCTTCCGCAGGAGCAAAGGCAATCAATGGATATTTAAAAAAAAATATTTATTTTTTAGACAACTATGATCCAGGGCATTTGAGCAATTTTTTTAAAAATCATAATTTAAATGACTTTACAATTTATGTAATTTCAAAGTCTGGGAATACCTATGAGACTTTAGCAATGCTTAATTTAATTTATCAACACATGTTAAAAATTTCTAACAAAAATTTTATTAAGAAAAAATTTATTATTATTGTTGAAAATACAAATAATTTTCTAAATAACTTTGCAAAAAAAGTTGGCTGTAAAATAGTTGAGCACAATCCAAAAATAGGTGGTAGGTACTCTGTTTTTTCTGAAACTGGCATGTTGTTGTTTAATTTAAAGCCAAAACTTATTTCTCAGGCCACAAATGCCGTGATTTCTAAATTGAAACAAAAGAATACCAACGATCATTGTAGCCCAATAGTTAACGCAGCATTAATTCTTACCTTGCAACAAAAAAGTAAAATTAAATTTAATATAAATCTTCTTTATGAATACTCTTTGAAAAACTACTCGTACTGGTTCCATCAACTTTTTGCTGAAAGTCTTGGAAAAAATCAAAATGCAATTACTCCCATGACTTCAATTTGTCCAAAAGATCATCATAGTATGATGCAATTATTTATAGATGGACCTCGTGATAAGTTATTTAATATATATGCGCCCAAAACAAGTAACGATTTTAAAAAATTTAGTTCATTAAATTTAGGAAATATTGAGGATAAAAGTCCAAATAGTCTATTACAAGCTCAATTTCAAGGTTTATTAAAAACATTTAAACATTTAAAAATACCTTTCAGAGTAATCACTTGCAGCAATTTACAAAAAGATAAAGCATTAAATATTCTAGAATTACTTGCTTACAATATAATCGAAACAATTATTTTGGGATATGCGCAAAATTTAAATCCTTACGATCAGCCGGCAGTTGAACAAATAAAAATCAACACTTTTAATTTTTAATTTTAGCAAAAATAATTACAGATCTTCCATAATTTTTTTTAATAATAATATTTAAATATTTATCAAATACAAAATTATTTTTATTTTCATAATGTACTATTATTATAGATTGTGCAATTTGTTCAGATAAGTCTTTCAGTTTAATAAAAATTTCTTTAAAAAAATTAAACTTAAAAGGAGGATCAATAAAAACTAAATCAATTTTATCTTTTACACTGTTTTTTAGATTCATATTTGTAAAATCTTGATTAAATATTTTATAATTATCGTCTAATATATCATTTTGTAAATTTTTTTTTAGAATTTCTATAATTTTTTTTTCTTTTTCAATAAAAAAAACTTTTGACGATCCTCTAGACAAACATTCAATGCCAAATGACCCGCTACCAGAAAAAATATCTAAAATAGTACTTTGAGAAATTTTGAAATTGAGCAATTTTGAATGTGCAAGCAAATTAAATAAACTTTCTTTGATGTAGTCACGTAGTGGTCTGGTAACCTTAGGATCCGGTAGAATTAATTTTTTTTTTTTGAAATTACCTGAGATAATTCTCATATTTTTTTATTTCTTCTTTTTCTGCAATTTTTATTTCTCCAGGCTTTAGTGTGCCAAGTTTAAATGGACCAAATTCAAGTCTTGTAAGTTTATTTACATGCAAATCTATACTTCGCATTAATTCTCTGATTTCTCTATTTTTGCCTTCTTTGAGCTCTATCTCAATCCAAAAATTTTTCTTTTCCTGATTAAAAACTTTGTATTCAAAAGGTTTATATTGAATATTATTTATTTTTTTTCCTTTACTTAGTTCAAGTATTTTTTGCTTATCATAATTTCCATACACTCTGATCATGTATTTTCTAATAAACTGGTTTTTTGGTAACTCTAAATTCCTTGCTATATTTCCTGAGTTAGTGACTATAAGAAGTCCTTCAGAATTGATATCCAATCTTCCTGCAAAAATAAAATTTTTAAATTTTTTGGGTAATATTTCGTAAACTATTTTTCGTTCATCTTGTTTTTTTTTGGAACAAATATAGTCAACAGGTTTATAAAATTTATAAATTTGCTCAACTTTATTAAAAGTTAATAATTTTCCATCTAATTTTATAGAGTCTCTTTTATTTACAAAATGAACAGGGCTGTCAATTTTCTTTCCATTCAAAAAAATTCTACCTTCTTCAATCATTTTTTCAATTTCTCTACGAGATCCATAATTAAAAGATGCTAAAAACTTTGAAATTCTTATTTTGTTTAGTATTTGTTTGTCCATATGACTTTTTTCAAACATTGTATTAATACTCTACTGCATTTGTGTAACCAAGCAATAAAGCAAAATGAAGTTCCGGTAAGCGCTATAATTGTTCATTCTAAAACAAAAAAAATTATAGCAAGAGCTCACAACCTTTCCATTAAAAATAAAAATCCATTGGCGCATGCAGAAATTCTAGTAATCCACAAAGCATTAAAAAAACTAAAAACAAAAAGATTAGATGGTATGGATATTTATTGTTCATTAGAACCATGCACCATGTGTTCAGCAGCAATTGCTTTAGCAAAAATCAATAATATTTATTTTTGTTTGGAAGATAAGGAGAGAGGGGGCTTGATTAATGGATCAAAACTAGCATTTTCTAAATTTCTTAAATATAAATTTTCAGTATATTACGGATTTGAAGAAACAAAATTCTCTTTAGTTTTAAAAAACTTTTTTAAAAAAAAAAGAAATTAAACTATTTTATTACTCTCCAACCTATATCTTTTCTAAAATATAAATCTTCCCATTCTAGACAATTAAGCATTTCATGAGCTTTATTTCTTGCCTGCATTAAATCAGCTGCAGTTGCCGTGGCATTTAAAACTCTCCCACCATTGGATAAAACTTTTTCATTTGCTTTGATTGTTCCAGCATGAAACATTTGTTGATTGTTATCATTGTTAATTTTTTCTAAATTTTTAATTATAGTCTTAGTTTTGTATTCTCCAGGGTATCCTTTAGCAGCAGCTACTACAGTGATGGACGGTTGCTTTTTCCATTTTATTTTCTGATTCAATAAATTACCGTCTCTAATAGACAGAATTAAATCAAGAAGATCAGTTTCAAGTCTCATCATTAAAACCTGACATTCTGGATCTCCAAATCTAATATTATACTCAATAAGTTTCGGTTCATTGTTTTTAATCATAAGACCAGCATACAAAATTCCAATAAAAGAACAGTTTATTTTATTTAATCCATCTAATGTTGGTTCTATAATTTTTTTATTTATTTTATCTTGAACCTCTTCTGTTATTAAAAGAGAAGGGGAGTAAGCTCCCATTCCCCCAGTATTTGGTCCTGTATCGTTTTCTCCAATTCTTTTGTGATCCTGGGCAGTTCCTATGGGTAAATAATTTTTTCCGTCTGTGATTATAAAATAACTTGCTTCTTCTCCTTCTAAAAATTCTTCAATAACTACTTTTTTAGAAGTTTTAAATTTTCCTTCGAGTATTTCTTTCGAAGCTTTTATTGATTCGTCTATAGTTTGAGAAATTGTTACTCCTTTTCCTGCTGCCAACCCATCTGATTTGATTACCAGCGGATGCTTTGATTTAAAAATAAAATTTTTTGCATTTTCGAAATTCTCAAATTCTTCAAAATTTGCAGTAGGAATATTAAAATCTCTGCAAACTTTTTTCATAAAGGCTTTAGATCCCTCTAATTGGGAGGCTTTTTTGCTAGGTCCAAATGCAAAAATATTTTTACTTGATAGATAGTCAACGATACCTGCTACCAATGGTATTTCAGGTCCAACAATTACTAAAGAAATATTGTTTTTAATTAAATTAGAATGCAATAAATCAAAATCTAAATAATCAATATCAATGTTTGTGCAGATTTTACTGGTTCCTGCATTACCGGGAATACAGAATAATCTGTTTAATTTTTTTGACATGCTTAATTTGAAACAAAGAGCATGTTCCCTTCCGCCACTTCCAATTACAGCAACATTCATGTTATTATTCTTAGTATATTAAAATGAAAAATATTCCAGAGTTTTCAGTATCAGAAATTACTAACTTAACTAAAAATATTTTAGAGGAAAATTTTAGTTTAATTAGAGTAAGAGGAGAAATTTCGAAGGTTAAAGAATTTAAAGGGCACTATTATTTTTCTCTTAAGGATGAAAATTTTGTTCTTAATTCAGTTTGCTGGTCAAGAAATGTAGATTTTTTAAATATTAAGCCAGAAGAAGGAATCGAAGTATTTGCGCAGGGAAAATTAACCACTTATGCCAAGGGTAGTATTTCTAATTATCAGCTACAGGTTGAGCAAATTGATATACATGGTGAAGGGGCTCTTTTGAAAATTTTTGAATTAAGAAAAAAAAAATTAAAAGAAGAAGGACTGTTTGATGAAAAGTTTAAAAAAAAACTTCCTTATTTGCCTTCAAAAATTGGAATTATTACTTCACCAACTGGTTCTGTAATAATGGATATAATAGATAGAATTAAAAAAAGATTTCCTACAACTTTAGAAATTTTTCCTATTTCTGTGCAAGGAACAAAATCAGCAAATGAAATTATTTCTGGAGTGGATTTTTTTAATAAAAGTTCGAAAGTCGATTTGATTATTATTGCTAGGGGCGGAGGTGGTCCAGAAGATTTTCTGCCATTTAATGAAGAAAGGGTTGTTAGATCAGTTTTTAGTTCAAAAGTTCCAATTATTTCTGCAATTGGTCATGAGACAGATTATACTTTATTAGACTTTGTTGCCGATATCAGGGCTGCCACACCAACAGCTGCAGCTGAAATTGCTGTGCCAGAAAAGAAAAATTTAGAAAGGCAAGTTCTTGAAGTGTTTAGATCTCTAAAATTTAGTATGGAACTAATTTTTAAAAATTTTAATGAAAACTTAAATGCTCTTGCTAAATATTTAAATATACAAACATTAAAAAATTTAGTGAAACACAATAATAATTTAGTTCTATCTAATTCAAAAAATTTAAATTATTTTATTAAAAATTATTTTAAGCAAAAAAAAGCAGAAGTTTTTAATTATTTATCCCGATTAGAAAATCTTAGTATTGAAAAAGTGTTAAAAAGAGGGTTTGCTATAATTAAAGATTCTAAAGAAAAAAAAATAATGAATCTAAAAAAAATTAAAGCAGATCAACTAATCGATGTTGAATTTCATAATGGTGTAGTTACAGCTAAAACTATGAAAAAGTATGAATAAAATTGCTAAATTAAAATATAAGGCAGGGACGTTTGAAATACTAGAAAATGGAGATTATGTTGTTTGTGCGGTTTCAAAAAAAAAAATTTTATTACATGAGCTTAAATATTGGAATGTTGATTTGCAGGAAGCGTATTTTTCTCCAATAGAAGTTGCTAAAAAAGTTTATAATGAATAAAAAATTTTTTTTTACTCTATTTTTTTTATTTTCATTTAATAACTTGCTATTTGCCATTGAATTGCGAGGGGAGTTTACAGAAGGTAGTTTAATAAGAGGAAAAGCAAATGTGGGAACAAAAATTTTTGTTGATGAAAAATTAATTAAAGTTTCCAAGAATGGCTTTTTTGTATTTGGTGTAGAGAAGGGAAAAAAAAATATTGTTATAGAAGTTCAAGATAAACATGAAAAAAAAATCATTAATAAAAAAATAAAAAAAAGAAAGTTTTTAGTACAAAAAATTGATGGTCTTCCTAGCAAAATGGTAACACCTGGAAAGGAAGAGATTGAAAGAATTAAAAAAGAACAGATTTTTTTCGATAAAATGCGTTCAGTCAATTCTGATAATGAATTTTTTTATTCTAAATTCATAAAACCAGCTGAAGGAATAGTGTCGGGATCTTTTGGTAGTCAAAGAATTTTAAATGGAAAACCAAAAAATCCTCATTTGGGAATGGATATAGCAAACAAAAAAGGCACAACTGTTCGTGCTGCAGCAAGTGGGGTAGTAACTTTGTCTCATAAAGATTTGTATTATACAGGAGGTACAGTAGCTATTGAGCATGGGCACGGTATAACATCTGTATATTATCACTTAAATTCTGTAGGCGTTTTGCATGGTCAAAAGATTTCTCAAGGTGAAATCATTGGAACTATAGGTTCAACTGGAAGAGCAACAGGTGACCATTTACATTTTGGTATTTATTGGTCTCAGATAGCACTAGATCCAGAACTAGTTTTAAAAAATTAAACTTTCCAACGGTTATGTGTCCAGATCCACTGACCAGGACTTGTAATAATTATTTTTTCTATTATTTGATTAATTTTTTCTCCAATTGTTATTTCGGTATCTATACTTTTATCTGCTACAATTGGTTCATGAATGTTAATTATAAAATAATATTTATTCAGTCTTTGAATTGAAACAGGAACTATTTGATAACCATATTTTAAAACCAACTGGGCTGGAATAGAAGTTGTGTAAGCCAGTTCATTAAAAAATTTAATTTTTTTACCTTGCGTTACGCTTTGATCTACCATTACAGCTATGTTGGTTTTTTTTTGTACGGCTTTTAAAAACTCCTTTGTCCCATCACCCTTTTTACCAGGTATTTTTTTTGGTATTTGAAATTTGCAAATATACTGCTTTCTCCAGTATTCCATCAGTGGGTTAAGAAACATGTTATTTAGTGGCCGATAAATAGCAGCTATATTGAGTTTTCTTCTGTCCAATTCCATAGCCATTAATTCAAAATTGGCAAAATGGCCCGACACAAATACGGTGGGAGTATTGCTTAGTTTAATTTGATCTAGAATTGGTGATCCATTAATTTTAATGTACTCTTCAGGATTGTTTCTAAAATTTTTTAAATATACATATTCAGCAAAGGTTCTTCCAAAGTTGCACCACATTTCGTTTATATATTTTTTTTTATCGTCGATGCTTATTTTAGGAAATGCTTTTTCAATATTGGAATGAATTCTTTCTTTTGACCTAAAATAAGGACCAATATATGAAGCTATTTTGCAACCAACGTCAGAAGAAAAATTTTTTCCCATAATTTTAAATAATAAAAATAAAAAAATTATTAGAATAAATTCAAATAAATATTTAATTATTTTCATATAGACATAAGTTCTTTTGACTAATTTTTCTTCATCGTTGATAATTAATTCCGTAGTTAAGATATTCAATCGTTATCTTGTTGATTGGTAGTAAGTCTTAAAAAATCTTTTTCTGTAGTAAGCAATGTAAGATTTTTTTTCACAGCAGCTTCTTTTAAATTATCAATTTCATAATCTTTATAAATATAATGATCAGGAAAAAATTTATATTCATTTACAGAAATATTATTTTTTTTTAATAACTGTAAAAAATTAATATTATTTCCTATCCCAGAAAATATAAAATAGTTTTTGTTATTATATTTATTAATATTTGTTATTTCATATCTGGAGTAGAAAATTTTAATTTGATTGTTATTTTTTTTTATAATATTTTCCAAGTCTAAGTTTAAGTCTCCATTAATCAAAGCAATATTAGCATTTTTTAAAGAGCTAAGAGAATCGCGCAGTGGGCCACTAGGTAAAAGAAATTCATTTCCCACACCCTGAACTGAGCTGAAACATATAATTGATAAATCTTTTATTATACCAGTATCTTGGAAACCATCATCAAGTATTAATAAATTATACTTTTCATCAATAGCTTTTTGAATTGCCACCTCTCTCGATTTATCTGTAATTACTGTGCAGTATTTTTTAAGTAAAGATATCTCGTCTTGTTGATTAAGGTAATTTTTTTTAATAACTGCTACATTAAATTGTTTTTTTAGTATTTGAGCTAATTTAATAGATAATGGAGTTTTACCCGTACCCCCCAAATAAATATTACCTACGCAAATAATTTTAATATTAAATTTTTTTTTTTTAATAATTTTTTTTCTTAATGAAACAATAAAAAAATATATTACCGCTAAAGGTAGTAACAATATGGCATAAAAAATTTTTTTTTTTGAATCCCAAAAAGCAGGTTTATTTAAGTTCATTCTTTAAATAAAAGAATTAAGGTAGTTAATGTGATCAAGCAATATTTTTTGACCATGTTGTTTTACAACGCTTGCAAAATTGTTATTATTAGTAGGGTTTTCATAATTTTTTATTAATTCTCTGGCCAAAATTTCTGGAGTTTTTGTTAAAATTGAAATGTTATTTTTGTTCAAAAAATCATAAATTTCATCAAAATTTGATACATTCGGTCCATGAAATAAAGTGCATCCTTCTCTTGCTGGTTCCAGAGGATTCTGACCTCCATGTGCAATTATTGAACCTCCTAAAAATACTAATTTATTTTTTTTAAAAATATCTTTTGCTTCTCCATAAGTATTTAAAATAAAAATATCAGTATTTTCTAGAGGATTTGGCTGATTAGTTCTAAGTTGCCAAATTAAATTATTTTGTTCAAGTAAATTTATAATATTTTGAATTCTTGAGATATGCCTAGGTATTAATACACATTGTGATTTATTATTGGTTTGTTTTATATTGTTTTATTGTTTCAACAATAAACTGCTCTTCTCCATCATGTGTACTCATTGCCACCCATGTAAAGTCTATTTTTTTTAAAAATATAAAATTTATTATACAGTTTTTTCTTCATTTGAAATCAATAAATTTTAAATTACCAAAAAATTTAATATTATGGATTTCAAAAAATTCTATGAACGATTTGTCTTTTTTGCTTTGTACTATGATGCTATCAAACTTTGTAAAAATTTTTTTTGCAAAATTTTTTATTAATTGCCATTTTTTAAAAGAACGGTCGGAAAGTCTTGCATTGAGTAAAATTAATTTTGATATTTTTTTTGATTCAAAAATTAGGTTCGGCCATAATTCTGAATCTACAAAAATAGATAATCTTGGTTTCCAATATTGTAAAAATCTTTTAACTATTTGTGGACTATCCAAAGGTGCAAATTGATGAATAATATTTCTGTCATTGTTGAACATATACTCACAATATTTAGATGAGCTCAATGTTGAAGTGGTAATTAGTATTTTATTATTTTTTGAATAATTAAAAATTAAAGGAGTGATAGATTTAATCTCGCCAAGACTAGCTGCGTGAAACCATAGATCTGTATAAAAATTTTTTATTTTATAAATTCCTAATTTTTCTTCATATCTTTGTGGATCTTCTTTATTTTTTAATATTCTTATTTTTAAATATAATCTCAAAAAAAAATGTAAAAAAAAAGTTAAAAGTCTGTACAAATTATACATCGAGTTATTTATAAGTTATTTATAAATTTCTTGTTCATATAATTTTAGGTAAGTAGAGGATTTTTTAAGTAATTCTTCATGTGTTCCTTCTGCCTCTAAATTTCCTTCGTTTAAAAGAATAATTTTGTTTGAATTTATTATTGTTGAAAGCCTATGAGCAATTACAATTGTAGTTGTATTTTTAATTAAATTATCAATAGCAAATTTTACTTTTGTTTCGGACTCATTGTCTAAAGCGGATGTTGCCTCATCCAATAAAATAATAGAACTTTTTTTAAGTATTGCTCTGGCAATAGACAATCTTTGTTTTTGACCACCAGATAATTTTACCCCATTTTCTCCAATTATCGTTTCGTAACCTAATGGAAGTTTTTCAATAAATTCGTGAGCAGATGCATTTTGACTGGCATCAAGTATTTCTTCGTCAGTTGCGTTGATTTTTCCGTAGGCTATGTTTGCTTTTATAGTGTCATCAAAAAGAACTGTATCTTGTGATACCAGAGCGATTTCCTTTCTTAAAGATTCAAATTGTAACATTATTTATATCTTGATCATCAATTTCAATAGTCCCGCTCGTAATGTTATAAAATCTAGGGATTAGATTAATAAAACTTGATTTGCCAGATCCACTTTTTCCTACTAATGCTACAGTTGTTCCTCCGGTTATTTTAGTTGATATATTTTTTAGAGCTTTAGTTCCATTAGGATAATTAAAACTAACATTTTTAAAAACGATATTTTTATTTTTAATATTTAAAATTTTTGCATTTGGAGAATCTACAATTTTATTTACTGAGTCTAACATTTTATATATTCTTTTTGCAGCTGCAATTCCCTCATTTACACCTATGTTAACACCCGCCAAAGCTCTAACTGGTTGATAAGCAAGCATAAGAGCAGTTAAAAAGGAAAAAAAACTTCCTATTTCTATTTGATTTTTTATACTCAAATATCCTCCTGCAAAAACTACAATTCCTATTGCCAGTCCAGTAATGGTTTCCATTACAGGTCCAGCTCCAAGTCTTGTCTTTTCTACTTTTGTTGCAATTTCAATTCTATCATTGATGACCTTCTTAAAATTTTTTGATTCCTCCTCCTCTTTTTGAAAAATTTTTATAAGAGTAGTTGCTTTTAAAATTTCAGATAAAAATTTTGTAAAATTTTCACTTGCTTCTAAACTTCTATTAACAAACTTTCCCATTTTTTTTCCTAAGTTTTTTGCAAAAAAAGCAGCAACTGGAATCATGATTATAGCTAAAATACTCAATTTCCAATTTTGATAAAACATAAGAGCATAGCAAAAATATTAAAGTAAAAAATTCTTTTATAGCATTTATGGCAATTCCATTTATTACCCCCCACAAGATGGTCAGTATCATTGGTAAAATTTGAAATAAATTTTCCTGAATGTTTGTCAGCTATTAACGAAGTATCAGATGATAGTATTTTTTCAGCCATAAGAATTTGAATATTTTTAATTACATTAAAAGCCATTTTAATTGTTTTAATTCTGATCATGTAGACAGAGAGTGATTTAATTAGAAAGGCAAGCACAATTAATACTGGTATTATGAAAAGCAGGGTTGTATTTTTTTCTATAAATATTTTTTTAATTGCAGGATCAAGAAGCCATGCAACCGAAGAAGTTGCGATTGCTGAAATTATTATAAAAGCAAAAATTATTAGAATTTGAGACAAGTATTTTCTTACTTGAGTTTTAAAAATTCTTTTTACTAATTCAAAATTTTCCATTATTTTCCAGCAATTATCATTTCATTGACTAATATAGACGGAGAATTCGTTGAATAAACAAATTCAAGATCATCAGCTAGAGTCATATTCTTGTACATATCTAAGTAAATTTCCAGCAATAGTAATTTCATTTACTGGATATAAAAATTCACCATTTTCAATTAAAATTCCAGAGGCACCCACACTATAATCCCCTGTAATTATGTCAGAACCACGACCAATAAGATCAGTGATATATAAAGCTTTTTTTTGATCTAAAATCATTTTCTCTAGTTTCACGGAACCATTACTAAAAAATAAGTTTGTACTTCCGCCACTTCTTCCGTTTGTTTCCATTTTGAGAATATTCGAATGATATGTATCTAAAAAAATATTTTTTAATTTTCCATTTTCAACCAATTGTATTTTTTTACAAGCAACTCCCTCCGAATCAAAGGGTTGAGAGCCAAGACCCATTTTAATTAATGGATCATCAAATATATTAATATTCTTTGAGAAAATATCTTGTTCAAGTTTATCTTTTAAAAAAGTAGTGCCTCTTGTAAATGCTGATCCAGCTGATGGCACTAGCGAAACTTGATAATAAACTTTTGGCTATTCTTTTGTCTAAAATAATGGGCAGTTTATTGCTACTAATTTTTTTTGCGCCGAGTCTTCTGACTGCTCTTTTAGCAGCCGAATTTCCAATTTCTTTTGCTTTCAAAAGATCCTTTAAAAATCTTTTGGTTGAAAATTCATAGTCTGTTTCCATTAATCCTTCATTTTCTGCCACGACTGCGCAACCAGCTGAAAACATAGATGTTTCATATCCTCTTGAGAAACCTAAGCTGTTGGATAAGATAAAATTAGATTTTGTCTCAGAAAAAGAGCATCCGTTCGAATTAGTAATTTTTTTATTCGCAAAAGCCTCTTCTTCCATTTCTTTTAAAAAATCAATTTTTTTTTCAGTAGAAATAGTTGATTGATCAAACAAATCTAATAGCAGATCTTCTTTAGCTAATTTATTTTTATCTGGCATGGAGGCATGAATATCTTCAGGTGTAATTTTGGTCATTTCTACACATCTATCTATTAACTTGGAAAGATCTTGTTCTTTAGTATTAGAAGATGAAACATTTGATCTTTTGTTATTGATATAAATGGTAAGTCCAATAGAAAGATTGTTCGAGTTGTCAGAGTGATCTACTTTTTTATTTCGAAGAGATACACTTTCAGAAATAGAATTACTCACAACCAATTCACACCCTGTTGCTCCCAGTTGTTTTGCTTTCTGTAAGCAATAATCAGAAATTTTTTCTAAAAATTTTTTATCTTTAACCATAAGTTGCAGTTATCTATTAATGTTATAAATACAGATAGACCATAATAATTATTTAATGCAAATAACTTAAAATTTTTATCTGAATTATTTTTTTGATGAAAATATATTTGAATAATTAAAATTATACCTGATAAAATAGCCATAATATAGCTGAGAACATTAGCATTTAACAATTTTAAACAAATGATTAATAAAGCAAAAGATAGTAAAATAATTAATGCTTAAAAATATTTTAAAGTGTTTTTCAAATTTTATGGAGGTTGATTTTACGCCAATCTTTAAATCGTCTTTGAGATCTTGCATTCCATAAATTGTGTCATAGCCAAGAGTCCAAAAAATTGCTGAGAAATATAGCAATATAGAAATAAGAGACAATTCATTTCCCATAGCAAGCCATCCTAAAATTACTCCCCAATTAAAAGTAATACCTAAAAATAGCTGAGGCCAGTAAGTAATTCTTTTCATAAAAGGGTATAAAACAATAAAGAATCCAGAAGCTAAACCAAAAATGATGGAATTTAAGTTGAGCTGCAAAAGTATGGTTAGTGATAATAATATTAATACCAAAATAGCAAACCAGCCTTGTTTGGTAGAAATTGAACCTTTTGCGATGGGTCTGTTTTTGGTTCTAGTAATTTTTTTATCAATATTTTTGTCAATGATATCATTATAAACGCAGCCAGCACTTCTCATTAAAAAAGAACCTACAAAAAAAAGTATTAAATATTTTAAAAAAAGATCATTATTTTCAGCATAAATATTTCCAACCGTAAGACCCCAGGTGCAAGGCCAATAAAGTAAAAAAATTCCAGTAGGCTTATCAAGCCTAATAAGTTCGATATATTTTTTCATGTAATCAGATCAAATTTATTTAAATAATTTTTTTTAATTCTAGTAAATTATTTATTATTTTTTTTGGCTTGAAATCCAAATTATCAAAATTTTTGTTTAATCGATTGACCCAGATCGATTGAAATCCGTACGATCTTGAGCCAACTACATCCCAACTATTTGAACTTAAGAAGCAAACTTCCTTAGGTTTGCATTTATATTGTTTGGTAACAAGTTGATAAACTTTAGGATCTGGTTTGTAAATTTTTACTTGCTCAATGGAGATAATAGAGTGAAACAAATTTTTGATCCCTGCTTTATTGGTTAAAAGTTTTAACAATTGTGGAGTACCATTAGACAGAATGCAGGTTTTAATCTTTCTTTCTTTTAGATATTCAAGCGTTTCTTTAAGTTCTGGATAAACGTCTAATTTTTTATAAAGTTTTAAAAGTTCAGATTTGTATTTGGGATTTATTTTATGAACTTTCATAGCATAATGGAGCGAGTCCTGGGTAACTTTCCAAAAATCTTTATGATTTTTCATTAAACTTCTGAGCCAAGTATATTCTAGCTGAGTAGTTCTCCAGGTATTAGAAAATTCAAGCCAAGATTTTCCAATTTTATTTTTTATTACTTTTGCAGCTGAATTAATATCAAAACAAGTGCCGTAGGCGTCAAATGCACAAACTTTGATATTTGAAATTTTGTTTTTCATATATACAATTTATTTAATGGAAAAAAAAATTAGAATATTTTTGGACGAAACACTAGAAGAAAATAAAGAAATTTTGTTAGGCAAGGAACAATCCCATTATATCACTAACGTTATGCGACTTAAAATGAATGATGAATTGTCATTATTTAATGGAAAACAAGGAGAGTTTGTAGGAACAGTGTCATCTCAACTTAAAAAAGAAACAAAAATTAAAATTTATAAAAAACTACGTGAACAATCTAAGTCTAGTAATATTTCATTAGCTTTTTGTCCTCCCAAAGGATCTAGATTGGATCTTTTAATTCAAAAATGTACGGAGGTGGGACTAAAAAATTTTATACCGGTAATTTCGGATCATACCATTAATAGAAAAATTAATACGGAGAGATTGAATAAAGTAATTATCGAGGCTTGTGAGCAATCAGATCAAATGAATATTCCCAAGCTTTCGAATTCAATAACTTTTGGTCATTTTGCAAGCTCGTTAGATGAAAAAGATACAGTATTGTTTGCAGATATTAATCATAAAAAAAATAATTTGTCTGAATTGTTAAGCGAAAAGAAGAATAATTTTATTTTATTTATTGGACCAGAAGGGGACTTTTCTTCACAAGAAAGAGAACAAATAAAAATGAATTCTAAATTTAAAAGTTTTTCACTTGGAACAAATATTTTAAGATCAGAAACAGCTGCAATATCAGGATTGGTATTGTTAAATTTTTTACTTACCTTAAAGTCTTGTTCCACCAACTGTAATTTCATCTACTAAAATAGAGGGCTGTCCAACACCTACAGGAACCCACTGTCCGTTTTTTCCACAAGTTCCAATTCCTGGATCTAATTTCATATCATTTCCCACCATCGATACTTTAGTTAGAATATCAGGACCATTACCAATTAGTGTAGCTCCTTTAATAGGTGATCCGATTTTTCCATTATTAATTTCGTAAGCTTCTGTGCAAGAAAAAACAAATTTTCCATTAGTGATATCTACTTGGCCACCACCAAATGAAACTGCAAAAATTCCCTGATCTACAGATTTGATCATGTCTTCCTGAGAATGTTTTCCTTGCAACATAAATGTGTTGGTCATTCTTGGCATAGGGGTGCACATTCAAAACTTTCTCTTCTTCCATTTCCCGTAGATTGGGTTTTCATAAGTCTAGCATTTAATCTGTCTTGCATATAATTTTTTAATATTCCATTTTCTATTAACACCGTTCTGGAAGATGGAGTTCCTTCATCATCAATAGTAATGGATCCTCTTCTGTTAGTGATCGTTCCATCATCGACAATGGTTACATGTTCACTGGCTACTTTTTGATTCATTAGATTATGAAAAGCAGATGTTTTTTTTCTATTAAAATCACCTTCCAATCCATGCCCAATTGCTTCGTGTAATAAAATTCCAGGCCATCCTGGTCCTAATACCACTTTCATTTCGCCAGCAGGAGCATCTTTACTTTCCAGATTAACCATTGCCTGTCTGTAAGCTTCATCACAAACTCTTTTCCAATCATTATTTGCAATATAATCATCATAATTCATTCTGCCTCCGGTTCCATAAGAACCAGTTTCTTTTCTTCCATTTTTTTCGACCATTACTGAAACATTAAATCTAATGAGTGGTCTAATATCTTGAAAATTTTGTGATCCTGATTTGATAATCTCAATCTCTTGATATTCACCTGCTATAGATGCGGTTACTTGCTTAACTATCGATCCCTTTTTTCTTAAATATTCATCCACATTTTTTAAAATAGATACTTTTTCATTAAATGGTTTTGCTTCAATAGGATTAATATCTGAATACATTTTAGAGTTAGATCTTGTAGGAGCAGAGTCCAATTTTCCATTTTTATTTTTTAAACTCGAAAGAATTTTTTTAGAAGAATCACTCAAAGATGTTTTGGAAATTTCATTAGAATGAGCGAAGGCAGTTACATCCTCAGTAACAGCTCTTAAACCATATCCAATAGAGGTATCGTAACTAGTATTTTTAATTTTTTGGTCGTCTAAAATAAAAGACTCACTTTTTGAGCTTTCAAAGAAAAGCTCACCATCATCACAGTTTTTTAGGGTTTCTGACACCAGCTGTTCAGCTTGCTCGCGAGTCAGGTCCGTATCTGTAAAAAAAGTGTTCATTATGGCTATAATTCTTTTTGATTTTTTATATCTTTCATGTACTTTTTGTCAAAGTGTCGCAAAGTTAAGCATACTTTGTTTTGTTATAAGGACAACTACATTATGAAAAAAATTATTCTATCTTCAATTTTATTTTTAGTAAGTACAAATTTATTAGCGGATCAGCCTAAAAATTGGCAATTAGGATTTCAAGAAGGAGTGACCTCTGTGATGCATGACCTTGTTTTTATGCATGATTATATTTTGATGCCTATTATCACTGCAATTTCATGCTTTGTGTTATTTTTAATTTTATACTCCGTTTACAAATTTAGAGCTTCTAAAAATCCCAATCCATCTAAAACAACACACAATACTTTTATTGAAATTTTATGGACAGTTATTCCATGTTTAATTTTAGTAGTAATTGCAATTCCATCTTTCAAACTTTTATACAAACAAGATGTAATACCAAAAGCGGATGTTACTATTAAAGCTATAGGATACCAATGGTATTGGGGTTATGAATATCCAGATGAAAAAATAGCTTTTGAGTCAGTGATGGTGGAAACTAAAGATTTAAAACCTGGCCAACCAAGATTACTAGCAACAGACACTAAAGTAGTAGTTCCGGTAAATAAAGTAGTTAAAGTTTTGATCACAGCAAATGATGTGCTGCATGCATGGGCATTACCTGCGTTTGGAGTTAAAAGAGATGCGGTACCAGGAAGAATAAACGCAACCTGGTTTAAGGCAGAAAAAGAAGGAATTTTTTACGGACAGTGTTCAGAGTTATGTGGAATCAAGCATGCATTCATGCCAATCACTGTGGAAGTGGTATCCCAGGAAAAATATAATGAATGGATTGCAATGGCGAAAAAAAAATACGCGATGTATCCGTCTAACAATAATTTAGTAGTAGAAAATAAAAAATAGGAGAAGATAAATATGTCAAGTTATTCATCAACAGCTGATCATCATCACGAAAGTCATCCTACTGGATGGAAGAGATGGGCGTATTCCACTAACCACAAAGATATTGGAACCATGTATTTAATTTTTGCAATTTTTGCAGGAATTATAGGTACAGCTTTTTCAGTTTTGATGAGAATGGAATTGATGCACCCAGGTGATGGAATTTTAGGTGGAAACTATCATTTGTATAACGTCCTAGTTACTGGACATGGTTTGATTATGATTTTCTTCATGGTGATGCCAGCCATGATAGGTGGATTTGGAAATTGGTTTGTTCCTTTAATGATTGGAGCTCCCGATATGGCTTTTCCAAGAATGAATAATATCTCTTTTTGGTTGTTGCCAGCAGCATTTATTTTATTACTAGCCTCAATTTTTGTAGAAGGCCCTCCAGGTCAAACAGGAGTTGGTGGTGGCTGGACTATTTATCCGCCTTTATCTTCTAAAGCCGGTCAACCTGGTCCTGCAATGGATTTGGCAATATTTAGTCTTCACATTGCTGGAGCTTCTTCCATTTTAGGAGCGGTAAATTTTATAACAACTATATTCAATATGAGAGCACCGGGTATGACCATGCATAAGATGCCTTTGTTTGCTTGGTCAATTTTAGTTACAGCATTTTTATTATTACTATCATTGCCAGTACTTGCCGGTGCAATTACCATGCTGCTCACTGATAGAAATTTTGGAACTTCTTTTTTTAATCCGCAAGGGGGAGGAGACCCAGTATTATTTCAACATTTATTCTGGTTCTTTGGTCATCCAGAAGTTTACATTATGATTTTGCCAGGTTTTGGAATTGTTAGTCATATCATTTCTACTTTTTCAAAAAAACCAGTATTTGGATATTTGGGCATGGCCTATGCCATGGTTTCAATTGGAGTTGTCGGCTTCGTTGTTTGGGCGCACCATATGTATACCGTCGGAATGGGCGTTGACACGAAGGCATATTTTGTATTTGCGACTATGGTGATTGCAGTTCCAACAGGAATTAAAGTGTTTTCATGGATTGCTACTATGTGGGGAGGATCGGTAACACTTACTACTCCTATGCTTTGGGCTCTTGGATTTATATTTTTATTTACCGTGGGAGGAGTGACAGGAGTTGTTCTTGCTAATGCTGGAATTGATTCAGCGATGCATGATACTTATTATGTGGTGGCTCATTTCCATTACGTTTTATCTCTTGGTGCAGTATTCTCTATTTTTGCTGGATTTTATTATTGGTTCAGTAAAATGACAGGTTATGAATATTCTGAATTTTTAGGAAAACTTCATTTTTGGGTAAGTTTTATTGGAGTTAATTTAATATTCTTTCCTCAGCATTTTTTAGGGCTAGCCGGAATGCCAAGAAGATATGCTGATTATCCAGATGCATTTGCAGGTTGGAATTATGTTTCTTCAATTGGATCTTATATTTCAGCGTTTGGTGTTGTAATATTTTTTGCAATGATTGTTCATGCATTTGCTAGAGGAAAGCAGGCAGCTAATAATCCATGGGGAGAAGGAGCTACTACATTGGAATGGACATTATCATCACCACCTCCTTTCCACCAATTTAACGAGCTACCTCAAATTAAATAGTCAGGGGTATTTTGAAAAAACAAATGTCTGGTGCGATTATGTCATCGGAAGGGTCATACTCAACAATTGCAAAGAATTTTTTTGAATTGATGAAACCAAGAGTTATGTCTCTTGTTATTTTTACTGCCTTAGTGGGCATTGTAATTGCTCCCATAAAGTTAAGTTTTGTTAATTCAGCTATCTCATTACTATTTGTTGCCCTAGGAGCTGGGGCTGCTGGAGCGCTAAACATGTGGTATGACGCTGAAATTGACGGCATTATGTCTAGAACTTGCCTTAGACCCATTCCACTTGGAAAAGTTAAAAATAAGCACGCATTAGTTTTTGGAACTATTTTATCATTTGTTTCAGTCGTTGGGCTTTATATGTTCTCTAATTTTTTATCAGCAGTAATTTTGGCAATTACAATTTTATTTTATATTTTTATTTACACAATTTGGCTTAAAAGAAGTACACCACAAAACATTGTGATTGGTGGTGCCGCAGGATCTTTTCCACCCGTGATAGGTTGGACTATTTCTACAAATAGTATTTCCATAGAACCTATTATTTTATTCTTAATTATTTTTTTATGGACCCCTTCCCATTTTTGGGCTTTGAGCTTGTACAAAAACGAAGATTACAAAAAAGCAAACATACCTATGTTACCAGTGGTAAGCGGTGAGAATGTCACTAAAAAAAATATTTTATTTTATTCTGTTATTCTTTGGCCAGTTACTTTAGCTCCTTATTTTTTACATTTTGCAAGCTATAGTAATTTAGTATTTGTTGTTATATTTGGATTATTTTATATCTTTTTATCTTTCAAGTTACTCATCACAAGAAATAAAATATTTGCTCACAAGATTGCAAGAAATATTTTTGTGTATTCTATTTTTTATTTATTTTTTATATTTTCAACCATCTTAATTGATAACTATTTCTTTCTATAGTCTATGAATTTAAAAAATAAAAATAAATTAGTAGCTTGGGCTTTAGTTGCTTTAATTATATTTTTCTTTTGTTACACTATTTTAAATATTTCTATTTTTAACCGACCCTTATGATTAGATCGCAGTATAAAAAATTACATCCTTTGTATTTAGTGGCAATTTTTTTTATTATGCTTGGATTATCTTTTGCTTCTGTTCCACTGTACGATCTTTTTTGTAGAGTAACAGGATTTGGTGGAACCACGCAAAAAACTAACATTTTGCCAAAAGTGGTAATTAATAAAAACTTAGGTATGAGATTTGATACGAATGTTGCAGGTGGACTTCCTGTAATTTTCAAAGCTAAAAATAATGTGGCTGATATCAAGCCAGGAGAAGTTAGGAATTCAACCTTTTTTATAAATAACAAGAGTCAAGAAACATTAAAATTTGTGTCTACTTTTAATGTGACTCCTGATTCGGCAGGAAAGTATTTTAATAAACTTGAATGCTTTTGTTTTGAGCAGCAGAAAATAGGTCCAAATAAAACTGTTGAGCTTAATTTATCTTATTATATTGACCCTGAAATCGCTAAAGACCCAGCGACCAAAGATATCAAAGATATAACTTTATCTTATACTTTATTTGAAGTAGATAAGTTTCAGAAATAATAAATTATGTCATCAGCTGAAAAAAAACACGATTATCACTTAGTTGATCCAAGTCCGTGGCCAATATTTTGTTCTTTAGCTTCTTTGTTAGTTGCAATTGGAGCTGTTTATTATTTTAGAACAAAAGCTTTGTGGTTGTTGTTTGCTTCGATGGCAGTTCTTTTATATGGAATGTTTATGTGGTTTAGGGATGTTGTTATTGAAGCGCAACATAAAGGAGACCATACTCCGGTAGTGCAATTAAGTCATCGATATGGAATGACTTTGTTTATCGCATCTGAGGTGATGTTTTTTGTTGCTTGGTTTTGGGCATTTTTCGATTCCAGTTTATTTCCCGATCAGGTTATTGGAGGAATTTGGCCACCTAAAGGAATTCAAACTTTAGATCCTTGGCACATACCTTTGATAAATACTTTAATATTATTATTATCAGGAACTACCGTCACCTGGGCACACCATGCAATGTTAGAAAACGACAGGAAGAGTTTAATTCAGGGATTGATTTTAACAGTAATTTTAGGAGCAATTTTTACTATGTTCCAAGCTTATGAATATGTTCATGCAACATTTAAATTAAGTACAGGAATTTATGGATCTACTTTTTATATGGCAACAGGCTTCCATGGATTTCATGTGTTAGTAGGAACTATATTTTTAGCTGTTTGTTTGTTTAGAGCACAAAAAGGTCATTATACACCTGAGCATCATTTCGGTTTTGAAGCAGCTGCGTGGTACTGGCATTTTGTAGACGTTGTTTGGTTATTTTTATTTGCTGCTATATACATCTGGGGTAGTTAAGCTTTTTTGAAAAAAACTATCTTTAATTTATTTTCATTCATCATCATTATTTTACTTTTTTCACTAGGTACGTGGCAACTGTACCGTTTGCAGTGGAAAGAAAATATTATTAGCAAGATAGAGCTTTCATCTAAACTCCCCCCTACATCATTAGATGTAAATAACATGGAAGAATTTAAAAAGATTAAAATTAAAGGAAATTTGCTTCTAAAAAATTATTTTCTTTATCAGTTAAATGAAAAAGGAAACTATGGTTTCAATTTAATTTCAGTCTTGCAAACCGATAATTCAAATTTTTTTCTGGTGAAAAGAGGGTGGCTTCCCAAAATTGAAAAAAAATATGAAGAAAATTACCCACTAGAAATAGTTAGCAATGTGGAGATAGAAGGAGTGCTACATTTAGTAAAGCCTAAAAGAAATTTTGTACCTGAAAATAATGACAAAGAAAAATTTTTTTACTATTTAGATATTAATCAATTATCAAAATCTTTAAATATTAAACTTGCACCTTATTTGATCGAACAATCGTCATCAGATAAATATTTTATTAATTTAAAGAATACTTCAAGGATTAATATAACAAATAATCATCTTCAGTATGCCATAACTTGGTATGTGCTAGGATTTTGTATATTAATTGCTTTTTGGTTTTTAAAAAAAAGATATAAATAAATATGTTGTATTGTAGCACTAGAGACAAAAACAAAACATTTACTTTTGAACAAATTTTTTTGAATGCCCTAGCATCTGATGGGGGGCTATATGTACCCGTAAGTATTCCTAAAGTTACCCAGTCAGAAATGGCTCAAATGAGTAAGCTCAACTTTTCTGAATTGTCATTTGAAATTTTTCACAAATTTACAGGAGATACTTTTGTTGCGAATGAATTAAGGACAATAATTACCAAGTCTTATTCCGTTTTCCAAAATCCAAAAATTGTAGATTTAAAGATCATAGACAACATTCATTGTGTGGAGCTTTTTCACGGTCCTACACTGGCTTTTAAAGATATTGCTATGCAAGTTTTGGGCAATATGTACGAATTTTTATTAAAAAAAAGTAAAAATAAAATGAACTTAATCACCGCAACTTCAGGAGATACAGGTGCAGCAGCAATTGATGCGTCTAAAAAGTAAGCCTTATGTAAATATTTTTGTTTTACATCCTGAAAATAAAGTCTCTGAGATTCAGAGGCGACTAATGACTTCCGTTATGGATAAGAATGTATTTAATATTGCAGTTAAAGGTACGTTTGATGATTGTCAGTATTTAGTTAAAGAGATGTTCAATGACCAAGTATTTAGGAACGAGATCCAAATGTCAGGAGTTAATTCTATTAATTGGGCACGAATTGTTGCGCAGGTAGTTTATTATTTTTTTATTTATTTTCAGCAAGGTGCTTCCAAAAAAGAAATGATTGTATCAGTTCCTACTGGTAATTTTGGAGATATATACGCAGGGTACATTGCAAAACAAATGGGACTACCTATCAAAAAATTAATCATAGCTACTAATCATAATAATTTATTAGAAAAATGTTTGAATACCGGATTATACGAACCTGGAAAGGTCAATCCTTCTATTTCACCAAGTATGGATATACAGGTCGCAAGCAATTTTGAAAGAATAATATTTGATGTTTGTAATCAAAATACTACACGAGTGTTGTCGCTTATGAATGATTTAAAAGTGAACAAAAAATTTAAATTGTCCAATGATGAGCTGGGTAAATTAAAAACAACCTTCTTGGCATTTAGTGTAGATGAAAAAGAAACATTAGAAACTATCAAATATATTTTTGACAGGCATAACATAATAGTAGATCCACATTCAGCTATTGGATTCAAGGCTTTACAAAAATATAATAATTTTAGATCTGAGTTTGCTTATTTTTGTTTTGAAACAGCGCATCCATGTAAATTTCCTGAGGCTATTATTAAAGCCATTAATTATAATCCGCAAATACCAAATTTTATTGGCAATATTAAGGACAAAGAAGAAAAATTTGTTGTGTTGGAAAATAATTTAGATCAATTAAAAAAATATATTCAGAGCAAAGTCAATTAATTAGTTTCGTTGTCGATTGCTTTTCTCGCCTCAGCATCTACAAGATTATTATATTTATCTGAAGCATGTCCTTTGACCCATTTCCATTGAATATTTTTTTTTTCAGCTAATTCATCTAGTAAGGTCCATAAATCTTTATTTTTTACTGGTTGTTTTGATGCAGTTTTCCATCCATTTTTTTTCCAATTTTTAATCCATCCCTCTATTCCATCTTTTACATATTTAGAGTCCGTGTAGATTGTGATGTGATGATCACCAGACACTTCTAGGGCTTTAATAACTGCTGTTAACTCCATTCTATTATTGGTAGTTGATAATTCAAATCCTGAAATTATTTTTTCTTTTCCTGCGTTGATAATGATTGCTGCCCATCCGCCTTTTCCTGGATTGCCGGAGCATGCACCATCTGTGTATATTGTGGTGTTATTAGCGCTCAAGAAACCAACCTTTGATAACTTTTAGTTTGTTCATAAAATTTAATTTTATTTAAATATTCATTTGGATTTTTGATTTTCACTATAGCATTTTTTTGTTGATTAATTTGATCATACAATCGGGTAAGAAAAAATCTGATTGCAGCACCCATTGATAAAATAGGTAATGATTGAAGCTCTTTTTGGTTTAGTCTTCTTATTTTTGAATAACCTTTTAGGATGGCATTTTTTTTGGACTCATCAAGCTGGTACCGCTTATTAAAACAGAGTGCATTAATACAAATTGCAAGATCATAAATTAAAAAATCATTACAAGAAAAATAAAAATCTATGAAGCCATTAAATTTATTTTTTTGAAAAAATATATTATCAGGAAAAAGGTCTCCATGAATTATTCCCGTAGGTATATTTTTGGGCCAATATTTTTTAATAGTATTTAAAATCTGAAGAATAAATGAATGAATTCCAGGAATTTTTTTATTACCTTTATTTTTAATTAATTGATTTAAAGTTAGCCATGAATTTAAGGATAAATTATTTTTTCTTTTGATTTTAATTCCTTTACTGGCAAGGTGTAGTTTGGCAATGTTGTTTCCAATGATTTCACACTCTTTTAAGGTATGCGTATTTTTTGCTTTTCCAAAAACAAAAGTGGAAATGCAAGCTTTTTTATTTTTAATCTCAAAAATATTCTTTTTAAATTTATTATGAATCGGGTTTGGACAAATGATATTTTTAGAATTTAAATGACTCATTAAATTCATAAAAAAAGGAAGGTCTTTAATATTTACTCTTTTTTCAAAAACAGTGAGAATATATTTTCCTTTAGTGGTAATTAGTAAGTAGTTGGTATTTTCAATTCCTTCTTTAATTCCTCTTAATTGTTTCAAAATACCAATTGAATAATCATTTATAATATTAGAAACTTCAGAAAATGAAAGTCGTGTATAAATGGCCATTATTGAAGTGATGATGGTAGCTTGAAAGAAACATTTTCTACCGTTGAGATAATTTCTTCGATATTAACTGTCCGTAGTAATTTAATTTTTTCAAGAGTTTCTTTCATCAGAACTTCTGGAGCTGAAGCTCCAGAGGAAAGTCCAATATTTTTTGAATTAATTATTTGTTCGGTAGGAAAAGGCATTTCAGGATGAAGTAATAGGCTATTAGCACACCCACTATTTTTAGCCACTTCCACAAGTCTTTGTGAATTGGAAGAATTGGGACTACCAATAACTAGAAATAAATCACATTTAGGTGCGATTAATTTTACAGCATTTTGTCTGTTCGTAGTAGCATAGCATATATCCTCTTTGATGGGGGCCTTGATGTTAGAAATTTTGTTTTTGAGTGTGTCAATAATTTCTTTGGTATCATCTACTGAAAGAGTAGTTTGTGTAATATAGGCGTATTTAGTATCAGGACTGAATTTATAATTGACCACATCGTCTTTAGTTTGAATTAATTGAATAGATCCAGAATCTAACTGCCCCATCGTGCCAACGACTTCCGGATGATTTTTGTGCCCAATGAGAAATATAAAATATCCTTGTTTATTCAGCTGCTCAGCTTCACGATGGACTTTGGAAACAAGGGGGCAAGTTGCATCAATGTATGTAAGGTTTTTAAATTGAGCATCCCCAATTACTTTTTTAGATACACCATGCGCTGAAAAAATGACTGGTCGTGAAGTATCTTCTATATCTTCAAGCTCTTTAACAAATATTGTTCCTAAATTTTTTAGCTCATTTACCACGTGCTGGTTGTGAACTATTTCATGACGAACATAAACTGGAGATCCATACTTTTCTAATGTTTTTTTTACAATTAGTACGGCTCTTTCTACTCCGGCACAAAATCCCCTTGGACTAGCAAGAAAAATATTTAATGTTTCCATATTATTTTTTGTACTTATCATAAATTTCATTAAGTATAATATGAGGCAATGTTAATGAGGCCAATCCTACAAAGGTTATTTTAATAATTGATTTATCTATAGAAAATTCGTTTTTTAAATAAACTAACATTAATAGAGCGATAGCAAAAGTAATAATTGTTAGTGGCAATGCAGAAACAGCAAATTGTTTTAATCCTAAATTAATATTCTTATTATTCAGCTCATATGACAATGACAAGATGTGCTTGGTGGAGTGCATGAGACAAAAATACATAGTAAATGCAACAAATAAAGGCAAAAAATAAAATATAAGCACAATACATATTAGCTCTAAATTCATCACTAGAAAACATTCCCAATTTACTTTTTTTTGTAAAAAATAAAAAAATATACATAAGAATAAAATAATTATGTTAAGCCAAAAAAAATAAAACCAATTCATTTTCATAATGAAAGAATCTGCATCTTCAAATATAAGAATTTTTATAAAACTTTGAGTTTCTTCTTGATTAAAATAAAATGATGAAGAAATAACCACAAAACCTCTCATAAAATAAAATATATTATCTAATGTGGATTGTTTATTTATGAAAAAAGACACATCTTCTTGGCCAAAGTGAAAAGAAGAAATGATAAAAAAAATTATTAAACTTAAAAAGGAAAATTTAACCCAACAAAACAATACTAATAATGCAAATAAAATATAAAGAAAATAAAAAAGAAATAAAGATTTATTTTTAAATATTTTATTTGTAATAAATTTACCTTTAATATGATCTAGTGCTCCATGAGAAATACCAATAGTAGCAATTAAGATAAAACACAGAAGATATAAATTATCATAATATGTCTCGATTGTACTTTGGAATAGTATTAATAATAAACTGAGAAAGATAAAAAAAAATAATTGAAAGTAAAAATTTTTTTTTATTTGAGAATTGTTGAATAAAATATTGCTCATTTATTATGTATCCCAAAGATTGATTTGTACATATAAATAAAAAAATTTTGTAAAAAAATCAATTTAGGCATTGATATTATTATTTTTAAATCTTCAATAAAATTACTGCGGTCACATAAAAAATTAATCACTGTCTTACTAGTATTATTTTTAAACAAATGAAAAAAAATTTTTGGCATAACTCTATGATTACGCTCAATTACAGATAGTAAAATTTGGTCTAGGAATTTATATTTAATGGATCTGATCAAAGGAAGATTTATTGTATCTTTTAATTTTAATTGTTTAGCTAAATTTTCACTAAATGTTTGAATGGCTTGAAAAGTGTAACCTGTACTCAATCTGGTCATATTGCCCGCCATCCCTATCTTGATATGATTGGCAGAGTTATTATTAGCAGGAAAGTGATATAGTGGGATGGCTCCAAACTCTTCATTTTTAATTTTTCCTAAAATTTTTTTCTGTAATAAATATTTATTTATCTCTTCTTGATATTTATTTTTTGCCTTAATTTTTTTTGAGTACCAGGTAGTTTCGATTAACGCTCTTTTTGTTGAAAAAGGTAAAACGTAAAAAAAATGCAGCCCATTATTTTGTTCACAGTCAAAGTCCATTAATTGCACATTAGTGGAATTAAATATATCTTTTGCACTTTCAATTTCACAACCATAAAAATGTTGATACATACTAGATTTTTTTTTACCTGTTATTAGACTATCGAATATGTATTTAGTTTTATAAGATTGATTAGTAGTTGTAATAACATCTTTTTTAACAGACACAATTTTAGTATTTTTTATTAGGTGAATGTTTTTATTTTTATTCAAATTATTAATTATAAATTTATAAAATTTTTGTGAATTAATACTTCGGTAGGGTGACTTTTCACACGGCAAAGTTATGGATTGTTGATTATGAGTTATAGTAAAATAATTCCAACTTTTTTCTATGCAACTTTTGAATTTATTATTATTAAAATCCCAATAAGACCATATTTTATCTTTTTGGTATTCTTTTCTTTTTTCAAGAATTGCTAAAGTTTTATTTTTTAAACATCCTTGTTTATTAAGTTCGAAGGCCAAAGAAAGACCAGATAGCCCTCCTCCTAAAATAATGTAATCAAATTCTTTCATGAAGATTTATAAATTTAAATAATTTATTTTCTGCAAAACTTAAGTCATGAGGTTTAATAAAAAAAAGTTTCATCAGATCTATAATAGACTTTATAGTCAAATATAGTTTCATCATATTAGAAACATAAATTTTTCCAGATACTATATAATTTTTCATATTTTTTCTTTTTAGAATTTCATATCCAATCTGCCTATAAATTTTCCTCGCAACCAAAATAGCAAAACGTTGACGAAGTGGAATATGTTTAATTGCCCAAAATGACTCATCATATAAATTTTCTGCTATATGAATTGTTTTTTTGATACTGTTAAAACTTTTAGATATATAAAATCTATTATTTTTTGAATCTTCCATCACATCTCTAGCTATATTTGTGAGTTGCATTGCTATTCCGAGCTTTATGGCACCTTTAAAAACATTTTTATCTTTTATTTTAAGAATCTTAGAAATAATTAAACCTACTGTTCCAGCTACTCTATAAGAATATAAATAAAGATCTTTTTTTTTTGTGAAAATAACTTTTTTTTTTAAATCAGATTCTATTCCATCAAATAAGTCAGAAATAATTTTTTGTTTTATATCGTACTCTTGAATTAGTTTTTTAAAATCATTGACAATGTATGTGGATTTATCTTTATAAAAAAAATTCTTAAACTCTTTAAATTTTTTTTTTTTGATGTGAGTGGGATGATTATTGTCCGCAATGTCATCTAAAGTTCTGCAGAAATTATATACAGTAGAAAATTGCAAGAATATTTTTTGTGATAGAAAAAAAGATGCCCAATAAAAAGATTTAGAATGTTTAGAAATAAGAACTTTATTGTTTTGATACATTACAATAATTTATCCAACACTTTTGCAGAAGATAGAACGCCCGGAACCCCAGCTCCTGGATGAGTGCCAGCACCCACAAAGTATAAATTTTTAAAGATTTCCGATTGATTATGAAATCTGAAATATGCAGATTGAGTAAACTTGGGCTGAATAGAAAAGCCAGATCCGTAAAGTGTGCAAAGTTCTTTTTCAAAATAGTCTGGAGTAAGGTAAAAATCACTTACAATGTTTTTTTTTATTTCTGGCAAAATAGTTTTCTCCATTGTGTTGATCACCTGCTCCTTGAAAACTTCTGCTTGTTCTGACCAGTTAATATTTGATAAATTATTAGGTACAGGAACTAAAACATAAAAAGTATCATGATTTATGGGAGCCATACTTTCGTCGCTTGCAGTTGGTCGATGTAAGTAAAAACTAATATCATTAGATAATATTTTTTTTTCAAAAATATTATTTAAATGATTTTGGTATTGATTTCCAAAAACAATAGTATGGTGAGCTATGTTTGAATATTTTTTTTTAGAACCAAAATAATAAACAAATAAACCCATTGAGTAATTCATTGTATTTAATTTTTGTTTAAAGAAAAAACCGTATTTTTCATGTTCCGTAATAAGTTTTTTATAAACATTGGGTGGATCGGCATTGCATATAACTAAATCACTTTCTAAAACATTACCGTTTTTCATTTCTACACCTGTTATTTCGTTGTTTTTAATTAAAAACTTAATTACCTCGGCATTTTTGAGAATTGTAATTCCTTCTTCCTTCATTAATTGTTCCAAACCACTTATTATTTTTCCTGTACCACCCTCGGCGTAATGAATTCCCCATTTTTTTTCCAAAGATAGAATAAGAGTATAAATGGAAGTGGTTGTGAAAGGATTCCCCCCAACCAGTAAAGGGTGCATACTAAAAATTCTTCTCAATTTATCATTTGAAATATAATTGGACACTAGTTGATAAACAGATTGGTAGCTTTTGAGTTTTAACAAATCTGGGATTTGTTTAAGCATAAAAGTAATTTTGTTAAATGGCTTATCTGCAAGCTCTGTATAGCCCTTATTGAATATTTTTTCAGTAAATTGAATAAGCTGTTCATATCCATTTAAATCTTTAGAAGATATTTTTTTTATTTGATCTTGCATTTTTTTCTCATTTCCCGTGTAGTCAAAGGTACTCCCATCTTCAAACATAAATCTGTACCAAAGCTCCAGTGGTTTAATAGCAACGTAATCAGAAATTTTTTTATTAAAAAGCGCAAATAACTCTTCTAACAAGTAAGGAGCAGTGATTACGGTTGGACCACCATCAAATGTAAAACCTTCTTGTTTGAACACTCTGGCTCTACCACCTAGATCAGCATGTTTTTCTAATAGAGTAACGTGATAGCCTTTGGCTTTCATTCTTAATGCTGCAGCTATTCCACCAAAACCAGAGCCAATGACAGTTATTTTTTTCTTCATTTTTAATATAATTTTAGATACATAGTTTTACTATGAATAATCCTAAAACAACAAAAAATTCTCCAGAAAAAGTTAGCTTAGAAAAAGATAAAAAATATTCTTGGTGCACTTGTGGTCTCTCTCATAAACAGCCTTTTTGTGATGGCACTCATAAGACAAACGGTGATTATAAATCATTGCCATTTAATGTTAATGAAACAAAAGATTATTATTTGTGCAATTGTAAAAAAACTAAAAATCCACCTTTTTGTGACGGATCTCACAATTAATGTTTAAATATTCTTTTTAAGACTTAGAATCCCGTCCTTAACGCTATTGTAGTTTATGTCTTCTATTTTATTTTTTTCAATAGTTTGAGATAATATTTTTTTTGCACTCTCAATAGCAATGATGGTGGATGTTTTGGTAATTTCTTTTAAAGCATTGTTTTTGCTTTGTGTAATTTTTTCTTCAATATTTTTTTCCCTAGTTTCCAGCATGGCCTTAATTTTATCTTGCATGAGCGAAGTTTCTTCGTCACTCATTTTGTAGGCTCTGGAAAGAATCTCTTCACACTCTTTTTTAGACTGCTCTAATTGACTTTGATATTTTCTCAAAAGTTTATCACTTTCTAACTTAAGGCTTTCGGCTTCATTAATTTTATTTTTAATTTCATTTATTTTTTCATCCAAGGAACTCGAGATCAATCCTGGTATTTTTTTATAAATTAAAAAAGCAACAAATAATACAAAAGATACTGCAACCCAAAAAGTAGCATCCATTAGTTTAAACCCCCTATAAATTTTTTTGATACTTCTTGAACAATTGCTTTTGCACTTGCGTCATTGACTTCAATTTTAGAAACTGTTTTAACAAGATTTTTAGCTATTTGTTCGGCGATTTCATCGATGTTTTTTATTGCTTGCTTTTTGAACTCTAAAATTTCATTTTCGACTTCTTTGATCTTTTGTTCGGATTTCTCATTAATATCTCTTTTCCTATTTTCAAAGTCACTTTGTAAGTCTTTTTTATTTTTTTCTATTATTTCTTTTGCTTCTTTTTTTGCATCTGCAATAATCTTTAAATATTCTTGATATTTTTCTTCAGCTTGATTTTTTAAATGATTGGCAGCATCTATGTTATCGCTAACATGGTCATTTCTTTGCTCAATACTTTCAGATAATTTTGGTAAAACTATTTTTGAAATAACCACATACAAGAATACAAAAGTAATAACTAGCCAAAATATTTGTGAAAACCAAGTATCTGGATTTAGTTGAGGCATTCCCGCTTTCTCTGCTGCTTGTGAAGCAGCAGAGCTAAATAGGACAGATAAGAATAAAATTTTATCCATCTATTTAATTAAAAAGCGAAAAGAATAATTAACGCCACAACTAGACCAAATAATCCAGTTGCTTCAGCTAATGCAAATCCCAATAGTAAATTTGGGAACTGCTTTTGCGCTGCCGAAGGGTTTCTCATGGCACCAGATAGATAACTACCAAAAATTGTACCAATTCCGACGCCAGCCCCTGCCAATGCGATTGCTGCTAAACCAGCTCCAATCATTTTTGCTGCTGCTATTTCCATTTTTTTCTCCTTTGTTAATGGTGTAAGTGAAGTGCATCATTTAAATAAATGCACGTTAATATTGCAAATACATAAGCTTGAAGAAAAGCAACTAATATTTCTAAGCCTGTAAGTGCAATTGAAAATCCAAGCGGCAACCAGCCACCAAGAATACCAAGACTGACCACAAATCCTCCAAACACTTTGAGCATTGTGTGTCCAGCCATCATATTTGCAAAAAGTCGTACCGATAAGCTAATAGGACGACTAAGGTACGAAATGATTTCTATTACTACAATCAGTGGCAGCAATACAGCCGGAACCCCTGATGGAACAAATAATTTTAAGTACGAAAAACCGTGTTTTATAAATCCAATTATGGTTACTGCAATAAATATAAAAAACGCTAGAGCGAAAGTGACTATAATGTGACTAGTTACTGTAAATGAGTAAGGAATCATTCCAATCATATTACTAATGAGAACAAATAAAAATAAACTTAATATGAATGGAAAATAAGGTCTTGCATCTTTGCCAGCAGTGTCACTTATCATTTTAGACACAAATTCATAAATTAACTCCGCAATTAATTGTATTTTATTAGGGATTAGTGATTTTTTTTGTGTAGCCAAAATAAAAAAAATAGAAATTAAAGAAACCGTAATAACCATGAACAGACTTGCATTAGTGAAAGAAATGTCAAAATTACCTAGTTGTATTTTTGGACCAATTGAATGAACTTCAAATTGGTTCATCGGATTTGTTGCCATAATTTTAAATATTTTAGTCCTTATTAATCATTTTGGAAGTTCGTACAACATTTAAAATACCTGTAATTGCACCCAAAAAGAAAAAAAAAATTAATAAAAATGGTCCAGTTTCTAGCCATTTATCTAAATAGTATCCAATTAGACTTGCGACAAATACAGCAGCTACCAATTCGCTACTAAGTCTCATGGCAATTCCCATGGAAGATTGGTTGTTTTGATTAGATTCAATTTTTTGGGGAATTAATTTTTTAAGCTTTTTGTTTAAGTCTTCAATATCCTTCATTTTTTGAAATTTGTTTTAAGCAACCATTTCTTCTGCTTTTTCTAAATCTACCGCCACAAGCTGACTAACACCTCTTTCTGCCATAGTAACACCGTACAACCTGTTCATCCGAGACATAGTAAGCGCATGGTGAGTAATAATTATAAATTTTGTGTCTGTTATTGTTGATAGCTCATCTAAAAGAGAACAAAATCTAGTTACGTTTGCATCATCAAGTGGAGCGTCTACTTCATCTAGAATACAAATAGGAGAAGGGTTAATTAAAAAAACTGCAAATATTAAAGCCATTGCTGTGAGAGCTTGTTCGCCTCCGGAAAGCAAAGTAATGGACTGCAGTTTTTTTCCTGGAGGACTAACTAGTAATTCGAGCCCAGCTTCTAATGGATCGTCAGACTCAATTAATTCTAGCTTGGCACTACCGCCTGCAAAAAGTTTTGTATATACGTCATTGAATTTTCTACTTACTTTTTCAAAAGCATCAAGTAATCTTTCCCTGCCTTTTTGATTAAGATCATTAATAGAACCTTTTAATTTTTGAATACCTTGAACTAGATCTTTTCGATCATTCATCATTTTATCAATTTGATTTTGCAGTTCTTGAGTTTCATTATCAGCTCTTAAATTAACAGCACCCATTTTTTCTCTTTGCTCTTTCAATTTTTGAATCTGATTATCAATTTTATTAGTTTCAATTTTTTCTTCGATATTAATATTTGCAAATACTGGCAGTTCGTCAATAGAATGTTTAAATTCGCTAAGAGATTTTAGCTCTACTTCTTTTATTTTATTTTTTAAACCTTCTATAATTGTTTGTGCTCTTACTTTTCTTTCGGTGATTTCTAATACGATTGAATTTATATTATATAATTTTTCGTTAATTGTTTTAATAGAATCTTCTTTGGAGTTCAGTTTTTCATGAACTTGCAATATATCTTCTTCAATATTTTTGATATTTTGTAAATAGGTACCTTTTTTTTCTGCAATAGTTCCCGGCCTTATTTCTTCCCTTGTTAAAATTTCTTCATTTTCTTTTTGTCTTTGGTTTAGTTCGTCAAACTTTTTTTCAGAATTATTTTTTAAATTAATCCAATTTTTTATTTCACTCTCAATACTATTTAATCTTTCTTTTCTTTTTAAACTGTCCTGTCTTAAACTTTCATATTTACTTAGTCTTGAGGCATATTTTTCTTGTAATTCTGATATTTGTTTTAGTTTTTGAATAAATTCATTTTTTAAATTATTGGTTGTATCTGAATTTAAGTTAGCTTGTGGTGCCGCAGCATCAAGATCAAAATTAATTTTGCTTACTAAATCTTCAATATTTTTTAATTCATTATTAATTTCTAAAATTTGTTTTTTTATTTCTTGTAGTCCTAAATCTTCAGAAGAATTAGAAATATTTTTTAGCTTGGTTATAATTTGCTGTAAAAATGATGAAAGCTGATCTGCTTTATTTTTAATTAAACTGAAATCAAATCCACCTATTTGAGAAAATATTTTTTCAGATAATTGATTTAGTTTTTCCTGTTCTTTGTTTAATTCTTTGAGTGATTCTTGATAAGCATTTAGTGCTTTTTCTTCAACTTCAGAGAAGTTTTGCTCAGTTTCCAAAATATTTGCTTTTTCATTTGTTAGCCTTTTTTCATTTGAAGAAGAGTCATTTATTATTTGTTTTTCTCTATCAATATCAATATTGATTTGTTTGATTTCTTTTTTAATTTTTTCTATTTCTGTTTTTGCTCTACTTTCTTCTTCATTTATTTGTTCAAATTCTAAATTTAATCTTTGTAATTTTGCATTTAGTTGGGCATTTTCATCTCGTAGAGGCTTTATTTTCTGGCTTTCTTCTTTAAGCGCGTTTTCATTAAAATTTTTATCAATATTAACTCCGCTTATTTCATCCTCTACCTCTCCCAACTCTTCCTGTGCATTCTGAATTGATTGTTCAATTTCTTTTGATTGAAAATAGACAAGTTTTGCTTCTAAATTTTGAATTTCATTGGAAATATTTTTATATTTAGATGCTTCCTCTGCTTGTTTTAATAGACTCTTGAGCTGATTTTCAATTTGCTTCATTATATCATCAGCTTTTTTCAAATTATTTTCAGCAGCGGTAAGTCTTAATTCTGCCTCGTGTCTTCTTACGTGCAGTCCTCCTATTCCAGCCGCTTCTTCTAGTATCGCTCTTCTATCCGTTGGCTTTGCAGTTACTAAAGAACCCACTCTGCCCTGGCTTACCATAGAAGGAGAATGAGGTCCTGTTGAAAGATCAGCAAATAATATTTGAATATCTTTTGCTCTTACTTCTCTACCATTTAAATAATATTTGGAACCTTTGTCCTTTTCAATTTTTCTTCTAACTTCTATTTCTGCCATATCTTTAAATTGAGGAAGTCGATTATCGTTTTCTAATTTAAGTGCTACCTCACAAAGATTTTTAGATGGTCTCGAAGTTGTTCCTGAGAAAATGACATCTTCCATGCCAGATCCTCTTAAACTTTTCGCAGATGTTTCACCCATGCACCAGCGTAGAGACTCTACAATGTTCGATTTTCCACACCCATTAGGGCCAACAATTCCCGTAAGGCCGTCTTCAAAATAAAAAGAAGTTTTATCGGCAAAAGACTTAAATCCTATTACTTCGAGTTGTTTAAATTTCATATTTTTAATTTAATTTATCTATGTATTTTGCTAAATCTACATAGGTATAATTTCCATCATATTTTTTATTATTAACAATAATGGTTGGAGTGCCACTGATATTATATTTTTTTTGCGCTTCAATTCTGCTTTTAAGAACAGTTTCTTCATTTTTGTCATTTTTTAAACATCGTTCAAAATCTTGTTCAGCAATACCAGTTTCTGAAGCTATTTTTTTTATCTTTGAATTAATTTCAGCTATTGTTCTTCCGGATGTCCATTCACCTTGTTTTATATAAATATTATTATAATATTTCTCTAAATTATTTCGAGGTACACATTTGGCAATCTTAGCTGCATTAAGTGCAGCAAGATCTAAGGGAAAATCTAAAAATATTATTTTTACTTTTTTTGTGTCTACATAATTTTTAATAATTTCAGGCAAAACATTTAAGTGCAATTTTGCACAGTGAGGGCAGGTTAAAGATGCAAATACTTCAATAGTAATTTTTGCTTTGTCTGAGCCGATTTCAAAAGTAGAATTTTCAACAGCATGTACTGAATTATATAATAAAAAAAATAATAAAGTAAATTTAAGTATAATATTATTAATTTTCATTTTTAAAAAAGTTTTTAAATGTATTTTTGAGTTTTTCATTCTTAATTAATTCAATTTTATTTGCTAAATTTTCATTCCAACTTGGTGCATTGTTTATAGTATGATTTTTTATTTTACTAACTTTAAAAGAATTTATGACGATTTTACTAACGAAATGATACCCAAAATAAGAATTGAGTTTTTCAATAATGTAATCACGAGAATAATCAATGTCCAGAATATGATGTTTTGGGACGTTCAAAAATAGTGTTTTTTTTTCTTGATTTGTCGCACTTTTAATTTTTTCTGGACTGCATTGAGAGGCAATTTCTGCTCCAACAACAATTGACCATTTTTCTTTCAATTCATCGAATGAATTTTTTTGAGACTTGGATAGTTTGCGAATTTCTTTAGGAAGTACCGATTTAATTGGTTTTAATCCCTGATATACTTTATTTGGAGTAAATTTATTCATTAATTGATATGAGCCAATTATTATCAAAAAAAATTATTGCTTGGTACCAAAAACACCAAAGAACTCTTCCTTGGAGATTTCATAAAAACTCTAAAGATCGAGATTATAAAGTGCTGTTAAGTGAAATTATGCTTCAGCAAACCAAGGTTTCAACCGTGATACCTTATTTTAATAACTTTTATAAAAAATTTCCTTCTCTTGAGTCATTATCAAAATCACCTATTACGAGTGTATTAAAATTATGGGAGGGTTTAGGCTACTACCGTCGAGCTCGAAATTTGCATGAAATTTCGAAAATTGTAGTCAAAGAACATAAAGGAATATTACCTGATTCCTTTTTGAAATTAAAAAGCTTACCAGGAATTGGGAATTATACTGCCTCTGCGATTTTATCGATCGCTAAAAATAAGCCCTATATAGGAATTGATGGAAATGTGAGAAGAGTTGTTTCAAGAATTTTTAATTTCAAAGAAGATAAAAAAATAATTTCTAATATAGAAAATAAATTAAGTACAATGAAGGTCGTTCACAAATCGGGCGATCTGATGCAGGGCATTATGGAAATTGGTGCTTTGGTTTGCCTTTCTAAAGAACCAAAATGTAATATTTGTCCATTAAAAAAAAATTGTATTTCTTTTCAAAATAATACTTTTAATAAAAAAACTAAAAAAAAAAAAGTTCAAATTAGATACTTTTATGCTTTTTATATTAAAAAAAAAAATAAGATTTTATTTTCTTATAATAAAAAATTTAATTTTTTAAATAATCTTATTAATTTTCCTCTAATCGAAACCAAAAATATAAATCGCCAAATTGCTGCAGATAAGTTATTTATTCAAAGTAAAGTTGACAAAAAATTTTTACTTAAATTTATTTATAAAATGTCTAATTTTATAATGCACATTAAAATAACAAAATTAACACATGTAATTTTTGATAATAATCTATATTTTTGGATTGATATAAACAAAATAAATAAATTTACTATTTCTGTTTTGACACAAAAGCTTTTAGACTTAGCTCAGAATGAAAAATAAAAAAATTCGAGTAGGGGTGATTGGCGGAGGTATAGCAGGATTAACTTTTGTAAATTTTTTACAAAAAAATAATAATTTTGAAATAGAGATATTTGAAAAGAAAAAATATAAACAAAATAATTTAAGTGGAATTCAGCTATCTAATAATGCCATTGAAGTTCTAAAAAAGTTGGAATTTTATCAATTAAATAAAAAAAAATACTCAATTATTAAAAATATTAATATTGTAGATTATGAAACTAATAAAATTATTAGTGAATTATTATTAAAAAACTTAAATAATAAAAATAAATATATTTGCATAGATAGAAATGAGTTAATTAATTTTTTAATTAAGAAAATAAGCAAAACTTCATTTATTCATAAAGAGGCAGTAAATATAAAAAACAATGCAATTGTTTTTTCTGATCATAGTTCAAAACAGTTTGATTTTATAGTAGTGGCTGATGGTACCTTTTCTAAAATTAGAAATAAAGTTTGTGATAAATCTGTTGCCCACAATAGCAATATGGTTGCATATAAAGGAATTGTTCGAGATACCAAAAATTATAACAAGCAAAGAATAAATTTATATTTGGGTAGCAAAAAACATTTTGTACTCTATCCAATTAATTCCTTAGGTGATTTTAGTTATACAGCAGTTTTTGCTTCAACTATTTTATCTGGAAATAAAAGTTATGAAATTCCAGTTGAAAATACCAATCATCTGCTAGAGATATCTAAAGATGCCCATGATGATATAAAAAATATTCTTCGCTCATCAAAACATGTTTATCGTTGGCCCATTTATTATCATCGGCAGTTTTTTTTTGGTAAAGAAAATATATTTTTTATAGGGGATTCTGCTCATGCCATTGTTCCATTTCAAGCCCAAGGAGCCGCCCAGGCCATTGAAGATGCATATTGTTTAGCACTTTTGTTTAAAAATAAAATATTCTCTTTGAATCAATTTAAAAATCAAAGAATTAGTAGAATTTCTATGATTGCATCAAAGTCTTTTAATAATTTGTTTATTTATCATTTATCTAATGTAGTTTTAAAAAAACTCAGAAATTTAGTAATTAAAATAATTATAAACAATAAAGTATTTTACAATTTTATTCTTGGTAAAATTTATAATTATAAATTTAAAGATTAGATTTAGATCTAATTTTTTGTCTCAAATAATCAATAGGCTGAAGCTTACCTTCGATATTAAAGTGCCAATAAGACCACCCATTACAAGATGGAGCACCCTCTAGTTCTGCTCCTACTTTATGAATTGATCCAGTAATATTTTTACAGTCAATACTTCCATCAGCCATAACTTTAGCAGTATACCTTTTTTTATAATCATATAAGCTTAGGCCTGGTTCAATAATTCCACTTTCTACTAGCATGCCAAAAGGTATTCTTGTTTCATTTCTTTTTTTAACGATAGTTTTTAAGTAATCATCCGAGATTGATCTAATTTTTGCAATTCTTTTAGTAGCTACTTCTATATATTTTTTTTCTTTTTCTATTCCGCAGTAGTTTCTTCCCAATTTTTTTGCAACAGCTCCGGTAGTACCAGTCCCGAAAAAAGGATCTAAAATTAGATCTCCCTTATTGGTAGTCGACAAAATAATTCTATACAATAAAGCCTCAGGCTTTTGTGTATTGTGAGCTTTTTCCCCATCTTTTTTACATCTTTCACCTCCACTACAAATTGCCAAATTCCAATCGGATCTCAATTGCTTATCGTCATTAAAACACTTTAAGGAGTTATAATTAAAAGTGTATTTAGACTTAGTTTCTTTTGCAGCCCATATCAGCGTTTCATGAGCGTTAGTAAATCTTGTTCCTTTAAAATTAGGCATGGGGTTTTTTTTATTCCATATAACGTCATTTAAAATCCAGTAGTTTAAATCTTGTATAATTTTTCCTACTCTAAAAATATTATGATAGGTTCCTATAACCCAAATTGTTCCATTCTTTTTTAAGACTCTTCTACATTCACTAAGCCAATCTTTAGTGAAATCATCATATAATTTAAAAGATGAAAATTTATCCCAATTATCGTTTACGGCAGCCACCTTGCTATTGTCTGGTCTTTCTAGATTTTTATCTAGTTGCAAATTGTAGGGAGGGTCGGCAAAAATTAAATCAAAAGAATTGTCAGGTATTTTTTTTAATATCTCAATGGAATTACCCTTTAGAATCTGGTTTTGGTATAAAAGTTTGCTCATTGTATATTCAACTAGAAGTAGAATTAACTTTAAAGAATGTACAAAGTCAATTGATGATTAACTATCTTTAGTGGCGTTTCTATTTTTTAAACAATATCTTGTGTACAGGTGAGAAAGATTTTCTATGAAAAGGAGTTGCTCCAAATTTATTAAGAGCAAGTAAATGATTTTTTGTTCCATACCCAGAGTTTTTCCCCCAATCGTAGACCTCAAATTTTTTACCAATTAGTTCCATGTATCTGTCTCTTATAACTTTAGCGACAATAGATGCAGCGGCAATAGACGGATATACTTGATCTCCACTAATAAATGTTTTGATATTTTTATTATTCTTATCAAAAGTAAATTTGCCATCTACTAATATTGTGGCACTCGGAATATTTAAACTTTCCACAGCTCTTTTCATGGCTAGTAAACTAGCTTGTAAAATATTATACCTATCTATCTCTTCGACACTTGAAAAACTTATTGCAAACCGAGAATGAGTAATTATTTCTCTAAAAATTTTTTCTCTATTTTTTTTTGATAATTTTTTTGAATCATTTAGCTCGTGTGATAAAAAATTATTATTTAATCTAACAGCAGCTGCAGTCACAGGTCCAGCTAATGGTCCTCGACCAACTTCATCGACACCCACAATAACATGACCAAATTTTTTTTCCTCAGTAAAAGTAATCACTAATTAAATATTAAAATTTTTTATTTTTTTTTGAAAAGCTTGTAGATCTATCCATGAATTTTTTTTTTGGCTTGGTTGCTGTAATAAAAAATTAGGATGAAAAGAGCACAATGTATCAATTTTTTTTTTGGAAGTAGGATAAGATAACCATTGACCTCTGTGCTTGGTAAAGGTGTGCAAATCATCAAATAAAATTTCCAGAGGAAAAGATCCAAGTATTAATATAATTTTAGGATTTATTATTTCTATATGCTCATGAGTTAATTTTTTTATAAGGTTTTTTTGACTTACATAAACACCTTTTAGATTTTGAATATGAAAAGGTAAAATATTTGTCAAATATATATTAGTTCTTGATAAAGAGATTGCGTTTAACATTTTATCTAAAAGCTCACCAATTTTACTTGAAAAAATGTTTTGTGTATTTTCATCTTCGAGACTAGGCATGTCTCCAATAATCATGATATTGGAATTAAAATTTTGATTTGAAAATAAAATATTATCTTTAGTAGCAGCAAATTTATGCGCATTATTTTTAAATTTTTTTATTAAATTAAGGATTTGATCATTCTTGGATAAGTTTTGATTAGGATGAAATTCTTTATAAATTAAACTGTTGTACAATCCTGTAGAGTGGTAATATTCTATTATTGTATCATTAGGGCACTTTGTTAAATTTTTAGAACTCATGATTTTAAAATTGAAAAAATATCTAACTATTATCTCATTTTTGATGATTTTTTTATCAAATGTTTCGGAATCATCACTTTTTCAATCAAAGGGTGATTTATTTTCATCTACTTATATCTCGGGCTACTTAAAGGGATCTTTGGCTATAAATCATAGTAAGTATTCAGAAGCTAATTTCTTTTTTTCCAAAATAAAAGATTTGGAAAAAAATCACGATCCCTATAGTTTTCAATATATTTTTTCTTTAGCCTTAGATGGAAAAATAAATGAATCAAATAAATTAATTGTAAATTTAAAAGATATAAATAAAGATAATTATCTTTTACAACTCATTCAAGGTATTTACCAAATTAAAAATAGAAATTATCAGTCAGCACAAAATATTTTTATTAATGCCAATATAGAAAATCCTCTACTGGGAGAGTTAAATAACTACATCAATTTATGGTTAAATATTTATTTGAGTGAAATTCAAAATAAAGTAACTCAAATAGAAAATTTCAAATCCTCTTTTGATAATATAAAATTAATTCAAAGTTTACTAATTTACGATTTTATAAATAATAAGGAATTATACGATCAGACAAGTAAGAAAATTCTGCAACAACAATCCTTAGGTCGCTATCATTTTTTTCATTCTATTCATCTAATAAAAGAAAAACAATTTCAAGAAGTAGAAAAAATTTTAATAAAACAAATTGAACATAATCCAAATGATCTTTTGATAAAACAAAGTTATGTGGAATTAAAAGAAGAAAATTTTTCTTTTTTTTCTAAAACTTATGAGTCAAACAATATTAATCATGGTATTTCAGAACTTTTGTATTTATTTGCTAATTTAATGCAGCAGCAACAACAATTAGATTTTTCAAAGCTGTTAAATTCTTTATCATATTATTTAAATCCTAATTTCACAACTAATAAGCTACTTAATTATGAGAATGCAATTTTACATGATGACAATAATAATTTTCCAGACAAAAAATTACAAGATAACATTGCATCGCTTGGCTCAGAATATCAATGGTATATTAATTTTAGTAATTTATTAAAAAGTACTTCGGATAAAAAAATAAATACAGAATATCTTTTGGGCCTTTTAGAAAAAAAATTATCTAATAGTAAATATTTCAATTATTCTAAATTAATTGATCTTGGAAATTATTATCGTAGTATTAAAAATTATAAGCGCGCACTTAGTTATTATTCACAGGCAGATGCAATAGCTACCTCAGAAGATAAAAATTGGAAAATACATTATTACAAGGGAATTTGTAACGAGCGACTTGGAAATTTTGACCTAGCAGACCAAGATTTTTTATTAGCTTTGAAATATTCACCACAAGAATATGTAGTTATTAATTATTTAGCGTTTAGCTGGTTAGAGAGAGGAGTTAATTTAGAAAAATCTAAATTAATGCTAGAGAAAGCTGTTCGACTTAGTAAATGGGAACTTGGTTACATCATAGATTCTCTGGGGTGGGCACATTATTTACTAAACAATTATCAGGAAGCAGAAAAAATATTGCAAATTGCATATGAAAAAACAACTGCAGAGGCAGAAGTGTATGATCATTATGCAGATGTACTATGGAAGAATAATAAGAAAATTCAAGCTCGTTACATTTGGCAAAAAGCTACCAACCTTTCAACTATAGATGAAGAAAGATTAAAAAAAATTAACAAAAAGTTAATTCATGGTTTATAAAAATAACTTTTACTTAAAATCACCAGCTAAGATAAATTTTTTTTTAAAAGTTATTAATAAATTACCCAGTGGTTATCATGAAATTGAAAGTTTTGTTTGTTTGGTTAATATTTTTGATAATATTGTTATCAAACTTTCCAAAACAAAAACCAATGTATATTTTTCAGGTAAGTTTTCTAAATTAATATCTAACGAACACAATTCTATTATTAAAGTAATTTCTTTATTAAAAAAAAAATTTTATCATTTAGATAATATAAATTTTAAAATATTTGTTCAAAAAAATATACCAGTAGGTTCAGGTCTGGGGGGTGGAACATCTAATGCTGTTACTGTTTTGCATTTTTTGATTAAAAAATTTAATTTACGAATAAGCAAATCCGAACTAAATAAAATATATCTTAGTATTGGTGCGGACTCCAAAATATTTATGAACAAAAAACCCAAATATATATTTGGCTATGGAAATAAATTTAAAGAAAGTAAAGCAAAGATAAAAATAAATGTTTTATTAATTTATCCCAATAAACCGAATTTCACAAAAGATGTATATAAATTAAATAAAGTTTTTAGCAAAAGGGAAGGACTTTTAAGAATAAATGAAATTATAAAAAAAAATATTTATGATTTGTTCAAATTTACGAACAATGACCTATTAGCATCAGCCAGAAAATTAAATTCAAATATGAATAATTTAATTAATTTTTTAGCAAAGCAAAAACTTTGTGATTATATTATAATGAGTGGAAGCGGATCTTGTTGTTGTGTAGTATCCAAAAGTAAGAAAAACCTTTTAAAATGCCAAAAATTAGTTAAAAATAAATATAGAAGTTATTGGACAGCAATGACTAAAACAATTACATAATTGCGTAAATTGGGGCTTAGCCAAGCGGTAAGGCAACGGGTTTTGATCCCGTCATCCCAGGTTCGATCCCTGGAGCCCCAGCCACATAAAAGTTATGGCAACTAAACTTCATTTTATACCCGAAGCCTTAAAAATTTATAAATTATTAAATTTTCAACCTACTAAAATTTGTCAAACTAGATTTGTAGGAGGGTGTGTTAGAGATATTATTTTAAGTGAAACAATAAAAGATATTGATTTGGCGTCGGTGCTTCATCCACAGCAAATTATAGATATTCTTGAGACTGAGAAAATTGAAATTTACAAAACAGCTATAAATTTTGGAGTTGTAACTGCAATAATTAATAAGATTCAATTTGAAATTACTACTTTACGACAAGATCTTTTTCCTGACGGAAGGTATGCACAAGTTCAATTTACTGATGATTGGGAACTAGATGCCAATAGGAGAGATTTTACTATTAATGCCATTTATTGTAGTTGGAAAAATTTAGAAGACCAAAAAATTGAATTTTGGGATCCTTTTGGTGGAATACAAGATTTAAAAGAAGGAAAAATAAAATTTATTTCCAATCCTAAAATTAGCATAAAAGAAGATTATGTTAGAGCTTTAAGATATTTCCGTTTTTTCTTTAAGTACTCAAAAATTGCTCATGATCCAAATATTCTAAGTCTAATTTTTGAAAATAAAAAAGATATTAAAAATATTTCTAAACCAAGATTAAAAAAAGAATTAAAAAAAATTTTATTAATTTCTAATTCAAAACAAATTTTAGATAATAAAGAAATATTAGATTTTTTTGTTTTTGTTTATCCAGGTTTTGACGAAATATTAAATGCTGGTTGGCAAAAAGCTATAAAATTTTTAGATAATTAAATATACTTAACATCAATAATTTCAAAACTTTTTTCACCCGAGGGAGTTTCGATAGTTACAAAATCATCTTTTTGTTTTCCAATAAAACCTCGACCTAGAGGCGATTTGTAATAAATGAATCCTTTTTTAACATCCGATTCATCTCTTCCTACAATTTTATAAGTATTTTTTTTCTCAGTTTCCAAATCTTTTACAACAATAGTGCTCGCAAATATTACTTTGGTATCTGGAGCTATTTTGCTAATATCTATCACTTCTGCCATTGCAATAGATGTTTCAAGTTCTTGAATTCTTTTTTCATTCAAACCTTGCTCTTCTTTAGCCGCATGGTACTCGGCATTCTCTTTAAGATCTCCGTGTGACCTTGCTTCAGAAATAGCTGCTACTATTTTAGCTCTTATAATATTTTTACGCTCTTCAAGCTCAGCTTTAATTTTTTCTAAACCTTGTATTGTGATTGGTTCTTTTTCCATCAAGATCAATTATTACCATGAAGCAAGTGGTGGTAAAGACATAAATATTGCGTTTATATTTCCTCCTGTAGCGAGACCAAATTTTGTTCCACGATCATACAACAAATTAAATTCTGCATATCGAGCTCTTTTCATTAATTGTTTGTTCTTATCTTTTTGATTCCATCTGGTGTACATTTTTCTTTGAATTATTTTTTTAGCAATTTTTAAAAAAACTAAACCCACATCTTTAGTGTAAGCAAAATCTCGTTCCCAATTATCTGTATTTAAATAATCATAAAATATTCCACCATCTCCTCGCGGTTCTTTTCTGTGTGGTAAATAAAAATATTGATCACAATTTAATTTATGATTTTTATAATAATTTTTATTATGTACATCGCATGTTTTTTTTAATTCTTTATGAAAATATTTTTTTTGATTTGGGTCTGGAATGCATGGAGTGACATCCATTCCTCCACCAAACCAGTCTTTAGCAGTTACAATATACCTAGTATTAAAATGAAGTGATGGTATTTTTGGATTTTGGAAATGAGCAACTAAAGATATTCCTGATGCCCAAAATTTTGAACTTTTTTCAGTACCAGGAATTTTTTTTTTAAAATTGCTATCAAAATTTCCACTTACTTCTGAAATATTTACTCCAACTTTTTCAAAAATTGTTCCATTTCTTAATAAAGAAATTTCTCCACCACCATCAGTTTTGATTTTAGATTTTTTCCACTTATCTCTTATAAATTTAATTTTTTTTTTTGAAAATTCATATTCAATATTTTCAAATTCTTTGCATATTTGATTTCTTAAATTTTTAAACCAGGTGGAAGCTAATTTTTTTTTAAGTTCGATAGATTGAAAGTTTTTCATAAATTTATTTGTCGTAGCGCTTCTGACGCTACTATAGCCACAGAAGATGCAATATTTAAAGACCTAACATTTTTGTTCATAGGTATAGTTAATTTATGTTCAATATTATCATGTATAAATGAGGGAACACCCGAACTTTCTTTGCCAAATAATAATGTGTCATTCTCATTATAATTAAATTTTGTGTAACTTTTGTTTGATTTGGTCGTTAGTAAAATAAGTCTCATTTTTTTTTTAGTAAGCAGAAAATCATCATAAGATTCGTGAAATATTAAATTGCAATTTTCAAGGTAGTCTAAGTAAATTCTATCAAGTTTTTTTTTATCAAAAAAATAACCGCATGGTTTAATAATTTCTAAATTAATCCCCAGACAAGAACATATTCTTATTATGGCAGCAGTATTTTGTGGTATATCTGGTTGATAAAGTGCAATATTAATCGTTGTTTTATTATTATGCGTCATCGTGGCTATCAACTATAATGTTATTTTTTCATATATACAGGAAAGTCTAATACTAAAAAATGAGCGAAATTAAAAATAAAGACAAGTCTACTCGAAGGGACTTTTTAACTACTGTAACGGCAACAGTTGGAGCCGTTGGGGTAGGAGCCGCTGTTATGCCGGTTATAAGTCAGATGAATCCGGATAGTTCTGTTAAAGCATTAGCTTCTATTGAAGTTGATCTTTCTAAAGTTAAGGAGGGACAAGAGATAACGGTCCTTTGGAGAGGTAAGCCTGTTTTTATTAAAAGAAGAACCAAAGAAGAGATTGCAAAAGCACAACAAGTAAGTTTAAAAGATTTAAAAGATCCTCAAGACGACAAGCTAAGAGTAAAAAAAGGAAAAGATGAGTGGTTGGTTGTACTTGGAGTTTGTACTCATCTCGGATGCGTTCCTATTGGGGGTAAAGGAGATTACAATGGCTGGTTTTGTCCTTGCCACGGATCTCATTATGACACTTCAGGAAGAATAAGAAAAGGTCCAGCACCTACAAATTTAGAAATCCCTCAGTACGAATTTGTTAGTAATGATAAAATAAAAATAGGATAATTTTTTTATGAACGAGCAAACGACAAAAGTAGCTAAAGAAAAATTTGAACCGGTGCATACCAATAAAGTAGGAGGCTCTCCTTTCACAGGCATTACTGGATGGATAGATAATCGTCTTCCAATCATTAGAATGTTTAGACACGAATATCTAGATTTTCAGGTGCCAAAATCTTTAAGTTATTTTTGGAGCTTTGGAGGAATTTTAACAATTTGCCTTGTGCTGTTAATTGTAACGGGAATTAGCTTGGGCATGCATTACAAACCAGATGCTAATCAGGCATTTGACTCAGTTGAGAAAATCATGAGAGATGTAAATTTTGGATGGCTTATTCGATATGCACACATGAATTTAGCTTCATTTTTTTTCATAGCGGTATATTTGCATATTTTCAGAGGGCTTTACTATGGATCATATAAAGAGCCTAGAGAATTAATGTGGTTAATTGGAATAGTTATTTTCTTTTTAATGATGGCGACCGCATTTCTTGGTTACACATTACCGTGGGGTCAAATGAGTTATTGGGGAGCTACAGTGATAACGAATCTTTTTTCTGCAATTCCAGTATTTGGCCAGTCCATAGTTACTTGGTTATGGGGAGATTTTGCAGTTGGAGATGCAGCTTTAAATCGATTTTACGTGTTACATTGGTTAATTGCTTTTTTAATTGTTGGAGTAGTAGTTTTTCATGTAATAGCCCTTCATATTGTTGGATCTAACAATCCATCAGGAATTGAACCAAAAGATACCAGAGACACCGTTTCTTTTTCACCGTTTACTACTAGTAAGGATTTGTTAGCAATGTTAGTTTTCTTGTTAATATTTGTTGCGGTTATGATGTATGCACCAAATTATTTAGGTCATCCTGACAATTATATACCTGCCAATCCTATGGTTACGCCGGCACACATTGTTCCTGAATGGTATTTTTTACCGTTTTATGCAATCCTTAGAAGTATACCAGATAAATTAATGGGTGTAGTTGCAATGGTAAGTAGCATAGCTGTACTAGGATTATTGCCATGGTTAGATTTTAGCAAAGTTAGATCAAGTGTTTTTAGACCAATCTGGAAACAGTGTGTCTTTTTATTCGTTTTAGATTTTTTTGTTCTGATGTATATCGGTGGAGCGCCAGCAGAAGGAATATATTTAGTTATTGGAAGAATAGGAACTGCTTTTTGGTTTGCTTTCTTTTTTATATTAGCTCCTTTGGTCTCTATTATTGAAAAACCTTTGCCGATGCCAACAAGCATACATGAATTTGAGGATTGGAAAAAACAAGGAAAAATAAAAACAATAAAATTATTTAATAAATAAAATTATGAAATTTAATTTTTTTAAATCAAGTTCTTTATTTATAGTTTTATTCTTTATGTCATTTACAAATATTTCTTTTTCTAAAGAAGCTCATGTGGATTTATTAAAGACAAGCTGGTCATTCGATGGTTTTTTTGGAAAGTTTGATAGGGCCTCATTGCAAAGAGGATATCAGGTATATAAAGAGGTTTGCGCATCATGCCACTCCATGAAACAACTTAGCTATAGAAATTTAGGAGAACAAGGGGGACCAGAATTTACAGAAGCAGAAGTGAAAGCAATTGCTTCCCAGTATGAGGTTTCTGATGGACCTAATGCAGAAGGCGAAATGTTTACTAGAAAAGGAAAACCATCTGATAAATTTAAAAGCCCTTATCCTAATGAAAATGCATCAAGAGCAGCTAATGGTGGAGCGTATCCTCCGGACATGTCTGTTTTGGTCAAAGCTAGACCGGGAGGAGCAGATTATCTGTATTCTCTATTAATGGGCTATGAGGAAAAAGTTCCAGACAATATTAAGTTAGAGGAAGGTGTTTATTATAATAAATATATGCCAGGAAATAAAATTCGAATGGCAAAACCACTTAGCGAAGGTTCAGTTAGTTACTCAGATGGAACAAAAGCCACTCAGGAACAATTATCAAAAGACGTAGTAACTTTTTTAACGTGGGCAGCAGAACCTCATTTAGAGGCTAGAAAAAAATTAGGATTTAAGTCAGTTATATTTTTATTAATTTTGACAATTTTAGTTTATTTGGTGAAGAAGAAAATTTGGTTACGTGTTGAACCTAAAGTGTAAGATATCTCCATCTTTTACTAAGTAGTCTTTTCCTTCGATTCTTAATTTGCCTTTATCTCTCGCTCCTGCTTCGCCATTACAAGCTACAAAATCGTCATAACTGATTGCCTCAGCTTTAATAAAACCCTTTTTAAAATCACTATGAATAACTTCAGCTGCATCAGGCGCTTTGCATATATTTGGAATTGTCCAGGCTCTTGTTTCTTCGGGACCCGCAGTGAAATAGGTACTTAAATTTAAAGCTTTGTAACTTGACTTTATAACTCTATCAAGACCTGTTTCGATAATATTTAAATCTTTCATAAAGTCTGCAGCCTCAACTTCTCCCAATTCAGTAATTTGTTGCTCAATTTCAGCAGAAATATTTACCACTTCTTCATCTTTAAATTTTTCTTTTACCATTTCAGTATATTTATTACCTGAGGCAATACTTTCTTCACCTGTATTGCATACAAAAATTTTTGGCTTTAATGTTAAGATAGATGCACTATTAATTATTTTTTGGTCAAAATCATTTCTTAAAGGATAAGGGTTTTGACCATTTTTTAAATATTCATAGCATTTCTCTATTAATTTTATTTGCTCTTCATTTTCTGCAATATTTTTATTTTTTTTGCCCATTCTTTTTTCTAAAGACTCTAGATCAGCAAGCATTAATTCAGTTTCAATAATTTCAAAATCTCTTACTGGATCTACAGTTTTATTTACATTTTGAATTTCATCAGAATCAAAACATCTAAGCAAATGTACGATGGCATCAACTTCTCTGATATGTGATAAAAACTTGTTGCCCAAGCCTTCACCTTTAGATGCCCCAGCAACTAATCCTGCGATATCAACAAAAGTAATTAAAGTAGGAATGATTTTTTTTGAATTGGCAATTTTACTTATTTTTTCAATTCTTTCATCGGGTACAGCAACAACACCGATATTTGGCTCGATTGTGCAAAAAGGAAAGTTGGCAGCTTCAGCGTTTTTTGATTTTGTTAAAGCGTTAAACATCGTGGATTTGCCAACATTCGGCAAACCAACAATTCCCACTTTGAAACTCATTAAGTGTTACTTTTGCTTGAGAAATTGTCCAAGTCTCTTTCAATTAAAAGATGAACATTATCTAAGATTTTTTTAATAGATAAACTAATTATTTCTGTTTCCTCTAAAGAAAAGTCATTTAAAACATGACTATCTACCAATTCTTTTTCTCCAGGATGCCCAATTCCAATTCTAATTCTATAAAAATTTGGACCAATTGCATCTTCAATAGATTTAATTCCATTGTGACCACCACTAGAGCCTCCAATTTTACATCTAATTTTTCCCAGTTCTAAATCTAAGTCATCATGAAAAACAAAAACATTTTTAGGAATAATTTTATAATAATCTTGAATTTCCCTTATGCAGGTTCCGGAGTTGTTCATAAAAGTTAATGGTTTTACTAGTATGAGTTTTTTCTCATTAATTTCGCCATTGGTTAATAGCCCTTTGAATTTGGGTTTTTGTTTGGATAGGTTAAATCTTTTATTTAAATGATCAATGATCATGAAACCGATATTGTGACGATTATTTTTATGTTTCGGATCAGGATTTCCTAAGCCAACAAATAAGAACATTTACTATTTCTTTTTATCAGTAGGAGCTTTCGCTTTATCGGCAGGAGCTTTGGCTTTATCATCAGCAGCTTTATCAGCAGCCCCGTCTGCACTTGCAGTGGCGCCTTCAGCACCTTCTGTAGCGCCTTCAGCAGCAGCATCCGCAGCAGCTGGCTCTGGCTCTTTGACAACTGTTGGAGCCGCAACCGTAGCAATAGTAAAATCTCTATCAGTAATTGTTGGTTTGACATTGTCAGGTAATTTTACAGCTGAGATGTGAATACTTTCATTAATTTGTTTCTCAGCAAGATCAACTATTAATTCAGAGGGAATTTGATCTGCTGGACAGCTAAGCTCTACTTTTCGTCTTACTATATTTAATACTCCACCTAATTTTAGGCCAGGACAAATATTTTCATTAATGAACTTCACCGGTATCCAAACAACCACTTTAGTTCCAGCAGACAAGGTTTGAAAATCTACATGGATAGGTTGATTGGTTAATGTATTAAACTCTATTGATCTTGGTAAAACTTTATAATCTTTTCCGTTAACCTTTATTTCAATCACTTTGCTCATAAAATTTCCTGATTTAAGAAATTTATCTAAAGAATTTTTTTTGATTGATAAATTTAGATTTTTTTCAATGTTGCCATATAAAACACCAGGCACATATCCTTCAGATCTTAACTTTTTTACATCTGATTTTGTTTTAGTATCTCTAATACTTATCTCTAGTGAATCTAAATTTTTTTCCATAGGAAGGGAGGTTGTATAGCAAGCTGATAATAAACTCAAGATTTGTTTATAAAAACTCTATTTTTGTATTATTTAAAGAGCTTAGAAACAGACTTAGATCCAGATATTCTGTTGATTGCCTCTCCCAGTAAAGGCGCAACACTTATGGTTTTAATCTTAGATCCTTTGATTTTTTCACTATTATCAATCGAATTAGTTACAACAAATTGTTTAATTTTCGATTTTTGTATTTTTTCTACTGCATCGCCGCTTAGAACTGCATGAACAACATATGCATATACAGCTTTTGCTCCTTTGTTCATTAGAGCATCTGCTGCATTGCAGATTGTGCCACCACTGTCTACTAGGTCGTCAATAATTACACAAACTTTGCCCTTAACTTGGCCAATTACATTCATGACCTCTGATTTACCTGGACCCGATCGTCTTTTGTCTATGATTGCCAATTCTGCATCAAGCCTTTTTCCAATTGCTCTTGCTCTTTCAACTCCACCCACATCTGGAGCCACACATACAATATTTTTTGACTTAATATTTTTTTTTATATCTTTCACGAAAATAGGAGCTGCAAAAAGATTATCAACAGGTATATCAAAAAATCCCTGAATTTGATTTGCATGTAAGTCTAAAGTCAAAACTCGATTAGCTCCTGCATTGGTAATTAAATTTGCAACTAATTTTGCACTGATCGGGGATCGCGGGGTTACTTTTCTATCTTGTCTTGCGTAGCCAAAATAGGGAAGTACAGCAGTGATATTTTTTGCTGATGCTCTTCTAAGTGCATCAATGCAAACTAATAATTCCATTATATTATCATTTGCAGGGTAGGATGTTCCTTGAATTACGAACACTTCAGATCCCCTCATATTTTCATTTATTTCTATATAAACTTCAGAGTCTGCAAATCTTCTAATTTTGCTATTGACCAATTTGGTACCAAGATGTTTTGAAATCTCTTTGCTTAATTTTGGATTATTAGTGCCAGAAACTATTTTCATTTATTTTTATATATACTTATTATCAATCCTATTCAATTGTATTTTATAATTAAAGATAAGTTCCTTCCGTAGTCTTTTTCAGATCTAAGGGTTGATCTACGATAGCTGTAAAATAAAGAAGGATTAGAAAAAGTATCAAAGTTAATATTGGTAATATTCTTTTGAGAAATATTTAATTCAAGTAATTTACTAACGATAAATTTTCTCAAATTAAAGTAAATTTTATGTTTTTTAAAAATAAAATAATTATGATTTCTTTTATTTTTTTTTAGGAATTTGTGATAAAAATCAATTTTAACTTCATAATTTTTTTCACTTATACAAGGACCAATACAAACTTTTAAATTTTTAGTATTAATTTTATTTTTTTTAAAAAGTTTAACAGCATTTTTTATAATATCAGCAAAAGCACCCTTCCAGCCTGCGTGCACACAGCAAATATAATTGTTATTTTTATCGGTAATTAATATAGGTGCGCAATCCGCAGTAAGAATTCCAATAGCAACATTATTTAATTTGGTAAATATCCCATCAGCAGTTCCTATTCTGGGTTGCTTTATTGATAATGGTATTTTTTTAAGTTCTATAATTTTATTAGTATGCTCTTGTCTTACTAAAAACAAAAATTTTGTTTTTGCTTTCTTTTTAATTATGGCAAGGTTTTTATAAACATTATTTTTGTTATCTTTTGATCCCAATCCACAATTTAATGATTTATAAATGCCATTTGATGTGCCATTTTTTCTTGAAAAAAAAGCATGATATCCCCCTTTTTTTTCAATAAAGTTTTTAGAGTGAAATATCATATTAAAGGCTTTTATTATTTTTATTAGAAACTATCAAAACTTTAAATAAATTTCCCATATGTAACGGATGGATAAGTCTTTTAACAGATTTTTCATATTGAACTTTTTGTTTTTCAGGTAAATTTTTTGTAGCTTGTATCAACCTTTCTTTAATACCTAAACTTTGTAAAAATTGTGATTGATTTAAAAAGTTATTAACGTGAAGCTTATTTTTTTCAAAAAGTTTAATCAAATGATAAAAGTTTACTTGATAGGTAATGTCACTATCACCAATATTTTTTAAAAAATTACTTTTTTTATTTCTGTGAATTGCTTGAAGAGTGTCGTTGCATATTTCAGAATTTTCTCCATAATCAATTGTAATAAAAATCGAATTTTCCATCTTAAGCGAACAAGAAAGTTTTTTAATAACAGAATTGAGACAAGTGGGAAATTCAATGAGTGTATTTTTGTTTAGATCATATATTTCTTTTATTTTACTCATTAAAAATTTATTAGCTTTAACTAATTGAATTTGAATTATTTTTTTTTTGTTATTAAAAAAAACATATTTTTCATACCAAATATTATTTTTTTTTATAACTTGTTTTATAGGCAGAGCATCAAAAAATTCATTACTGATGATGATTAAATTTTTTTTTTTAAAGTTAGTTAGGTTTTTTATCCAGTGAATATTTTGATATTTTTGTAATTTTTTTTTTTGTACTATTGTAAGATTGGCGCTTGTTTCTAAAAGATGATAATTAACTTCAGCATTAAAAGATTTAATTTTTTTTAAGCAATCCAAGATATCATAGGCCATAGTTCCATCTCCTGGACCTAGTTCTAATATATTCAGTTTATTTGGCTTATTTATTTTGCTCCAAAATGTGATTATCCATATTGCAAGCATTTCTGAAAAAATACTAGAGATATGCGGAGAGGTGACGAAATCACCACGGTATCCAAAGTTTATTTTTTTTTGGTAGTAGCTATCTTTATATTGATATAAGCATAAATTAATAAATTCATCCAAAGGAATAATTTTTTTTTTTATTTTTTCTAAAATCATCTTTTATTTAAATGAATTATTAAAAAACTACCAAAACAAATAGTAATTAAGCTGAGTATGCTACCCATGCTTAGCCCATAAAATAAATATCCTAATTGAGGATCTGGCTCTCTAAATATCTCTGATATGATTCTAAACAAAGAATAGAAAATTAAAAATATAATCGATACGTAACCATGTTTAATACTTATTTTTCTAATAGAAAAATTTACAATGATGAAAAGAACTATTCCTTCAAGGCACGCTTCATACAATTGTGAAGGATGACGAGGTATTTTGTCATATTGAGGAAAAACAACTGACCAGGGAACGTTAGTTGCTTTTCCCACAAGCTCAGCATTTATAAAGTTTGCAATTCTACCAAAAAATATTCCAATCGGAGCTATACACGCTAGTAAGTCAGTTAAACTCCAAAATGAAACCTTATTCTTATTGCAAAAAATCCAAGAAGTAAAAATAATCCCTAATAATCCTCCATGAAAGGACATGCCCCCGTTCCATATTTTAAAAATCTCTTCGGGATTTTGCAGATAAAATTCAAAATTATAAAATAAGACATATCCAATTCTGCCTCCCAAAATAATTCCAGCAACAGCCCAAATGACATAATCATCCAAATTTTTTTCTGAAATATTTAAATGAGTATTTTTTATGAGATATTTTCCATAATAAATTCCTATTAAAATTCCAAAAATATAAGCTAGGGAATACCATCGTACAGCAAGTGGACCGATATTTATTAGTACAGAATTAAAATCGTGAATAAACATTAGGATGGAAAAGTTAAGATAATTCTTAACCCTGAGCCTTTAGGATTGTCAGTTAACTTTATAGTTCCGCCATGAGAATTTACAATATCTTGAACAATTGATAGACCCAGACCAACACTTCCATCTGATATTTTTCGGCTTTTATCAATTCTGTAAAATGGTCTTAAAACTTTTTCACGTTCATTTTCTGCAATTCCTGGACCATCGTCATCAATAATGATTTCTATACTTGAGTTATTTTTTTTCACATTTAGGTAAGCATTACCTGCGTATTTCATGGAGTTATCGATTAGATTGTACAAGCATCTTTTAATTAAGTGCTTTCTACCTAGCATTAAAATTTTTTCATTGCATTTTATTGAGATTTTTTTGTTACTATATTTGTGCATAATTTCTGTCATCAAATTAGATAAATCAAATTGGACAGTATTGCCCGTTTCTTGAGAGCTAGAAAAATCTAAATATTCAGCAATCATTTTTTCCATCTCAATCACATCATTCTTGATTTTATCTAAAGATTGATTTTTATTTAAAATTTCTATTTGTAGTTTAAGTCTGGTAAGAGGAGTTTTTAAGTCATGACTAATTCCGGAAAGCATCGCGGTTCTTTGGCTAATATGTCTTAAAATTCTCCTTTTCATTTTTTCAAATTCTATAATTGCTTTTCTTACCTCAATGGCACCAGATGGTTTTATTTCAGGAACGTACTGACCTTTCCCAAATTTTTCTGCTGATTCAGCAAGAATTGTAAATGGTTTAATTTGATTTCTTAAAAAAAGGATAGATATTAATAAAAGAATAATCGAAGGAATGGTAATCCATAAAATAAATATTCTTGCAGAAGAGTTTCTAATTCTTGATTTTTGCACAATAAATTGAAGTACAGTTTTGTTAGTACTTACTCTAATATCAACGACATCACTTCGACTTTTGGTATCGTACCAAAATGGGTATTTTAGCTCTCTTTTTAATTCATCGTCTAATAACTGGTCATATAGATTGTAAATTAAAGGAGTTTTTAACTTAGGAAGTTTATAATTTTTTAAAATATTTATTTTTTCTATTAATTTATTTTCAAAAATATTTTTTACAAAAGTAAAATCTTTATTCGTTTTAGGATCACTATATACCTCTACCAAAGTATTAATTTCTCCAGCCAATGAGCGCACTAATCCTTTGTTAGTTTTAATCCAAAGACTGTCAAAAAAAACAATAGTTAGTAGGATTTGTAGAAATAAAACAGGAGTGATAATAATTAATAAATATCGAAAAAAAATAGTTTTTGGTAAAAATTTTTTGAACATTTTTAATCAGTCCAAAGTATATACCCGTTACCCCTTACTGTTTGTAGGTATTTTGGATTTTTTGGATCTGGCTCAATTTTTTGTCTAAGTCTAGTAATCATTACATCTACCGCCCTTTCTTTTGTAAGCTTAACAATTTTAGAAATTTGCTCCCTTTGAAACACTTGACCTACAGATAGCACCATATTTTCTAATAATGATTTTTCGGCAGTATTAAGTTTAAATTCCCCCTTTTTTGAACTTATTAACATTTTTTCCAGATCCACTTTAATGGCACCAAATTTTAATATGGGATTAAGATTTCTATTTTTTTTAATTCTTTTTAAAATATTTTTAATTCTCAATAATAATTCTTTTGGTTCAAATGGTTTAGGTAGGTAATCATCTGCACCGGTCTCAAGACCAGATATCTTATCAGAGGTTTCCCCCATAGCAGTAAGTAGAATGATTGGTTGGTCGCTTGTAGATTTAATTTCTTTAGTTAGCTCTAAACCGTTTTGTCCAGGCATCATGATGTCTAAAATTATCAAATCAAATTTAATTAATTTAATTTTATTTTTTGCATCTTCTGCATGTCTTGCTGTAGTTATATAAAAATTATTACCCTCGAGATACTCTTTGATTAATTCTCTTATACGATCATCATCATCTACAACTAAAATATGTTTTTTATCTTCCAGTTCCATTTATTCAGCGATTATTTTTTTTAAAACTTTTTTAAAGTTAAGTACTTCATTTGAGTCTGAATCTTTAAAAGCTTCTAATATTCTTTGTTTTTGTTTATGAAAAATTTCATTACTTATTTTTTTTCCTTTGTCCGTAAGATACAGTAGTCGTTGTCTACCATCAGAATCCCCCTTAGACTGGGTGATAATATCCTTTTTGATCAATTCCTGTAAAACTCTACTTAGACTTTGTTTTGTTATTTTAAGTTTTTTTATTAAATCAGCTACTTTAATACCTGGGTTGGTATCAACTGTACAAATTAATCTATGATGAGCTTTGCCAAAGGAATTTTTTTTCAAAATATCATAGGGATCCGAGTAGGAGTTGGTGTAGGCTTCTAACATTAGCTCTATAATTTCCTTGATGTTATTTTCTCTTAAATATAGTAATTCTTGCATAAATTCATTTAGTGTAGTCAGCTTTATTGACATATATTATATTGAAATAAAAATTAATTGAAAACGAATTCTGTATGAACTCCATCCCTTACGACAAAAGAATTGGAAAAATATGGCTAGATGGAAAATTAGTGGAATGGCAAGATGCTAAACTTCATGTCCTTACACACGGTCTCCATTATGCTAGCGCCGTTTTTGAGGGCGAGAGAGTTTATGATGGTAAAATATTTAAGTTAACTGAGCATTCCGAAAGATTGGTATATTCTGCTAGTAGAATGGGATTTAAAATACCTTACTCCGTAAGTGAAATTGATAAATTTTGTAAAGAAGTAGTGAAAGTTGAAAAAATTGAAAATGGATATGTTAGACCTATAGCTTGGAGAGGAAGTGAAATGATGGCGGTGTCTGCACAAAATAACACAATTCATTTTGCAATAGCTGCTTGGGTATGGGGTTCTTATTTTGATCCAAAAATAAAATTGAATGGAATAAAATTAGACATTTCAAAATGGAAAAAGCCTGCCCCTGACTCAATACCATGGGACGCTAAAGCAGCCGGAAATTACATGATCAATACACTTTCAAAGCATGAAGCTGAAAAAAATGGTTACAATGATTCATTAATGTTGGATTATCAAGGAAATGTTGCTGAAGCCACGGGAGCAAATATTTTTTTTGTTAATGAAACGCAAACAGAAATTCATACTCCAGTAGCTGATAGTTTTTTAAATGGAATTACTCGAAGAACTATTATTGAAATTGCTAAACAACTGCAAATCAAGGTGGTAGAAAAAAAAATTAATCTTCAAGATTTGGGAAGTTATCAAGGATGTTTTTTAACTGGTTCAGCCGCTGAAGTAACTCCAGTTTCTCAGATCGGCACCTATTATTTTAAAGTTCCAGAATTGATAGGAAAACTTTCAGATGAGTATTTGTCGCTTGTAAAAAAATAGATAACTAATCTATGGCGTGCTCAATACCTTTTTTTAGATAAGAATAGCCAGTAACGAGAGTTAAAATAGCTGAAATCCATAAAAGAGTGATTCCAATTTCAGAACCGATACCAAATAATAATTTGTCACCTGATGTCCCTGTCAAAAGTATGGAAATTGCAAACATTTGAAAAAAAGTTTTTATTTTTGCCATATTAGATACTGGCATTTTCAATTTAAATTTAGCTAAATATTCTCTTAGTCCAGAAACTAAAATTTCTCTGCATATAATAATAATACAAGCTATGACTTCTTGCCCTTTGATTTGATTGTCAGCTACTAAAAGAACTAATGCAGTAACTACAATAATTTTGTCGGCTATTGGATCTAAAAGTTCGCCCAATTTAGATTGTTGCTTTAAAAGTCTTGCAAAAAAACCGTCTAAAAAATCAGTAAAACTTGCTAAAATAAAAATCGAAAAAGATAACCAGTCACCAAGCCCTCCTGGCAAATAATAAGCAAAAACTAAAAAAGGAACTAAAATTAATCTGCCTAAAGTTAGGATATTTGGTATCTTAAAAATCATAAAAAGTTTTTGTTTAGATGAAAATAATTATATATTTTTTTTGCTACTAATTCACTAATTCCATCTACTTTTTTTAAATCCTCTAAACTTGCGCCACTTATATCCTTGGCTGAACCAAAATGATTTAATAATGATTTTTTTCTACTTCTGCCAATCCCAGGTATCTCGTCAAGCAATGATCGAGTAAAAGATTTTTTTCTTTTTTTTCTATGAGTAAAAATAGCAAATCGATGAGCTTCATCTCGGAGTCTTTGTAAAAAAAATAACAAAGAGTTATTTTTTTCTATTTTGATTTCTTGTTGTTCATAAATAAAAGTTTCATTTCCTTCATTTCTATTTTTGCCTTTGGCCATGGCAATAATTGGCAATTGATGAAATCCAAGCTCATTCAACTTTTCACGAACTGCAGAATATTGACCTTTTCCTCCATCAATAATTAAAAGGTCAGGCATGTTGTCATTACCTATGTCTTTTGCCAATTTTGAAAATCTTCTATGAATCACTTCTTTCATCATGCCAAAATCATCTCCTGGATTGACATTGGGATTTTTAATATCAAATTTTCTATATCTGTTTTTAATAAAACCTTCTTCACCAAAACTAATAAAGCTTCCAATTGCATTAGTTCCTTGCATATGACTGTTGTCATAGACTTCTATTAAATTAGGAACAAAACTAAGTTTAAAAAAATCTGACAATTGCTTAAGAGAGTCATGATTTTTTTCAGAGCCCAAAATTTTTCTTTGAATACTTTCTTTGGCATTTTGTATTGCCATATTAATGATATTCATTTGGGATTTTTTTTTAGGAATTTTGAAAATAATTTTTTTATTATATTTTTTAGCTAAAGCATTTTCTAATAAAGTAGTGTTTTTTGGCTTAATATTTAAGATAATTTCTGTGGGTGGCAATTTATTTTCATAAAACTGTGATAGGAAAGCCGCAAGAACATCAGTTTCAGAATCTTCTATATCGTGCTTAGGAAAAAAACATTGATTACCCCAGTTTTGCTTGGATCTGTAAAAAAAAACTACAATACAAGTTATATTCTCTATTCGGTGAGAAACTATGACATCTGCATCTAAAAAATTATTTTTATTTATTTGCTGAGTAGATTGAATGTAAGTAAGTGATTTAATTCGGTCTCTAAAAATTGCCGCTTTTTCAAAATCAAGATTTTTGCTTGCAGTTTCCATTTCTTTGGAAAATTTATTTTGTATAGACCTTGAATTTCCATTTAAAAAATCAATACATTCTAAAACAGATTGATCATAATCTTTTTTCGATATTTCTTTTGTACAGGGAGCTGAGCAACGTTTAATTTGATGCAGAATACATGGTCTTCTTCGGTTGTTAAAATTATGGTCGTCGCATACCCTAATTTGAAATACCTTCTGCAACATTTTGATTGTCCAATTTGCTGATCCAATTGAAGCAAAAGGTCCAAAGTAAGCATCCTGTTCATTATGTTTGCCCCTAAATTTAGTAAGTTGAGGCCACTCTTCGCTTAATTTGATTTGAATGTATGGAAATGACTTGTCATCTTTAAGAAGAACATTGTATCGAGGTTTAAATTTTTTTATTAAATTAGCCTCTAGTAAAAGTGCCTCAGCTTCATTGGAAGTCGTAATGATTTCAATTTCCTTTAATGATGAAATTAATCTCTGAGTTCGTATTGCTAAACCTGATGGACTAGCATAACTTAATAATCGTTTTGGTAAATTTTTTGCTTTTCCAATGTAAATAATTTTATTTTTTTCATCTAAAAACTTATAAATTCCAGGACTATTAGGGATAGCATTTATTTTGGATTTTATTATTTGTTGGCCTAAAACTAAAGTATTCATTATTTTTTTCGTTTATTAATTTCAAATCCTACCGATCCTTTTTTTAATATATCTATTTTTTCAATTTGTAGCTCTACAGCTTCAATTTTATTATTTTTAAGTATTTCTTCGCTAATTTCTTCACCTAAAGTCTCTAAAAAATTTATTTTTTTATCTAATGTATCATTTATTAATTTTATAATTTCATCATAATCTACTATGCTTTTCAAATTTTCATCATCAAATATTATCTGGTTATTTAATTCTAACTTAATATTAAATTTTAACTTTTGAGGTGTTGATTTTTCTTTAGGATAAAAACCAAATATTTTTTCTATGATCAGATCTTTAATAAGAATCTTTTTAACTATATTTTTATCTAATTTTTTTTCAAAAATTTTAACTATATTAGTGTTTTTTGATTTCATTTTATTCTTTTATATTTATTAGGTCTGGCGTTTTCCATCCAAGATTCTGACCGCTATCTACAGGTATCGTAAGGCCTGTAATAGAAGAGTTATTGATAATAAATTCAATAGAGTTACATATATCTATTATTCTTACTGGTTTTTTAAGTATGGTATTTTGATATTGTTTTGTAAAATGCGATTTTGATTGTCTATAATTTTTAAGCACGGGACCAGGAGCAATTGCATTGACTCTAATTTTTGGAGCAAATTTCATTGCTAACGTCTTCGTTAATACGTCCAAAGCAGATTTGCTCAAGGTGTATGATAAAAAATAAGGTGTTAACTTTAAAACTCTTTGATCAACTATATTGATAATATTTGCGTTATTGATTTTTTTTTGTTTAGAAAAATATGATGCTAGAATTGCTGGAGCTTTTAAATTAATGTTAAAATGAGAATCCCATTTTTTACTATTAAAATTCTCAATTTCATCATGTTCAAACATGGAGGCACAATTGATTAAACAGCTTATCGTTCCCAATTTTTGATTGGCTTTTTTTATAATAGATATTGTTTCTTTTTCTTTAGAAAGATCGGCTTTGATAGTACAACACTGAACTTTCATTTTTATGATTTGTTTTTTAACTAGCAAAGCTTGCTTTTGCGATTTGTTAAAATGAATTGCAATATTCCACCCTTTTTGGGCAAAAAATAAAGCTATTTCTTTTCCAATACGTTGAGCTCCTCCAGTAATAAGAATACTTTTGTTCATTTATCTTTTTTTTCTAACTTTTGTTCCTGCTTTTCCTTGAGTGGATCTTCCAAATAAATTGTTAGAACCATATTTTTTTATATTAGAGTTAATTGCCAATCCTAAGTCTGAACTTTCAAGTTTTTTAATTTCATCTCTTATTTTTGCAGCTTTTTCAAATTCTAAATTGTCAGCAGCAGAAAGCATATCTTTTTTAAGAGATTTTAGGTGTTTTTTTAAATTATGACCAATTTCAATATCTTTTTCTATATTTAGATAATCTTTTTCATAAACACTTTGTAATATATCTCCAATATCTTTTTGAATACTTTGAGCAGTAATATTATTTTTTTTATTAAAAGCTGTTTGCTTGTCTCTTCTTCTGTTGGTTTCTTCAATTGCTTTTTTAATACTTTTGGTTTCTTTATCAGCATACAAAATAACTTTACCTTCAATATTTCTAGCCGCTCTACCAATAGTTTGAATTAAAGATGTTTCTGATCTTAAAAATCCCTCTTTATCTGCATCTAAAATAGCAACCAGAGCACATTCGGGAATATCCAGGCCCTCTCTTAAAAGATTTATACCAACCAGTACATCGAATACACCCAATCGAAGATCTCGAATAATTTCAATTCGTTCCAAAGTATCAATTTCAGAATGCATGTATCTTACTTTAATTCCATTCTCATCTAAATATTCAGTAAGATCCTCTGCCATTTTTTTGGTTAGGGTAGTTGCCAGCACTCTTTGATTTTTTTTACTAATAGTTAAACATTCTGACAATAAATCATCTACTTGATTTTTTGCTGGTCGAATAAAAATTTCTGGATCAATTAATCCTGTTGGTCTAATGATTTGTTCTGCAAAAACTCCTTTTGCCTGATCTAATTCCCATTCACCAGGTGTGGCAGAAACAAAAATGGTTTGAGGTCTCATCATGTCCCATTCGTCAAATCGCAAAGGTCTATTATCCATGCATGAAGGCAATCTAAAACCATATTCAGATAAAGTTTTTTTTCTTGTATGGTCGCCTTTGTACATGCCGTTAAGCTGTGGAACAGTGACATGACTTTCGTCAACAAAAACTAAGGCATTATCTGGCAAGTATTCAAAAAGGGTAGGTGGTGGCTCACCAGGCTTCCTTCCTGATAAAAATCTTGAATAGTTTTCTATGCCAGCACATGTTCCAGTTGCTTCAATCATTTCTAAGTCAAATCTAGTTCTCTCATCAAGCCTTTGAGCTTCTAATAATTTATTTTCTTTTCTAAATTGTTCTAAGGTTTTGCTCAGTTCAAATTTAATTTCCTTAATGGCCTGCTGTACTGTTGGTCTAGGAGTAATGTAATGACTATTGGCATAAATTTTTATAATATGTAGATCTTCGGTGGTATCTCCAGTTAAAGGGTCGAATTCTTTTATATTAATTAATTTTCCGTCTTCTATCGAAATTCTCCAGGCTCGATCATCTAAGTGAGATGGAAAAATTTCAATATTTTCGCCCCTTACTCTAAAAGTTCCTCTATAAAAATTTTGATCGTTTCTTTTGTATTGTAGTTCAACTAAATTTTTAATTATTTTATCTCTTTCGTAGAAATGATTTTTTTCAAAAGTAATGGTCATTTTTGAGTAGGATTCAGGAGAACCTAATCCATAAATACAGGAAACGCTGGCAACAATTATAACATCATCTTTTTCAAACAAGGATCTAGTCGCTGAATGTCTCATTCTATCTATTTGTTCATTAATTGCCGATTCTTTTTCAATGTAAGTATCTGATCTGGGAACGTAGGCTTCTGGAGTATAGTAATCATAGTAAGAAACAAAATATTCAACTGAGTTTTCGTTAAAAAAGTTTTTCATCTCCCCATACAGTTGAGCAGCCAATGTTTTGTTTGGAGCCAGAATAAGCGCAGGTCGATTTAATTCTTCGATTAATTTAGCCATAGTAAAAGTTTTTCCAGAGCCAGTGACACCCAATAAAACCTGATTTTTTTGATTGGTTAGGAGACCATCTTTTAGATGTTTGATGGCACCTGGCTGGTCCCCAGCCGGAGTAAAATTTGTTGTAAGTTTAAATTTTTTACCACCCTCTAGCTTTTGAAAAAAATTATCTTTTTTGTTTTTTCCTTCTGATGTATGAACGGCGGATAAGTTAGACATATTTTATTTATTTTAATGACCATTCTATCAGTATCTTTATCTAGAATAAAACCATCTCCCACCATGGCTGTGGTCAAGAAAGCCACAGAGTTAAAAGCAGCTGGAAAAGATATTATTTCTCTTGGAGCTGGAGAGCCAGATTTTGACACCCCTGATAATATTAAGAAAGCTGCAATTGAGGCAATTCAAAATGGAAAAACGAAATATACCATTGTAGACGGCACCATAGAGCTCAAAAGAGCAATTATGCAAAAATTTAAAAGAGAAAATAATTTAACGTATAATGAAAAACAGGTGACCGTAGGAGTGGGTGGCAAACATGTTATCTTTAATGCAATTTTAGCTACTATTAATCCGGGCGATGAGGTTATTATTCCAGCACCTTATTGGGTTTCTTATCCTGATATTGTTTTGTTGGCAGGAGGAACACCAAAATTTATTGAATGTTCTGAAGCAAATGATTTTAAAATAAATCCAAAGCAAATAGAAAAAAATATTACCAGCAAAACAAAATGGATTATTTTGAACTCGCCTTCTAATCCAACTGGGTCCGTATACACCAAGCAAGAGCTATTAGAGATTGGAGCTGTATTAAAAAAATTTCCACATGTTTTAATAATGTCGGACGATATCTATGAGCATGTTCTTTATGACAATCTTGAATTTTTTACCATAGCTCAAATTCCAGATTTATTTTCTAGAACTTTGACAATTAACGGATTGAGCAAATCGTATGCTATGACGGGATGGAGAGTTGGTTATGCAGGTGGATCTGAAGATTTGATTCAAGCTATGGGAAAAATTCAATCTCAATCTACCACTAACACCTCTTCTATCAGTCAAGCAGCAGCTGTCGAAGCTTTAAATGGTGTACAAAGTTTTATTAAGCCAAGAGCAGATGCTTTTAAAGAAAGAAGAGATTTTGTGGTTAAAAAATTAAATGAAACAAAAGGTATTTCTTGCAAAAATCCGCAAGGTGCTTTTTATGTTTTCCCAAATTGTAAAGGCTGTATTGGAAAAAAAGACAAACATGGAAAGAGAATTGAAAACGATACAGATTTTGTTACTTCTTTATTAGAAAGAGCAGGAGTAGCCGTTGTTCAGGGTTCAGCTTTTGGTTTGGAAGGTTATTTTAGAATTTCATATGCTACTTCCATGGATAATTTAGTGAAAGCTTTAGATAAAATTAAATTATTCTGTGAAGAATTAGTTTAATTATTTTTCAGATAAATATTTTTCAGCTTCAAGTGCTGCCATACACCCCATACCCGCAGCTGTTACCGCTTGTCTAAATGTTTTATCTTTTACATCACCAGCAGCAAATACTCCTTCGACATTGGTTTTAGTAGAATCTGGCTTGGTAAGAATATAACCTTCTTTATCCATATTTATTTGATTAGTAAAAATTTTGGTAGCAGGGTCGTGGCCAATAGCAACAAACATGCCGTGAGTCTTAATTTCAATTGTTGTTTGGTCTTTTGTGTTTTCTAAAAGGATACCCGTCACTCCTTTAGGATTGTCAGTTCCAAGAACTTCTTTTACCTGATGATTCCATATAATTTTAATTTTAGGATGAGAAAGAATTTTTTGTTGTAGCAGTTTTTCCGCACGAAGAGTATCTCTTCTATGTACTAGGGTCACTTTGGATGCAAATTTAGTTAAAAAAAGTGCTTCTTCAACTGCAGCATTTCCACCCCCAATAACTACTACATCTTTATCTTTATAAAAAAAACCGTCACAAGTTGCACAAGCCGAGACCCCAAAGCCTCTAAATTTACTTTCAGTTTCAAGATTAAGCCAACGTGCCTGAGCCCCAGTTGCAATAATAATGCTATCTGCAGTATATGTCTCACCACTTTCTCCCAGTAGTTCAAAAGGTTTGTTTTTAAAATTAACTTTTTTAATCATGTCATTTTTAAAAATAGTACCCACTGCCTCTGCTTGTTTTTTCATCTCTTCCATTAACCAAGGTCCTTGAATAACATTTGAAAACCCAGGATAATTTTCTACATCCGTAGTGGTAGTTAATTGTCCCCCAGGCTCCATTCCTGAAATCAGCACAGGGTTTAGCATGGCTCTTGCTGCATAAATTGCAGCTGTATATCCAGCAGGTCCAGAACCTATGATTATCACTTTAGAATGTAGCTCTTTTTTTTGACTCATTTATTAGATTTATTATCAGCAAAATTAATTTAGGTATATATATCTTAATGGAAAAAATTCATGCCTGGTTATTAACAGAGGGTGCACACGGAATGATCAGTCAGGTGGAAGGCTTGGCAAAAGCATTGGGCGCAAGCTATCAACATAAAAAAATTATATACAATTCTTTTTGGAATTTTTTTCCTCCCAAAATTACTCCATCCATCAAAAATGTTTTTAATTTTAATGAAATCATTAATGATAAAAATAATGTACAAGTACCAAATATTTTAATTTCGTGTGGAAGAAAAAGTGTAATTCCCTCTATTGTATTAAAAAGTGTTTTAAAAAATAATCATCAAATTTATAATATTCATATTCAGGATCCAAAAATAAGTAGTAATAAATTTGATTATATTATTGTTCCTGAACACGATAGTTTAGATGGAAGGAATGTTATAACATCTAAAGGTGCAATTCATTACATTTCAGTGGAAGAAATTGAAAATGCAAGAAATCATTCGTATTCAAAAAATATATTAACGATTATTTTAGGCGGTCCTAATAAATACTATTCTTTTTTAGAAGATGAGTTGAAACATATCTTTAATCAAATCGATGAATTATTTTTAAATAATGTAGATGAAGTTAAAATTATTTCCTCAAGAAGAACACCTTTGAATATTATTCAATTTATTAAATTGAAATATCAAAATAATTCTAAAGTTGTGATAGATGATTCACTTTCAAGGCAAAATTATATTACTGCTTTAGCACAAGCTAAAAAAATAATTGTTACTTCTGATTCTATATCGATGATTTCCGAGGCTGCAACGACTGGTACTCCTATTTTTTTGGCAAGATTAAAACCAATAAAGAACGATTATCGTTTTAACAAATTTATAGAATTATTTAAAAAATTAAATATTACCAAGGATTTAGAATCTAAAGATCAGCACTGGACTTACGATAAACTTTATGAGACTAAAAGAATAGCAGAAATAATAAAAAATAAAATTAAATGAACTTTTTAAATTCTATTCAGAATAAATCTAATTATTTAAGTGATCCTTTTCCTCATTGGGAATTTAAGGAGCCACTCACAGAAGAAATGATTGATGAAATATACAACACAGAAATTGACGACCCTGCTAGGTATCAAATTAATTATGATGGAACTAGGGCTATTGATGGCGGGGATGGAAAATTTAGAGAAGGAATTGCAGATGGTGGAAAAGCTATTAAGTTTCGTTGTTTTTTAGAAAAACATAATGCAAAAGAATTTCCTAAATTATTTGGTTTAGTTCAAGAGCTGCAATCCAAAAATACTCATCAACATATTGGAACATTAATTAAAAAAGATTTGTCTAAATCTTATGTGCGTTTAGAGATAATTTCAGATCGCAAAGGTTTTTGGTTAAAGCCTCATTGCGATATTAAAGAAAAACTTCTGTCCTGCCTTCTTTTTGTAAATCGTTTTGGTGAGTCAGAAGAATTGGGTACTGATTTTTATAATAATAAATTAGAAAAAGTAAAAACAGTTCCTTATAAAAATAATTATGGTTATTTCTTTAGTAGCAATGAAACTAGTTGGCACGGTATGGAAAAAAAAGAAATTAAAAAAGAAAGAAGATGTATTCAAATTAATTACGTTACTTTTAAAACGGACTGGCCAGTTTTGTAGTATTACAAGTCCTGAATGGGCATGATACCCATTTTTTTATTTTTCAAAGAAATAATTGCTTCTGTGCAGGCAATTGCTCCTGCAAGTGTAGTGAAGTAAGGTATATTATTATTTAATGCAGATCTTCTTAAAGATTTAGAGTCTTCAATAGATTTTTTTCCAGAAGTGGTATTGATCACTATGGCAATTTTTTTATCATCTAAATATTCAACAATATGAGGAGACCCCTGAGTTGCTTTGTTTATTTTAGTGCATGCAATATTTGCTTCAGTTAGCGTTTCAGCTGTTCTGCCAGTAGCTAAAATTTCAAAACCTAAGTCAAAAAGTTTTTTAGCAAAATTTTTAATGAATGGTTTATCTTTATCGTTTACGGAAATAAAAACCATTCCTTCTTTCGGAAGAGTGTTTCCAGCAGAAATTTGGCTTTTTGCATAAGCCATCCCAAAATCGTAATCAATACCCATCGATTCACCAGTAGATTTCATTTCAGGACCTAATAAAATATCTACTTCTGGAAATTTATTAAAAGGAAATACCGCTTCTTTAACAGAAAAAGTTTTTAATTTTTTACTTGGAATATTTAGTTCTTGTAATTTAATGCCTGACATAACTTTGGTTGCTAATTTTGCAACTGAGATATTAGATGCTTTAGATACAAAAGGGACTGTTCTGCTTGCTCTTGGGTTAACCTCTAAAACGTAAATATTTTTACCCTGTATCGCAAATTGAATATTAATTAATCCTATAACTCCAATATTAATCGCGAGGGTTTTAGTTTGATGTTCAATTTCTTTTATTATTTCTTTTGATAGAGAGTAGGGAGGAATACAACAAGCAGAATCTCCAGAATGAATTCCTGCTTCTTCAATATGTTCCATAACGCCCGACACGAACACATCAGTGCCATCGCAAATTGCATCTACATCGACTTCAATGGCGTCATTTAAAAATCTATCTAGTAACACAGGGTTATTACCTGAAACTTTTACAGCTTCCTCAATGTAGGTTTTAAGTTGCTCGTCATCATGAATAATTTCCATTGCTCTTCCCCCCAAAACGTAAGAGGGTCTAATGACTAAAGGGTACTTAATTTTTTTAGCAATCTCATAAGCTTGATCTTTAGATCTGGCCAAACCGTTTTCAGCTTGTTTTAAATTTAATTTATTAATTAAATTACTAAATCTTTCTCTATCTTCTGTTAAATCAATCGAGTCTAATGATGTTCCCAAAATTGGATAATTATTATCATGTATAGCTTTCGCTAGTTTTAATGGTGTTTGACCTCCAAATTGAACGATGACACCTTTTAATTTTCCTTGAGAACTCTCTTTTTTTAAGATTTCTAAAACATATTCTTCAATCAAAGGCTCGAAATACAATCTATCGCTAGTATCATAGTCAGTGGATACTGTTTCGGGATTGCAATTAATCATGATTGTTTCAAATCCTATTTCATTTAAAGCGTAACTTGCTTGACAGCAGCAATAATCAAACTCTATCCCTTGGCCAATTCTATTTGGTCCACCACCAATAATAACCACTTTTTCTTTTGTAGTTGGATTGGATTCGCATTCTCTATTATCTGACAATCCAACATCATAAGTAGAGTACATATAAGGAGTTTGGGAACTAAATTCGGCGGCACATGTATCAACTTTTTTATAAACAGGAAGAATATTAAATTCAGAGCGTTTTTGAATAATCTGATTAAGGGGTACATCAGTAAGAGAGGATATTTTTTTATCACTGAAACCTGAAGACTTGACCAAATTAAAAAACTGCCTATTTTCTAAAATATTTTTTTTGCTGATTTCTTGCTCAATATTTATAATTTCTTTTACTTGATTTAAGAACCAAGGATCAATTTTAGTTTTTTGATATATTTCATCTACAGTAAAATTCATTCGAAAAGCTTGTGCAACGTAAAGAATTTTTTGAGGAATGCTTTCACTAAGCTTTTGTTCTAAATCTTTTTTATTTATTTGAACTGTATCTAATCCATCAAGGCCAATTTCCAGAGATACCAAAGCTTTTTGAAGAGATTCTTTGAAATTTCTTCCGATGGCCATAGTTTCTCCAACTGATTTCATGGCCGTTCCAAGAATTGCTTTAGAGTTTTGAAATTTTTCAAATGCAAATCTTGGAATTTTAGTAACTACATAGTCGATAGTTGGTTCAAAGGAGGCTGGAGTATTGCCTGTAATATCATTAGTAATTTCATCTAATGTATATCCAATAGCTAGTTTTGCAGCCACTTTTGCAATTGGAAATCCTGTGGCTTTAGATGCAAGTGCTGAAGATCTTGAAACTCTAGGATTCATTTCTATTACGATCATTCTTCCATCTTTAGGATTAATCGCAAATTGAACATTAGATCCTCCGGTTTCTACTCCTATTTTTCGAAGACAGTTAATCGATGCATTTCGCATGATTTGGTATTCTTTGTCGGTTAAAGTTAAAGCTGGAGCCACTGTCATAGAGTCGCCAGTATGAATTCCCATAGGGTCAACGTTTTCAATACTACAAATAATAATACAGTTGTCTTTTTTATCTCTTACCACTTCCATTTCGAATTCTTTCCATCCAACCAAAGACTCCTCGATTAGAACTTCATGAGTGGGAGAAAGTGCAAGTCCGTTTTTAACAATTTTAAAATATTCATCTTCTGTAGTTGCTACACCTCCGCCAGTTCCACCAAGAGTAAATGAAGGTCTGATAATTGTCGGCAAAGGTATTTCTTTAAGAATATTCTTAGCCTGATCAATAGAAGAGCAAATGGATGATTTTGCAGACTCAAGTCCAATTTCATTCATGTGTTTTTTGAATTTTTGTCTATCTTCAGCTCGGTCTATAGCTTCTGCGTTAGCACCAATTAATTCGATATTATATTTTTTTAGTATTCCATTTTTATGAAGTAACATTGCAGCATTAAGCCCAGTTTGTCCCCCCATAGTTGGAAGAATTGCATCTGGTTTTTCTTCTTTAATTATTTCCTCTAAAATCTCAGAGGTAATAGGCTCAATGTAAGTCTTATCTGCAACATTTGGATCGGTCATAATGGTTGCAGGATTGGAGTTTACCAAGATTACTCTGTAACCTTCTTCTTTTAATGCTTTACAAGCTTGAGTACCCGAGTAGTCAAATTCACACGCTTGTCCAATCACTATAGGACCCGCTCCAATAATTAAAATGGTTTTAATATCACTTCTTTTGGGCATTTGATTTTATAATTTCAATAAATTGTTTGAATAAGTAATTACTATCGTGTGGTCCTGGACTTGCTTCAGGGTGATATTGAACTGAAAAAGCATGAGATGTTTTAGAGGATATTCCCTCAATACTTCCATCAAATAAAGAAAGATGGGTTACTTGAACATTATCTGGTAAGTTTTTTTTGTCAATTTCAAAACCATGATTTTGCGATGTAATTTCTACTTTATTAGTTAAAAGATTTTTTACTGGATGGTTTGCTCCTCTATGACCTTGATGCATTTTTGTAGTGGAACAACCTAAGGCATGACCAAGTAATTGATGACCAAGACAAATTCCAAATACAGGTATTTTTTTTTCTAATATTTGCTGAATACAGGCTTTGGCAAATTTAGATGTTGCCGCAGGATCTCCAGGACCATTTGATAAAAAAACTCCATCAGGGTTTAAATCTTCTATAGTTTTAAAATTGGTATTTGATGGAACTACAGTAACTTTGCAATTTAAATTTGAAAAATTTCTTAAAATATTTTTTTTAATTCCAAAATCTATAGCAACTACATGATGTAAATATGTATTGTTTTTTTGATAGCCATTTTCTTTATTCCATAGACCAGTATCTTCCCATTGATAAATATTTTTACAAGTAACTTTTGTGGTAAGGTCTAGTCCGTTTAGTCCTCCCCACTTTTTGCATTGTTGTAAGTAAAAATCATGATCTTTATTTTTTGATTTATCGTTTGCTATAGTTCCTTTTAGGGCACCTTTTGTTCTAATTAGATTAGTAAGAGCTCTAGAATCTATTCCACAAATTCCAACAATATTATTTTTTTTTAACCATTCGTCTAAATGTTTTAAAGATCTGTAATTTGATGGATTGGTGATTTCCTTGCTAAAAATCACTCCTTTTAACCACACCTGGTCTGACTCTATGTCCTCAGTATTGGTTCCAACATTTCCAATGTGAGGAAATGTAAAATTTATAATTTGATCGGAGTAAGAGGGGTCGGTTATGATTTCTTGATAACCGGTCATAGAAGTGTTGAAACAGACTTCTCCTACAGCATAAGACTCAGCACCAATACCAAAACCATTAAAGATTGTACCGTCTTCTAAAATTAAAATACCTGTGGATTGTTGATTATTTAAATATTCAGAACCTGCAATTACTTCTTTATTTAACAAAAATACAACTCATGGGTTAAAGAATCATTTGCTTAAAAAAACTTTGGCGGAACATATGAAAAAGACTTAAACTCGTCAAGCAACTAAAGTAAAATAATGTATAAAATAATCCATGTCCGAAATATTTAAAAAAATTAATCTTAGTTTGAGTGATGCTCTTAAAAAAAAAGAAGCAGCTAGAGCTTTAACTCTAAGATCAATTATATCCCAAAAAAAAGACAAAGAGATTGAACTTAGAACGGGAGAGCAAAAAGAAATTTTAGATACAGATATAATAAATATTTTAAATAAAATGCTAAAACAAAGAAAAGAGTCAATTGAAATGTATCAAAAAGGAGCAAGAAACGATTTGATTGAAAAGGAAAAATTTGAAATCAGCGTTATTGAAGAGTTTTTACCCAAGCAAATGAGCGATGAAGAAATTCAGAAATCCTGCAAAGACGCCATTAATGAATCCGGAGCTAATAATATTAAAGATATGGGAAAAGTTATGAAAATTTTGAAGGATAAGTATTTAGGAACTATGGATTTTGCTAAAGCAGGCAAAATTCTTAAAGATCAGTTGCAGGGATGATGAAGTATCCAAAATCATATCTTGATGAAATTAATCAAAGACTAAAAGTATCTGATGTGGTTGGGTCAGTAGTTAAGCTTACCAAAAGAGGTAAAGAATTTGTGGGACTATCTCCTTTTACAAATGAAAAAACACCTTCTTTTACAGTTAATGATGAAAAAGGATTTTATCATTGCTTTAGCAGTGGAGAACATGGAGGAATTTTTGATTTTTTAATTAAAGTAGAAAAACTCACCTTTGGTGATGCTGTCAGAAAATTAGCATCAAAAGCTGGGATGCAAGAATACAAGTTTTCGAAAACCAGTATTGAACAAGAAAAAAAAATTAAAAAATCAGAAAAAATTTTTCAAATTTTTTTTAATTACTGTTTTAAAAATCTATTTACTGAAGAAAATAAAAATCATTTAAATTATTTATTAAATAGATCATTAACAAAAACTACTATAGAACATTTTCAAATAGGATTTTGTGACGAAAGTAGCAGAGCAAGTGATCACTTTTTAAAAAACGGGTATTCTGAAAAAGAATTAATAGAAACGGGCTTGTTCTATTTAAATGAACAAAATAACAACTTAGTACCTAGATTTAAAAATAGAATTATTTTTCCCATTAAAAATTTATTTGGAGAATTCATTGGGTGTGGCGGAAGAACTGTTTTGTCATCAGTTCCTGCCAAATATATTAATTCCCCAGAGACTATTTTTTTCAAAAAAGGAAATCATTTATATAATTTTAATAATGCAAAAAATGAAAATAAAAATAGTGATTACCTTATTATTGTAGAAGGTTATATGGATGTGGTCAGTCTTTTTAATCATAATATTAAAAATGTTTGCGCATCTCTTGGTACAGCAATTACAGATAATCAAATTAATTTAGCGTGGAGAAATTTTAAACACATTGTTATATGCTTTGATGGCGATAGCAGTGGTCTCGCAGCAGCATACCGAGCTGCTGAAAAATTAATAAAAATATCAAAAGCAGATCACTCAGTATCTTTTATGGTGATGCCGAGTGGATTAGATCCTGATGATTACGTAAATAAATTTGGCAAAGAAGGGTTTGTAGATTTAGTAAATAGAAAAAAAGATATTACAGAATTTATTTTTGATTATAACACTAAACAACTAGAAGATTTTAGTCCCTCTTCGCTTGTTAGTTTGGAAAAAAAACTTATAGATATTTCAGAAACGATAGAAGATCAAATTATAAAAAAATATTACAGAAATTTTTTTAAAAATAAAATTTTTGAGAACTTAATTAAAAAAAATAACAAAAGTAAGTTAAATAAATTTCAAATTTCAAATAGTTTTGACATGAACAGATTAAATATGACAGAACTTGAAATTAGAGAATTTTCTTTTTGCCAATTGTTAATTAAATATTCAGATTTTTCCCAAATAAATATTGAAAAAATATCTAATATTTATCTTTCTTTAGATTTAACCAATGCAATTAGATCAAAAATCATAGATATTGTGATCAATAATCAGAATTGTAATTATAACATGATCATAGATCTTTTAGGCAAGAGCAAAATTAATAAAATTAATGCTTTCTTAGATTTTATTTCTTCCAATAAATTAATAGAAAATTTAGATCAGGATACTTTCCTAGAATTATTAGAGGATTATGAGAGCCAATTTGTAAAAATGAGAAAATTAAAGAAAATTGAAGAATTAGAAAAATCATTTTCTTCAAACATGAACGAACAAGCTTTTAATGAGTTAATTTCGTTAAAAAATAGCAATAATTTATAAATTTAACTGTTCAATTATTAAAAAAAAAATATAAGTTCACACAGGTTTAAAAGTGGAAAAATTTATATCCAAATCATTTGAAAGATTAATAGAGAAAGGCCTCAGCAGGGGCTTTATTACCTATGAAGAATTACAGAAATCTTTAGGTAAAAGAAATGCTAATGAAGAAAGTTTAGAAAAATCAGTATTACATATATTTGACCAGGCAATTACTTTTGTAAAAAAAAAATCAGATTTTAAAGTAAAAAAAACTGAAACTGAAACTGCTAAGCAGCCAAGAAATCAAGAAAGAAGTGATGATCCAATTCGTATGTACTTACGAGAGATGGGTGGTGTTGAATTACTTTCTAGAGAAGGAGAAATTGCAATTGCAAAAAGAATAGAGTCTGGAAAGTACGTTATGGTTAGTTCTTTATCTGAAAGTCCTGTTACTGCAAAAAAAATATTTGAATGGGAAAGTAAGCTTATTAATAATGAAATGCTTGTTAGGGATATTATTGATCTTGATACTAATTTTTTAGATGACGATAAGTTAAATAAATCAATTAAAGAAAAAGCAAAAAAAGAAGCAAAGACCGATAAAAAAGAGGATAAAGATAAAACAGAGGAAGATAATGCCGATGTTGTTGAAGATGATGAAGATGAATATAATATTTCATTAGCATCATTAGAAATTGAATTAAAACCAAAAATTTTAAAAACTTTCGAAAATATTTCAAAAAATTACAAAAAATTAATTGCATATCAAAACGAGAGCTTGGATTGCATACTTCAGGGACAAAAATTTAGCGATAGTAAGAAAAAGAATTATGAAAAAATTAAAAAAGAAATTATGGAAGAGATGCTTGGTCTTCAGTTTAATCAAGTTACCCAGGAGGATTTGGTAAGCTTAAATTATAATGAAAATAAAAAAGCGATAAATTTAGATGGAGATTTAATGCGTGCTGCTCTGAAATATTCAATTTCAAGAGATGATTTTATAAAATATTATGTGGGGAATGAATTGAATCCAAATTTTGAAACTTTTTTAAGTGGAGATAAAAATTGGTCTAAATTTTTTAAAAATGAACAAAAGTTATTTAAGGAAACTAGAGAAAAATTAATTAAATTATCAAAAGAAATTGGTATCTCAATTTCAGATTTTAAAATTTTAGTAAATAAAATTAAAAAAGGAGAAAGAGAATCTAGAATTGCTAAAAAAGAAATGATCGAGGCAAATTTGCGATTAGTTATTTCTATAGCTAAAAAATATACCAATAGAGGTCTACAGTTTTTAGATTTAATCCAAGAGGGAAACATTGGTCTTATGAAGGCAGTGGACAAATTTGAATATAGAAGAGGATATAAATTTTCTACATATGCAACATGGTGGATTAGGCAGGCAATTACCAGATCCATTGCAGACCAAGCCAGAACTATTCGAATTCCAGTTCACATGATCGAAACAATAAATAAAATTGTAAGAACATCGAGACAAATGATGAGTGAGTATGGAAGAGAACCTACTCCAGAAGAATTATCTAAAAAATTAGCAATGCCTTTAGAAAAAGTTAGAAAAGTTCTTAAAATTGCTAAAGAACCGATTTCTTTGGAGACGCCAGTTGGCGATGAAGATGATAGTAGTTTAGGTGATTTTATTGAAGACACAAATGCATTAATTCCAGTAGATGCTGCTATTCAGACTGGATTAAAAAATTCCACAACTAAAGTTTTGGCAACTTTAACGCCACGAGAGGAAAGGGTTTTGAGAATGAGATTTGGTATAGGAATGAATACAGATCATACTTTAGAAGAGGTTGGTCAGCAGTTTTCAGTCACTAGGGAGCGTATAAGGCAAATTGAGGCAAAAGCTTTGAGAAAACTTAAACATCCAAGTAGATCAAGACAATTGAAAAGCTTCTTAGATAATTAATCTATTTTTTTTATTTTTAAGAAGTAATATTAAATTAGGGCCTGTAGCTCAGTTGGTTAGAGCCCCCCGCTCATAACGGGGTTGTCCGGGGTTCAAATCCCTGCGGGCCCACCACAAATATAAAAAATTAATTTTTAGCTATATAGTCTTTTTGACTTTGGATTAAGGCATCAAATCCTTTATTAGCAATAATCGATGCAAATTCTTCTCTTTGAGTTCTAGCTAAACTTAATCCTTCAACTACTAAATCTCTAATTATGAGCTTGTTATCGACTAAAAATACTCTCCAATCAACGAGTATTTCCAATTTATCTTTTGATGATATGATTTTAGAGTTAACCAAAACATAATTGTCACTAATTTTTTTTGATCCCAAGATCTGAACCGTTTGATCAGAATAATCTTTTAATTTATTAGATATATTTTTTGAAAAAAAAATTTTAAATGTATCAACATAAAGAGATATTTGTTTATCATTTAATTTTTTAACTTCTTCACCAAGAGTATATTTAGCTAGTCCAACAACGTCGACAGAGTTTAATGTTAATTCTTCTAATTTTCTTCTTTTTTCTTTTTCATTTATTTTTGCATCTAAAATAATTTTTTTTGCATCTGAAGTTGTTTTTAAAATAAAACTTTCAGCCTTTTTTTCAAATGAATAAGCATTTGAAGATAAACTTATTAAAATTGATATAAAAAAAATAATTATTTTTTTCATTTATGAAATTTAAATTTTATTTGAAATCTTTCCATTCATCTTTTTCAGATGAGGCATTTCCAATTAAAGCTTCTCGTCTTTGTAAATATAAACTTTTGACACTAGCATAAAGATCTATTGAATTTTTTTCTAGATTTTCAAAATTATTTAAGTTTTCAGCTCTAAAGTCAATTGTATCAAAACCTTTTTCTAAATAATATGTAGAATCTCCGAAGTTATTGTTCATTATTGTTTTATTTCCAACTGTGACCATGTAAAAAGGATCAAGCGCCGTATTAGCTACTTTGCCAATGGCATCTCTTACTGTGCTTGGACCAAATATCGGAAGCATCACATAGCATCCTGGTCCAACGCCCCATTTACCTAATGTTTGACCATAATCTTCATGCTCTAATTTATTTAAACCAATTTTTGCAGCTGGATCAAATAATCCTAAAATACCAAACGTTGAGTTAATGATAAATCTTCCACTATCATGTGCAAAGTTTTTAAAATGACCTTGAAGCAGATGATTAGGTATTGTGACTGTATAAGAAATGTTTGAAGTTACATTTCTTACCCCTGCTTTAACTGGTGTTGGTAAATAAGAATAACCTTTTGCAACAGGTTTGAAAATTGTCTCATCTAATACTTTATTAAAAGAAAAAATTCCTCTATTCACTCCTTCAAAACAATCACTTGTGTTTGCCGCCTTTGTTAAAGCTGGGTTTAAAATAAAAAAAAATAGAGTTATTAACTTTAGTGTAAATTTCATTATTACTTCTGATTAATGCTAGCGTGTATATTTGATTTGATAATAATGTACATTAATTAATTGATATAATAAATAATACTACGATGAAGTTCACTAAAATTAAGTCTAATAATTTTGATATTCAATCAAATCGACACATAAAGTACATAATTATACATTATACAGGAATGAAAAATCAGAAATTGGCAATTAAAAGATTGCAATCAAAAGTTGCAAAAGTTAGCTCACATTATGTAATATCTAAAAAAGGAACTATTTTTCAAATGGTAAAAGATGAAGATATTGCTTGGCATGCAGGAAAATCGAGATGGAATAAGGATATTAATTTAAATTCTAAATCAATTGGAATTGAGCTAGTAAATAATGGCCATGAAAAATTCCCAAAAAAGCAGATTGAAAAACTCTGTTTATTAATAAAATATTTAAAAAATAAGCATAAAATAAACAAAAAATACGTTTTAGGTCATTCGCATATTGCTCCTGACAGAAAGATTGATCCAGGAGCTTTATTTCCATGGAGTTTTTTAGCTAAAAAAGGACTATCTAATTTATATTGATTTTATTTACTTTTAAATTATATAGGCGGTGCTAGTTGGTTGAATGATAGCTTTTAACTTGTGTTAAAAGAGGAAAGTCTGGGCTCTATAGGAAAAAGTACCAGGTAATACCTGGCAAGAGTGATCTTAGGGATAGTGCCACAGAAAATAAACCGCCTAATCAAGGCAAGGGTGAAAAGGTGAGGTAAGAGCTTACCGGTTTTTTAGTAATAAAAAACGCATGGAAAACCCTACTTAGAGCAAGACCAAATAGGAGTAGCGCGATTAATATTGTATTAATCAAATTTCCTAGATTAGCTACTCGGGTTGGTTGCTTGAACTGTTTGGTGACAAACAGTCTAGATAAATTATCATTTTAAATGACAAAACCCAGCTTACAGATCAACTAGCAAAAAAATCTTAACATAAAAGAACAAAAAAAGAACAAATAAATATTCTATATTATATTTGACTATTTCAATACATACCATATAAACCCATAATATCCCATATAGGGAAAAAAATGAATTTTATAAATGTTTATTTCTACATTCGAAAACAAATTGGACAAAAAAGGAAGGGTTTCAGTGCCAGCTACTTTTAGATCTGAACTTTCTAGTATGGGTTACAATAGCGTTATTTGTTACCCATCATTTACGAATCTTTCTATTGAGTTCTGTCCTTTGAGTAGAATTGAAAAAATTATGGAGACAATTGATAATCTTAATCCTTTTGAAGAAAATAGAGATATTTTTTCTACTTCTATTTTGGCAAATAGTCAGCAATTAAATTTTGATCCTGAAGGAAGAGTAACTCTGTCAGAAAAGTTAATTGAGCACACAAAAGTGAAAGAAAAAATTTTATTTGTTGGACAAGGAAAAACTTTTCAAATGTGGGAACCTTCTGAATTTAAAAAATTTAGTGATGAAGCCAAAACAAAAGCTAAATCAGAAAGATCAAATTTAAAATGGAATACTAACAATTAAACCCAGGGAGAAAATATGGCAATAAAAATAACAGCACCAGAACTTAGAGAATTAAAACCAAGAATAGTTGTTTTAGGAGTTGGAGGAGCAGGAGGAAATGCAATTAATAATATGCTTGAAGCTGGAATTGAAGGAGTAGAATTTTTTGCTGCAAACACAGATGCACAAGCATTAAAAATGAATTATGCAGAATGTAAAATTCAACTTGGTGCTAATTTAACCAGAGGACTTGGAGCTGGTGCAAAAGCAGATATTGGACAAGCGGCAGCAGATGAGTCGATGAATGAAATTATAAGTTTATTGCAAGGCGCTAATATGGTTTTTGTTACTGCTGGAATGGGCGGAGGAACTGGAACGGGTGCTGCACCAGTAATTGCAAAAGCTGCAAAAGATTTAAATATTCTAACTGTAGGTGTTGTTACCAAGCCATTTATGTTTGAGGGACCTGGAAGAATTAGAGTTGCAGAGAAAGGCTTAGAGGAATTAAGAAAATATTGCGATACTATGATTGTTATTCCAAATCAAAATCTTTTTAAAGTTGCTAATGAAAAAACAACTTTTCCAGATGCATTTAAAATGGCTGACAATGTTTTGATGCAAGGTGTAAAAGGTATTACAGACCTAATTGTAAAACCAGGTTTGATCAATTTAGATTTTGCTGACATCGAAACTGTGATGAGTGGCATGGGCAAAGCCATGATGGGAATGGGCGAAGCAGAAGGAGATAAAAGAGCTATTGAAGCAGCTGAGTCTGCTATTTCAAATCCGCTAATTGATGAGTATTCATTAAAAGGTGCTAAAGGACTTTTAATAAATATTACAGGAGGAAATGATATAACTTTATTTGAAGTGGACGAGGCTGCAAATAAAATAAGAGCAGAAGTAGATCCATCGGCTGAAATTTTAGTTGGAACTACATTCGATGATGCATTAGCTGGAAAATTAAGAGTCTCTATAGTTGCAACAGGTTTAAACGGAGAGGTGGCGATGAATAAACCCGTGGTAAGTATGATCAGACACATACAAAATAGAAACAATGGTTATACAAAACCAGCTACTTTTGGAGGAAGTAATTATTCTTCTTTGCAAAGTTCATCTCGAATGGCAACAAATGGAGCAACAGCTTTTGATATGAGTTCATATCCTCAACAGGAAGAAATCAAAAATGAGCAATTAAAACAAAGTGTTTATTCAAATTATCAATTTGAGCAAGAGCACGACAAAAAAATTGATAACAAAACTTTGGAAAACGATCATCTATCAGAAATGAAAATAGATGAAAGTTCACTTTTTTCTCAGGAGAACCCAGTTGAGTTTGTAGAAGAAAGTTTTGAGAAAATTGAAAAAGAAACTCAACTTTTTACCAATGATGAAGAAATAAATCATTCCACATCTATTCAGGGGAATTTATCTTCAGAAAATACTGAAGAAACTATTAATGACAATTTTTCTGAAATAGCAAATGAAGAAAAGAATGATCTAGAAATACCTGCTTTTCTAAGAAGACAAACAAATTAAATAATAAGTGATTTTTAATGTCACTGGATATGAGTCCCCATTATCCAGTGATGTTAAATGAGGTCATTCATTCAATAAAAAATAGTAAAAAAAATACAATTATTGACTGCACTTTTGGGTGCGGAGGATATAGTAAAAAAATTTTAGAACTTTTTCCACAATTTAGAGTTATTGCAATTGATAGAGATCCTTCTGTAAAAAAATTTGCTGAAATTTTAGAAAATAAATTTAAAAATAGATTTTTGTTTATAAATGAAAAATTTAGCAATCTAGAAATTGTTACAAAGCCTTACCAAAATGATATTTCTTTTTTTATTTTTGATTTTGGTATTTCATCATATCAATTAGATAATTATGAAAGAGGATTTTCATTTAATTCTGAAGCTAAATTAGATATGCGCATGGGAAAAAATAACATTAGTGCATTTGAACTTGTTAATGAGGCTCCATTTGAAGATTTGAATACTATTATAAAAATATTTGGAGAGGACAATGATCATAAAAAAATAGCAAATTTTATAGTACAAGAAAGAGAAAAAAAAAAAATTATTTCAACAAAAGATTTACGAAATATTATTTTAAAAGCAAAAGGTAATAGATATTTTAAAAAAGACCCTTGTACCAAAACATTTCAAGCTATACGCATGGTTGTCAATCAAGAACTTACAGAAATTTTTAATGCTTTAAAAAAAACTTTAGAAATTTGTAATGACAATACTGGAGTCGTAACTGTAACATTTCATTCTTTAGAAGATAAGATAGTAAAGAAAATTTTTAATATTTCTAGCGATACCAAAAAAAACCCATCGAGATATATACCTAATATCACTAAAAAAGATCAAATAAATTTTATTGAAAAAATAAATAATAAAGCACTTGTTCCGTCTAGTTTAGAAGTTAGTCAAAATCCTAGAGCAAGATCTGCAAAGTTAAGATGCATTATTAAAAAAGGAGATGATCCAATTTTTGTAAATAGAAAAATTTTAAATATGGAAAAAATATTTGAATTAGAGCAAAAATATAATGATTAATAAATATTTAGTAAGTTTTTTATGTTTAATCATAGGTTTAATTGGAATTCATTTTCTTAAAAATAAGACCCGTGAATTAGAGCAGCAAATAGAGAAGATTTCTAAAAATCTTAACATTTTAAGAGAAAATTTGGAAATTGAAAAAGTTGAATTTAGTTTTTTGTCCAGTCCTATAAGAATTTCAGAATTGGCCAAAAAACATTTGCCTAATGATTATAAGCCCATTGTACCAAAAGAAATAACGAACAATGAAAAATAAACAACTTAATTTATATTTTAATCAAATACTAAGTGATGAAAATAATAAAATACAAAAAGATTTAAGAAGTAATTTTATACTATCTTTATTTTTAATTTTTTTTTTACTAATTTTTTTAAGACTAATATTTTTAGGATTTGACAAAGTAAATTTGTTGGAGCTAAAAACTAACGAAAATTTTTTTTATGAAAGAAAAGATATTGTAGATATTAATAATACTATTTTAGCAAAAAATGTAAGTTCTTATGATTTAATTTTAAGAAAAGTGAAGGTTAAAAATCTTGATAGTATTTTACTTAAAATAAAAATACTTTTTCCTGATATAAAAATTAATAATATAAAATTTGAATATCAAACAAAAGCAATAATTGTATTAAAAAAAAACTTATCACCCACTGATTATAATAAAGTTATTGCATTAGGTGAACCATCGTTAGAATTGGCCAAAAGAGAAATTAGAATTTATCCGCAGCAAAATTTATTTTCTCATATAATTGGTAGGGTTGACACTGATAATAAAGGCATATCAGGAATTGAAATGTTTTTAGATGAACAATTACGTAATAAATCAAATCTTAGCAATCCCATTAAATTATCTTTAAATGCAAATATTCAATATTTAATTTACGAAGAGTTAGAAAAAGGTGTTAAAGATTTTTCTGCTCTAGGAGCAGCAGCCATACTAATGAACGCACAAACTGGCAAAGTTGTTTCTATAGTTTCGCTACCTGATGTAGATGGTAACAAAAGATATCAAGCTGAATCTAAAAATTATTTAAACAAAGCAACAAAAAGTTTATATGAATTAGGATCAGTTTTTAAAACCTTTACAATTGCTAGCGCAATTGAAAATAAGCTCATTACTAAAAACACAGTTTTTTCAAATTTAAGACAAAGAGTCTATTGTGGTAAGTTCCCGATTGACGAGTATCGTTGGGATAAATCCAAGGCTAATCTTACTGTAGAGCAAATATTAGTTAAGTCTTCAAATATTGGGACTATAGAAATTATAAAAAAAAATGGTTTAGAAAATCATCAAAAGTTTATAGAAAATTTAGAAATTTTTGAAATGCCAAAACTAGAAATTATGGAGTTGTCAAAATCAAATAAAAACAGATGGGGTATGTGTAACACATTTACTTCTGGCTTTGGCCATGGCGTAAGCACTACATTGCTACAGTTGACCAGAGCGTATGCCGGTATTGTAAATGGTGGAGAATTGCCAGAAACTTCAATTCTTTTTGATTCTCCAGTTAAAAAAAAGAGGATTATTAGCAATGAAACAAGTCGAATAATGAATGAAATATTGAGAGCTAATGTAGATAGAAAAAACCCGACTGAAGGAAGTGGAAGGAAAGCAGATATTGATGGTTATGATGTGATGGGCAAAACAGGTACGGCACAAAAAGCATCTGAAGTAGAAAAAGGTTATTCTAATGAAATAGTTAATGTATTTGCTTCAGCTTTTCCCTACAGAAATCCAAAATATGTTTTAACAATTTTGATAGACGAACCTAAAGGGGCTCCACAAATATGGAAGCACTCACGAAGAGAGGCCGGATGGAATGCCGTTTATATAGCTGGTCGAATTATACAAAAAATTGGTCCTAGTTTAGCCATAAATAATCTAGAACTTAGAGAAGAAAATGGAAGAAAAACAAAAAATAATTAATAGAAAAAATTTCTCTTCTGACAGTAGATTATTAAAAAAAGGAGAAATTTTTTTTGACCTAGAAAGTAAAGATAATCAAGATAGCAAATATTTAGGTGATGCGATAAAAAAAAAACCTTTATTAATTATATCTCAAAATAAAAATCATATTTCTACAAAAAATTTTTATATAGTTAAAAATATCAAATCTTTTTTTGAAAATAAAGTTAATCAAAAATTTAACAAAAAGCCAAAGTATAAAGTTGCAGTAACTGGAACCAATGGAAAATCTTCAGTCGCTTACTATTATTATACAATATTAAAATTACTAAAATATAATGTTGCATCAATAGGTACTTTGGGAATTTTTGAAAATAGAAAAAAAAAAAATATACATTTAACAACTCCTAGTTTTTTAGATAATCATAAAATTTTTAATTCGTTTTACAAAAAAAAAATTAATCATTGTATAATTGAAGCATCAAGCCATGGCTTAAAGCAGTCCAGGTTAAAATTTATAAAATTTCATTGTGGTATTTTTACTAATTTAACCAGAGATCATTTAGATTACCACAAGACCATGAAAGATTATTTTAATTCAAAGTTAATTTTACTAAAAAAATTAATTAAAAAAAAAGGCTTTGTCATTTTCAGTACGGATATTAAAGAATTTGATATACTTAAAAAAATTTCAATTAAAAAAAATTTAAATATTCTTTCATATGGATTTAAGGGAAATGTGATTAAAATTATATCTACAAAAATTATTAACCAAAAAACAAAATTAAAAATAAATGTCCTAGGTAAAATATACGTAATTATGCTTAATTTAGTTGGTACTATTCAAATACAAAATTTATTATGTGCAATACTGGCTCTTTATTCGTGTGGTATTAGTTTTAATAAAATTTTTAGTTCATGTTCTAAAATTTATAATCCTCCTGGAAGAATGCAAATAGTAAAAAATAAAAAAAAGATAGTTATTATAGACTATGCACATACCCCAGATGCATTACAAAAAACCATTAATGAGGCTAAGTCTTTTTTTAATAAAAAAGCAAATCTAGTTTTTGGCTGTGGCGGAGATCGTGATAAAGGAAAAAGAGGAATAATGGGAAAAATTGCCAATAAACTATGCAAAAAAATTTATATTACCGATGATAATCCGAGATATGAAAATCCAGCTTACATAAGAAATGAAATAAAAAAAAATTGTAGCAAAGGATTAATCATACCATCTAGAAAGAAAGCGATTCAGAAAGCGATTTCAGATTTAAAAGATGAAGTTCTAATAATCGCTGGAAAAGGGCATGAAAATTACCAAATTTTTAAAAATAAAAAAATTAATTTTTCAGACTATAAATTTGCAAACATTTATTCAAATTAAATGAATTTAAATCAATACAAAAAAATTTTTTTACATGAAGGAAAAGCCAAAAGAAAAGCAGAAATAACTAATTTTGTAATTAATAGCAAAGAAGTAAAAAAAGGATCTGTTTTTATCGCTGTCAAAGGAAAAAAAACTGATGGACATTTTTATATTCAGGATGCAATACAAAAAAGATGTCGTTTTGTTGTAGTAAAAAAAAATTTTAAATCAACTAGAAAAAATAAAAAATATTTAATTAAAGTACCCTCTACATTAAAATTTTTAGAAAACGTGGCAATATGGAAAAGAAATCAGTCAAAAAATATTTTTATTGGTGTCACAGGAAGTTTTGGGAAAACAACATTAAAATCAATGTTACAATTTTTTTTACAAAAATATAAAAAGACTTATTCATCTCCCAAATCTTTTAATAATCATTTTGGATTACCTTTGTCACTTTCTAATGTTCCAAATAATAGTATTTTTAACATCTTTGAATTAGGAATGAGTAAAAAGGGTGAAATTGAAAAATTGGCTAAAATTTTAAAACCAAATATTGGTGTGATTACTAATATAGGACCAGCGCATATTGGTAATTTTAAAAATTTACGACAGATTTGTTTGGCAAAAGCAGAGATCATAAATCATATTCATAAACAGGGTGTAGTTTTATTAAATAGAGATGATCAGTATTTTATAACTTTAGAAAAAATTGCAAAAGAAAAAAATTTAAAAATTATTTCTTTTGGGACCTCTAACAAGTCTGACGTTAGATTGTTAAAAATAATAAGTAAAAATAATAATAAATATTTATCAATTCAAATAAAGCAAAAAATTTTTAAAGTTAAAACCTTAACATTAAATGACAGTTTTAATAAAAATTTTTTGATTGTTGTAGCAATTCTAAATTATCTTAAATTAGATATTAAAAAAATTATTAAAATTGCAAAAAATTTTATTATACCAAGCGGTAGGGGAAATATTCTTTATAAAAGTATTAAAGGAAAAAATATAGAAATAATTAATGAAAGTTATAATGCAAATCCAATATCTATGATAAATGCGATTAAAAATTTTGATTTATTAATTACCAAAAAAGAAAAAATAGCAATTATTGGGGATATGCTTGAGCTGGGTAGTAAATCAAAATTGTATCATCAAGAAGTTGCAAGATGTTTAAAAAGTGCAGAAATTAAGACAGTTTATTTAATTGGCAAAGAAGTAAGATATATTTTTTCAAAATTAAAAAATATTGAAAATTGTTATATTTATCAAAATATTCAAGATTTTAGACACATATTCCCAGAAATAGTAAATGAAAAATCTATTTATTTGGTAAAAGGTTCTAATGGAGTCGGATTAAATCAACTATTAAATGAGAATTTTTAAACAATGCTAAGTTACTTTTTTTCTTATTTATCTTCAGACTATAGTTTTTTAAATGTTTTTAAATACATAACTTTTAGAACTGGACTATCAATATTTACTTCATTAAGCATAGTTTTAATTTTTGGAAGCATTTTCATTAATTATTTAAAATCTTCAGAGCATTTTGATCAACCAATCAGAAATGATGGTCCTGTAAGTCATATAATAAAAAAAAGTGGAACACCTACATTTGGTGGTGTGCTAATAATTTTTTCTGCTATTACAAGCTCTGTATTTTGGGCTGATATTAAGAATATATATGTATTAATTAGTATTTTTTCTATTCTTAGCTTTTCTTTAATTGGTTTTTTTGACGATTATTTAAAAATAAAAAAAAAGAATTCATCCGGTATTAAAGCAAAATATAAAATTATGCTTCAGGTAGTTTTTGCAATAATGATTGTTTATTTAATTAATATTTCTACTGCAGAAAATATTAGAAATATTTTACATTTACCATTTTATAAAAATTTAGTTTTTGATTTAGGAACTTTTTATATTCTCTTTGGATTAATTGTTATAGTTGGATCGTCGAATGCAGTTAATTTAACTGATGGATTAGACGGACTTGCAACTGTTCCAATAATTTTAGTTTCACTAACATTTATCTTAATCACTTACTTAGTGGGTAATGTAATATTTTCAGATTATTTAAAGCTCACTTATATTAAAAATACAGGGGAAGTTTGCGTTGTTTTAGGATCTGTGGTCGGAGCTAGTTTGGGATTTCTATGGTTTAATGCTCCACCTGCAAAAATTTTTATGGGTGATACAGGATCCTTGGCATTAGGTTCTTTTCTTGGAACAGTAAGTTTAATTACAAAACATGAAATTGCACTTTTGATTGCTGGGGGCCTTTTTGTATTAGAGGCTGTATCAGTTATAATACAAGTAACGTCATTTAAATTATTTGGTAAACGAATTTTTAGAATGGCTCCATTGCACCATCATTTTGAAAAAAAAGGTTGGGAGGAACCTACGATTGTTATACGGTTTTGGATTATTTCTGTAATCTTGGTGCTGTTAGCCTTATCTACTTTAAAGCTTAGATAATGGTCTCTATTGAAAATTTAAGAAATAAAAAAATTTTAGTATATGGAGCTGGAATTTCTGGTCTTGCTACTATTGCAAAATTACAAAATAAAGTAAAACAATTATCTTTGTGGGATGATAGTTTAGCGTCAAGGCAGTCAGCTAAAAAAAAATTTAAAGTGACTTTAGATCAAAACTTTACTACTGAAAATTATGACTTTATTGTAATGAGTCCCGGAATAGATATTTATCGACATGTTTACAAAAAATTTTTTAAAAAAAACTTTCATAAAATCATTACAGATATTGATATTTTTACTAGTTCTATCAATTTAAATAAAAATAAAATTATTTTAATTACCGGAACTAATGGCAAGTCTACTTTTTGCAAACTATTATACGATGTTCTCAAAAGTCAAAATAAACACACTCATATCCTAGGAAATTTTGGCAAACCTGTTTTAAGTCATAAAGAAAATTTATATAAAAATTTTTATGTTTTAGAACTGTCATCATATCAAATTGAATATTCAAAATTTTTAAAATCTCATGTAAGTGCAATTTTAAATATTACACCAGATCATTTAAATAGACATAAAACATTTCAAAATTATGTAAAAATTAAACTTAAAATTTTTGACTCTTTGTTACCAAAAGGAAAAGGATATGTAAGTGAAGATTTTTTATTCTTAAAAAAAAATATTAAAAATACTATATACAAGGTTAAATCACTTAAAAATTTAAGTTTGCAAAATTATTTTTTAAATAAAAGCAATTTTTTACCAAGCTTGTCAATTATTTATAAAATTTTAAAATTTTTGAATGTATCTAAAAAGATAATTATAAAGCAGTTTAATTGCTTTGAGCCATTACCTCATAGGCAAGAGTTTGTAAGAAAAATAAATAATATTACTTTTATAAATGACTCAAAAGCAACCAATTTTGAGTCAGCAAATTTTTCATTGCAATTTTATGATAATATTTTTTGGATTGTTGGCGGTCTATTAAAAAAGAATGATATTCCTCATTTTTTACAATCAGTACAAAAAAAAATTAAAAAAGTTTATTTAATTGGAAAACAAATTACGATTCTAAAGAGAATATTAAAAAACAAATTTAATATGTCTATTAGCAAAAACATTAACAATGCCATTAAACAGTCCTTTAGAGATGCAAAAAAAATGAATTTAAAATATAGTACTATTTTATTAAGCCCTGCAGCTGCATCATTTGATCAATTTAAAAATTTTGAGCATCGCGGCACAATTTTTAAAAATTTAGTAAATAAGATAAAAAATGTTTAAACGTTATGATAATAGTAGTTTGGCTATATGGTGGAGAAATATAGATAAAATTATACTTTTTTTTTCTTTAGCGTTGCTTTTATCCGGAAATATTTTTAATTTTCTTTCAACATCAACAATTCCTTCTGAAAAATTGTATGACAGTAAATATATTTTATTTTATAAGCATTTCTTTTTTTCTATTATAAGTTTTTTTGCATTAATTTTTTTTTCATTTATTAAAGATGAAAAAATAAAAATATATGCAATTACGTGTTTTATTTTTTTTACATTTTTGCTAATTTTAGTTTCCTTTTTAGGTATTGATGTAAAAGGTTCGAAAAGGTGGTTAAATATTTTTTATTTTAGAATTCAGCCAGTAGAATTTGTGAAGCCTTTTTTTATACTAATAATTGCATCAATTTTAGTACTGGATAAATACACTTACAATACAAGATTTTTAATTACACTCCCGCTTATAATATTGGTGTCTTTTTTCCTTTTAATTCAACCAGATTATAGCCAAACTTTGTTAGTAATTACAATATGGATGATAATGATTTTTATATCGGGCATTAGTTTGATTTTTATTTCTATTTTATCTTCCCTGCTTGTTTTTATTATGGTTTCAATTTTATTCTTTTTTAGAGATAAGTTTTTTTATATTTTTGATAGAATTTTTTTATGGATTAACAAAGTAGAAATTTCTTATCAATCTGAACAAGCTCTTAATGCAATCAAATCAGGAAGTTTTTTTGGAAGAGGTATTGGTGAGGGAATTTTAAAAGAAAAAGTTCCAGAAGCGCACACTGATTATGTTATGTCTGTAATAGCTGAAGAGTATGGGATAGTAACAGTTTTAATGATTATTTTGGTAACTATTTTTTTAGTAATTAGAATTTTTTCTTTATCTAATTTATCAAAAAAATCCTTTAACAAATTATCATTAACGGGGATTTCAAGTTTATTAATTATACAATCATTCATTAATCTTGGTGTAACTATAAATATTTTGCCTTCTACAGGCATGCCATTTCCATTTATTAGTTACGGTGGGTCCTCTATTATTGGATCAGGTATCGCTTTAGGTTTAGTTTTGTCAATAAGCAGAAAAGATATTTTATGAAAAAAAAGATTATTTTGACCACAGGAGGGACCGCTGGTCATGTTTTTCCAATGATTGGTCTATATGAATATTTAAATAATAAACAATATGACGTAACATTTGTTACAGATATAAGAGCAAAAAAATATTTTGACCACAAAATTTTGAATAAAGTAAAAATTTTTAATGTAAATAGTCCTAATAATCAAAAAGGTTTTTCCAAAATATTTTCATTGTTAAGCTTATTTATGTTTACGATATATTCTTTTTTTTTTTTAGCAAAGGAAAAACCACAATTGATTATTGGCTCAGGGGGATATGCATCATTCCCTGTATTGATGGCTGCATATTTTTTAAAAATAAATATTATTATTTATGAAACAAATGCAATAATAGGGAGAACAAATAAATTTTTTTATTATTTTTGTAAAAAACTATTTATTGGCTTTGACAATAAAAAAGAACTACCTGAAAAATATCAAAAAAAGACTGTTTATGTGGGTCAGTTATTAAGAGATATTTTTCAAAATTACGATAAGGAAGAAATTTTAAAAAAGTCTAATAAGTCCTTAACACTTTTGATTTTAGGTGGAAGTCAGACAGCAAAATTTTTCGGTGTAAATCTAGCTAGTGTTTTAAAAGGAATTAATAAAAAAATAATACCTTTAACAATTTTCCATCAATGCAAGTCTGAAGATCAAAATTTGATCAAATCTGCTTATGGAAATGATATAAATGTTGAATTATTTGATTTTCATCCGACAATAATTGATTTAATGAAAAAAACTGATTTAGCAATTGTAAGGTCAGGATCTTCAACTGTTTCTGAGCTTGTAGCTTTAAACCTGCCATTTATTGCTGTACCTTTGCCAACTTCATTGGATAATCATCAGTATTTCAACGCTAAGTTTTATGAAGAAAAAGGATGTTGCTGGATACTTGAGCAAAAAATATTTAATGCCGAAACATTTGAAACAATATTTAGAGAAATTGTTAAAAATGACAAAAACCAATTAAATACAAAAATAAAGAATATGAAATTACTAAATAAAGCAAATGTGTTAGAAACTTTTGAAAAAGAAATTAAGCAATATTTATAATTATGCAATTAAATATTAACAAAAAAGACAAGATACACCTAATTGGTATTGGTGGAATTGGAATGAGTGGAATTGCGATAATTTTAAAAAAAATGGGATATGATGTTCAAGGTAGTGATATATCCAAAAAAAATAAAAATTTAGCTAATTTAAAAAAAAATAAAGTAAAATTATTTTATCGACACAAAAAAGAAAATATAAATCATGCAAATATTGTTGTTATTTCAAGCGCCATAAACAAAAGTAATGCTGAACTGAAGGCAGCTTTAAAAAAAAAAATTTTAGTTATTAAAAGGGCGGATATGCTAGCGCACATAATTTCTTTAAAGAAAAATATAGTTATTTCAGGTTCTCATGGAAAAACTACGATAACATCTCTTGTTTCTTCAATTCTTAAAGATGCAAATTTTAAGCCCACAATTGTAAATGGAGGTATCATCAACTCATTGAAAACTAATGCTACATTAGGTGAAGGTGACTGGTCAGTAATTGAGGCTGACGAGTCTGACGGTAGCTTTTTAAAATTTAATAATACTATTGCTATAGCTAGCAATATAGACCGAGAACATATGGATTATTATAAAAGTTTTAAAAATTTGCAGAACCAATTTGACATGTTTTTAGACAGAACACCCTTATTCGGAAAAAATATTATTTGTCTGGATGATCTTAATTTGAAAAGTATTAAAAAAAAATCATTAAAGAATAATTTTTTGACTTATGGATTTGACTCCAAAGCAAATTTTATACCTAAAAATATTGTTTGTAAAAATATGAAAATTTATTTTGATTTGAAAGTAAATCTAAAAAAAAAATTTATTATTAAAAATATTACATTGAATCTTATAGGAAAGCACAATGTGCTAAATGCAACAGCAGCCTTAATTGCTGGAATTACATTAGGAATTTCCATAAAAAAAATAAAAAAAACATTAGAAAGTTTTTTAGGAGTTCAGCGAAGATTGACCTGTGTTTTTAAAGATAAAAATAAATTAATTTTTGACGATTATGCTCATCACCCAACAGAAATTGCAGCAGTTCTCGAGGCTTGTAAAAGTAATTTTAGTAAACAAAAAATTATTTCTATTTTTCAGCCACACAGGTTTTCTCGTGTAAAATCCTTGTACAAAGAATTTACCAAATGTTTTTTAAAATCTGATTTGGTAATTTTGTGTCCAATTTATGCCGCCGGTGAAAAAAAAGAAAAGTTTGATCTTGAAAAATTTGCAAAAAAAATTTCTTATAATTCTCAAAATGAAGTTATAATTGTTAGAAATGAAGAAAATTTAAATACTTTTTTAAAGAATAATATTTGCAAAAAAGAAGTTATTATAGCAATGGGTGCTGGTAGTATAAGTCAATGGATAAGAAATATATCTAAGAATCTTTCTAATGAAAAAGTCAGACATTGAATATCTAAATTCAAAGTTAAACAATCAATTAAAACAAGATTATTTTTTAAATAAAAATTCTTGGTTCGGTATTGGTGGAAAATCGGCATATTTTTTTTCACCAAATAATAAAAAAGATTTAAAGTTTTTTCTAAAAAACTTTAACTTGAAAAAGTTTGTTACTATAGGATCTGGTTCTAATATTTTATTTAGAGACAGAGGTTTTGATGGTGTTGTAATTAAACTTGGAAAAGATTTTTCTAAAATAGAGGAAATTAATTCCAAAATAATTGCAGGCGCCGCTTCTCTAAAATTAAAAGTAGCCGAATTTGCCCAAAAAAGAGGCTTTAGTAATTTTGAATTCCTTTCAGTAATTCCAGGAACATTAGGTGGAGGTGTTTTTATGAATGCAGGATGTTTTGGCAACGAAATGTCTGACCTTATCAAAGAAATTTTTGTTATGGATTTAGCCGGAGAAGAAATTTCTATTGATAGAAAAGATATAAATTTTACTTATAGAGAATCAAGTTTAAATGAAAAATATATAATTACAGATATAGTATTTAAAGAAACAGAAAAAATAGACCCTGACCTAATAAAGAATAAAATTGATTTATTAAAAAAACAGAAAAGAATAAATCAACCAAGCAATATAAAGACTGGAGGCAGTACTTTTAAAAACCCCATAAAGCATAATGAAAAAGCTTGGCAATTAATAAAAAAATTTGGTTGTGATAAACTTTTTTTTGGCAATGCTAAATTTTCACAACACCACTGTAATTTTATAGATAATACAGGTCTCGCATCTTCTGATGAAATTGAAAAATTAATTAAAGAAACGCAAAATATAGTTCTTGCTAAGAGCGGAATCAAACTAGAACTTGAAATTAAAATAATATGAAAAAAAAAATCCTTCTTTTATCTGGCGGACCTTCCAAAGAAAGAAAAGTTAGTTTAAGTAGTGGCAAAGCAGTCTTACATGCTCTTAAAAAGTTAAATTATCGAGTAATTTGTGTTGATCCAAATTATAAGTCAAAAAATTTTAAAAAATACAAGTGTGATTTGGCCTTTAATGCTTTACATGGACAGTTTGGAGAAGATGGAACCATTCAGTCAATCCTTGAGAAAGAAAAAATTCCTTATACGCATTCTGGTCCTAAATCTTCATTTTTGGCAATGGATAAAGTTAAATCAAAAAAATATTTTATTAAAAATAATATATTTATTCCAGCAATTCTTTGTAAGTTATCTGATCTACAAAATAGCATTTCAAATAGTAAATTTGTACTTAAACCTATTAATGAAGGTTCCAGTGTAGGCGTATTAATTTACGATAATTTAATGAAGTCAAATTTTTCCAAAATTAAATTTAATTTAAAAAAATATAAAAAATTACTACAGGAAGAATTTATAGAAGGTAAAGAAGTCCAGGTAGCTGTAATGGGAAATAGACCCATTGGAGCAATAGAAATTAGACCTAAAAGAAAATTTTATGATTATAATGCAAAATATGATCCCAAATCAAAAACTGAGCATATCATGCCCGCAAATATTAATAAGACAATTTATAAAAAAGTTTTGCAAATTGCTTTAAAAGCTCATAAATCTTTATTGTGTAGGGGCATTACAAGATCAGATTTTAAAATTACCGACAATAATAAAATTTTTTTATTAGAAGTTAATACCCAGCCTGGCATGACAAATCTCTCCCTTGTTCCAGAAATTGCAGAATATGTTGGAATTTCTTTTGAAAAATTAGTTGATTGGATTGTTTTAGATGCTTCTATCAATCGTTAAAAAATATTTATATGTTTGGTTGTTATTATTTTTTTTTTTATTAACAACTTTTAATTTTCACAATTTAAATTTAAATTTTTTTTTTAAGATTAAAAATGTTGAATTAAATTCAACCAAATTTTTAGATGAAATAACAAAGTCTAAAGCAATTGATTCGATGTTGAATAAAAATATTTTTTTTGTTGATAAAAAAGAACTGAACAAAATTTTATATCAAAATGTCTGGGTAAAAAAAGTGGAGTTTAAAAAAAAATTTCCAAATACTATTTTGATTAGTATCACGGAATATCAACCTATTGCCTTCTACCAAAGCAATGAAAAAATTTATATTGTGAACGATTCATTTCAAAGTGAGGTTAGTTCTAATAATTTAAATATTCAAAGTCTTATTAAGTTAAAAAATGTGAAAAATTTAAAAGATTTTAAAATATTTTATTATTCGATATTCAATAAATACCCTTTTTTTTCTGATATAAAAGAAATACATCAAATTTATGATCAAAGGTGGAATATTATCATGAATGACAAAAAGATTGTAAAATTAGGAAATTATAATTTGGAAAAGCAATTCAAAAATCTAAGCATGTTTTTAAATAACAAAAATATTCACGTCATAGATTTAAGATTAGAAGATAGATTGGTAGTAAGTTATGCTAAATAATCTATCACCAGTTGGGGTGTTGGATCTAGGTTCATATCAGTCAAAATTTATAATATTTAAAATTACTAACTCAAAAATTGAAATACTATCAAAAATAATTTTAAAAACACAAGGTGTAAAAAAAGGTTTCATCTCAGATATTGAAAAGTTAGCAAATTTAATAAATGAGTTAATTGGAAAAGCAGAAGATAGTGCAAATTTGAAAATTAAAGATGTGTACTTATCAATAAGTCCTCTTAATAGTTTTTTTATAAGCTTTTGTAATTCTAAAAATATCGGAGGGTATGAAATTGAACATGAAAATGATGTGCAATTTTTAATTAATGATGCTGTTAATTTGTTTCAAGATAATTACGCACATTCTAATATTATACATCTTTTTAATTTTAATTTTAGAACTGATAAAACTAATTTTGTTGAAAATCCAGTTGGTTTAGTTGCTGACTCCTTTGAAAGTGACATTAATATCGTTTGCACAAAAAATAATATAATAAAAAATTTTATCAAAATATTTAATAATATTAACTTAAAATTAGAAAAATTTATTTTTGCTCCTTATGTTTTGGGTTTATTGGCTAATTTAGAAAGTCCATTATCAGACTCAATAATGATATTAGATTTTGGTCATGAAAAAACATCGTTAAGTATATTTCGCGGACAAAATTATTTATTTACCACTACCGTTCCTTTGGGTTCTTGGCATGTGACTAACGATATTGCAAAATCTTTAAATTTAAGTTTAGATATTGCAGAAAATTTAAAACACAATCATAGCTCATGCAAAATTATAGGAGATGATCAAATACAGCAGTATATTGAAAGTGAGAATTTGGGTTCTAAATCATATAAAAAAGTTTCAAACAATATCTTGAATAGAATAGTGAATTCCAGGGTAGAAGAAATAATTGACTTTCTTAACAATGAAATTTCATATTTTATAAAAAATAAAATGAACTTTAATAAAATAGTTGTTACTGGGGAAGGTTCAAAAATAAGAGGATTTTATGAATTATTGAAACAAAAATTATTAATTAATGGCTTAGTTGTTGAAAAATTTTCTACAAAAATCAAAAACAATATTGATGATGAATTTGATGTTTGCTTATCAATGATTAGTCATATTCAAAATTTTTATGCTAAAGAAATTCCCAGCAATTCAAAAGTTCAAAAAAGTATATTTAAAAAATTATATTCAATATTTAGTTAAATAGTGAAGGATTTTAAGTGTAACATTTCTTGAATAGTCTTATAAATTTCTTTTATGTAATTACATTATGTGACTAGTGAACAAACGACAATTAAAAAAAAAATTATATTCGAAGGAATAGGGTTGCATTCTGGTATTGTAACTAAATTAGTTTTATTGCCAGCAGAGACAGATAGTGGAATAAATTTTCTTAGATCAGATCTAGCAAAAAGCAAGCCAATAAGTGCTTTGTGGAATAACATAAAAGCAGCAAACCTTTGCACAAAAATTACAAATAAAAATGGAGATACTGTTAGCACAATCGAGCATTTAATGTTTGCATTATATAGTTTAGGAATTACAAATTTATTCATTGAAATTAATGGACCCGAGGTGCCTATCTTGGATGGAAGTGCAAAAGTATTTATAGATGAAATTTTAGCAACTGGCTTATTAAAACAAAATAAAAAAATAAAAATTTTGAATGTTTTAAAATCATTTGAAATTCAAACTAATAATAAGTTTATTAAATACGAACCTCATAATAAAGCAGGTTTAGAAATAGATTATACGATTAATTATCAAGATCAATTTATAAAAAAACAAAGCTACCATTTGAAAAATGTACAAAATAATTATTTGGAAGTTTTTGACAGTAGAACATTTTGTCATCAAGAAGATTTAGAGAAAATATTTGCCATGGGTCTTGCAAAGGGAGGATCTTTAGAAAATGCAATAGTTATTTCAGGAAATAAAATTTTAAATCAAGAAGGGCTACGTCATCAAAATGAATTTGTAAGGCACAAAATATTAGATTGTATAGGTGATTTGTATTTATCAGGTTTTTTTATTAATGGAAAAATTATTTGTAGACAAGGTGGACATGAACTAACAGCAAGTTTATTAAACAAAATTTTTGAAAATAAAAAAAATTATTTTATTGAGGATATTGAAAGCAAGACTCATAATGTAAGTGTCAAAAAAATATCAAATAAATTTAGTGCAGCAACAGTAGTTTAATTATTTAAATTAGTGTAATCTATTTTACACGCTATAAATTATGCAAATTAAATTTTTTTTACATTCAATCTTAGTATTAATTTTTTTATTTAATATTTCATGTTCATCAAATACTAAACAAGTGATTGAGGTTAGAAAAACTGTTCCTTTAGAAATTTTATACAAAGAAGCCTACAAAAATTTTGAAATTGGAAAATATAATGAGGCTGTTGAACTCTTTGACAGAGTAGAAAAGGATTATTCTTACACAGAATGGGCTCCAAAATCTTTATTGATGAAATCTTTCATTTATTATGAAACACTTAATTATGTTAGAGCTTTAACAAATCTTCAGAAATTCAAAAAACGTTATTCTGGAGATAAAAATATTGCTTATGCCGAGTATCTAATAGCAATGTGTTTATTTGAGCAAATAAATTTTGCAAATTTATCGCAAGAAAATACGGAACTCGCATTAAAACAATTTAATAAAATAATAGAGCAATTTCCCAACACAGATTATGCAAATGATGCAAAATTTAAAATTAATTTAATTAATGAGCAGTTTGCAGCTAAAGAAATGTATCTTGCACGATATTATGCAAAAAGACAAAAATGGACACCAGCACTTTATAGATTAAATAATGTTGTTAAAAAATATGAAACATCGATTTTCATTGAGGAAGCACTCCACAGGTTGGTTGAAATTAATTATAAAATTGGAAACATTAATTCTGCAAAAAAATATGCTTCAATTTTAGGTTATAATTATAATGACAGTGATTGGTATAAAAAATCTTATAATATAGTTCAAGGCACATCCATTCCTTTATCAAAGGATAAAAAAAAAATTAGTCTCAAGGATAAATTAAAGCAATTAATTAATTTGCAGTAATTAATAATGATTTCAAATAGTAAAGATTATGAAAAAAAATTAATCTTATTAAAAAAATACGATAAATTTTATTTTGAGAATAATAAACCATTAATAAGTGACGCGGAATACGACAATTTAAAACAAGAATTATTAGATTTTGAAAAAAAAAATGATGGATACTATTTTGTTAGTAATAAAATTGGTTTTGTTCCATCCAAAAAATTTTCTAAAATAAAGCATTCTGAAAAAATGTTATCCTTAGATAACGCTTTTAAAATTGAAGATATTAATAATTTTTTAAAAAAAATTAAAAATTATTTAAATTATGAACCTTCAACAAATATTATAATTAATGCAGAACCAAAAATTGATGGAGTTTCAGCATCACTTTTGTATATAAATGGATTTTTAGTTCAAGGTTTGTCAAGAGGAGATGGGGATTATGGAGAAGATATAACAGAAAATTTGTTAACTATACAAGATATACCAAAATCAATTACTTTAAAAAATTTTCCAAAACATTTCGAAGTAAGAGGCGAAGTATATATAGGAAAAAAAGATTTTCAAAAAATCAAAGATGATTTTGCCAATCCCAGAAATGCAGCGGCTGGGTCTTTGCGTCAAAAAGATTCAAAAAATACGGCCAAAATTCCTTTGAAATTTTTTGCTTATAGTATTATTCAGGAAAATCAAAAAAGTTTTAAAGAACAATCTGAATTGTTAGAATTTTTAAAAATATGTAATTTTAAAATTAATGATTTAACTAAAGTTTTGGGTAATGTAAGTGAAATAGAAAAATATTATAATAATTTAGAAAAAATTAGATTTACCTTAGACTATGATATTGATGGTATTGTATACAAAGTAAATAATTTTGACTTGCAACAAAGACTTGGAAATTTATCAAATAGTCCTAGATGGGCAATAGCTCATAAATTTTCAGCTGAAAAAGCATTTTCAATAATCAAAGATATAGAAATTCAAGTGGGAAGAACAGGAGCATTAACACCTGTTGCAAAAATAGAACCTATCACTGTTGGTGGTGTAGTAGTTTCTAATGCCACACTTCATAACGAGGACGAAATAATTAGAAAAGACATAAGAATTGGGGATACTGTTTCTATCCAAAGAGCAGGCGATGTAATTCCTCAAGTAGTTGTAGTAGATAAAACTAAAAGACCATCTGGCAGTAAGCCATTTACTTTTCCTGAAAGATGTCCATGTGGAAACAAAACAACCAAGGAGTTTAATGAACTAACTAAAAAAATTGAATCTGTCAGAAGATGCCCAGATATTGGATACGAGTGTCCAAACATGGCAAGAGAAAAATTAAAACACCTCGTTTCTAAAGATGCTTTTGATATCGATGGTTTAGGTAAAAAAGTTATTGATAATTTTTGGAATTTAAATTTAATTAAATTACCTGCAGATATTTTTACTTTAAATTATAATAAAATTAAAGAATTAGATGGGTGGGGAGATCTTTCAGCAAACAATTTAAAACATGCAATTGAAAAAAGTAAAAATATAACTTTGGAAAAATTTATTTTTTCTATTGGCATAAGGCATATTGGACAGGAAAATGCTAAAATTATTGCATCTTACTTTAAATCAATTAAAAATTTTCAAAAATTATTTGATCTTAAAAAATTAAAAAAAGAATTAGAATTTATCAAAGAAATTGATGGGATTGGTGAAACACAAATTAAAGCATTATCAAATTTTTTTTCTAACTCTAAAAACTCTCATGTAATTAATTCCTTAATTAGTAAATTAAATATAAAAGATTTTGAGATTATCACCAAAGGTATTTTTGCAAATAAAACTATTATGTTTACAGGTGGAATGGAAAAAATGAGCAGGTCTGAAGCCAAGGCATTAGTAGAGTCTGAAGGTGGGAAAGTGATGGGTGATGTTAGTAAAAAGTTAAATTATTTTGTTGTAGGAAATTCTAAACCCACAAAAAGTAAAATAGACAAAGCTAAGCAATTAAAAATAGAAATTATTAATGAAGATAAATGGTATCAACTATTAAATAGGTGAACAGTAATTTTTCAAAAATACAACATCTTTACTATTTATAAAAGCTTTCAAAGATTGATAAATAAGATTGTGATAGTTATTAATATATTGAATTTCTTTTTTATTTAATAATCTTTTATTTATTAAATTTTTTTCATATGGTGCCAATGTTAAATTATTAAACTTTAATTTATTATTTTTGTTTTCAACATAAATAAGATTTTCTATTCTCATTCCAAAATGATTAGGTTTGTAGTAACCGGGCTCATTAGATATAATTTGTCCACTTTTGAAATGATCAGTACTATATTTTGATATAGAGGGCGGATGTTCATGTACATTTAGAAAATATCCAACACCGTGACCAGTACCATGCGGATAATCTAAATTAATATTTTTTAAATATTTTCTTGCAACTTTGTCAATTTGTTTACCTGTGGAGTTTTTGCTGAGGTTAAATTCTTTTACCCCAATATGACCTTTGAGTATTCTTGTATAAATATTTTTATATTTAATCGATTGTTTACCTAAGCTGATAGTTCTTGTGACGTCGGTAGTACCAAGTTTATATTGTCCACCAGAATCAATAAGGTAAATACTATTATTTTTAAAATAAATATTTGATTTTTCAGTAGCTCTGTAGTGAATAATTGAACTATTTTTATCTAATCCTGAAATACTTGAAAAACTTGGAAACAAGTAATTAGAATTTTTTTTTCTAAATTGCTCCAGTTTTTTTTGTGCTATTATTTCACTTATTCTACTAATTTTTTTTTGTGTTTTTAACCATATGATAAATTTAGTTAAAGCGATACCATCATATAAGTGTGCCAACTTACTATTTTGAATTTCTATAGTATTTTTTTGAGACTTTATTGTAAAAATTGGGTCTATGATAAATCTGAGTTTAATTTTATTCTCTTTTAAAAAAGAAATAATTTTATAAGAAGTGTTGTTATCTAGTTTAATAAATTTTTTTTTATATTTTAAAATATTTTTGTAAATTAAATTTTCATTTATGAATTCTACATTATTTTTATAATATTTTTTTATTTTTTTGGTTATTTTTTTTGGATTACAAAAAATAATTAATTTATTTTTGGTAAGAATAGCTTGTGAATTTAATATGGGTGTATAGGGAGAATCTTTTCCTCTTAAATTTAAAAGCCAACAAATATTTTCTGAATTTGATATATAAAAAATATTATAATTATTAATATTTAATTTTTTTTTAAGTTTATTAATTTTAGATTCAGATTTCTCACCGCTAAAATTTTCATTTAATATATAAGCTTTATTAAAAATATTTTCTTTTTTTCTTTTCCAGATAATGTCTACTAAATTTTTTTCAATTGGTATTAAATTTTTATTTTTTTGAATAAATGAGTATTTAAATAATTCGGGATCAAATCCAATTTTAATTTTTAATTTATTAATAGTTTTCATTAAAGAGTGTTTAGAAATATCTAAAATTGTGTAAAATTTAGAAGACTCTTTATTTGCTTGAGTAATATATCTTCCGTCTGTAAATAAATAATTTTTTTTCTTTAAAATTAAGGCTATTCCAAAAGATCCACTAAAATTTGAAATAAATTTTAATCTATCTTCATTTTTATTTATAAATTCATTAAAAAATTTATCACTTTTTGAAATGATGTAACCATCGATATTAAATTTAGCAAAAAGTTTTTTTAATTTATTAATTTTATTCATTTTCAATTTTTTTAAGATATTTATCTATTACTTTTTTTTCTCCAGCTTCTTTAAAATTTATTAAAATTTTATTTCCGTCTATATGTATAATTTTTCCAGGACCAAATGTTTCATGTTTTACACCCTGACCTATTTTAAAATTTGTAAGATTGTTAGTGTAGTTAATAGTTTTAATTTTTTCTTTTTGTATTTGATACCTTTGCCATCCTGGACTTTTTTTATTTTGATTAAAGGTTATGTCCTGACTAAATTCAAAATCTGAATATTTTTCTTCAGCCACTTCATTTATTTTTAAGTATTTTTTATCTAGTTCGTCAATAAACCTGGAAGGTATGGAAGGCATCCAGTCATTGTTTTCATTTTTACTACTGCCAAAATACTTTCTGTTATTTGCAAAGGAAATGAATAAACGTTTTTTTGATCTGGTAATTGCAACATAAGCCAATCTTCTTTCCTCTTCTATTGCTACGTCGCCTTTTTCTTCAATTGATTTCTGATGAGGAAACATTCCTTCTTCCCATCCTGGTAAAAAAACACAATCAAATTCCAGACCTTTTGCAGCATGTATCGTCATTAAGTTGATTTTTTCACCTTCCCACTCTTCATCGACAGATGTTTGTAGCGAGATGTTTTCTAAAAATTCAATTAAATTTGAGTAATTTTTCATAGATGACCTTAACTCTTTTAAATTTTCAAGTCTCGCATCAGCCTCGGGGCTTTTTTCATTCATAAGCATAGTAGTGTAGCCCGACTCATCTAAAACTTTTTCTAATAACTGAACATGATCTAATTCTTTAGATAATGTAGTCCAGTGATTTATACTTTTTATCAAATTTTTAAGACTCTCTTTTGTTTTTGGCTTTAATTCTTCTTCATCAAGTAGTGCAACACATGTATCAAACAAATTTTTATTTTTGATTCTGGATAAATCATGAATTTTCTGAAGAGTAGTGTCTCCAATAGATCTCTTTGGTACATTGATTATTCTTTCAAAAGCTAAATCATCATTTTTTTGATGTATTAGTCGTAAATAGCAAAGAGCATCTTTAATTTCAGATCTTTCGTAAAATTTGGTGCCACCAATTATTCTATAAGGCAATCCAATTCTAATAAATCTTTCTTCAAATTCTCTAGTTTGAAAAGATGCTCTTACTAAAATAGCAATATGATTAAGTGAAAAATTATTTATCAATTCTTTTTCTATAATATCAGATATATTTTGTGCCTCATCTTTTCCTTCACTGTATGAATTGATCCAAACTTTTTCACCGTCCTCAAAATCTGACCAAATTTTTTTACCTAATCTGTCAGTATTATTGGAAATCAAAGAAGATGCAGTGTTCAAAACATTTTTAGTAGATCTATAATTTTGTTCTAATTTAATTGTTTTAGTTCGGGGATAATGTTTTTCAAAATCTAAAATATTTTTAACTTCAGCACCTCTCCAGCTATAAATAGATTGATCATCATCACCAACTACGCAAATGTTATTATGATCATTTACAATTAAGTTTAGCCATAAGTTTTGAATATAATTTGTGTCTTGAAATTCATCCACTAGAATATATTTAAAATTTTTTTTAAATATATTTTGAATTTCTTTAAAATTTTTGAAAATGGTTACACAATGTAAAATCAAATCTCCAAAATCGACACAATTCATAATTTTTAATCGTTCTTGGTATATTTTATAAACTTTTAAAGCATTGTGCTTCATGATATCAGAAGCTGAAACTTTTATATCGTTTGGTAACAGAGCTTTATTTTTCCAATGGTCTATTAAATGTGAAATAAATTTAGGGGGAATTTGTTTAGCATCTATATTTTCTGCTGTTAAAATATTTTTTATTAGCTTTAATTGATCCAAGGTATCTAAAATAGTGAAACTGGGCTTAAGCCCAACTGATTCTGCATATTTTCTTAAAATTTTATTACTGATAGAGTGAAACGTTCCTAGCCATGGAATTGCATTGGAATTGCTCCTGGTTAGTTTTGCAACTCGGTCACGCATTTCATTAGCCGCTTTGTTAGTAAAGGTCACACACAAAATTTGACTACCAAAACATTGTTTTGTTTCTATTAGGTGGGTTACTTTTGTAGTAAGAACTTTTGTTTTTCCAGAGCCAGCACCAGCTAAAATAAGTAGTGGTCCTTCGGTATGCAAAACAGCCTCTTTTTGTTGATTATTAAGAGTATTTAGATAGTCTGGAAGGATCAGATTCATGATTATTAAATAAATTATTAAACATTAAATACAACAATAAAAATGAAGAACAAATTTTCGATTAATAAATTTTTTTTGAAGGTTGCGTTTGTATTTATTTCTTGTTTGGTTTTATTTTTTACTTTGCCCTTTTTGTTAAATTTTAATTCATTTAAGAACAATTTAGAAATTGAATTAACATCAATTTTAGGAAGCCATGTAAAAATAGATGGAGATATTGTTTATTCAATTAAAACAGGACCAAAATTAAAACTAGAAAATGTTGTTTTTGAGAACGAAGTGAATGAGGGTCTCAGCGGCAATATTAATGAAATTGAATTTTTTATTAATCCAATTGATTTTTTAACACAAGACTTTAATTTTAAAAAAATTAATTTAATTAATGGAAGTTTATCAGTACCAGAATTGTTTGTATACGGATTTTATAATTACAATAAATCACAACTTGAAGAAATTAGTTTTCATAATGTAGATTTTAAAATTTTTAATGAACAGTCAGAATTTCAAATAGATAGTAATTCTGGTATTTTTATTTTTAAAAACAACAAACTAATTAGCAGCAAGTTTTATGGACTGATAAGCAATTTAGATTATGAAATCAAATTTAAAAATAATGTAATTGATTTTTCTATTCCACAAATCAAATTTGCATTAGAATTTTTATTACCTAAGCAACCCGATCAGAATAATTTCTTACAAATTAAATCAGCTAGTAATATTTTTTTTCCTGGATTTAATAACATTTATTTACGATCCGGAGTTCAACTTGGTAAAGATAAAATAATTTTAAATAATATTAAATTAACTTCTGCTATATATAATGGTTTAGGAAACATTGAGATTTATTTGAAGCCAAATTTGTTTTTCAAAACTGATTTGGTTTTTGGAAGAACGAATTTTTCCTCAATATCTAGCTCTGTTTTATCAGATTTTTTTAGTAATGATTTATTTGATATTGCCTCTAATTTTAATGCTCATTTTAAAATAAAATTTAAACACCTGATATTAGATCAGGCTTATTTTGATGATTTAAATATAGACATCAAGTTTGTAGGTGGAGACATTATATTAAATAATGTAGAGTTTATTTCTGCAAATAATAACTTTCTTTTAACAGGAAGAATAGTTGAGGATAATAAAGATAAATTAATGTTTTTTAAAAGTAAATTTAGCACCAATCAATTAAAAAAAATGTGCTTGAAGACTTGCAAATCTTATCCTCTTAGCAACGATTATGTAATGGTGGCACAAGGAACGTTTAATTTAAAAAAAGCCAAATTTTATTTGGAAGAATTTTTTTCGAACAAAAACTATAATAAAGAAGAACTTGAATTGTTGACTAATCGTCTAAATTCAATAATTGCAGGAAATATTTCAAAATCTTTAGAACTAAAAAGTTATTTAAGTATTTATTAATTTATTTTGGATGAACCATTTTTTTAGGGTTCATGATTTTTGTATACTCTTCTTCTGTTATAAGTCCTGTTTTTAAAGTTTCTTCTTTTAAATTGGTTCCATTTTTATGAGCAGTTTTTGCAATTTTGCTTGCGTTGTCATAGCCTATTTTAGGAGCTAGTGCAGTGACGAGCATTAATGATTCATTTAATAATTGATCAATCCTTTTTTTGTTTGGTTTAATTCCTTTTACACAAAAATTCACGAAGCATTGAATGGAGTCGGACAGTAAATCTATAGATTGTAAAATATTGTGGGCAATTAATGGTTTAAACACATTCAGTTCAAAGTGACCGTGAGAACCTGCCATGGTAATACCATTGTGATTTCCTATAACTTTGACACAAACCATAGTTACAGCCTCACATTGTGTCGGGTTTACTTTGCCAGGCATAATGGAAGAACCAGGTTCATTTTCTGGAAGAATTAATTCTCCATATCCAGCTCTTGGACCAGATCCTAAAAAACGAATATCATTTGCAATTTTCATCAAAGCTACTGAAGTTGTATTTAAGGTGCCAGAAAAATTTACAATTGAGTCATGAGCGGCTAATGCTTCAAATTTATTTTTAGCCGTATGAAAAGGAAGTTTGGTAATTTTTTTTATCTCTAGGGCTATTTTTTTATCCCATCCTTTTCTTGAATTAATACCAGTACCTACGGCAGTACCACCTTGAGCTAAAGGATAAATTTCAAAAAGAGCTCTTTTAATTCTAGATAGCGCTTTAGAGACTTGCATATGGTATCCGGAAAATTCTTGTCCCAAAGTCAAAGGGGTAGCATCTTGTAAATGAGTTCTTCCAATTTTAACTATATTTTTAAATTCATTCATTTTTCTAGCCAAAGTTTTTTCTAGAGACTGCATAGCCGGAATTAATTTTTTATTTGTTTCAATTGCAATGGCAATGTGCATTGCAGTTGGAAATGTATCATTAGTAGATTGAGCTTTATTAACATGATCATTTGGATGAACGGGATTTTTACTACCCATAACTCCACCCAGCATTTGAATGGCTCTATTGGCTATTACCTCATTTACATTCATGTTAGTTTGAGTTCCTGATCCAGTTTGCCAAACTTTTAAAGGAAAGTGATCATCATGTTTTCCTGCAATGACTTCTTCCGAAGCTTTAATGATTGCTTTAGCAACTTTAGGTGAAATATCTTTGTATTTTTGATTTACAATTGCAGCAGCTTTTTTAACAATTGCTATAGCATGAATTAATTCAATAGGTACGTTGGTTTTTCCTATTTTAAAAAATTGTAAAGATCTTTGGGTGCCAGCACCCCAGTATTTATCTGCTGGTACTTTAATTTTACCAAAACTATCTGATTCAGTTCTTGATGCCATGATGTATAATTTAAAGTAAGTATATATGATACTTTTTTAAAAATATTACTAGAGCTTAATTTAACTTTTTAAAAAAATTAAATATATTTTTGCTATAATTATTCTAGTAATGATAGTCTTTTAGCTACTATAAATAGCCATATAAATCATTACCATTACCAGTACGTTTGCTAATAATATCGCAGATACTGTTTTTGAGAAAAAAGATGATTCTTTTTTTTTGATTTCTATCGTATTGATTTCTGCAGGTTTAATTAATTTTAACATATCGAATCCTCCTTTTGAAAACCTAAAATTTAATTAAGACTATTTTTTGATTAAAATTTGTTGTGTTTGTTCAAGACCCGTATTGAACGAGTCTTGAATCAAATTTTATAATTATTCTAATATTTTTAGAGCTTCTCTTAGAAGTTTTGTAGACTCTTCTTCATTACCTGATTTAAGAGCTACTTCAGCATTTTTTCTTAATTCTTTGACTTGACCAATTTCGTCAACATTTAATTTTTTTTTCGGTGTGTATACAGAGTATTTAGTTGCTTCAGAAAACTTTTTATCTACTTGTTTCATCAAATCTTTTGCACTTTCTGCTGCTAAAGCTAAAGATGTAAATAAAAAACAAGATAAAAAGATTGCTATTATTTTTTTCATAGATGGTCCTTGGTTAATTTAAAATGATTTTTGTTATTTAATTTAGGCAAATCCTAATTTTAATTATGGCTTATTTAAGATTTGTTAATAGCGTTTAAAATATCTGATGTTAAATCATCTGCATCTTCAAGACCTACGGATAATCTTACAAGATTAGGAGTAATACCTAAAGATTGTCTGTCTTTTTCACCTAACACTTTGTGAGTAGTAGTGGTTGGGTGTGTAACTAAAGACTTGGTATCACCAAGATTGTTCGATACATCAAATAGTTGTAATGCATTAATAAATTTAAAAGCTTCTTTTTGACCACCTTTAATTTTAAAGGCAATCATTGTACCCCCTTGGCTTTGTTGTTTTTTTGCTAAAGCATATTGAGAAAAAGATTTTAAAAAAGGATAATAAACTTTTTCTACTTTTTTTTGTTTTTCTAAAACTTGTGCAATTTGCATTGCATTCTCTGATTGAGCCAAAACTCTTATCTTAATCGTTTCTAAACTTTTTAATAATATCCATGCGTTAAATGGACTAATACAAGGACCTGTGTGTCTTAAGAATGGTTTTAAGATATCTTCTTTAAATTTTTTTGTAGAGCATACAGCACCACCCATCGCTCTTCCTTGTCCATCTATATGTTTAGTTCCAGAATAAATAACAATATCTGCGCCAAATTTAATTGGCTGCTGAAGGACTGCAGAGGCAAAAATATTATCAACAATTGTTGTAATTTTATTTTTTTTAGCTAAGGCACAGACTTGCTTAATATCTATTATTTCTAAACAAGGGTTAGAAGGGGATTCAAAGAAAAAAATTTTTGTATTTTTCTTTATATTTTTTTTCCATTCATTCATGTTTTTTCCATCGATAAAAGAAACTTCAATTCCAAATCTAGGAAGAATATCGTTCAAAATATATCTACAAGATCCAAATAATGCTGATGCAGAAATAACATGGTCTCCTGCTTTTAATTGACACATCATGGAAGCAAAAACAGCAGACATGCCGCTTGAGGTTGCAAAGCAGGCTTCAGATCCATCAAGCAAAGCCAACCTTTGTTCAAACATTTCAATAGTTGGGTTTGCATATCTGGTATATTGAAAACCAGTTTTCTCTCCTTTAAAAATAGCTTCAGCTTGTTCAGCTGAATCATAAACAAAACCTGAATTTAAGAAGATAGCTTCAGACGTTTCTTTGAAGCTAGATCTGTTAAGTCCCCCTCTAACTAAATTAGTGTTTTGTTTAAATTTTTTTATCATGGTTTTGCTATCAATTATTTAATTAGTTCTCAGCTCCTTTGCTGCACTTACCATCTTAGTTAATGCGTCAATAGTTTCTGGCCAACCTCTAGTTTTAAGTCCACAATCAGGGTTAACCCAAATTCTAGATGGATCTATTAATTTAGACGCTTTAAGAATTAATTCTTTCATCTCATCTTTAGTCGGAACACGTGGAGAATGAATGTCATACACCCCTGGTCCAACTTCATTTGGATATTTGAATTTTTCAAATGTAGTTAAAAGTTCCATTCTTGATCTAGATGTTTCAATAGAAATAACATCAGCATCCAAAGCTGCGATAGAGTCGATAATATCCTCAAACTCAGCATAACACATGTGAGTATGTATTTGGGTTTCGTTTTTGACAACTGCAGCAGAAATTTTAAAGCAGTCTACTGACCAATTTAAATACTCTCTCCAATCTTTTTTCTTTAACGGCAAACCCTCTCGAAGAGCAGGCTCATCTATTTGAATCATTCGAATACCATTTTTTTCAAGATCTTCCACTTCATCACGTATTGCAAAAGCAATCTCTTGTGCAGTAAATTTTCTTGGCTGATCATCTCTAACAAACGACCATTGCAATATTGTAATTGGACCCGTTAACATTCCTTTAACGATTTGTTTCGTTTGTTGTTGTGCGAATTTAGACCAACGTACTGTCATTGGTTTTGGTCTTGATACATTTCCAAAAATAATTGGTGGTTTGACACAACGTGAGCCATAGCTTTGTACGAAGCCACTTGATGTAAAAGTAAATCCTTTTAACTGTTCTCCAAAGTATTCGACCATATCATTTCGCTCAAACTCTCCATGAACAATTACATCAATTCCAATCTGCTCTTGTTTTTTAATGGTATCAATGGTTTTTTCTTCTAAAAATTTTTCGTAACTTTGTTCATCCAGTTCTCCACGTTTAAATTTAGCTCTTGCCTGTCTCACATCAGATGTTTGAGGAAATGAACCAATAGTAGTAGTGGGGTATTTAGGTAGAGCAAAAATGTTTTTTTGTACCTTGGCTCTTTCTGCATATCCTAATTTTCGATCAACAATAGATTTGTTAATAGTCTTGATTCTGTTTTTAACTAAGTCATCGTGTATGAGTTTAGATGTTTTCCTATCCTGGATATCCTTGCTATTGTGATCTAGTTCAGTTTGATGAGATCCTTGATTTAAATATCCTTTAATAACATTAAGTTCCTGTAATTTTTGCTTCGCAAAAGATAGCCATCTTTTAATTTCAGCTGGAACTTTTTGTTCGAGATCTAAATCATAAGGAGAATGAAGCAAAGGACAAGAAGATGAAATAATAACATCTTGTGATACGTTGCTTTTGATAAAATCTATTTTTTCTTGAAGATTAGTTTTCCACACATTTCTTCCATCTACTAATCCTAGAGATAATTTTTTTGAAGAATTTTTGACATATTCTTTATTCTTATTTCCTCTAACCAAATCCAAATGAATGACATCGACATTACTATTAAACACTTCTTTTTTGACATCTTCATTTAAGTCTTCAAAATAAGTAGTTAATAATATTTTGCTTGAACCAGCTGCTAATTTAAGTTCATCTAATGTTTTTTTAATTTTGGAAACAGTATTTGAGTCTAAATCCTTTACTAAAATAGGTTCATCAATTTGAATCCATTCAGCTCCTAAAGAAGAAAATTTATTAATAATTTCCTTATAAACTGGAAGAATTTTGTCCAATAAATCGATGGTATTTGAACCGTCTATTCCTTTTGACAAAGATAGAAAAGTAAGCGGTCCCAAAATAATAGGTTTAGTCTTAAACCCAGCTTGTTTAGCCTCTTCGAATTCTGCAAAAGGTTTATTAGAACTTAATTTAAAATGTTGATCTTTTGATAGTTCGGGCACCAAATAATGATAATTGGTATCGAACCATTTTGTCATTTCTAAAGCCGGAACATCAAGCTCTGATGTTTGAGAGCCGCGAGCCATAGCAAAATATGTTTTAAGAGTTACCTCGTTTCCATCCCATTTGTATCGTTTCGGGATTGCTCCAAGTAAGCATATTGCATCTAAAACTTGGTCATAAAAAGAAAAATCATTAGACGATATTAAATCTACACCACTATCTTTTTGAGTTTGCCAATTTTGTTTTCGTAAATTTTTTGCAACTGCGTGCAGCTCTTGTTCTTTAATTTCACCTTTCCAGAATTTTTCTAATGCATTTTTTAATTCTCTTTTTGGTCCAATTCTAGGATATCCAATTGATGCTACTTGTATCATGCTCTCACTTCTCCTTTATTTTTTATAGTTGGTTTAAGGTTATTTTGCAGAGACAATAGTCTTGTACAAACTGCAAAAGTTAATTCATATTTATTAAGTGTGTAAAAATGAAACTCGTTTACTTCTTCTTTTTTTAGTTTTTTTACTAAATCACTTGCTAAACTCGCTCCTACCAAATGTTGAACTTCAGGTGTTTCATCCAAATTTATAAATTCATTAGCAACCCAATCCGGAATGGATGCTCCACACATTTTGCTAAAATTTTGTATTTTTTTAAAGTTTGATATAGGCATAATACCAGGAATCAATTGTACTTTAATCCCTGCCGCCGTAACTGCATCTCGGTATCTTAAAAAAACATCCTTATCAAAAAAGTACTGGGTTATAATTTTATCAGCACCAGCATCTACTTTTCTTTTTAAATTATCTATATCATCCTGTTTGTTTTTTGAGTCAGGATGAATTTCAGGGTATCCTCCCACCGCTATTTGAAAATTTGCAAGTTTTTTTAATCCAGCAACCATGTCAGCTGCATTAACATAGCCATGTGGATGAGGTTTGTATTTTTTTCCCGTCTCCCTTACATCGCCTCTAAGAGCAACAATTCTGTTAATGCCTTTTTCAAACCAACCTAATGCAAGGTCGTTAATTTCCTCTTTAGACATATCTACACAAGTTAAGTGACCTGCAACTGGAACTAATGAATCTTTATTAATTCGTTTTACAAAGGTGTCAGTTTTTAATCTTTCTCCACCACCAGCGCCAAAAGTTACTGAAAAAAATTGAGGGTTAAAATTTTCTAATTTTTTTAGACTTTCCCATGCTTTTTCTTCAGCAATAGAGTTAGCTGCTGGAAAAAATTCAAAACTTAATTTCAAATTTGTATCATTCATAATTTTTTTACCATCGATCAAATTGTGGTGATTTTAATTGAAAAACTCAAAAAAAAACCACCGGCTAGAGCGGTGGTCTTAATCGCTTTAGCTGGTTTTATAAAGCGCCCGCAATTTGAACTAAATCAGCGCTTAAAGTCTTATATTTAGTAATTATTAATTTGTAAACCCCTTAAAAAAAATAGTTCTAGTGCTTATGATTATGGGATCCTCCTAGTCCGCAAGGCATTGCATTGATAGAGCCTGATGTTTCACCTTCCTTGTGAAATAAAGGATTGTATGCAACTCCACTATAATTGTGGTCATAAATAATAATTCCAAATATTAATGATAAAATAGTTAAAAATATTATATTTTTCATTTAATAAAAAAACTTTCTAGATTTCACCCCAAAGTAAGATCCAATAAAAGCAAATAAAAACCAGACCCAACCATGAATACTACCCGAGGCTATCCCGCTAAATAAAGCTCCAATATTACATCCAAACGCTAATCGAGCACCATAGCCCATAAAAAAACCACCAATCATTGCTGCCAAAAAAAGTTTTCTATTCATATCAGTTTGATTGGAAAAATTTCCCGATAGTGCAGAAGCAATTAATGCTCCCAAAATAATTCCTAAGTTAGAAAGAGTTGTTGGATCTGCAAGTAAACTATTTTCCAACGCAATTGCCGGATAGGATAATTGCCAATAGCTCCAAGAACTAACATCAATTCCAAGAAGGGTGATAATTTTTGCTCCCCATAATCCAAATGAAAATGTAACTGACCAAGGATGACCAGCAGCATGAAGCATTAGAAAACTAAAAAATACTAATAAAACTGATCCTAGAATTAATGGCCACGAACCTCTAATTAAATTAGTTGATGAAAATTTAAATATGTTAGAATGATTAAAATTTATATTTTTTTTACCGTCTATATAAGAAACAATATAATAAATAAAAAAAATAAGACCTAATTGTAATATCAAAACATTACTTTTAGAGTAATTGTCTAATAAGGAAATTGCACCAAAAGATGGTACAGAAGACCAGAAAGAAAAGTGGTATGTTCCGACAGTTGAGCCAATAATAAAAAAAATTAAAGTAATTACCATTTTGACATTGCCACCCCCTGCAGTAAATAAAGTTCCAGATCCACAGCCCCCACCTAATTGCATTGCCCACCCAAAAATAAATGATCCAATAACAACCGATAAACTCACAGGAGCAATTGCACCAATAATCTTTCCGTCATAAATAAAACTTTTTGATCCTATAACAAATGAAAAAACTATTACCGCCAATCCTAGCATGATTAATTGAGCTCGAAGTGAACTACTGTCTTTGTTTTCTATAAAATTTCTCCAGCCTCCAGTAAAACCAAATGAAGATTTGTATAATGAAAAACCTAAACCAATACCAATTACAAAAACTAAAAAATGTCTTAAACCTATAGAGGAGTAGGTGATGTATGAAAATAAAAGTGTGAAAATAAATCCAAATAAAGCAACAGTAGTTTCCACTTTTTTAAAAGCGACCATGATTGTTTTTATTACAGATTTATGTGCGGGCAAATTAAATTACCCGCACAAAGATTAAGATTTAGCCTTTGATGACAGGGTTATTTGGATTTTTTTCCCAATGTGCCCAAGATCCATCATACATCCTTACTCCAGGAATATTGGCAACTTCGCTTAAAGCGAACCAAACTGTAGCTGCCCAGTGACCAGTATTGCAATAAGTAATGTAGTCTTTAAAACCTTTGATTTGAGCCTTGTCATAAAGTTTTAAGATTTCTGCTTTAGATTTTATAAATCCATCATTTCCAATAGTTTCTTCCTCTTGTAAGTTAACTGCTCCAGGAATTCTTCCTGCAACTTTTAATGCTGGATGAGTTTTTTCTCCTTTAAAAAATGCTTCTGGTCTTGCATCAATTAAACAAACACCATTAGTTTCTTTTTTAGCGTTTTTAACTTCTTTATAGGATGCGGTATATTTTTTGTTAATAGATGCTTTAAATATTTTAGGTGTCAAAACGTTTTCACCTGATGCAACCTTATAACCTGACTTTTGCCATGATTTAAAGCCACCATTTAAAATAGAAACATTGTCATGTCCTAGCGTTTTAAATGTCCAATAAATTCTAGCAGCACTTCCAAAGTCAGTAGAATTAACTCCACCATAAACGATAATTACATGTTTGCTGTTATCAATACCAAGGCTACCTACTAATTTTTCAAGAGGTTCTTTGCCTGGAAATTGACCAATAACCCCATTGATAGTTGCTCTCCAATTAGCTGTTAAAAAATCAGAGTGAACTGATCCTGGGATATGAGCTTTTTTAAAAACTTCATATGATCCACCATCAATTTTATTTCTGATATCTAGTACAAAAATATTTTTATTATTTAAATTTTTATTTAGCCATGCAGCATCTACTAATGGTTCAGCAGAAATAACCGATGTTGCAAAAAAAATAAAAAATAAGAGTTGATATTATTTTTTTCATTTTATTATCCTTTCTTTAATTATTAAATTTAACTATTTAGTTTTGGTTGTTTTACGACTCTTAGGTAAGGCTTGACTGTATTCCATCCATTAGGAAATAAAGTTTTTGCTTCTTCATCTTTCACAGCAGGCACAATAATAACATCTTCCCCTTGCTTCCAATTTGCAGGTGTTGCAACTTTGTGTTTTGCTGTAAGTTGAAGAGAATCAATTACTCTAAGAATTTCAGGAAAATTTCTACCAGTTGCCATGGGATAAGATAAAATAAGTTTTATTTTTTTATCTGGACCAATAACAAAAACATTTCTTACTGTAGCATTATCAACCGCTGTTCTTCCCGCAGAGGATCCTTCTGTGCTTGCAGGTAACATCCCATATGTTTTTGCTACTTTTAGATCTTTATCTCCAATTAGTGGATATTCTGGATGATGTCCGGTGACATCTTTTATATCATTGCTCCATTTTCCATGATCTTCAACAGGGTCAACACTTAATCCTAAAATTTTAACATTTCTTTTATCAAACTCCCCCTTGATGCTTTGCAAAGCTCCAAGCTCAGTAGTGCATACAGGTGTAAAATTTTTAGGATGCGAGAATAGAACAACCCAGCTATCCCCAGCCCATTCATATAAATTAATTTTTCCCTTTGTAGTCTCAGCATCAAAATTTGGTGCTGTATCATTTATTTTTAAAGTCATTTTTCCTTATATTTGTTAAGTTTTTCGCAGTCTTATTAGTCTTGTTAAAACACAAAATTTTAGACTGAGCGAGGCTTATGTAAATTTTTTTCTATAATATTCAAGTTTAGTAGAAAAATAAGTTAAAAATATGCTATAAAAGATAATAAAATAGAAAATTTTTCTAAATAATAAATAAAAATAGGGTAATTTTATGCTAAATGATATCGATAAGAAAATATTATCTGTACTACAGGATAATGCCGACATTCCTATTGCCGAATTGTCAAAAAAAGTAAATTTATCAGCAACTCCTTGTTGGGCAAGAATAAATAAACTTTATAAGCAAGGATATATTGTAAAGAAAGTTGCAGTGGTTGATCGATTAAAGCTCAATTTAAATGTTGTTGCTTTTGTTCAAGTCAAAACTAGTAATCATAATATGGATTGGGCACGAAAATTTATAAAAGTTATTAATGATATGGACGAAGTGGTAGAATTTTATCGTTTAAGTGGTTCAATTGATTATTTATTAAAGGTGTTAGTTCCTAGCATAGAAAAATATGATGAATTTTATAAAAAGCTTACAGATAAAATTGATTTAACAGATGTTAGTACTAGTTTTTCTATGGAAGAAATAAAACAAACATCCACATTGCCATTGCATCACGCTTAATGTTTCCAGAAAACTATTTAATTTTTTTACAGATTATTTTGTTTATGTTTATTACGCCTGGAGCTCCCAGAGTTTTGATTATGTCTCAATCGTTAAACTATGGATTTGGAAGAAGTTTATGGACTGCATTTGGAGATGTATCGGCAAATACTTTGCAAGGTGTTTTAGTTTTGTTAGGTTTTGGAGCCGTTGTAAAACTATTTCCTGATATCGTAATATATTTTAAGTGGGCTGGAATATTATATTTGCTTTATATCGCTTATGGTTATGTTAAAAATAAATCAAACATTGATTTATCTACTAATTTAAAAATTAAATCGACCTTATCATTATATATTGATGGATTTTTAGTTGCTTTTTTTAGTCCAAAAGCCACAATTTTTTTTGTAACTATTTTTCCTACTTTTTTAAAAGCAGATGGAAACTATTTAATTCAATTTTTTATTCTTATGTCTAGCTATGTTATCTTAGATTTTTTAACCTTAGCTATTTATTCTGGAGTGGCTAAAACTATTTCTAATAAATTAAAAGCAAATTTGAATACTCTAAATTATATTTCTTCAGGTGCTTTAGTATTGATTGCAATAATTATTGCAGTAAAGGTTTAAGGATTAAGATTTACAAGGATAAATTTTAATTGGGTGTTCGTTATTTTTTTTTAGTATTTGGCAATTTCCATTAAAACAAATCTTCCAATTTTCTAAATTGGTATTGGAGGTTGATAAAAGCAACTCCTTAACACTCAATTTATTTGGTTTATAAACCCACCAACCACCTTCAAACTTTGATCCTTCAGGGGGATCCATGCCGGCACCAGAACCCTGCACTCTAGCTGCAACTATTTCTAATTGTGAATTAGTTAATTTTCCAGTCTTCTTGCCATTCAATTTTTTCTACCGAGTGTGTCCAGCTTAGAGTAAATAAAGATACTGCAAAAATACTAGTTTTAGCTGCAGCTAAAATACAAAGGCTCATTGAGTCTTAGATTGTTTTTTGAACCTACTTATAATGAGGAATAAAACGATTAGTCCAGCTGCAATTTCATCGGTCAGTGGAAGAGCTAAAATCAGAAAACCTGCAATAATAACGCATAACAATCTCTCGTATATATTTAGAGGACTTCTAATATGGCCAATGACCGCTGCTCCAAGAAATAAAATTGCTATTATTGCTTTAATAAGAATAAAAACAAAAGATAAAATAAATAACCAAAAATTTTGACCATCATAGCCCTGCAACATTAATGCTGGACTATAAACGGCCATATAGGGAATTAAGAATCCTGCAAGTGCTACTCGAACTGCCTGCAAAGATATTTTAAATCCACTTTCTTTAGCAATAGGTGCTGCAGCAAAACAGGCGAGGGCGACCGGTGGCGTTAAGTCAGCAAGGATTCCAAAATAAAATACAAACATATGACTAATAATTAATGGAACTCCAAGTTCAAAAAGGGCAGGACCTGCAACAGCAGAAGTAATAATGTAATTAGGAATAGTAGGAATTCCCATTCCAAGGATTAAGCACATAACCATTGTTAAAAATAATGATAAAAACAAATTAGTTTTACCAACCTCAATAATAACCTGTCCCACAGTGCTCGCTGCTCCAGTAAGAGTTAAAGTTCCAATGATAACTCCAACAACTGAACATGCTATACCAACTGGCAAAGCTGTCTTCGCTCCTTCTGCTAAAGCATCACGACAATTTAATAAAGTATTTTTTCCTCCTATTTTAAAAAAATTCCAAATTAACAAGGTAGATAAAATTATAACGATTACTGGATTTCCAAATGTAAAAAAACCAGAAGCTGCAATACCCAAAAAAATCCAAAAAATGTAACGAATGAATTTATTGGAAGCCCCTTGAATAGCAGAAGTTCCTAAAATTAAAAAAACTGTTAAAAATAATCCTATAGTTCCAGAGTATAATGGAGTGTAACCATTAAATAATAAAAAAATTAAAACCAACAGAGGAATGACCAGGTACCATTTTGATCTAATAGCATTCCAAGCGGATGGCAATTCACTCTTTGGCAATCCAATTAAGTTTTTTTTATTTGCCTCTAAATGTACCATCCAAAAAGCAGAAAAATAATAAAGTATTGCTGGTATGATAGCTGCTTTTACTACTTGATAATATTCAAGCTCTAAAGTCTCAGCCATAATAAAAGCTACTGCTCCCATAACCGGCGGCATAATTTGACCGCCCATTGAGGAAGTTGACTCAACGCCTCCTGCAAAGGATGGGCTGTATCCAAATTTTTTCATAAGTGGAATGGTAAATTGACCTGTGGTTACAACATTTGCAATTCCTGATCCTGAAATTGTGCCCATTAGACTCGAGGATATAATTGACACTTTTGCAGGACCTCCTAACTTGTGACCAACCAAACCTAAAGAGACATCTGTAAATAATTTAATTACGCCAGCCCGTTCTAAGAAAGATCCAAATAAAATAAATAAGAAGATGTATGTGGACGAAACATAAACAGGAATTCCATAGATTCCTTCAGTTCCGTAAGTAATATGTTCAATAATTTGCTTTAACTCATAGCCTCTATGTTGCAATAACCCAGGCAGGTAGTTTCCAAATATACAATAAAGAAGAAACATTCCTGATATAATAAAAAGAGCAGGACCCATGGTTACATAGGATGCGGAGAATATCACTACTAGAGCAATTGCACCGAAAATAACGTCTAAATTGGTAGGCTCTCCAGATCTTAAAATTAATTCCTCGTACTCGATGATTTGATAAAGAGCTACAGCAAAGCTTAATAATGAGAGTATCCAACCACCAATTTTATAACCAGTGCTTTTGTTATGTAGGGCATTGATTAATGGAAAACATAAGCATCCAAGAAAACCAACATGGGTAGACAGTTGTAATTGTCCGGTAATTTCAAAGAGGTGAGATGCAATTCCAACTTGAAATAACGAAAAAATAATTGCGATATAATATAAAATATTTCCCTCAACTGTTTTGGGGAAGCTTTTTAGAAGAGTATCTTCCAGCCCAGATTTTTTAGTTTGATCTGGGCTGAAATTTGTTTCTTGATTCACTTTTAAATATTCCTAATCCTAATTTTTGTAGATTAGGAAGCTATTTTAAAATTGTAAAGTTTATTTAACAATTCCTTTTTCTTGATAGTATTTTTTCGCTCCAGGATGCAATGGAACTGGCATACCGGTAAGCGCTTTTTTAATATCAATATTTTTTGCAGCTGTATGTGTAGCAACTAATTCTGGCAAACTTTCAAAAAGATTTTTTGTCATTTGATAAACAGTATTAGTAGATACTTTTTTGCTGGTGATTAAGAAGTTAACAATACCTGCTGTCTTAGCATCTTTGTCTACACCTTTATATGTGCCTGCTGGTATAGTTGCTGATACATAAGGCGCTCCTAATTTTTGAATAATGCTCTCAGGAATTTCCACGATAACAATATCCACAGAGTTTGCTAAATCTTTAATTGAAGCAACACCAAGACCTGCTGACTGAACAGTAGCATCAAGCTGTCTATTCTTAATTAATTCAACAGACTGACCAAAAGGTAAGTATTCAGTTTTTCCTAAATCTTTGTAGCTCATTCCAGCTGCTTTCAGAATTGCTCTCGCTTGTAATTCAGTTCCAGATTTTGGAGCTCCTACAGAAATTCTTTTTCCTTTTAAATCAGCAATTGATTTTATATTTGAACTTTTAGAAGCAACTATGTGAACATAGTTTGGATAAATTCCAGCTATACCTCTTAAGTTATCTAATTTAGATTTAAAACCAGCTTCTGCATTTCCTTCCCATCCGTATTGAACAGAGTCTCCTAGAACGAAAGCGATTTCACCTTTTCCTGATTGTATTAAATTAAGATTTTCAACAGATGCTTTAGTAGATTGCACCTGTACTTTTGAACCTTTAATTTTTTCTCCATAAATTTTTGATAAGCCGACACCTAGTGGATAGTAAACACCAGAAGTTCCGCCTGTTAAAATATTTATGAATTCTGCTGAGAACGAGATACTCGCGCTCATCAACAAGGCAACTACTGTTGCCAGTATTTTTTTAAACATTGATTGCTCCTCTAAAATTAATTTGTTTGTCGGAGATTACAATTATTTTAATGATTTGCTAGAGGATTTGTTGATACTCTTTAAAGTTGTATCGACTTAATTAAAAATCAAATACTTTTGACTAGAGTATTAAAAGTTTATCCAAGTAAGTTTTTGAAGCACTACTTACTTCTCGTGTCTTTTAAAATCTTGCAAAAGTTTTTGATTTCTAATCTTTTTGTTTTTTTACTAATATCTTTATGCAACCGTTTCTCCTGTAGGTAGTAATAGATAAGAGAGAAAACCGTTTATCTTTAAAATTTATATTTTTTTTTAATCAAATCAAGTTGGATTAGTTTTTTTACACCCTCTACTTATTTCTGCCTGGTCAGCCCAATGAACCGTTGTGAATATCTTTAATTGTTACATCGTTTGTGAGCTATCCCCAATGACATTTAGGGTAAATAATTCTGGAATTCCTAAGATCTTTGTATTCACCAATCATTTTAGCTGAATATCTTTTCAGACTCTTTTGAAAGTTTATTAATTTTAAAACCTAATGAGCTGTTCAAAATTAGTATAGGTTCTGGCGTTATTAGTTATTGTTCATAAAATTATATGATTTATCATATAATTTTTGTAACTATAAGTGAAAATATTCATTGTGCATAAGCACAATCATAATTTTTGATTGCTGTTTCTAGCTTTTTTCATTATTTTTCATCGCTGTTAATTAACAAACTAAAAGGGGACACTAATGAGAAAACTAAAAAAAGTTTTCGTTACATTTATCTCTGCAATTGCACTAACATTTGGTATCTCTTCTGCTAACGCACAAGATACTATTGTTTTAGGTTCAGCTATTTCTTTAACAGGAAAATATGCCACTAATGGTGAGCATACACAAAGAGGTTACGATCTTGCTGTTAAATTAATAAATGACAAAGGTGGAGTAAAAGTAGGCGGAAAGAAATATAATTTAGCAGTTAAATATTATGACGATGAGTCTAATGCTTCTAAAGCTGCTGCACTAGCGCAACGATTGATTGAACAAGATGGCGTGAAATACATGCTTGGGCCCTACGGTTCAGGTATTACGATCGCGGTTGCTCCAGTTACAGAAAAATTTGGAGTACCAATGGTTGAAGCAAATGGTGCTGCTCGTTCATTATTTACCAAAGGATACAAATATTTATTCGCAGTATTAAATAGTGCGGATCAATATTTAAGTTCTGCAGTAGATCTTGCAGCTGATGTTAACAAAAAAGCTGGAAAAAAACCTTCTTCTATTAAAAGTTGCAATGGCATTTGAACAGGATGCTTTCTCGCTTGATGTGAAGCTTGGTGTGATGGAAAGAATTAAACATCATGGAATGAAAGTAGTTATTGATGATGCTCTACCAAAAGAGTTGAATGATATGACTGCAACACTTCAAAAAGTGAAAGCTTTAAAACCAGACTTATTAATCGTTTCGGGTCACTCTAAAGGTGCAATGACAGGTGTGAAACAAATTACTGACCTTAAAGTAGATGTTCCACTAATTGCTATGACGCACTGTGATGCTGCAAGTATTAATAAAAAATTAGGTGCTGGAAATGGTGACTACGTACTTTGTGGTTCTCAATGGCATAAATCTTTAACTTATAAAGATAATTACTTTGGATCAGCTTCTGATTATGCAAAGTTATTTGAAAAAGTTTACGGTTATGACCCACCATATCAAGCAGCAGAATCTTCTGCAGCTTTGCTTGTTTTCAAAGATGCTTTTGAAAGAGCGAATTCTCTTGATCAGAAAAAAGTAAGAGATGCTTTAGCAAAAACAGATATGATGACTTTTTACGGCGGTGTTAAATTTAATGCCGGTGGTCAAAATACAAGCAAACCTATGGTTATGTTCCAAGTCCAAAAAGGAGAAAACAAAGTTGTTGCTCCTGTGAAATGGGCTCAGGCTAAATTAATTTGGCCAGCTCCTAAATGGGCGGACAGAAAATAGTCTAATCTTTTAAATGAAGCCGCCCTAGCAATAGGGCGGTTTTTTAAATTAAAAAAATATGATTTTATTACAGGCACCTTTTTTGAATCTTCAAGCATTGCTTGATGGACTTATGGTTGGAGCTATTTTTGCTTTTGTAGCTTATGGAATGGCTTTAGTGTGGGGTGTAATGAACATCATTAATATTGTTCAGGGTGAGTTTGTTATTTTAGGTGGTTATATAACATTTACTTTTTATAAGATGGGATTATCACCCTTTATAGGAATACCCTTTTCTTTTTTACTTTTATTTTGTCTTGGTTTTTTAATTTATCGAACCATAATATTTAGGGTCGTCAGTAGAGATATGTTTATTTCTATATTGGCAACTTTTGGGATTAGTATCGTTGTTCAGCAATTAATGAATATTGGATTTGGATCACAAGTTGAAACAGCTAATTCAGGTTTGGGAACAAGTTTTTTATTTGATGGAAATATTACTTTATCTCACATTAAAATATTTTCATTTATAGTCTGCTTACTTGGTGCTTCAGCAGTAATCTATTTTATGAAAACATCAAAATTAGGTAGAGCTATCAGAGCGACAGCGCAAAATGCTAGAGCTGCTAGAATTCTTGGTGTCGATACAGAAAAAGTTTATTGTTATACCTATGCAATCAATGCTGCAATTTGCGGTTTAGCTGGATCTCTAGTTGCAATGACTTATACGTTACATCCTTATATTGGATTACCTTATACAGTTCGTTCTTTTATGATTGTAATTGTTGCTGGCTTAGGAAACTTTCCAGCAGTTTTAGCATCTGGTTTAGGATTGGGAACAATAGAAGAATTTTCTGCTTACACATTAGGACAAGAGTACAGAATTGGATTTGTGTTTCTTATGCTTGTTCTTATCCTTGTTTATCGAAGCAGGAAACTTGCTAAAAAAAGAGAGTATTTAAAATAATGTTTGCTGATTTTGATAAAAAAGAACTAACTGGCTTAGCATTTTTATTATTTTTAGGAATCTCCACTCCTTATTTGTTTTCTGGTTATCGAATCCAAATGGCAGAGTTATTTCTTTTTATGGTTTATGCGTCCACATGGAATATCCAAGGTGGAAAAATGGGATATAACACATTTGGGAATATCGTTTTTTTTGGTGTTGGGATGTATGTATGTGCCTCAACTCAAATTGCTGTAGCTTTTCCGTTAGGTGAGTGGACCGCTGCGGGAGGATATAAAACATTTGTTCATACTCCCCAACAATATTTTTTAGGAATACCATTAGGAATTTTATTAGCTGGCATAGTTCCAGCGATTATTGCGTTAATTATAGGATCTGCCCTTTTAGTTTTGAGAGGTCATTATTTTGCAATTGGTACTTTAGGGCTTGGTATTGCTTCGGGAGAGTTTGCAACTAGTTTAGAAATTATTGGCGGTGGTCAAGGAATGACAGTACCGTTTTGGCCAAAAGTTGCAGGCTTGCCTCATACATTCTTAGGTGGCGGAGTAAATTTTTTCTTTACATTAAGCTTTCTTTTATTTTTAGCAGTATTTTTCTTTTTACGATGGTTATACAAAACTCGTTTCGGATTAATCCTTACGGCTATTAGAGATAATGAAGACAAAGCTGAATCAATGGGTATCCCAACAATGCATTACAAAGTTACAGGATGGGTTTTTTCAGCATTCTTCATGGGTATTGCTGGTGGAATATTTGGAAATATTAATGGTTATATAGAGCCAACTGAAGTTGCGTTTGCTGGTGCCACTGTTGGTGTGTTTATGGTTTTAATGACTATCTTAGGTGGAAAAGGGACTTTATGGGGTCCAATAATTGGTGCATTCATATTTCAATTATTTAAAGAGTTTTTCTGGACTTATTTTTTAGGTTGGCAGTTAGTTGCTCTCGGAGCATTAATCATTGGAATAATTATTTTTTTCCCAGAGGGTATTATGGGAATGTTGCGTCAAAAATATCCTGCATTATTTGGAGAGGTAGTTGATGAAGAAGCTAGGCTTGCTCAAGTTACTATAAATACTGATGACTAAAATTTTAGAAGTAACAGATGTTAGCAAAGCTTATGGTGGCGTTAAAGCCAATGAAGATATTTCGTTATCTATTGATCAAGGTTCTATCGTTGGATTGATTGGTCCAAATGGATCAGGAAAAACAACATTATTTAATTCAATTGTTGGAGCCCATCCAATTGACAAAGGTTCGATTAAATTTAACAACGAAGAATTGTCTACTCTTACTGTAGATCAAATTTCAAGACGTGGATTGTTAAGAACATTTCAGCAAACAAAAATTTATGGGCAAATGACTTGTATGATGAATATGAAAATCAGCAAAAAACTCACTGGAAAATTTTCAGATATGTTTCAAACAATACCAAAAGAAGTAGAAGAGGAGGCAGAACAAATTTTATCTTTTGTAGGATTGTATCAAAAAAGAAATTTACGAGCAGGGGAATTGTCATTTGGTCAGCAAAAATTATTAGAACTTGCCATGGCATTAATTAATGCACCCAAAATGTTAATCTTAGATGAACCGACAGCTGGTATTAACCCAACTTTAATCAATGGTATTGTCGATAGATTAATTAAAGTTAATAAAAAATATAACATTACTCTTTTTGTTATAGAACATAATATGAGAGTCATAATGAACTTAGCTCAGAAAATTTATTGTATGGCTTACGGAAGAATTTTAGCCGAAGGCAAGCCTGAGGAAATAAAAAATGATAAAAAAGTTATAGATGCTTATTTGGGAGCAGCACATTAGTTATGGCAGAAGAAAAAAAAATACGAGGTTATGGAGAAGGAAAAACTGATACAGTAGTGTCGGTTGATGAAGTTTTAAAAGAGTCAGAAAAAATTAAAGCTAAGGTATCTAATGAGGATTTATTAAGCTTATCAAATAATGCTAAATTTTTAGAAATTAACGGTTTGCAAGCTGGTTATGGCAAAATGCAAATTTTACATAATTTTAATTTGTTTGTCGGTAAGGGCCAATCCCTTTGTTTAATTGGGCCAAATGGCGCTGGTAAATCTACCGTACTTCACTCAATTTATGGTTTTACGGATATCTATGACGGAAATGTAATTATTGAAGATAAAAACGTAACTACTCTTACTCCAGCCGATAAACTTAAAAATGCTGGAGTTGCTTACATCTTGCAAGATAATTCCGTATTTCCTGACATGACAGTTGAAGAAAATTTACTGATGGGAGGTTTTATCAAGGATAACGTTGAACAGTCCAAAGTAGCAGCGGAGGAAGTGTTAAAAAAATATACAAGATTAAATGAAAGAAGGAATCAAAAAGCAAAAAATTTATCTGGTGGTGAGAGAAGATTATTAGAAATTTCCAGAGCGCTTATTATGAATCCAGAAATTCTTTTAGTTGATGAACCATCTATTGGTTTGGAGCCAAAATTTATTGATATGGTCTTTGAAATTTTAGGAGATCTTCAAAAAAATGAAGGCAAAACAATAATAATGGTAGAGCAAAATGCTAAAAAAGGTCTAGAGTTTGCTGATATTGGTTATGTCTTAGTGTCAGGGGAAACTGTTATGGCCGACACTGGAGACAATCTTTTGGCCAACCCTGAAGTAGGAAAACTGTTTTTAGGTGGATAAATAAAATAGTAAAATTTTTCCCTTTAAAGTTGTATTTGATATTTGTTGTAAGTTTTTAGGGGCAAATTATAACTCGATTTACAATTTAACTAACAAAGGGAAACTTTATGTTCAAAAAAATTAGCACAGTTATTTTCGCTACTGTGTTTTTATTATCAGCAAATCTAGCGACATCTTTTGCAGCACCGATTGTTGTAAAATTTAGTCACGTTGTTGCAGAAAATACACCAAAAGGTTTAGCAGCTCTAAAATTTAAAGAGTTAGCTGAAAAAAAACTACCAGGTAAAGTACAAGTTCAAGTATTTCCAAACTCTCAGTTATTTGGAGATGCAAAAGAAATGGAAGCTTTACTTTTAAATGATGTTCAATTTATTGCTCCATCATTATCTAAATTTGACAGATACACAAAAAAAATTCAAGTTTTTGATTTACCTTTCTTATTTGACGATATGAAAGCAGTTGAAAAATTTGTAGGTTCCAAAGCTGGAAAAAGTTTGCTTACATCTATGGAAAGCAAAAATTTAATTGGTTTAGATTACTGGTTCAACGGAATGAGACACATTTCTGCTAACAAAGATATTACTTTACCAAAAGATGTTAAAGGATTGAAATTCAGAATTCAACCATCTGATGTTTACAATTCTTTTATGAAAGCTTTAGGTGCTACGGCTCAAAAAATGGCTTTTGCAGAAGTATACCAAGCTTTACAAACTGGTGTAGTAGATGCTCAAGAAAATTCTTGGTCTAACATTTATTCTAAAAAATTTCATGAAGTTCAAAACACAATCATTGAGTCAAATCATGGTGTGTTAACTTACATGGTAGTTACGAATAAAAAATGGTGGAATGGATTACCTAAAGATGTTCAAAAAGGTTTAGCTGAAGCAATGACTGAAGCTACAGCTTACGGTAATGGTATTTCTGAACAAAAAAATGCTGAAGCTAAAAAAGCAGTACTTGCTGCAGGCAAAGCAAAAGTTAAATCTTTAACTCCAGCACAATCTGCTGAATGGAAAAAAGCTTTAACACCTGTTTACAAAGAGTTTGAATCTGCAATCGGTAAAGATCTTATCGCAGCGGCTCAAGCTTCTAATAAATAGTAAAGAAATCAATAGTGTCGGTATTTTAAATAAAATACCGACACTATAAACAATGGAAAAAATGAAAAAGTTTTTAAACCATTTTGAAGAATATTTAGTAGCCTTTTTTCCTATTTGTTTTGACTGCAGTTACAGTCGTTAACGTTTTTTTTAGATACGTCTTAAATAGCCACATAGATTGGGCAATGGAGCTCAATATTATTGTATTTGGATGGCTAATTTTTCTTGGAGCTTCTTGGGCGGTGAGAATTGGAGCCCATATAGGAATGGAGTCTTTCGTTAATCTTTTTTCAGATAAAATTAAGAGAATTTTCGCAATTATTGTCACTCTAATTTGTTTGGTTTATGCGTTTATTATTATTATTGGAAGTTATACCTATGTTGAAAAAATTTATAGTATAGGAATTTTATCCCAAGATATTGATTGGTTACCACAATGGGTCCCTAGAATGATTATGCCTGTTGGTTATGGCTTGCTTATTTTTAGATTAGGTCAGATATTTTTTAATTTAATTCTCGGACGACAAAATAGCTTTAATTTATTAGACGAAGCAAAAGAGGCTATTGAGAAATTTAACTTCAAGGACAAAGAAAATAAATCATGAGCACTCTTTGTTTAATGGGAATTCTATTTGCTTGTATGTTTATCGGAGTTCCGATTGCTTTTGCACTTGGTTTTTCAAGTTTAATTACCATCATGTTGTTTGGTAACGACTCTTTGGCTTCGATGGCACTTAAACTTTATGAGACGTCAGAACATTATACGTTAATGGCGATACCTTTTTTTATTTTAGGGGGATCTATCATGTCGACAGGAGGAGTTGCTAAACGATTAGTCCGGTTTGCAATTGCTTGTGTGGGCCATGTCCGAGGCGGTTTGCCTATTGCTGCTGTATTGGCTTGTACTTTTTTTGCTGCAGTTTCTGGATCTTCACCTGCAACAGTAGTTGCAGTCGGTTCCATCATGATTGGAGGAATGATCAAAGCTGGTTACACACAAAAATTTGCAGCTGGAGTTATGTGTAACGCCGGAACCTTAGGAATTTTAATGCCTCCCTCGATTGTTATGGTGGTGTATTGCGCTGTTACCGAACAATCAGTAGGAAGAATTTTTTTAGCAGGAATTATTCCTGCATTAATTCTAGCTGCCGCTTTAAGTATTGCTATTTATGTACGAGCAAGAATGACTAATTTACAACCATCTCCTAAAGCTTCTACAAAAGAACTTTTAGATAGTGCTAAAGATGCAATTTGGGGATTTATACTTTTAGTAATTATTTTGGGAGGAATTTATGGTGGTGTGTTCACACCTACCGAAGCAGCAGCAGTAGCAGCGGTGTATGCGATATTGGTTTCAGTTTATATTTATAAAGACATAAAACTTAAAGATCTTCCCCATATATTTGTAGATTCTTCTAAAACGATTGTGATGCTTATGTTTATTATAGCTAATGCCATTCTATTTGCGCATGTGTTAACGACAGAGAGAATTCCACAAATCATATCAGAGCAAATTATTAGTTACGGACTTACCCCAGTTTATTTTTTACTTATCGTAAATATATTGTTGTTGATTGCCGGAAATTTTATGGAGCCAACAGCAATTCTATTGATTTTAGCTCCAATTTTCTTTCCCATTGCTATTAATCTTGGCATTGATCCAATTCATTTAGGAATCATTATGGTGGTAAATATGGAAATTGGAATGGTAACACCACCCGTTGGTCTAAACTTATTTGTAACTAGTGGTATCACCGGTATGCCAGTTTATTCCGTTTTAAAAGCAGCATTACCTTGGTTAAGTGTTTTGTTAGTTTTCTTGATTGTAATAACTTACGTTCCTATTATTTCCACTTTCTTACCCGATACTTTGATGGGTAAGCAGGAAGCAATTATTCTAAAAAAATAAAATTATAATAGCTTAGTTCCTAACACTCAGCTAAAAGCGTTTCATGTTTAAATCTATAAGTTTCAAAAATGGGGTTATGCATGCCATAGGCGTTCCGGCAATTGGACTTGGATCTAGCATGTTTACATTTGGAGCTTATCTAAAAAGCTCAGGATTTACCTTATTTGAAAGTTTCACATCTACTTTTTTTACTTTTGCTTTGCCTGGGCAATTTGTGATGGCTGAAATTATTGTACAAGGTGGAACTTTGTTAAACATTTTTTTAGCAGTGTTGCTGACTAACGCTAGATTATATCCCATGACTGTTAATTTAATTCCCATTATCCGTCATTCTAATTATCCAAAGTGGAAATATTATTTAGTGGCACAGTTTATCGCTGTTACTGCGTGGTTTAATATGTTTGCGGTACATAAAAAAATAAATCAGGATGATAAATTTGATTATTTTTTTGGGCTAGCAGGTTTTTTGTGGTTTATTTCAGTTCTATGTACTGTTGCTGGTTATTTAGTATCCAACTTTGTTTCTCATGAAATATTAGTTGGATTTGTGTTTGTGAATCCTATTTATTTTTTAGTCATGACCCTATCTAATTTAGTAGAAAAAAAAATAATTACCTCCATTCTTTTGGGAGCTACTTTTAGTATTATTTTGTTCCAAATTATTCCTGATTGGTCTGTTTTAATTTCAGGTCTTTCAGCTGGAACGATAGGATTTTTTATTTTTAAAAGCGAAAAATATGACGGCTAATTTTATTTATTTATCCATAGCAGTTGCAAGTCTTGCCACTTATTTTTGTAGAGGCTTTGGAGTTTTTAGTGCTAAAAATTTATCAACCGATAGCCCTATTTTTCATTGGATTAAATGTATATCCGTAGGAATTATTTCTGCAGTGATTGCCAAAATTATTCTATTTCCAGTAGGGCTTTTGTCAGAAACTACTTCCATTAGTAGAATTACCTCTACTTTAGTTGCCATAGCAGTTTATTTTATCTTTAAAAAAAATGTGCTATTATCTGTATTTTTAAGTACAGCAACTTTTTTACTTATTAATTTTTATTTATAATTTATGGAAGCTATTCAAGGATTAACAGTTCAAACTCATGCAGCGAGTAAGAGATTATTAGATATAAAAATAAAAAATGATTTTTTAAATAAAATTAAAAAAGAGTTCGATCATTACGAACTGCTAGATATAGAATATAAGCCTTTTCTTCGCTTCCATGTTTCTGATCTTTTTAACAAAATATTTAATGGAAAAATTCAATCGTTAATTAACGAAACATTAAAAGACCGAAGTCGTGGAGCCTTTATCATTGGCCCTGAACAAATGGACTCCAGCTTATATGATACTGATTTTTTAGTTAAAGTTTCTACGGCATTAACACACTTAGCTGGTATTCCTAATTTTGATGCGATGGCAGGAAAATTTTATGCCAGATTTGAAGTGAAGCATACAGATAACAGCGATTCTTATTTGAGAAAAGCTTATAAAAAATTAGATCTTCATACAGATGGAACTTATGTAAAAGAAAAAACAGATTGGCTTCTTATGATGAAGATGAAAGAAGAAAACGCGAATGGTGGAGAGAGTGTTCTTTTGCATTTAGATGATTGGGAAGATTTGCAAGAATTTTTAAAAGATCCAGTGGCTAAAGAAAATTTTCTTTGGGGATCGCCAAAAAGTAAGAATATTGATTATAAAGTTGAGCATCCTGTATTTTCAAAAGACTCAGAAGGTAGACCTGTGATTTCTTATATCGATCAATTTCCAGAGCCCACTTCTTTAGAGCAAGGTTTATTTTTAAATAAACTTTCAAATTCTTTAGAAAATAGTAAAAATCATATCGCATTTAAACTGCCTCCTGGTTATTCAATATTTTCTAATAATCATTTTTTATTACACGGCAGAAGGGCTTTTCAGCCAAGTCCAAATATGTCGAGAGAACTTTTGAGACAGCGTGGCGTTTTCTATTCTAAAACAAGATAAGCAGTAACCTATTTTTCTTGAATAAATAATAGATTTGGTAAGATCTTTGTAATGAGATTTATAATTTTTATTTTTTATTTTATTGTTTTATTAGTAGAAAGTTCCTTTTCTAAAGAATGCAATCCACAAAAAAAAACAGAATTTACATTTCAAAGAGGTTATTTTTATTTAGTTGGCAATCCTGCAAATTTTGATCCTTGCCATTCATCTGTAGATTTTACAATTGGTTCTAGTTCGTCTCAAAAACAACCTTTAGTGATTGGTGTTCATGGTGGCGGGGGAAAAAGAGATACTACAGGAGCAATTAAATTTTTTAACAACAAAGGTTTTTCAACTCTTGTATTTGACGCTTATGAAATGAACGGCATAACTGATTATCGATCAAATATGGTCAAGTATGGGAATCCAGTTAGACAACAAATGATTTTTCCTGTTACGGTTGGAGCAATTGAATGGGCTATAAAACAAAAAAATATTGATACAAATAATGTTTATATTTGGGGAATATCTAATGGAGCTACAGTCGTTGCTAATATTGCTGCTGTATTCGATAAAACAAAAATAAAAGCTGTCTTTTCAGAGGCTCCCACTAATGTTGGTATGGGAATGCCAGATGATCTTAAAGCACCTTTGGTTTTAATTTTTGGAAAAAAAGATAATTACGGATCAACCAAGAAAGATGGTTGGAGGTGGCTGGATAAAACTCCTTGCAGATTGAGTATTTCAATATCATCTGCACCTAAAGGAAACACATTTAATTGTAATCAATTTACGAACCAAGAGTCCTTAACAGAAAACCACATAAGTTGGTTTGATAAACAAAAAAGTAAGAAAGCTGATATTCAGTTATGGTTTTATGAAGATGCAGCTCATAGTATTTTTGCTCCTAGATTAGATTGGGAGTCCTCTAGAACTCATCCCAAAACAAATATTACCTGGTATACTTCGGTGGGAGCAAAAGATTATATAAAAGAGAAATATAAAAAAGATTTGTTGCAATATATCACAAATAAAAAATAATTTATTTTTGATATTTATTTTTCCACTCTTCGTAGCTCATGCCATATACATGCTCTCTGGCATCAGGATCTGAAATTGAAATTCCTTTTTTTTCAGCCTCTTCTCGGTACCATTTAGATAAACAGTTTCTGCAAAATCCTGCTAGATTCATCAAATCTAGATTTTGAACATCTTTTCTATTTCGCAAATGTTGAACTAATCTTTCAAATGCTGCGGATTGAATTTCTTTTTTTGTTTCTTCGTTCATGTTAGTTAATATATACTAATACCATGAAACTTACAGGTTCCTATACTATCCCAGCAGACAAGCAGACAGTTTGGGAAGCTTTAAATAATTCTGACATTTTAAAACAATGTATTCCTGGCTGTGATGAATTTGCAAAAAATTCAGAAACTAGTTTTACTGCAACGGCAACTAATAAAATCGGTCCTTTTAATGCCAGTTTTACAGGAGAAGTAGAATTAAAAGATTTAAATCCACCAAATAATTATAAAATTGTTGGACAAGGTAACTCTCCAGTGGGATTTGCATCAGGTGAGGCTTATGTGGAACTGGCCGAAAACAATGGAGTCACAACGCTATCTTATACCGTGGAGGCAAATGTGGGAGGAAAAATTGCACAGGTTGGTTCTCGTTTAATCGATATGACAGCAAAGAAAATGGCAGATATTTTTTTTGGAAAATTTTCAGAGTTAGTGACACCAGAAGAAAAAAGATCAGAAATTACTTCTTCCTCAGCATCAGAAAACACTTCTAAAAAAAAATATATTTATATATTAGGAGCAGTTTCTATAATTGCCGTATTGCTGGTTTATTTTTTTAAATAAAACAACTTTTAATTGAATTAAATTTTTCCTCTGCTTGAATTTATTTTTTAATTCATATAGCCTAGATTAGATTTTACTTTCGGGGGAAGGAAAATGAAAACAGTCACATTAGAAGTGAATGGTACAAAAGTTACCAAAAGTGTTGAAGATCATACATTATTATCTAGTTTTGTAAGAGAACAATTAAATTTAACCGGCACGCACATAGGATGCGATACTAGTCAGTGTGGAGCTTGTGTAGTTCATGTCGACGGCAAATCTGTAAAAAGTTGCACTTTATTAGTTGCGGATATTGATGGTTCAGCAGTTACTACCATAGAAGGATTATCTAAGAATGGAGAACTACATCCTATGCAGGCAGCTTTTAAAAAGCATCACGGATTACAATGTGGTTTCTGCACTCCCGGAATGATTATGAGTTCAGTGGATTTATTAAAAAATAATAAAAATCCAAGTGATCAAGAAATAAGAGAATGGTTAGAGGGTAATATTTGTCGTTGTACAGGTTACCAAAATATTGTTGCAGCAGTGAAAGAAGCTGCAAAAAATTCATAGGAGGAAATAGATAATGGCTAGTAGCATGATTGGATCAAGAGTAGAGAGAACAGAGGATAAAAAATTTATCACTGGTAAAGGAAGATATACTGCTGACATAACTCTGCACGGTCAAAGTTATGCTTTTTTCATAAGATCGCCTCACGCACGAGCAAAAATTAAAAAAGTTGATACCAGCAAAGCTTTGAAAGCTCCAGGTGTGGTTACAATCTTAACTGGACAAGATATTGTTAAAGACAAAATTGGTGGATTGATTGCAGGCTGGAAGATTGTAAGTAAAGACGGAACCGACATGAAGCTACCAGCGCATCCGCCGTTAGCGCATGATCAAGTGAATTATGTGGGTGATCATGTAGCTGTGGTGATCGCAGAATCGTTAGAAGAGGCAAAAAATGCTGCAGAGTTAGTTACTGTAGACTACAAAGTATTAAAAGCTGTGGTGAATACGGCTGATGCTATGAACTCAGAACCAATTTATGAAGGCATAGATAAAAATTTATGTTTTGATTGGGAACTTGGCGATAAAGTTAAAACCGATGATGCTTTTGCAAAAGCAGATCGTGTAGTTAAATTAAATATTAATAATAATCGTCTGGTACCTAATGCAATGGAACCAAGAGCTTCCATCGGAGATTATAATTCTTCAAGTGATGATTTAACATTATATACTACAAGTCAAAATCCACATTTAACTAGATTAGTTATTTCTGCTTTTAATGGGGTTCACCCAGAACATAAATTTAGAGTAGTAGCTCCTGATGTTGGAGGAGGATTTGGATCGAAAATTTATCCTTATGCGGAAGATGTGGTAGTTGCGTGGGCTGCCAAAAAATTAGGAAGACCTGTGAAATGGGTTTGTGAACGAACTGACTCTTTTTTATCTGATTGTCATGGAAGAGATCATGTAACTCAAGCGGAATTAGCTATTCAAAAAGATGGAAAAGTTATTGGTTTAAGAGTGAATACTATCGCTAATTTAGGAGGTTATGGATCTTTATTTGCGACGGTTACACCTACTTATTTGTATGCTCCTTTAATTTTAGGTCTGTATGATATTCCAGCTGCTTACTGTAATGTGAAAGCAGTATTTACTAATACAGCGCCAGTTGATGCTTATCGAGGCGCAGGCAGACCGGAAGCTACTTACATGATTGAAAGAATTATGGATCAGGCGGCTAGAGAAATGGGCATGGACCGAGCAGAATTTAGAAAGAAGAATTTCATTTCTAAATTTCCACATCAACAGTGTTTAGTTCACAATATTGATTCTGGAGACTATCACGCTCATTTTAATAGAGCTTTAGAGCTTGCTGATTACAAAGGTTTTGAAAAAAGAAAAGCAGACTCAGCTGCAAAAGGAAAATTAAGAGGAATTGGATTTTCAACGTACATAGAAGCATGCGGTATAGCGCCTTCAGCAGTTGTTATGTCCATTGGTGCAGGAGTAGGCTTATGGGAGTCTGCAGAAGTGAGATTTAATGCAACAGGAAATATTTCCGTATTCACAGGAACGCATAGTCACGGACAAGGTCATGCCACAACTTTTGCACAAATTGTATCCGATAAACTAGGAGTTCCTATGGCAAATATTGATCTAGTTCATGGAGATACCGACAAAGGTCCTTTTGGAATGGGAACTTACGGTTCTAGATCTTTAGCTGTAGGTGGAAGTGCCATTTCAAAAGCTTGTGATAAAATTATTGATAAGGGAAAAAAAGTTGCCGCGCACATGTTAGAGTCAACTCCTGATCAAATTGATTTTAAAGAGGGGGAATTTATCGTTAGAAATTCTAATAAAAAGAAAACCATAGGAGAGATCGCGTTTGCTTGTTATTTGCCAGGCACTTATGGTGAGATTAAATCACCACTTCCAGAAGGAGTGGAACCAGGTTTAAAAGAAACAGCATTTTATGATCCAATTAATTTTTCGTTTCCAGCAGGATCTCATATTTGTGAAGTGGAAATTGATCAAGATACAGGAGTTACTAAAGTAGTAAAATATTCTTGTGTGGATGATTTTGGAACTTTGATTAATCCAATGATTGTTGAAGGTCAGGTGCATGGTGGTTTGGCTCAAGGAATTGGACAAGCTCTTTATGAAAATGCATATTATGATGAAACAGGTCAATTAGTTACTGCTTCTTATATGGACTATGCAATGCCAAGAGCAGATCATTTTCCAGAATTCAAAATTGAATACACCTGCACGCCAGCTACTTCTAATCCTTTAGGAGTAAAAGGTTGTGGAGAAGCAGGAGCGATTGCATCCCCACCTGCGGTTATGAATGCAGTGATTGATGCCATAGGGACAGATATTTCTATGCCAGCTACTTCTGAAAAAGTGTGGAGCGCGTTAAATAATAAAGAGAAATCTAAAAAAAAGGCGGCATAAATCATGAAAGCTTTTAATTATCATTCAGCTAAAAGTGTTAAAGAAGCTACCAAATTAGCATCTAGCGGATCTGCTTATCTTTCAGGAGGTATGACTATGATACCTTCCATGAAAATGAGGTTAGCATCTTACAAAGATGTTATTGATGTAAAACACATCAAGGAGCTTCAAGGAATAAAGGTAACAAGCAAAGGTGTAATTATTGGAGCAGCTACTAAACATTCAGATGTAGCCAATTCTAAAGAAGTTCAAAAATCTATTCCATCTTTGAGCTCTCTTGCGGGAAGAATAGGAGATGCGCAGGTAAGAAATAGAGGAACCATAGGGGGCTCTATTGCGAATAATGATCCAACGGCTTGTTATCCTGCAGCTTGTTTAGCATTAAACGCAATCATTCATACTTCAGACAGAAAAATTGAAGCCGACAAATTTTTTAAAGGAATGTTTGAAACAGCTTTGAAAAAAGGAGAGTTAATTACTTCAGTGGAATTTTCTATTCCTGAAAAATCTTATTATTTTAAATTTCCTAATCCAGCATCACGATATGCAATGGTAGGAGTATTTGTTGCAAAATTTAAATCAGGAGTTCAAGTTGCAGTCACCGGAGCACAATCTTCAGTTTATAGAGAAACTGCAATAGAAAAAGCCCTGGATAAAAATTTTTCTGCATCAGCTTTAGATGGCATCAGTATAGATAGTTCAGAATTAAATTCAGATATTCATGCTTCTGCAGAATATAGAGCGAGTCTAATTCTTTCTTCTGCCAAACAAGCTGTCGCTCATTGTAAATAAAGTTTTTTACTTTATACACATCGTTCATGGAAAAAAATTCCTTTGATGAAAAAATTTTAGAAGAGGCATTAAGTTGGGTCGAGGCTAAACAATCTGTTGTATTAGCAACCGTAGTGGAAACTTGGGGATCTTCTCCTAGACCAGTGGGTAGTAGAATGATTGTTAATCAAAAAGGAGATTTTTCTGGTTCTGTATCAGGAGGATGTGTTGAGTCTGCAGTGGTTAGAGAATGTTTGGATCTTCTTCAAAATAATTTATCACATAAAAAATTAGAGTTTAAAGTTTCTAATGAAAGCGCTTGGGATGTAGGCCTTGCTTGTGGCGGAGAAATAGCAGTTTATTTAGAAAAAATTACCACATGAAGTACGACATATTAAAAAAAATTGTTCAATTAAAAAAAGAAAAAAAAGAATTTTCTATTATTACAAATTTGAATGATTCATCTAATTTCATTTATTTACCCACTCAAAATATGGCAAAAGAGTTAGAGTCCTACATAGATCAGATAACGCTTGCTTATAAGAATAGAAGTAACGGTGTAATCGCGAACACCTCTTTTTTTATTGATAATTATCACTTACCTATCAAAGTTTTTATTGTGGGAGCTGTTCATATCGCTCAGTATTTTTGTGAATTTGCCAAACATTTAAATTTTGAAACTATAGTAATTGATCCAAGAGGATATTTTGCCTCCGATAAAAGGTTTCCTGATACTAAAGTGATAAGTAAATGGCCGAGCGAAGCTTTTCAGGAAATAGCTTTAACAGATAGGTCAGCTTTAATTGCATTAACACACGATCCAAAGATTGACGATCCTGCGATTAAAGAAGCCTTACAACAAAAATGTTTTTATATTGGCGCATTAGGCAGTAAAAAAACTCACCAAAACCGGATAGACCGACTAAAAGAATCGGGATTTTCTGAAGAGCAAGTCAAATCCATTCATGGACCTATCGGAATTAATTTAGGAGGAAGATCTGCATCTGAGATTGCCTTATCTATTATCGCTCAGTTAGTTTCCAAAGTTTATAATATTAAATGATAGCAGCAATTTTATTGGCGGCTGGGTTATCTACACGTACTAAACAATGTAATAAATTATTATTAACCTACCGAGGAAAAAAAATAATTAAGCATGCAGTAGATAATATTCTTAAAAGTAAAATTAATTATTTAATTGTGGTTACAGGTAGAAATAAAAATGAAATCACAAATAACATACCCAATAAAAAAAATATAAAAATTATTTTTAATAAACATTACAAAACTGGAATGTCCTCATCTATTAAATTAGGTATAAACAATCTTCCCTCAAGCACCACCTCTTTTTTTATAACTTTGGCTGATATGCCTAATATACAGCACACGCATTATAACAAATTGATCTTCGCTTCTAAAAAAAATAATACCATACCTATCGTGCCTTTTTACAAATCCCAACAACACAACCCAGTCTTATTTCCAGCAACATTTATAAATAAACTGAATAAACTAAAAGGTGATAAAGGAGCTAAATCTTTATTAAATAAAACAACTATAAAAAAAATAACATTTACTAACAGAGCTCTGGTAAAAGACTTTGACACACTAGAGGATTTTGTTAACTAGAAATAATTAAGCATGAAGAAAATATTACTTTTGGGATCTGGAGAATTAGGAAAAGAATTTACTATTAGCGCAAAACGACTTGGTTGCACGGTAATTGCTTGTGATCGGTATGCTAATGCTCCTGCTATGCAAGTGGCTGATGATAGTAGGGTATTTGATATGTTAGATGCAAAAAAATTATCAGAAATCATAGACTCTATTAAGCCTGATTTAATTGTTCCAGAAGTGGAAGCTATTCGAACAGAAGTTTTATTAGAAAAGGAAAAAGAAGGTTACAACATAGTTCCTACTGCTAGAGCTACTAATCTTACTATGAATAGAGATAGAATAAGAGACAGGGCTGTGGAGCTTGGTTTGAGGACAGCGAAGTTTGCTTATGCAGAAACACAAGAAGAATTAATAGAAGAAGCTAAGAAAATTTCTTACCCAGTGGTAGTAAAGCCTGTGATGAGTTCTAGTGGCAAAGGCCAAAGTGTTGCTAAAAATGAAAATGAAATTATTCAAAGTTGGAACTATGCCATTCAAGGAATGCGCGGTGATCGGAACAGAGTCATTGTGGAGGAGTTCATTGATTTTGATTATGAAATTACTTTATTAACCATTAAGCAAAAAAATGGAGCAACTCTTTTTTGTAAAAGTATCGGTCATGTGCAGCAAAGAGGAGATTATCAATGGAGCTGGCAACCTGGAGAGGCAGAAGCAGATGCTGATGCTCAAAAAATGGCTAAAATAATTACTGATGATCTAGGCGGAGCAGGTATTTTTGGTGTGGAGTTTTTTATTACCAAACAAAAAGAAGTTATTTTTAGTGAATTAAGTCCCAGACCCCATGATACAGGAATGGTCACCATGTATACACAAAACTTGAGTGAATTTGATCTTCATGCCAGAGCAATTTTAGGTCTACCTATCCCTGAAATTAAATTATTAAGACCAGGCGCTAGTCATGTGGTGTTAGCCAATAAAGAAAGTACTACTTTTACAATTAATGGAGTAGAGGATGCACTAGCAATTCCTGATGTAGAGGTGAGAGTTTTTGGAAAACCTAGTACTCGAGTTAACCGAAGAATGGCCGTTGTTTTAGCACCTACGGTAGAGATAGCTAAAAAGGCAGCAAGTAAAATATCTATTAATTAACTTTTAGTAAAAATTAATTCTAGTTAGTTTATTTTTTAATAATATAATCATTACATGCGTTTTATAACTTTTGAAAAAAATAAAAAAATAAATGTTGGAATTGTAATAAATAAAGAAACAATCATTGATTTATCTTTCTATTCGCCCCACATTCCTAATGATTTAAATGAAATTATTGAGTCTAATTCTTTAGAACAAATAAAAAAAATTACTAATAATCCAAAAGCAGAATCTATTATAAATTTTAAGGATGTAAAAATTTTAGCTCCGATACCAGTACCTAGAAGAGATATAATTTGTATTGGCTTGAATTATCATGATCATGCCAAAGAATATCAAAGTTCTGGATATAATACTAACCAAACCCAAAATCCAGTTCCTGAACATCCAATTGTTTTTACCAAAGCAACCACAGCAGTAATCGGACCTGGTGAATTGATACCTGCACAACATGATCCGACTAATACAGTTGATTATGAAGGAGAGCTAGGATTAGTTATAGGAAAAAAATCAAAAAATATTAAAAAATCTGAGGCTCTTGAAATAATTTTTGGGTATACGATTATTAATGATGTTACTTCTAGAGATTTGCAGAATATTCATAAGCAGTGGTTTTTAGGAAAAAGCCTTGATGGATTTTGTCCTATGGGACCATCGATTGTGACCGCTGATGAAATTGATGATGTAACTAAATTAAAATTAGTCACAAAAGTTAATGGTGAAATTAGACAAGACTCTTCAGTTTCTAGTCTTATTTTTGATATCCCCACTTTAATCGAAACAATTTCTTCAATCATGACCTTGATACCTGGTGATATTATTGCCACTGGAACCCCAGTAGGCGTAGGCATAGGTTTTAATCCTCCTAAGTTTATTCATTCAGGTGATGAAGTAAGTATTACTATTTCAAACATTGGGGAATTAACTAATAAAGTTAGTTAACTTTTTAAAAATTAATAATTTTTTTAATAAGATTGGTTAAGTGTTCAGGGTTGTTAAGTTGTATTGTATTGATACCACAGGCTTCAGCACTTTTGGTATTTTCAATTTTGTCATCAATAAATAAAGAATGTTCAGGAATAAGATTAAATTGTTTAATTGCAAGTTTATAAATATTGATATCAGGCTTGGCCATTCCCACATTTCCAGAAATAATTCGATCATCAAATTGATCAATATAATTATTGTTGCGTCGATATTTTTCAAATTGATCCCCAGGAAAATTACTTAAAATATAAATAGGATAACCTAATTTTTGTATCGATAAGGCTAATTGAATATTAGCTTCATAATTTCCTTCGATCATTTCTAAAAATCTTTCATAAAAAGCTTCAATCGCCTCTTTGTATTGTGGATATTTTTGTATCAAAGGAGTTGCTGCTTGACTGGTGTCATACACCAAATCTTGCTGGATGTGCCAATCCCAGGTGCATATATTATGTAAAAAAAAATCAACCTCTTCTTCGGTTGTGAAAATTTTTCTGAATAAATTTTTAGGATTGAATTTGACTAAAACATTGCCAAGATCAAAAATAACTTTTTTAATAGCCATTTGATTAGGCTAAATCGATTGCATTTTTCTTTAAAGTATCAAGATCAACCAAATCTAAGGTTTTGATGTTAGTGCTTCGAATATATACTTTGCAAGGAAAACCGGCTTTCACAGCTCTGGCATACCAACTTGCACACACACACCAGCAATCTCCATCTTTGAGACCTTCAAAATTATATTCTGGCCTAGGAGTTATCAAATCATTTCCGTTTTGTTTGAGCCAATTTAAAAAATTATTATTTACCTTAGCACACACGGTATGAGTACCATTATCATTATCATCGGTATTACAGCATCCATCACGGTACCATCCGGTTAAAGGATCGGTAGAGCATAGCTCCAAATCTTCACCAAGTATATTCTTTTGTTTTGCTTCTTTATTCATGAAAAACGTTTGCAATAGATTTATCAATTTCTGCATTAAAAGAAAAAGACCTTCTCTCGCCATCAACGGCAAAAGGGTAGGCAGTATGCATTAGATAATTAGGAAACAAGAGGAGATCCCCAACTCTAGGGATATGATTAAAAATACTTTGATTGAGAAACATTCTACTTCCATAAATAAAATCGATCGATCCATTGGTTTTGTATTTTTTTCTACTAGTGTTGAAATTTTTAGGAAGTTGTAAATAGCCAACACCCGAAATGTCGCCATCGTGAAAATGAACCGGATTATAATCATGAGCAAATTGTCTAACGACCCAAATATTTTTTATTTTTATGGTTTTGGTATTTTTGCCCGTAACTTGTTTTACAAAATTTTTTATTTGTGTATGGAAAAATGGTTTGAGGTACTTACTGATAAATGTTTTTGGCAACTCGATTTCTTGCTGCACTTCTCCAGCAAGTTTGTTGGAATAATTATATTTTTTTAATAGCGTTTTACTAGCTACGATCGTATCTACTTCTTGGTTAATTTTAGTAACGATAGATTTTGGCAAAGTTAATTTTGCCATTTTAGGTCCAAAAGGACTTAAGGTTTTTAAGGTCATAACTTAGTTGGATTAGGTTGCCCCTTGTACACTACTTCTGGATCAAATTTTTTTTCAGTTTCTTCAAATACCATTTCTATAGGATCTTTTTGTTCGTTAAGAGGAATAGATCGGTAAAAACATGAGTTATAACCTACGTGACAGCTGGCACCATCTCCTATATCTACCCCAATCCAAACTGCATCCTGATCGTCATCTATTCGAATAAATTTTATTTTTTGTACAAAGCCACTTGTTTTGCCTTTGTGCCAAATACTTTTTCTTGATCTACTCCAGTAGTGAGCTTCTTTCGTTTGAATAGTTTTTTTAAAAGCTTCTTCATTCATAAAACCATGCATGAGAATTTCTTTAGTTTTGAAATCGGTAGTTATGACGGGAATTAGTCCATTTTCATCAAATTTAGGTGATAAAAATTTTCCTTCTTCTACTTCAAATACGGATGTTCTATCTTTAAACATAATAGGGACAATATAACTGTTTTACAAAATACATATATATTATAAATTGCATTTTCTAAAACATGAAAAACGTTACAGATATTAAACATAAAATATTAGAAAAAATTTCTAAAGAAGAAGCTGAAAAAGCTATTAAAACTATTTTAAAATTTGTAGGTGAGGATCCTAATCGCGAAGGTTTATTAGAAACACCAAAAAGAGTGGTGAAAGCATTTCAAGAGTATTTTAGCGGTTATTTAGTTAATCCAGATGAATATTTAGAAAAAACTTTTGGAGATGTGGAAGGTTATGATGATATGGTCATACAAAAAAATATATCTATTCATAGTCACTGCGAACATCATATGGCACCTATTATCGGAATGGCGCATGTCGCTTATGTACCATCAGAAAAAGTGGTTGGCTTAAGTAAGTTAGCTAGAGTGGTAGAGGCATATTCAAGACGATTACAGACACAAGAGCGATTAACTATGCAAATTGCTAATTCCATTTATAAAGGATTAAAGTCTCACGGATCTGCTGTCAGTATTGAAGCTGAACATCAGTGCATGACTACTCGAGGTGTGAGAAAAGATAAAGCGATTACCGTTACTAATTATTTTACTGGAGTATTTAGAGATAGTTTAAATCTACAACAACGTTTTTTGACTTATATTAAAGATTAAAGATTGTACGTATGATCAAGGTTCCAGAAAAATTCGATCATTTAAAAAAAGTATACGTAGATACTACGCATGTGGTAACTGAATTAGATCATCCTCGAGTATATTACACCATCAAACCAGAAGTGGGGTATGTGATTTGTGGATACAGCAATATTTGTTTTGTCTTAAAAGAAGATGCAGATTTAGATACAGAGAAAGTTTATGTATTTAATGAAAGAGAAAATCAAAAGTTATCAAAAGGTGCTGCGTGAGCAAATTTAAAGCAATTGTTATTCATCAAGAAGGTGAAACATTTACTAGACAGGTACAAGAAATTGATCATTCTTTTTTAAAAGAAGGGGATGTAACGGTCAAAGTGGAATATTCCAGTCTTAATTATAAAGATGGAATGATTTTAAAAAACGGTGGAAAATTAGTTAAAGATTATCCGCATATCCCAGGTATAGATTTTTCAGGAACAGTCACAGAAAGTTCAGACGCTAATTTTAAAGCAGGTGATAAGGTAATTCTAACCGGCTGGAGAGTAGGTGAAATTTATTATGGAGGTTATGCTCAGTACGCAAAAGTAAAAGGAAAATTTTTAGTCAAAACACCTGAGGGTGTTTCTAATAAAGATGCAATGGCGTTAGGTACAGCAGGATTTACAGCTTTACTGTGCGCATTTGCTATACAAGCAAGAGAAACTATTTTATTAGGAGAGCCAATTAAGGATGTCCTGGTGACAGGAGCAACTGGTGGAGTAGGTAGTGTTGCAGTGATGGCGCTTGCAAAAATGGGATATCAGGTAACTGCCGTGACTGGAAAAAAAGATAAAGTTGATTTTTTAAAAAATCTTGGTGCACAACACATTTTAGATCGCTCGGAAATTGATGTAGATTCAAAACCATTAGAGGCAGCGCTATGGGACGGAGTAGTCGATACCACAGGTGGAAAAATTTTGGCCAGAGCTTTGGCTCAAACCAGGCCGAATGGAATTGTTGCTGCATGCGGCTTAGCGAGTAATTATAAATTAGATACTACAGTTATGCCTTTTATTATTAGAGGAGTAAAATTGTGGGGTATTGATTCAGTGATGTGCTCAGCTAAAAGAAGACAGTTTGTATGGTCGCAAGTAAAAAATTTGATTGATTTTAATCAATTAAATAAAGTGACTGAGGTTTGGTCCTTAGAAGATCTAGTTCAATCTTCCTCCAAAATTTTAAAAGGTGAAATTTCAGGAAGAGTGATTGTAGATGTGAATAAATAATTATGGACTGGGATAAATTAAAAATTTTTCATGCAGTTACCCAAGCTGGAAGTTTTACTAAAGCAGCAGAAGTACTAAATTTGAGTCAATCGGCTATCAGCAGACAAATACAATCATTGGAATACGAATTAAAATGTTCTTTATATGAGCGACATGCTCGCGGACTTTCGTTGACTGACAATGGTGAGATTTTATACAAAACGGCCAATGAAGTAATTTCTAAAATCAAAGATGTTGAATCAAGTCTGGTCGATAAAAAAGATAAACCATCGGGAAAAATTATAGTCACGACCGTGGTGGGATTTGGAGGAATTTGGCTTACTCCTCGTATTCAGGAATTCATGGAAAAAAATCCAGATATAGAAGTTGAACTGATTGTTACCGATCAGGAGTTAGATCTAAGCACTAGAGAAGCGGATATTGCAATTTGGATGAGACAACCAAAGCAATTAAATTATATTCAAAAAAAAATTATTGATATTAATTATCACATTTATGGATCTTCAAAATATTTAGAAAAATATGGAGTGCCAAGAACAATTAAAGATTTAGATAGTCATAAATTAATCACCTACGGACGAGGAACTCCTTCTCCTCTTTCTCAAAAAGAATGGATTTTAAAAGTGGGAACTAAAGCTAAGAGAAAATCGGTTATGAAAGTGAATAATATTTATTCGTTACTACTTGCTGTGGATAGCGGTGTAGGTTTAGCAGCTTTACCTGATTATATGGTAATTGGAAAACCTGGGTTAGTGAAAGTACTGGGAGAAGTGAATGGTCCTAAATATGAAGCACATTTTGTGTACCCACAGTCGTTAAAAAATGTTGCTAGAGTTCAAGCTTTTAGAGATTTTATTTTTAACAAAGTCAATGAGTGGCAGTTTTAATGTTAATTAAAATATTTGCTTAGCTAAAAAAAATCGTTTAGTATTCTTTATTATAATGAAACTGATTACAGCAATTATTAAACCCACCAAAGTAGAGAGTGTTAAAAATGCTCTTTCTAAAATAGGGATAGCCGGAATTACTTTGACGGATGTTAAAGGTTTTGGTCGTCAAAAAGGACACACAGAAGTGTACCGTGGAACTGAAATAGAAGTTTCTTTTTTACCTAAAGCAAAGTTGGAAATTGCAGTAACCGATGAAAACCTTGAGGATGTATTAAAAGCCATTCAAACAGCGGCCAAAACAGACAAAATTGGCGATGGAAAAATATTTGTTACTGATTTAGACAAAGTCATTAGAATTAGAACAGGGGAAAGCGGCCCTTCTGCTATTTAATAAAAAAAACTTTCAAAAAAATTAAAAATTGCAGTAGAGTTCTCTAAGGGGGTGTTTTGATTTCTTATTTATCGGGACTATTAGTTGGTTTTTTTGTTGCTTTACCAGTAGGAGCGGTTGCTATGATTTGTATTACCAGATCTCTGCAATATGGAAAAACATCAGGTTATTTTTCAGGTTTTGGAGCTGCAGCAGCAGACATGGTTTATGGTTTTATCGCCATATACAGCCTTACTGCTATTTCAGGACAATTATTAGTCAACCAACCGGTGCTAAGGTTAGCGGGAGGTCTTTGTATTATATTTATTGGAATACGAATGATGATTAAGAAAAATATTTCAGATGAGAATACAGTAGTTACCCACGAAACGAATATCAAAGATTTTATTTCTACGTTTTTTATTACTTTAAGTAATCCCATGACCATGATTGCTTTTGTTGCTGCCCTTTCCAATATCAATTATTTATTTCAACAAATTAATTTTATTCATTCCACTATTATTGTGCTTGGAATATTTTCAGGATCTATGCTGTGGTGGATTATTTTAGTGAACATTTCCTTGCATTTTAAAAAATATTTGAGCGATTTGTATATGAAACGAATTAATATTGTTTCTGGTTTTTTTATTCTTTGCTTTGGCTTATATTTAATTATATCAATTCAAACTTAAATGATTTCATTTTTACAAAACGCAGTTTTTTTTATTTTACTCATTTCCGTGGTAGTATTCATTCATGAATACGGACATTACTATTATGCAAAAAAGTACAAAGTAGCAGTCACTGATTTTTCTATTGGATTTGGAAAAGAATTGTTCGGATGGTTTGATAAAGATGGCACACGCTGGAAGGTGTGTTTAATTCCTTTAGGTGGCTATGTTAAATTTTTTGGTGATAGCAATTCTGCTAGCAAACCAGTTAAGCTAGATGAAATAGAATCGGAACATCATTCAAAACTTTTAACTACCAAGCCCTTATATCAAAGAGCAATTATTGTTGCAGCAGGACCTGTGGCTAATTTTATTTTAGCTATTTTTATTTTTTCTTTAATTTTTATGTTTAGCGGAAAAGATTATTCTTTACCTGTTATTCAGGAAGTTCAAAAAGAAAGTCCAGCAGCAGTTGCTGGGTTACAAGCAGGAGATCAAATCACTTTTATTAATGATATTAAGGTAGAAAGTATTAACGAAGTGGCTTCTCTTATTAATACACCAGGCACTGAAGTAGTTCAAATTGTTGTAACCAGGAATTCAAAACTTTTAACTTTTTCGGTTAAACCTAAAACTCAAGAGTTAAAAGATTCGAAGGGAAATAGTTCGGAGAGAAAAATGATAGGGATAAAAATTATCCCGTTTCAAAACAAAGTGGATAGAGTGAAGCTTGGACCTGCAAAAGCTATTTATTATTCTTTGAAAGAAACTTACAACACCATAGCTATTACTTTAGATTATCTGGGAAAAGTTATTATTGGTTCAGCTAAGCCTGATCAATTAGGAGGTCCTATTAAAATTGCCCAAATTACAGGACAAGTGGCCGAATACGGTATTGTGCCATTTCTCTCAATTATGGCATATATTTCCATTAGTCTTGGTTTGATAAATTTATTCCCAATTCCCTTGTTAGATGGTGGTCATTTGTTTTTTTACTTAATTGAATTTATTCGAGGAAAACCATTAAGCGAGAAAATCCAAGAATATTTTTATAGATTTGGATTTTTTGTTCTATTTTCTCTGATGTTTTTTGCGACTTTTAATGATTTAAAAGGTCTTGGAATTTTCTAAAAAAATCAATTAAATCAATATTTTATTTAAAAATTTAATTAAAGGCACTATAAGTAGTAGGTCGTAATAAAAAAAATACTAAATTTTGATTGATTTTCCTCGATAATTGACGATTATGAAAAATATAACGATTCGAAAGGGCTAAAATGAACAAGAAACAACTAATTGCTAAAATATCAGGAACTATGAATCTTAGCAAAGCAGACGCAGAAAGAACGTTTGATGGCATAACAAATATCATTTTAGATGCTTTAAAAGATGATGAATCAGTGAAAATTGCTGGTTTTGGTACTTATAAAGTGGCTAAAAGAAAAGCTAGACAGGGAAGAAACCCAAGAACTGGTGAAACTATTCAGATTTCAGCATCTCAAAAAGTTAAGTTTTTACCTGCAAAAGCTTTAAAAGAAATGTTCAATAAATAAGTACTTTTTTTTATTAAAAAAACAGCCTTAAATTAATTTTTAAGGCTGTTTTTTTTTGTGCTTTTTGTATCCACACTAAAAACTATTGATTATCCAGAGCAAAATTCTATAAATTTAATTAAGATAACCAATTAGGGAGAGAATATAATGTTTTCACAAAGACTTAATGAAAAATTAGACGAATATCATTTACTTAAACATCCATTTTACCAAGCTTGGAATGATGGAAAGTTAACTAGAGAAATTATTAAAGATTACGCAGAGCAATACTATCAGCACGTGAAAGCTTTTCCTCGATATATCAGCGCTACGCATTCTTTATGTGAAAACATTGAGCAAAGAAAAGTTCTTTTAGAAAATTTAAATGAAGAAGAGGATAGAAATAACGATCATCCTAAACTTTGGAAAAATTTTGCCCTAGCTTTGGGTGCGGATGCAAATGAAATTGAGAAAAAACCTCAAGAAAAATTTACATCAGAAATGATTGAAAATTTCTTTAAGCAAGCAAGATCAAGTTATGCAGAAGGTCTTGGTTCGTTCTTTACTTATGAAAGACAAGTTCCTGAAATTGCTGAGACAAAAATTAAAGGACTAAAAAAACATTACGGCGTTACTACTGCAGAAGGCTTAATGTTTTTTGAAGTTCATAAAGGTGCTGACGTAGTTCATAGAGAAGAGTGTGAAAAACTTCTTAATGATTTAACTGAAGCAGAACAACAGAAAGCTGAAAAGGCTGCTGTCACTACTGCCAAATTTATGTGGAATTTCTTATCAGGAGTTTCCTTAAAGCACGGCATACCTTTAAAAGTAGCAGCTTAAAAAATATTTTTATAAATTACATGAATCGGCACGACTGTAATCAGTCGTGCCGTTTTTTATAGTTAAAATGAATAAGCCAACTAAAAAACCAAACAATCCAAATTTTTCCTCAGGTCCTTGCGCTAAACGACCTGGTTGGAATATTCAAAATTTGCGAATAGATACATTAGGTCGTTCTCACCGAGCAAAACTTCCTAAACAAAGATTGCTTGATGTGATTAATCTTAGCAAAGAAATTTTGCAACTACCTAAAGATTACCGAGTAGGAATGTTACCAGGTTCAGACACAGGTGCGATTGAAGCTGCAATTTGGTCTTTGCTAGGGGTAAGAGGAGTGGAAGTATTGGCTTGGGAAAATTTTGGTAATGATTGGGTTAAAGATATTAAAGATCAATTAAAACCTGAGCATTTAAAGGTTCATAAAGTAGATTATGGAAAAATTCCTGATCTAACCAAAATTAACTTTGATCATGATGTAGTGTTCACGTGGAACGGAACCACTTCAGGAGTGTGCGTTCCCAATGCCGATTGGATTTCAAAAGATAGACAAGGACTAACTATTTGTGATGCCACCTCTGCTGTTTTTGCCATGGATATGGATTGGTCTAAATTAGATGTGGTAACTTGGTCTTGGCAAAAAGTATTGGGAGGAGAGGGTGCTCACGGAATGATAGCCATGTCGCCCAAAGCTATTCAAAGACTAGAAGAATATCAGCCTAATTGGCCTATTCCAAAAATTTTTAAATTAGCCAATGGAAAAAAAGTAATTGAGGGTATTTTCAAAGGGGAAACAATAAACACTCCTTCTATGCTTTGTGTGGAAGATGCCATTGATGCTTTGCAATGGATCCAATCCATTGGGGGATATCCTGGCTCTATTAAAAAATCCCAATCTAATCTTCACGTGGTAAAACAATGGGTTGCTTCTCAAAACTGGATAAGTTTTTTAGCAGAGGATACAAAAACTATTTCTTCGACTAGCATATGTCTTAAAATAACGGATGACTGGTTTTTAAAGTTGTCCGAAGAAGAACAGCAATTAAAAATAAAAGAAATCAATTCTTTGCTGGAAAAAGAAGGTGTCGCTTATGATATCAATGCTTATCGTACTGCTCCTGCTGGTTTTAGAATTTGGGGAGGAGCTACGGTGGAGTCTTCTGATATTGAGACGTTATTGCCATGGATTGAATGGGCCTACCAAAGTATAAAGTCTTAAATGTATAAAGTATTAATAGCTGATAAATTAAGTGACGAAGCTGTAAGAATATTTTCTGATAATGGCATTGAAACCGTTATTAAAAATGGTTTGGATGAAGAGAGTTTGATTCAAGCATTACAAGACTGTGATGGCCTAGTAGTTCGTTCAGCCACCAAAGCTACGAAAAAAGTTATAGAGTCTTGTAAAAAATTAAAAATAATAGGTAGAGCAGGAATCGGAGTTGATAATGTCGATTTAGAAGCTGCAACGAATAATGGAAAAGTAGTTATGAATACTCCATTTGGAAATTCTATTACTACTGCCGAACATGCTATTACTCTTATTTTATCTACGGCAAGACAAATTCCTTATGCCAGTCAAACTACTCATGAAGGTAAGTGGGAAAAATCAACTATTAAAGGAATTGAAGTTACAGGAAAATATCTAGGAGTGATTGGATGTGGAAACATTGGATCGATTGTAGCAGAGCGAGCTTTAGGATTAAAGTTTAAGGTGTTAGCATTTGATCCATTCCTTCAAGATAAAAAAGCAGAAGAGCTAGGGGTAGAAAAAGTTTCACTAGATGAATTATTTAAACGATCTGATTTTATAACACTACACACACCGCTTACGGAAAAAACAAAAAATATTATTGGAAAAGAATCTTTTGCTAAAATGAAAAAGGGAGTGAGAATTATTAATTGTGCAAGAGGCGGTTTAGTGGATGAAGATGCGCTTAAAGAAAATTTAGAAAGCGGTCATGTAGCCAGCGCTGCTTTAGATGTATTTGTGAATGAGCCACCTAAGGGAAGTTCTTTGTTAGGTACTAAAAATTTAATATTAACGCCTCATTTGGGAGCTTCAACTACAGAAGCACAAGAAAAAGTTGCTTTGCAGATTGCAGAACAAATAAGCGATTATTTAAAAACTGGTGCAATCATGAACGCGGTCAATACATTTTCATTAACCGCAAAAGAATACTCATCCGTAAAACCTTATCTTTCTTTATGTTCAGTGCTAGGAGGGTTTGCAGGCCAGTTAACAGAAAATGCAATTAAATCTGTTCAGGTAGAATTTGAAGGTCATGCATCTACCATTAATACTCAACCATTATTACAAACGATTATTTATTCTTTACTAAAGCCAACGATGGATAATGTGAATGTGATTAATTCTTTGCTAGTTGCTAAAAGCAAATCCATTGAAATTTCCGAAGTGAAACACCAAAAGCAATCGGAGTATCAAACTTTAGTTAAATTAATTATTACCACAGACAAACAAACAAGATCTGTTTCGGGAACTTTATTTGCTGCTAAACCAAGAGTGGTAGAAGTGAAAGGAATTGAAATTGATGCAGAACTGACAAAGCACAATTTATATATAAGCAATCAGGACAAGCCTGGTTTTATCAAGGATCTTTCTAAAATATTAGCAGATAACAATATTAATATCGCAACATTTAATTTAGGAAGAAAATCTTCTGGTGGTGAAGCCATTGCGCTGATCTCAACAGATAGCCCCATTGAAACAAACATTTTAGAAAATATTAAAAAAATTCCTTTAGTATTGCAGGCAAAATATTTAAGCTTTAATGATCAATAAAGATCAGGTCCTTACTATTGTTGGTTCCACTCATTTAGATATCAACGGTATTCAGTCTCATTTAACCAATAATTTTTCATTAGATATTTCTAAGAGCATAGCACTCTCTGATGTTGCATCTGATCTATTTATTTCTTCGATTTCTGATGAACAAGAACAAGATATAAGAAAATATTTTTTTTCTAAGAAATTAGATTGTTGTATCCAAAACGAAAAGACAAGATCCAAAAAAATTCTTTTATCAGATATGGATGCTACCATTATTGAAAATGAAACATTGGACGATTTAGTAAAAATTAGTGGCGTGACAGCTAATATTGATGAAACGAGTAGATTAGCCATGGAAGGAAAAATAGATATCAGAACTACGTTAAGTATTCGTGTAAATTATTTAAAAAATAAACCCAAACAATTAATTGACCAGGTATTGCAAGGAATTAAGTTTCATCCTGGTTCGAAAACATTAGTAGCTACACTTAATCAATTAGGTTTCATTACCAGTTTGATTACAGGAGGATTTGCTCCAATTTCAACTTTTGTTGGAACACACTTAGGTTTTCAAAATGTAGTTAGTAATGAATTTAAGTTTGCAGGAGATTTATTTACAGGGGAATATATTCCCATCACCGGAGAGACCAATTCTAAGCTTAATTACTTAAATAAATTAACTGAACAAACTAATATTTCTAAATCTGAAGTAGTGGCGATCGGAGACGGTGCTAATGATTTGGGAATGTTAAAACACTCTGGTTTAGGGGTGGGTTATCACGCTCACCAGATAGTTAGAGAAGAGATTAGTAATCAAGTATTATTTAATGATTTAACTACTATTCTTTATTATTTAGGAATTTCTAAGAAACAATTTATTTTATAATAGTTCTTTAATTGTTTTAACTACTTCAGCGACGTGGTCTTTTACTTTAACATTATTCCAAATTTTTTTAATGATACCTTTATTATTGATCAGAACAGTAGTTCTTTTGATGCCCATAAATTTTTTGCCATACATACTTTTTTCACCCCAAGCATCATATAATTTTAAAACTTTGGTAGTTTCGTCTGATAATAATGGAAAAGGTAATGCAAATTTTTTTATAAACTTGTTGTGACTTTCTATGCTATCTTTAGAAATACCAATCACTTCGACCTTTAATTTTTTTAACTGTTTATACTGCTTGGCAAATTCAACCGATTCTGTAGTGCAACCGGGTGTATTATCTTTGGGATAAAAATAAATTACTAGATGATGATTTAAATTGTCATTTAATTCAAAATTAGTTCCAGAAGACGAAGGTAAAGTAAAATTGGGAGCTTTTTTATTTTCTTGGATCATTATTTTCAATTGATATATATTTAATTCACATTGTATGAAACTAAAAACAATTAAGCAATTAGTGGATGATGCCATGAAAGTGGTAACCACGATTACTGCTGAGGAAGCTAAAAGAATCGTAAGCGAAAACAATCACCTATTAATTGATATTCGTGATGTGAGAGAACTATGGAAATCAGGAACAGTAGATGGAGCAAGGCATATACCAAGAGGTATGTTAGAATTTTGGCTGGATCCAGAAAGTCCATATTATAAATCTGATTTAAAACCTGAACTTACCAAAATATTATTTTGCGCATCTAATTGGAGAAGTGCGCTTGCTGCCAAATCTTTAATGGAAATGGGTTTTGACAATGTAGTGCATGTTCAGGGAGGATATCAATCTCTGATTGATTCAGGTTTTAAAAAAAAAGAAGTAACTCCAAAATAATATCTATATGCATGAGGCGCATGTATTGTATGCGAATTTGTCATAACTAATTTTTTTCGAATGCAGTAGTTTGTATTCGAAATGAATGGTGCAAATACAGCTTGGATTTTAACGTCAACAGCTTTAGTGCTGTTTATGACTCTACCTGGTCTTGCTTTATTTTATGCAGGCCTAGTACGATCTAAAAATACCATTTCAGTTTTGGCACAGTGCTTGGTGATTGCTGTACTAGCATCTGTGGTTTGGTTTGCCATTGGTTATTCTTTATCTTTCAGTGGAGAGGGTGCTTATATCGGAAACCTCAATAAAGTTTTTTTACAAACAGTGGGTCTTAAAAGTTTAACCGGAGATATTCCTGAAACTGTTTTTGTCATGTTCCAGATGACCTTTGCAATTATTACGCCAGGTCTAATCGTGGGAGCATTTGTTGAGCGAATTAAATTTTCTGCAGTAGTAATGTTCACTATTTTATGGCTCATTCTAGTGTATGCTCCAGCAACTCATTGGGTTTGGGGTGGAGGATGGTTAGCAAAATTAGGAGTATTTGATTTTGCAGGTGGCTTAGTAGTTCATACCACTGCTGGAATTTCTGCTTTAGTAATTGCCTATTATTTAGGGGTAAGAAAAGGTTTTCCTAAAACATTTAGTCCACCACACAGTCCGGTGCTTGCTATGATTGGAGCTTGTATGCTTTGGGTGGGTTGGTTTGGTTTTAATGCTGGTTCAGCTTTAGCAGCAAATGGTAATGCTGGAATGGCCATGTTGGTCACTCATATTTCTGCAGCGACTGCTACCATCACTTGGATGTTTGTAGACTGGATGAAGAATGGAAAGCCAGGATTAGTGGGTATGATCACAGGAATGATTGCTGGACTTGCCACTGTAACTCCTGCTTCAGGTTTTATTGGTCCTGTGGGAGCAATTATCTTAGGATTTTTATCAGGATTTATTTGTTACTATTGTGTCGGCTTTGTAAAATTTAAATTAAAAATCGACGACTCTTTAGATGTGTTCGCTGTTCATGGAGTAGGCGGAATGCTTGGAACTTTATTAGCAGGAATTTTAGCAACTACTCAATTTGGTGGACTAGGATTAGAAAAAACTGCGTTAGAACAAACTATGGTGCAAGCATTAGGAATTCTAACGGTAGCGCTCCTTTCTTTAGTAGGCACAGTGATTATTGTAAAAATTATTCAAGCAACAGTTGGATTACGAGTAACCGAAGAAGAAGAAGTAGGAACAGGACTTGACTTTGGAAGTCACGGTGAAAGTAGCTACAATTTATAATTATTTTTTTGCTTCTTTAAAAACGAATTCAAGCCTATCTTGACCCCAGAACATCTTTCCATTAACGATAAAAGTGGGAGCGCCAAATACACCTTTTTTAAAAGCAGCCTCTGTTCTATTTTTTAAATCATCTTTAATTTTAGGATCAGATAATTTTTGCGAAAAATCTGCATAATTAATATTCATATTTTTTAAAAATTTTTCAAATATCTTTTCGTCATTTAAATTTAAGGAATCCACCCAAGCTGCAACAAACAATTTATCAATATAATTATTAAAATAATTATTTTGTTCAGCCACTAAAGATCCCCTCATGATATTAATACTCTTGATCGGAAAGTATCTATTAAATTGGTAACTAACTTTATATTTGTCAGCAAATAATTTTAAATCTTTGATAAGATATTTACCTTTATGTGGATTTAATCCAGGAGCTTGAATGTCTGCTAATCTATGCAAGCCTCCGAGAAAGATAGGCATGTAATTAATTTTTTCACCTGTTTCTTTTTCAAATTTTCTTAATTGAGTGTGTGCTAAAAAAGCGTAGGGGCTACTAATATCAAAGTAAAAATCAATTTTTTTCATACAACTTATTTTGACAAATCATGAACTGGGTTTCCTTTTAACCAATCTGATTGATGATCATTATAATGTTCTTTTTTCCAAATCGGAGTTCTTTTTTTTATTTCCTCAATAATGTATCTCGATAATTCATATACTTGCGACCTGTGTTTAGCAGCAACGGCAATAATAATAGAAATTCCACCTAGTCCCAGATAGCCTTTGGCGTGTTCAATATATACTGAAGGGTGATCAATGGTCAGTTTGTGAATGGCCTCTTCATAAATTTCTTTAAAGCTTTTTTCGACAATCGCATCATGAGAGTCGTAAGTAATACCGGTCACTTTTTTATTATTATTATGATTTCGCACCGTACCGATAAAAAACAAGGATGCTCCACACTGTTCAGAAGTGATAAATTTTTTAGCCTCGTCTAAAGATATGCTTTGTTTGGATGCATCAATAACTTTGCCGTGAAACATTATCCTCCTCCTACTGGCGGTATGATACAAAGTTTAGAATTAGCAGATAATTGGTAATGATCTTGCACAATTTCATTATGTTCATTCGCAAATGCGGAACGTTTAACAATTTCTAGATAATTTTTATTTTCTGGATATTTAGCCTGTATAAAATCCATTAAATTTTCTCGAACTTCTTTGATGCTAGTAGATTCAGGTACAGTTAGTTCAAGATAATCTTGTTTAGAAAAATCTCTAGCAGCTCCAAATAATTCAATTTTAATTTTCATAAGGTAAATATTTAACTTGTTCTCCTCTTTTTATTAAGCTTTTTGTTTGATCTAGCATCACCCAAGCATTGGCTTTGACTAAAGTAGATAATTTATACGATTCTTGACCAGGTAAAATGGTAATAGCTCCATTGGTTACCAAGCCCCTTGCAAATTGTGTGAGTTTTTTATTTTTAGGTAAGTTGTGATTTAATTTAGCAGTGTTCCAGTAAGATCTTTTTTTATTTTGTATAGTTTGAATTAAAGGAAGAACTAAAAAATGAAAGCCTACAATTCCTGATATGGGATTTCCAGGAAGTCCAAAATAATAATTATTTTTTTTGGTAGCAAATAAAGTGGGTCTGCCTGGTTGCATGAGAATTTTGTGAAAGAGAATTTTGTATTTATGCTGTTTCAGCATGGACGGAATAAAATCTTTATGACCAGCCGATACTCCACCCGTGCTTAAAATAATCGTATTTGTATTGGAAAGAGAAAGTTGACGATATATTCGTTGTAAATCTTTTTTATTATCTTTTACAATTCCTAAATATTCAAATTCAAAATTATAGATATGTTGAAAGGACTGAATGTACTCTGACATACCTGTAATAATTTTTTTTGGATCTTTAGTGTTTTCACTTATTTCATCTCCTGAACAAAATAATATTATTTTTGGTTTTTGATATACTTTCACCGATGAAATACCTAAAGTTTTAGCAGCTAGTATATCCTGAGCCTGAATGACTTTTCCTTTCGGTGCAATAATGTCGTTTTTTTTGTAATCTGTTCCTTGTTTTCTCACATGATCAAATTTTTTAATATGTATTTTGCTTTGAATATAATTTCCTGTTTGAATTATTTGTTCATAAGGGATCATGCTGTCATAAGGTAATGTGATAGGGCAGCCAGTTGCGATTTGTATACATGAATTCTTCTGGTATGAAATTTTTTTTGGATTGCCAGCAGAGATACTTCCTATAATTTTTAGTAATTTTCCTGGCCGCACATCTTTAGATTTCACAGCATATCCATCTAATAAGCTATTATGAAAAGAAGGATTATCTTTTTTGGCCAGGATAGAACTAGCCAGTGTATAGTTAAGCGAAAGTGTAATGGGTAGGGTAATTATTTTTTGTTTCGCAGTAGATATAACTTTGTGTACTGCTTGATGGTAATTGAACATGCAATTTAAAATAGGTCAGATAAAAAATCAGGTAATCCGTTAGGATTAAGCCATAAGCCACTTTTTCCACCCTGTTTCACTAGCAGTTTAATTCCTTCTATTTTTAAATCTGGATTTACTATTTTACTCAAATCATAAATAGTAATCAGAGCTGTATTCACACCCATGATCGCTTCCATTTCCACGCCAGTTTTTGCATGAGCAGACACTACACAATATACTTCCAAGGAATAATCTTGTTCATTCATGGTAATCTTAGTTGCCGTGTGATCGATTGGTAAAGGATGGCACAAAGGAATAATTTCACTCGTTTTTTTAACACCTAACACTGCCGCAACTTCCGCTAAACTAATAGGGTCTCCCTTTGGCATTTTTTTATTTTGAATGAGATCAAAGGTTTCTTTGCCCACAATAATTTTTCCTGTTGCTAAAGCTTTTCTAAAAGTGGGCTGCTTATCTGAAACATCAATCATTTTATAATTATGTTTGGCAAATAGTTCCTTTGCCCAATCTTTCAACTCATTGTGATTAATAATCTTTAGGTTGGTCATTATCCTCCAATGGAAGCTAGATGAGGCGTGATGCCAGTGTCACCCATTTCTAAATAATGAGATTCTTTTTTGAAATGAAGTTGTTGTAAAATTAATTCTTTTAATTCTTCTTTCTGATTCTGGTCTTGCAACAAAGGTCTTAGATCAATTCCAGTATTACCAAACAAGCATAATCTCAATTCTCCTTTAGCCGTTACTCTTAATCGATTACAAGTTTTGCAAAAATCTTTGGAATAAGGAGCGATAATCCCAAATTTACCTTTAAATTCTGGATGCACATAATTGATCGAAGGACCGGCATCGCGTATACGGTCAATTTTTTTCCAACCTTTGCTTTCTAAATATTCTCTAAAAATGGAAGCAGATACATGGTATTTATCAAAGTAGTCGAAATTATCTCCAGTTTGCATAAGTTCAATATATCTAAAATCAATATTATTTTTTTTTACAAAATTTTCCCATTGTTCAAATTCTTCTTTATCTGCATTCATGTTTTTCAGAAGAACAGCATTCACTTTGATATTATGAAAATTATTTTCTTGTAAAATTTGAATACCTTCCAATATTTCTGGCAATCTATCTTTGCCGGTAATTTCTTTAAATTTATTTCTATTTAAACTGTCAATACTGACATTAATTCCATTTAATCCAGATTGAATGAGCTGTTTTGCTATTTGAGGAAGCTTATAACCATTCGTGGTCATAACTAGATTTTGAATTTGGTGTTCTGATTTAATGGTATTTACAATATCAAAAAAATCTTTTCTAACTGTTGGCTCTCCTCCCGTTAATCTAATTTTAGAAACACCAAGATCAGAAAAAGCAGCTATTAAATTGGATATTTCATGAAGATGTAAAAACCCTGGAGTATTATCAGTTTTAAAATAACCGTTAGGTAAACAGTAGCCACATTTGAAATTACATACGTCAGTAATAGAAAGACGAATGTAAGGAAAAGATCTGCCAAAACTATCTGATAACTTATTCATTAATAAAATTGTAACATAATTAAAGTTTTTTTAATAATTCAATTCACTTAAGAATTGTGTTTGTACACGCAAAAAGTGAAAAAAAAATTTCTTTTTTTAAATAAATTAGGTTAGAATTTATTTGGCAAATTAAAACATTTTAAAATGGGGGAAAAATGAAAAACAAAGTGTCCAATTACTCAAGACGAAATTTTTTGGCAGGATCTGCAACTATTGCAGGACTTGCAGCAGCATCGGCAGTTTTGCCGACTAGCATAGCACAAGCTAATCACACGGACGACAAACCAACCGATTTACCTGATTTTGCAAAATGGAAAAAAAGATCAGCAGTGATTGTTCATTCTAAGAGCGGTATTGAAACTCATAGAAATGAAATTGGATCTGGTCTTATTACCCCTATCCGACACATTTATGTTCGTAATAATTTGCCAACGATGACAGATGAACAGATCGGAAAAAAAGATAATTGGACTGTTAATGTAGAAGGAGTAAAAAATCCAAGAGCTTTTACTGTTAAACAATTAAAATCTTTAGGATTTACTACAGTTGCAACTGTACTTCAGTGTTCTGGTAATGGACGAGGTTACTTTAAGCATAAACCTTCAGGATCACAGTGGACAACAGGAGCTGCAGCTTGTGTAGTTTGGACTGGAATTCCAGTTGCTGACCTAGTTAATATTTGTGGTGGCTTAGCAAGTGGTGTTAAGTTTTTGACAGGAACAGGTGGAGACTTGCCAAAAGGACAAGATCCTAGCAAAGCCCTAGTAGAACGATCTGTACCATTGGAAGCTTATAAAGATGCACTTTTAGCATGGGAAATGAACGGAGTGGATCTACCAAATGTTCATGGAGCGCCAATTCGATTAGTGACTCCTGGTTACTTTGGAATTAACAATGTTAAACATTTAAATAAACTTGCTTTCACGAAGGCTGAGTCTGGAGTTAGATTTATGAAATCTAGTTACAGAGTGTATCCAATTGGAAAAAAAGGTTCGCCTGAGTATCCAACTTGTTGGGAGATGCCAGTTAAATCTTGGATTACTTCACCCAATGATGACAGTGGAAAAATTGCTGCTGGAAATGTAGTGATCACAGGTGTGGCTTTTGGTGGAATGGATGCAGTATCCAGAGTTGAAATTTCAACTGACTTTGGAAAAAATTGGAAATCTGCAAAATTCGTAGGACCAGATCTTGGAAAATTTGCTTGGAGACAGTTTGTGTTGGAGCTTGATTTAAAACCAGGAACATACAACTTAGCAAGTAGAGCTTCTGCTGGAGGCAAATCTCAACCGGAAGTAAGAATGGAAAATCACCGAGGTTACTTACATAACGGTTGGAAAGATCACAGCGTAACCATTGACGTTGCTTAAGAGAGTTTTTCTATTATTTTTGTTTTTTAACTTTCTGACATTTGCGGCGAGAGCCGACATGATGTCAGAAGGTAAAAACATATTTAATGGTAAAGGTATGTGCATGACTTGCCATACGTTAAAAGCAGCGGGTGCCACGGGTAATGTAGGACCAGTGTTAGATACTCTAAAACCAACCATGGACGAGGTAAAAAAAGTAGTAACGGAAGGCATAAATCTTATGCCAGCTTTTGGGGAGAGTGGATTATTAACACCTAAAGAAATTGAAGCGGTCGCTTTTTATGTTGCCAAGAGTGCAGGAAAATAGTTATAAGAGCGTATGACTGAATTTTTAAATATGGGTGGATACGCAGTGTTTATCTGGGGATCTTACTTAATTGCAGCTGTTTTATTAGTTGTTTTATACGCTAGGTCGGTAAGAGCGTTGAATGCACTTCAGTCTAAAGAAGAAGAAGTGGTGGTGAGAGAAAAATCCACCAGCACTATTCGAGACAAGTCTCTAGCTTAAAATATTCTAAATCCCATCCGCATAGCCACAAACAGAACTAATATTGCCGTTAGTACTGCTAAAATTTTAGAAGATAAAATTTTTAGATTCAAATAATTTCCTATTTGCCCACCTAACACCACACAGACAATTAAAAACCAATAATCTAACAGTTCCGATGCAACATGATTTTTTTGGAATTGACCAATAATACCCGAGATAGAGTTAATCAGAATAAAAAGAGAAGCAGAAGTTGCAATATCACGAGGTTTTCCCGCTCGTAATAAAAAGAGGATGGGGCTTAAAAAAATTCCACCACCAATTCCAACCACACCTGACACAAAACCTAAAATACATCCGATACTTATAGAAAAATATAGCGGAATTGTTTTATACGATTTATTTTCATTTCCGTAAGATTGAAAATTGATCAATAATAAAATTCCCGCAAGTAACAAAACAATAAAAAGAATTATTTCAAAAATATATTTTTCTATGGGTAACGATCCTCCTATATAGGCAAAAGGAATAGATCCTAATAAATAAGGAACTAATAAGTTTGGATTAAAGTGACCGTGACGAATGTAGTTAATAGAATTTCCTGATACCACAGCAATATTACAGCTCAAGGCAATAAGCGGAAGAACAGTGTAGGGAATATTCCATAACAATAATAATGCTAGATAAGTCGAGCCACCACCAAAACCAACACTTGCATATAAAATAGATGTAATAAAAAATAAACTAGAAAGAAAAATCATAAACAGTATTGTAATGAGAGTATTAATGATTAATTAAAGAGGCAACATTAAAGAATGATAAATAAAATAAGCTATAATCAATTAGGCGGTGCTGACCATGGGTGGCTGCAAGCCAAACATCACTTTAGTTTTGCTAATTATCACGATCCTAAAAGAATTCATTTTGGTCCGATGCGAGTGATTAATGATGATGTGATTGCACCACACAAAGGATTTGCTCCTCATGCCCACGACAATATGGAAATTATTACTTATGTTCGAAAAGGTGCAATTACGCATACCGATGATATGGGTAATAAAGGAAGAACAGCCGCTGGCGATATACAAGTAATGTCAGCTGGTAGCGGGGTGGTGCATTCTGAATTTAATTTAGAAAATGAAGAAACTAATCTTTATCAAATTTGGATATTTCCTAATAAAAAAAATGTCCAACCTAGATGGGAAGCGAAACAATTTCCTAAAGATCCAGTACAAGATCAATTAAAACCTCTGGTTACTGGCTTTAATCATCCTGATCAGGACAGTCTTAAAATTTATCAAGATGCCATTATTTATGCAGGCAGAATGAATAAAGGAACGAGTATTTCTCAAACCATTAACCATCAAGCTTATGCATTATGTTCCTATGGAAGTTTTGCTATTGAGGATGTTGAATTAAGTAAAGGGGATGGTGCAGAAATTACCAAGAAACAGGAAGTTTTAATTATAGCAAAAGAAAATTGTGAAATTTTGTTAATAGATCTACCTAAATTTTAATCTCTAGTGTAATTTATACTAACTATGACTATCAACAGCCAAAAAGAATTTAAAGCTATCAATATTTCGGTTCTTACTATTTCGGATACTAGGACCGAAGCGAACGATACCTCAGGACAACTACTTGCAAAAAAAGTTAGAGAAAAAGGCCACGGTTTAACTCATAAACAAATTGTAAAAGATAATAAGGAAGATATTAAAAAAATATTATTAGACTGGTGTTCAGATAGTAATGTCGACGTTATTATTACCACAGGCGGAACGGGTCTGACAGGAAGAGATACCACTCCAGAAGTATTAAATGATATTAAAGAAAAAGACATCCCCGGATTTGGAGAAGTATTTCGTTTGATTAGTTATAAATCAATTGGGACATCTACTATCCAATCCCGTGCTATGGCTATTTTGTGCAAAGGCACTTATATCTTTGCGTTACCAGGATCTACCGGAGCAGTCACAGATGGCTGGGAGAGTATTTTAAAATACCAGTTAGATTCTAGATTTGAACCTTGTAACTTCATCAATCTGATCCCTCGACTAAAAGAAAAATAAAATGAAAGTTGCAATCTTAGATGATTATCAGGGGGTAGCCCAAGAACTTGCAGATTGGAGTAGTCTTAATCAAAGTTGTGATATTAAAGTGTTTCGCGAACCTTTCGATGATGAAGATCACGCCATTGAAAATTTAAAAGATTTTGAAGCGTTGTTAATTATGCGAGAAAGAACTCCCATTACCGCAAAATTAATGGATGCTTGTCCGCAATTAAAATTTATCGCCACCAGTGGTATGAGAAATTTAGCTATTAATCTTGAGCATGCTAAAAAAAAAGGAATTGTGGTCTCAGGCACAGGTGCCAATCAAAATCCCACGGCTGAGTTGACCTGGGCGATTTTATTAAGTTTAGCTAGAAATTTAAGACAAGAGTCAGAGAATATGTACCAAGGTTATTGGCAAACTACCTTGGGAGTGGAATTGAAAGGAAAAACTCTAGGAATTATTGGTCTTGGTAAATTAGGTTGCCAAGTTGCAAAAGTAGCAAGAGCTTTTGAAATGAATGTAGTGGCTTGGAGTGAAAATTTAAAAATTGCCCATGCGACGGAACAAGGAGTGTTTGCTGTCACCAAAGAAGAATTATTAGAACAGTCTGATTTTGTGACCATTCATTATGTTTTAAGTGAACGAAGTAAAAATTTAATTAAATATGAAGATTTATGTAGAATGAAAAAAACAGCTTTTTTAATTAATACTTCAAGAGGCCCCATTGTAAATGAAGACGATTTAATTAAAGCATTGCAAGAAGAGAGAATTGCAGGGGCAGGAATTGATGTCTACAATCACGAACCATTACCAGAAAATCACAAATTAAGATTTTTACCTAATGCTTTTTTAACTCCGCACATTGGATACGTTACGGAGGAAAATTATATCAAGTATTATACGGAAATGGCTGAAGATCTTCAGGCGTTTTTAGATGGCAATCCTATTCGATTGTTAAGCTAATTAATTTATTTATAAAACTTTCCAAATACCCTCTGCGGTCGCTAGCGTAGTACCGTCAGATGTTAGTTCCCCTTGCATAAAAATAAGCGATTTAGTTTTTTTCTTTATTTTTGCATATCCAATTATTTCTTGCCCAGTTTTAGAACCAGAAATAAATTTTATATCAAGAGTAATGGTGACGGCTTTTCCTTCTATCACACTATGAGCAGCAGTTCCCATTCCAGAATCTAAAACAGACATAATAAAACCACCGTGGGTTACTCCTGCTGAGTTCATATGATATTCTTGCAATGTGGTTCTGTATTCAAATTCGCTATCTGATATTCTTTTAAATTCTAGTCCACCATTGTGCAGCATGTAACCCACTTTGCTAATATTTCTAAATTCTTTGCTCATTCTTTATTTCTCCTCTTTGAATTTTAATGATTTACCATTGTTGCAATATCTTTTTCCAGTAGGCTCTGGTCCATCATCAAAAATATGGCCATGGTGTCCTCCACAGTTACCACAATGATATTCTGTTCTTGGATAACCTAGTAAATGATCTGTTTTAGTTTCAAACACTCCAGGATAGCTCTTAAAAAAAGAAGGCCATCCACTTCCGCTATCATATTTCATCTCAGAACTAAAAAGCTTGGTGTCACAACCAGCGCAATAATAGAAACCTTTTCTTTTTTCATAATTGAGATCACTGCTGCCTGGTCTTTCCGTGCCTTCTTCTCTCATAATCATGTATTGCTCTGGATCTAAAATTTTCATCCATTCTTTACTTATTTTTTTTGACATAGTTTTTTTATATAGGTAGTGAAAATATATAGCTAATAATCCTATGCAAATATATTATCATCAGCATATCATCTTACCGTTCGTAATGTGGATAAAGCTCAATTTTAATCCATAATTTGAGCATTTTGTTTGGTAAGAAATTGTTTTTGTTATTGAAAATAGTTTTTTTTCCCATTACTAAGCATTTTCATGAAAAGCATTAATACATACAAATCTCTTGATACTTTAAGCGTTAATAACAAAAAATATAGTTTTTATAATCTACAATTAGCAGAACAACACGGTCTGACAGGAGTATCTAAGCTTCCTAAATCGTTAAAAGTTTTATTGGAAAATTTACTAAGATATGAAGACAATAAAACAGTAGATACTGATCAGATTAAAGCAATTCAAGACTGGTTAAAGAATAAGACTTCGGATACAGAAATTGCGTACCGACCAGCTAGAGTATTACTACAAGATTACACAGGAATACCTGCAGTGGCAGATTTAGCTGCTATGCGTGAAGCAGTTCAGAAAAAAAATAAAGATCCCAAAAAGATCAATCCTTTGTCTCAAGTAGATTTAGTAATTGATCATTCTGTTCAAATCGACAATTCAGGAAAAAATGCTTTAGCACAAAATGTCAGCATAGAATTTGAGCGTAATGGAGAACGATATTCGTTTTTAAAATGGGGTCAGCAGGCTTTTAATAATTTTAGAATTATTCCCCCTGGAACAGGAATTTGTCATCAAGTGAATTTGGAATATTTATCCAAAGTAGTTTGGAGTTCAGAAGTTGACGGAACTACCTATGTGTATCCAGATACATTAGTCGGAGCAGATAGTCATACGACCATGGTGAATGGTTTGTCCGTTTTAGGTTGGGGAGTAGGAGGCATTGAAGCAGAAGCTGGAATGTTAGGTCAGCCTATTTCCATGTTGATACCAGAAGTTATTGGTTTTGAAGTTACCGGAAAAATGGCAGAAGGCATAACTGCAACAGACTTGGTGTTAACGATTGTGAAAATGTTGAGAGACAAAGGGGTGGTAGAAAAATTTGTAGAGTTTTATGGATCAGGTCTAAAAAATTTATCATTAGCAGATAGAGCTACCATAGCCAATATGGCTCCGGAGTATGGTGCAACGTGTGGATTTTTTCCGGTAGATGAAGAGACTATTAAATATTTAAAATTTTCAGGAAGAGATCAAGAGACTATTAATTTAGTTGAAGCGTATGCAAAAAAACAAGGATTATGGGCAAGCGATGATATTGTATTCACTGACACGTTATCTTTAGACATGTCGACGGTAGTTCCTACAATTTCAGGTCCAAAAAGACCGCATGATAAAGTATTATTAACGCAAGCATCACCTAACTTTGCAAAAATTTATAAAGAAACCACCAAAAGAGACAAAGTAAAATCAGCAGAAGTAAAAGGAGCTAATCATCCTTTACAGGATGGAGATATTGTTATTGCCTCTATTACTTCTTGTACTAACACTTCTAACCCAAATGTATTAATAGCAGCTGGTTTACTTGCTAAAAAAGCATGTGAACAAGGCTTACAATCAAAGCCTTGGGTCAAAACTTCGTTAGCACCAGGATCGCAAGTAGTTACAGATTATTTAAATAAAGCAGACTTAAGTAAATACTTGGATCAACTTGGTTTCTTTTTGTCTGGTTATGGTTGCACTACCTGTATTGGTAACTCAGGACCTTTGGCGGATAATATTTCAGAAGCTATCAAAGCTAACGACTTATATGTGGTATCCGTTTTATCTGGAAACAGGAACTTTGAAGGTAGAATTAATCCTCAAGTAAAAGCTAATTATTTAGCTTCACCTCCATTGGTAGTGGCTTACGCTATCGCTGGAAATATGAATGTAGATTTATACAAAGATTCACTCGGAAAAAACAAAAATGGAAAAGATGTTTACTTAAAAGATATTTGGCCAAGTAATGAAGAGATTCAAGATACATTAAATAGTTCGTTGAATGCTGATATGTTCATTAAGAGATACTCTAATGTTTCCCAAGGACCTAAAGAATGGCAAGCTATTAAAACTGAACCATCTAGTATTTTTTCATGGGATCAAAATTCATCTTACGTAAAAAAACCTCCGTTCTTTGACAATTTATCAGATCAGCCCGAGGGATTTAAAGCGATCAAGGATGCAAGACCATTATTAGTATTAGGAGATATGATTACAACAGACCATATTTCTCCAGCAGGATCAATTCAAAAAAATAGTCCAACAGGTGAATATTTTATGAAGTATCAAATATTACCAAAGGATTATAACTCGTACGGAGCTCGAAGAGGAAATCATGAAGTCATGATGAGAGGAACGTTTGCAAACGTAAGAGTTAAAAATGAAATAGCTCCAGGAACAGAAGGCGGCTTTACTAAAATTTTCCCAGAGGGAAAAGATGCTACAGTATTTGATGCTGCAGTCGAGTATCAAAAACGTGGAACGCCACTCGTTGTATTTGGAGGAAAACTGTATGGTAGCGGATCTTCTAGAGACTGGGCAGCTAAGGGCACCAAACTATTAGGAGTGAAAGCTGTAATAGTGGAAAGCTTTGAACGAATTCATAGATCTAATTTGGTGGGAATGGGAATCTTACCTTTGCAGTTTAAAGATGGAATGAATCGAACTTCACTTAATTTAAAAGGCTCAGAATTAGTTACTATTGTAAATATAGAAAAAGGTGTTCAACCTAAAGAAATAGTAAAAGTGGAAATTAAATATATTGATGGAACGATGAAGACCATAGAAACTCTTTGTAGAATAGATACTGAAAACGAAATTGAGTATTACAAAAATGGTGGAATTCTTCAGTACGTTCTAAGAAATATGTTGTAGTTTACTACAATTAAAGTTAATTTTTTTCCTCATGAATAGCGCTTTTAGCTCATTATCTATCAACGGAACTAACTTTAAATACGCCGATATTAGTACCATTCCGAACCTGGAAACACTGCCATTTTCTTACCGAATATTATTAGAAAATCTTCTTCGACAAAAAATAAATAAATTAAATCCTAATGCGGATGAACAAATCAATAGTATTGTAAATTTTGCAGTAGGCGCTCCTATTAACTTCATGCCTAACCGAATTTTAAGTCATGATATTTTAGGAAAAGTCATGCTAGTAGATTTTTTAGCATACCGTGAAGCTTTACAAAAAAAAGGAATTGATCCCAAACATATTCAGCCCAAAGTTCCTATCGATGTGGTGATTGATCATTCGTTGCAAGTAGATTTTTTCGGATCAAAAACTGCAGAAATTGAAAATTTAAAAATAGAATATAATAGAAATTCAGAAAGATTTTCTTTTCTCAGATGGTGTTCTCAAAATTTAAAGAATGTCAGAGTCATTCCACCAGGAGTAGGAATTTGTCACCAAGTCAATATCGAGTATTTATCCAAAGTAGTTTGGAAGGAACAGGTACAGTCAGATTGGTTAATTTATCCTGATACATGCGTGGGAACCGATAGTCATACTCCCATGATGAATGCTATTGGTGTTCTGGGTTGGGGAGTGGGAGGAGTCGAAGCTGAAATTTCTATGTTCGGTAAAGCGTTACCGATTACTTTGCCAGAAGTGATAGGAGTTCATTTAAGTAAAAAATTAAAAGAGGGAATAACTTCTACCGATCTAGTTTTAAATATAACGGAATTACTAAGAAAAAATAAAGTCGTCGGATCCTTTATCGAGTTTTTTGGAGAAGGAGTAGAAACTTTAACCGTAGGTGACCGTGCTACTATTTCTAATATGGCGCCAGAGTATGGTGCAACTGCCGTATTATTTCCTGTGGATGATTCTACTTTAGAATATTTAACCATGACAGGAAGAACCAAGGATCAAATTCATCTTATAAAAGAATATTCTAAGAAGCAAAAATTATGGAGACATCCAAAAGATCTTCCAAAATATTCAAGAACAGTAGACTTAGATTTATCCTCTATTAATCCATGTGTGTCTGGTCCTAAAAATCCTGAAGATAAAATAGAATTAAGTTCTTTTGCATCTAAAATAAATTCACATTCACAAATGTTATATAAAAAAGATTTACGAGAAGATAAATTTCCAGTTCCTAATTTAAATTTTGATCTTCAAGACGGTGATGTGTTGATTGCAGCGATTACCAGTTGCACGAATACTGCCAACCCTAAAAATGTGATTGCAGCTGGCTTATTAGCTAAACATTTAGTGGAGCAAGGTTTTACTAGAAATCCAAAAGTGAAAACTTCATTTGCCCCAGGTAGCCAAGTAACCGCTAAAATCCTGGAAGAAAGCGGACTTCAAACTTATCTCGATCAATTAGGTTTTCATGTCATTGGATTTGGTTGCACTACGTGCAATGGCAGCTCAGGGCCATTACACAAAGATATTGCTGAAACGATCGAACAAAATAAAATTTTCTCTACAGCGGTATTATCTGGAAATAGAAATTTTCAAGGCCGGATTCATCCTAATGTCAGAGCTTCCTACTTAGCGTCCCCTGCTTTAGTAGTATTATTTTCATTAACAGGAAGCGTGAAAAAAGATTTAACTAAGGATCCTTTAGGAGTGAACAAGCAGGGAAAAGAAATTTATTTAAAGGATGTTTGGCCAGATAGTAATGAAATTAACAAGATTATAAATAATTTTTACAAGCCAGAAACTTTTGTATCTAAGTATCAAGAAGTGGATGATGGAGGAGAACTTTGGGATAATTTGCAAGTATCTAAGTCTAATAACTATGAATGGTCGGAAGATAGTACCTATATTAAAAAACCTCCGTATCTTGAACACATTTCTCAAGAAACTCCACCCGTAAAAGATATTGTTCTTGCAAGACCTCTAGTGTTGTTAGGAGACTCGATTACTACCGATCATATTTCTCCCTCAAGCGATATTACTAAAACTACTGCAGCTTGGGACTACTTATTATCAAAAAATATTAAACCAGAAGATTTTAATAATTTTTTAACTAGACGAGCTAATCACGAAGTAGTGAAGCGTTCAGCATTTGCAAGTTTGCGATTACGAAATTTAATGACACCCGATATGGAGGGAAGTTTTACTATTAAGTTTCCAGAAAAAAAAGTTATGAGAATTTTTGAAGCAGCAATGGAATATGAAAAAACAAAAACAGAACTAGTAGTGATTGCAGGAGAAAATTATGGATGTGGCTCCTCACGTGATGTTGCTGCTAAAGGACCGTTGTTACTTGGCGTGAAAGTTATTATTGCTAAAGGTTTTGAGCGAATTCATAGATCAAATTTAGTGGGCATGGGATTGTTACCTTTAGAATTCTTACCAGGAAACGGTATTAGTGAACTAGGAATTGAAGCTACTGATCTTTTTACCATTAAAGGTTTAAATCAAATTAATAACGATCATAAAGAAGTTGATTTTCATATTCAAAAAGAAAGCGGGGATGTCGTCAAAGTTAAATTAAAAGTTAGATTAGATAATCCTGATGAAGTGATCTTTTGGAAAAATGGTGGAATTTTACAAACTGCTTGGAAAGAAGCGTAAACTAGATTAGCTATAGTGAATGAAACAAAACTGGATTACAGCGTCTTATTATAGAGGTGGAACCAGTAAAGGAGTATTCTTTCAAGCCAAAGATCTTCCTACTGATAATCAAGAAGAATTAAGTAAACTTTTTTTAAAAATTATAGGCAGTCCCGATCCAAATGGCAGACAATTAAATGGAATGGGAGGAGGGGCTTCTTCTGTATCTAAATGTGTCATTATCAGTCCGTCAAAAAGAAAAGATGCCGATATTGATTATAATTTTATTCAATTAGCCATCGAGGAACCAGTTGCTGAGTGGAATAATAATTGTGGAAATTTATCAGGGGCTGTTGGTCCTTATGCGGTGAATGCAAGAATTGTAAAAGCTAAAGAGGGAGAAAATACCATTCGCATTTATCAAGTGAACACCGACAAGATTATTCATTCTACCTTTCAAGTGAAAGATGGCATTGCTGAAGTTGAAGGAAACTATGCCATTGCAGGAGTTGCTGGAACGGGGGCTAAAGTAAGATTAGATTATTTGTCACCTGGTGGATCAGGAACAGGAAAATTACTTCCCACAGGAAATGTCGTAGATGAAATTACCATAGAAGGACACGGTGCTATTAAAGTTAGTATTGTCGATGCTGCTACACCGTTAATTTATGTATTGGCACAAGATTTAGGATTAACCTGCGCAGAATCTCCAGAAGAGTTAGATGCTAAAAAGAAACAAGTAGAAATCATTCAAACCGTTAGAAGAAAATGTGCGTTCATGATTGGTTTGAGCAAATCAGAAAATGACGCTCCTATGAACACACCTAGAATTGGAATTGTTTCTGAACCTAAAGATTATCACAGTTTAGATAAATCGTTAGTGAAAGCAGAAAGTTACGATATCTGCACGAGAATGTTTTCCATGGGAAAAACTCATAAAGCGATTATGGGAACAGCCGGTGTGAATATTGGAGTAGCTGCTGCCATACCAGGAACGATACCTTTTCAAGTAAAACGAAAAGGAGCTAACGATTTAGAATTAAGAATTGGAAATCCTTCAGGAATTATTGTTGCAGGTTCAGTCATTGAACCAAAGGGTGAAAGTTTTGAAGCGGTGTCAGCAGTGATGTATAGAACCTTTAGACCTTTGATGATTGGTAAAGTTCTAGTCTAAGTAAACATTAGTTTTTCTTAAAACGAAATCTGAGTAACAATAATATAGCTAAAATTACTCCATAGATGATGGGTTGGGTCATATCTTTTTTTACCAACCACACATAATGAATTACTCCTAGCACAGCGATGACATAAATAAGTTTATGCAAAGTAAACCATTGTTCTTTTAATAATCGTTTCATTTTTTGCGTTGAGGTAATCGCTAAGGGTATTAGCAATAGCCAAGCAATAAATCCCACAATGGCGTATCTTTTTTTAATTAAGTCTTGGGTGATAAAATTCCAATCAAAGTGATGATCTAGACCAATAAATGAAAATAAATGGATGGATGCATAGAAAAAAGTAAACAATCCCAGCATTTTTCGTAATGGTAGCCATATATTACTTTTAGTTATTCTTCGAAGTGGTGTGATGCTTAAGGTGAGGCAAATAAAAATTAATGTCCACTTACCAAAGTGACGAATGATTTCATCAATAGGATTAGCTCCGAAGTTATCAGTGGCAAATGTGATTCCCACAGATGCGATGGGCCATAGAGAAAAGATAAAAATAAATGGTGGTAATGAAAAGTATGGTTTCAATGTTCTTAGTAATATTTTTTTAAATCCATGCCTTGATACAGTCCAGCGACTTGTTCCGCATAACCATTAAACATTTCCGTTGGTCTTCTTGGATCTAAAAAAGAGTCCCCAATTCTTCTCTCGGTTGCTTGAGACCATCTAGGATGATCTACTTTCGGATTCACATTGGAATAAAAACCGTATTCTGAAGGACCTGCATTCATCCAAGAGGTAATAGGAATATGTTCTACTAATTTAATGGTTACAATCGCTTTCGAACTTTTAAAACCATATTTCCATGGAACCACTAAACGCAAAGGTGCTCCATTTTGAGTGGGAAGATTTTTTCCATATAAACCAGTCGCCATAATAGTTAAAGGGTGCATAGCCTCATCTAATCGTAATCCTTCACGGTACGGCCAATCTAAAATTTTACTTCGTTGACCAATCATTTCTTCTGGTCGGTAGACACTAATAAATTCTACAAATTTTGCTTTACTGGTAGGAGCAACAGTTTTTAATAAATGACTTAACGAAAATCCCATCCAAGGAATGACCATCGACCAACCCTCGACACAGCGAAGTCTATAAATTCTCTCTTCGCTAGGAAAGTCTTTCATGATTTGTTCGTACGAAATAGTTCTAGGTTTAGCTACCTCTCCTTCAATAGTGATACTCCAGGGAGACGTTTTGAACTTTGATGAATTTTCAGAAGGATCCTCTTTGCCAGTTCCAAATTCATAATAATTATTGTAACTGATAATATCTCGGTACCGCGTTAGTTTTTCTTTAGTATTAGCCAAACTATCTAGGGGCATCATTAAGCTAGCCGCAGCACCCATAGCAAAAGTTTTTAGAAAGCTTCTTCTATTTTGATAAATGGATAAAGGTGTAATTTCTTTCCAATGAATTTTCGGAACCTTATTAGTCATGAATTCTGATTCTTTGGATAATAATCAGCCTTAAAAATAAATATAAAAATAAACCTAAGGGACCTGTAAAATAGGTAAGAATTAAAGGAAATAGCACTACATATTTATGTATACCATTTCGCAGTGCGTCTTTAGCGATCCAAGTTCCTGTAAAAATACTGATAGTTAAAAAATGGATCCAGAAGGTAAGCAGAAATATTTTATTAGATAATAATGATCCAAGTTCATCCAAACCTAAATATAATTTAAAATTTCCCGCAGCTTTCGTGGCAGCGTCTGCTGCAAACATTCCTCCAGCGTAAAATTCTTGGTAGAGCAAATAGCCATAGGTGAAGGCAAGTAGAATAGGTAGAAAAATAGAATTAATTACAATGTTGGTAAATCTTGAACCTGGCATGAATACTAACATCAGCCACAAAGGGATAACTCCATAGTTAGCTAGTAGATAAATGTGCTCCAGGGTAAAAAAATCTTTGATAGTTTCCATGTTGTGATAATTAAATATTATATATGAATTATTACAAATCTAGCAAGAAAACTTACGAAACGGACGAAGAAATCAAAGAACTTGCTCTTAATTATTTAGATAAATATCAACCTTCTAAAAAAGATTTGCGCTTGTACTTGTTTAAAAAAGTCTTATCCGACGAACAAGGGACAGCAAGTAAATCCATTGTCTTAGAACAAATTGATAAAGTCATTCAGCAATTAGATAGTTTAGGATTAGTCAATGATGATTTGTATTCAGAACTAAAGTCGAAAAACTTTTTAAAGACGAGGATATTCTATAAACAAAATTAAAATGACACTGTCACAAAAAGGGATTGATAGTGAATTACTAAAAAAAACCATAGAAAAAATTAAGAACGATCATGAAGATCCTGATTTTTATTCAGCCATCAAGGTTTGTAAAAGAAGAAGAATAGGACCGTACCGACCGGATGCAAATAAAGAAATGTTTTTTAACAAAGATATAGGTGTACTAGCGCGGGCAGGATTTAGTTATGATACATCGATACAGGTATTAAAAATTGAGAAAAAAGAACTTAAAATCTTAGAAAAAAAATTATAATTATTTTTTCTTATTTTCTTTTGCCTGTTTCTTTTTTTCCTCTAATACTAATTGATCAATATGCCTTTGTAAGGATCTTCGTACAAAGCTAAACACCAGTATTCCAAAAATAGATACTGAAACAATAATGATTAATATGGTCTTAAGCATACTTATAAATTTGCTGTTCTTCTCACTAGTAAAGAAGGATTATAAAATTTAGGTTTTCCATAAGTAATTTTTTTATGTTGATGCGTGGTAACCATAGCACCTGCGTGTTCTGCAATGGCGTGACCTGCTGCAATATCCCATTCCTTAGCTCGTGGTCTTGCTGCGTATACATCATATTCGCCTGAGGCAATTAAACAAAATTTGTAAGAACTTCTAACATTTAAAAAGGTAGTTGCTTTATGTTTCTTTAAAATATTCATGATGATGGAAGAAGGGTGAGACGAGTTAGTAAGCGCAGATACCGTTTGTTTTCTTACTTTTCTGCAATTAAGTTTGATTGTTTTTCTTCCCCTAACTTCATAAGCGTGACCCATTCCATAGGAGTAAAATAATCTACCTTTTTTAGGGGCATAAATAATTCCCAGCACTGGTAGTTTGTTCACAATTAAGGATGCATTGAGTGTGTATTCATCTTTGTTCTTAATATAAGCGCTCGTTCCATCGATGGGATCGATTAACCAAAAAGTATCTCTTTTGTGCACTTTGTTTCTTTGAATAGTTTCTTCAGAAACTATTTCAATAGTAGGAGTAATTTTTTTGATGGCAGCTTGTAAAATTTTATCCACCGCAAGATCACCGTTAGAGACAGGTGTGTTGTCCGGTTTGGTAAATATTTTTAATTGATCACCAGATAATTCAATAGATTTTTTTCCAGCCTTCTTAAAAGCAGGAAGCAGCTTCATCACAATAGATTTATAATAGGCTTGGTTAAATTTCTTCATGATATTTTTCTAACACAATCTCATCGGTATTGATGGTTTTTTTTCCTGCATGTTGAAAATTGACGGTTACTTTATTCTTGATAATAGACTGAACTTGTCCAATACCCCAATCTTTTTCGTTAGGATTGATTACATAATCACCTAAATCAAAATCAAAAAACATGATTGTTAAAAATTGTTAATTTATAATAATAAAGTGTTATATATCATTTATGTCTTTAGCAACTTCCATAAATAACCAAGAGGTTAATTCTTTAGGTTTTGCCAAATCTCCTAAACATACCAAAGTAGTGGTGGCGATGTCCGGTGGAGTTGATTCTTCTACCGTGGCCGCATTACTAAAACAGCAACAGTATAATGTTATAGGAATCACCTTGCAATTATATGATTATGGAAAAATTGGAAAAACTGCAGGAACTTGTTGTGCGGGTAAAGATATTTATGATGCTAAAAAAGTCTGCGAGCAATTAGATATTGAACATCAAATATTTAATTATGAAAGCTTATTCCAAGAAGAAGTTATAGAAAAATTTGCCGATAGTTATTTACGAGGAGAAACTCCCATTCCTTGTGTTAGTTGCAATCAAACAGTAAAATTTAGAGATTTATTTAAATCTGCAAAAGAATTAGGAGCAGATGCACTGGCTACCGGACACTACGTGAAGAGAGTAGGTGATTTAATTCACTCTAAAATGTACCAACCTGTAGATATCAATAGAGATCAAAGTTATTTTTTATTTTCTACGACACAGGAGCAGCTCGATTATTTAAGGTTTCCTCTTGCAGATCTTCCGAAACAACAAACTAGAGACATTGCAAAGAAGATGGATTTAGCAGTTGCTGAAAAACCAGATAGTCAGGATATTTGTTTTGTTCCTAATGGAAATTATAAATCTGTCATAGAAAAATTAAGACCTGAATCTTATGATCCAGGAAATATTGTAGATTTATCTGGAAAAGTTTTAGGAAAGCATAATGGAATAATTAATTTTACCATCGGGCAACGCAAAGGAATTAAAATTGGCGGACAAGAAGAAGCTATTTTTGTAGTAAAAATTAATCCGGATACAAAGGAAGTGATTGTTGGTTCAAGACAAGATTTAAATATCACTACTATTCATGTGAAGGATGTTAACTTTCTTTGTAATCGTAAAGATCTGGAGGGAGATTTTTTAGTAAAAGTAAGATCCACCGGAAAACTACTTCGCGCCCAGGTAAGTAATAATGCTACCTTAGTGAAACTATACGAGGGAGAGCCTGGGGTGTCACCTGGACAAGCTTGTGTATTTTATAAGCAGGATCAAGTGGGAATGAGAGTGTATGGCGGTGGATGGATTTCTTCCACCTCCTAAGTTGGTAAGAATGAAAAGATAAAAGCTTATTTTTTCTTAGCTTTTCTTCTAGCTCTTCTTCTTTTAGAGCCTACTTTTCTTCGGCCTCTGTGCTTTTTTGGATATCCCATATGCCAATTCTTTTAGATTAAAAAACAATATTGTCACTAAAAATTATTGGTATCATAGGTTGCATAAGATCAGCTTTTGTAGTTAAATGGGTCTCTTTTTAAGGGGACGGGGACATGAGTGCGGAGAATAAACTACAAGATTCAGTTGAATTAGAAAATAATTCTACTTCTAAAATTATTCATTTAAGAAACTATTCTAAAAAAATTACCATCCCAGTTAATACTAAAAAGAAAATTGATATATTTAATATCTTAGAAAATAATATTGCAGAGAGAAAATTGAATAGAATTAAAAAAATTAAAATTTGTGGATCAATTTTAGTAGTAGCTGCAATATTTCTTTGCTTTTCTCTAGTATAAGCTATTTATCTTCTTATTCATGATTACGACTGAGTTAACTTTTGCTCTGATTTCTTTTTATTTTGTCATGTTTGTTACACCTGGTCCTAATAACGTCATGTTATTTGCATCCGGTGTTAAATATGGTTTTAAAAAAACTATTCCGCATATTTTCGGAATACCTTTAGGACATTTTTTTCAAATAAGTTTAATTTCCATGGGTCTTGGATTTGTATTTCAAACCTATCCCATAGCTCAGCAAATACTAAAAGTGCTTGGTTGCTTGTATTTATTTTTCCTTGCATACCGCATGTTTGGTTCATTAAGTATTAAAGAATCAAAAGAGACTGGCAGACCTTTACGATTTTATGAAGCAGCATTGTTTCAAATTTTAAATCCAAAAGCTTGGGTGGTTGCGATTACTGCTGTCAGTGTTTTTTTTCCAAAAGATGAATCGTTTCTTACCGGTCTTTTCTTTCTTGCAGGTATTGCACCACTGGTGAATTTACCTTCAATTAGTATCTGGGTATTATTTGGTAGTTCCATTAGAGCTTTTATTTCTAATCCTAAAGTAAAAAAAATTGTGGAAATAGTACTGGCAATTTTATTAGTGGCAACGGGTATTACTATTTTATTATGAGGCAGCTTTCAGAAACATTAGACATCCAAACTAATGGTCAGCGTTTGATTGAAATTACTAATAAGATAAGTGATTTTGTTCATCAATCGGAAATAAATACGGGAATAATTAATCTAAGCATCCTGCACACTAGCGCTTCATTGTTAGTTCAAGAAAATGCAGATCCTGATGTGCTAAAAGATTTGCTTAGTTATTTTGATAAATTAGTTCCGATGAATCCTAAATTGTATGTTCATGGAATAGAGGGAAAAGATGATATGCCAGCTCATATTAAAACAGCACTTACACAAACGCATCTTACGTTAAGTATTCAAGAGAACAGTCTAGCACTAGGAACATGGCAAGGTATTTACTTATTTGAACATAGATTACAGTCGCATCATAGAAAAGTGTTGATGCATATCCTTGGGGAGTAAAGCTTTTTACTGTTAATTTGTAATACTAATTGACTTTAGTTCTATACCTCTATCTAAGGACATTTAAATTAAATAGATAAAATTAAAAACCCCTTTTCCATGAACAATTTTCAAGAGTTGAATTTGAATCAGAGTCTAAATGCATCTCTCATTAAGATGAAATTTGATATTCCCACTCCCATACAAATGAAAGCTATTCCGCTTATTTTAGAAAAAAAAGATATTTTAGCATCCGCACAAACAGGAACAGGAAAGACCGCAGCTTTTTGTATTCCGATGATTGAACTAATTGCTCGAAAAGAAGTAAAGAAAGCAATTATTTTAGTTCCCACCAGAGAACTGGCAAAACAAGTAAATGATGTCATCGAAAAATTACTATTTCAACAAAGCGCTATTCGAAGTGTTTGTTTAGTAGGCGGCGAGCCCATGAACAAACAATTAAAAAGATTAAAAACTAAACCAGATATTATTGTAGGAACTCCAGGACGAGTGAATGATCATTTAAACAGAAAATCCTTAATATTACATCAAGTAGATCTATTAATTTTAGATGAGATGGACCGAATGCTAGATATGGGATTTAGCATTCAGATAGATGAAATTATAAAATTTTTACCCAAAGAAAAGCAAACATTAATGTTTTCAGCAACCATCGCTCCTTCCATTGAACGATTATCTACAAGATATTTGAATAATGCAGAGCGAGTAAGTGTAGCACCCGCTAACGCAACAGTGGTTACCATTAAACAGGAAGTGGTGCAGTTAAGACAGGAAGATAAATATAATACCTTAGTAGAGCACATCAGAAAAAACACCGGATCCATATTGGTGTTTATGAAAACCAAACATAACGCAAAAAAATTAGCAAAAAATTTATTAAAAGAAGGAATTGAATCAGATTCTTTACACGGAAATTTAAGACAAAATAAAAGAAACCAAGTGATTGCTAAATTTAGAGCTAACAAGCTTCATGTATTAGTTGCAACTGATATTGCAGCAAGAGGTTTAGATATTCCACACATTGAACACGTAATTAATTACGATCTTCCCCAACAAGCTGAAGATTTTATACACAGAATGGGAAGGACGGGACGTGCTGGAGCAAGTGGAACTGCTTGGAGCTATGTCACACCAAGCGACAAAAGAAAGTGGCATGAAATTGAAAAGATTTTAAATCCAGGATTAAAAAGTACATCTGAGCAAAAGTCTAATTTTAGAAGAGATAATTTCGAAAGAAAACAATCTTTTGGCAAAGGAAAAGGAAGAGGCAGAACATTTAATTTTAGGGATAAGAAAAAAAATAATTTTAGAGACAATAAACCATTTGATAGAAAACCAAGTGAGTTTAGACCGGAACGAACGGAAGGGTTTAAATCCAAACCTAAAAATGAAGGGTACGGTAGAAAAAATAAATCAAGTTTTGGTGATAGACCTAGAAGAGAAGGTGGTTTTAGAGACAGGAACAAAGATAATTTCAGAGACAAAAAATCATTCGATAGCAAACCAAACGAGTTTAGATTTGAGCGAAAAGAAGGATTTAGATCGAAACCAAAAAATGAAGGATATGGTAGAAAAAATAGATCTAGTTTTGGTGACAGGCCTACTAGAGAAGGTGGCTTTAAAGATAGAAATAGAGATGGGTTTCAATCTAGAACTAAAAACTTTTCCAAAAAAAAGTTTAGCCCTACTTTAAATTAATAAAAATATATTATATACCTCCGGTAGTTTATGGCGGGATAGCTCAGGTGGTTAGAGCGCAGCACTCATAACGCTGAGGTCGGCAGTTCAAGTCTGCCTCCCGCTACC